>JBGANP010000020.1:0-50630 GCA_044222255.1 Phycisphaerales bacterium
GACTGCGAAACAGACACGGCGGTTGCCTCGGTGGTTTTGGCCGCTGGTGGTGATGGTGGGCGGGTTCTTTGTGGTGCATCCGTTTGATCGGACGCTCTCGGAAGCGGCAGCGCGGGTGGCAGTGTCGCTGAAAGGGGACATCTCGCGCGAGCTGTTCGCTTGGCAACAGTATGGGCAGGGGGTTGCGATCGTCGTGACGGTGCTGATCGTGTGGTTGCAGGATGCGGCGCGGCGGCGGCGGTTGCTGGATCTGGGGCTTGCGCTGGCGATTGCGCAGGTGGTTTCGACGGGCGGGAAGATGCTGATTGGAAGGCCGCGGCCGCGGGCGCAGTTTGATGATCCGAACACGTTTCTCACGCCGTGGGGCGAGTATCCGATCGTGGTGCAGGGGAAGACTGTGCTTGTCCATGCGTGGGATACCAAAGCGGGCGCGGGGGCGGATCTTTGGTCCATGCCGAGCAGCCACACACTCTTCGCGGCGACACTGAGCGTCTTCATCGCGACGCTCTATCCGCGGCTGCGCTGGGTGATGCTGGGGCTGACGCTGCTGGTGGGATTCGGGCGCGTGCTCTTTGATGCGCACTGGCCAACGGATGTGGTGGTGGGCGGCGCGGCGGGGTGGCTGATCGGGCGGTGCGTCGTGCCGGGGTATGCGGGGGTGCGGCTGCTGGACTGGGTGTGGGTGCGGGTGGTGGATCGGGGGGCGAAACCGGCGTTTCCGGCGATGATTGCGAGTGAACAGGCGCGGGCATCGGGCCGATAATCGGTGGACCTTGAGCCAAGGAAGACGGGGCGGCTGCGTGCTACACTTGCCCCCACTTCCGCCAGCAGAAACCAGCACCCCGGAGAGGTGTCCGAGCGGCTGAAGGAACGCGACTGGAAATCGCGTAAACGGGCAACCGTTTCAAGGGTTCGAATCCCTTCCTCTCCGCTTTGATGAACCCCCGCGACTCGCGGGGGTTTGTCGTTGGCGGACATCATTCTGAGAGTCGCGCCGGATTGTGAACGGGCATCAGCTCGTTACGAACAACCGGCAAACCACATCGCCAGAAAATCAAAGATGTCCTGCACGGTGATCGCGCTGTCGGCGTTGATGTCCGAATGTGGGTCATGCGTGAACCAGCCAGCCAGGAAATCAAAGATGTCCTGCACCGTCACCGTACCCGTGGTGTTGAAATCGGCGCGGCAGGGGCAGGTTGTCCCCGGCGTGCTCGCCGGGCTGTACATGGTCGCTCCCGCGGCGACGCACATGCTGTAGCCGTCGCTGAAGCGAACGGTGCGCTGCACGGTCTCCGGGTTCCACGCGATGTAGCGGCGCACTCCAGCGTTCGCAAAGACGGCGTAGCACGGCGTGTCCGCATGGACGGTCGTGTCCATGGTTCCCAGCACGCCCAGCGAACGGATCCACTGCACCATCTGCGTTTTGGAATCTCCGCCGTCGGGATTGAAGCCGGGATTCGCCGTCAGCCATGCATTGGCCTGCACGGGATTCGCAAGCGCCAGCGTGCTGTAGTGAACGGATTGCCAGAGCGTCGGCGGGCCGCCGCGCGCGGCGGTCATGATGTTCCAGCTCTTCATGATCGAGTCGGGGCGTGCGCCGAGATAGAAACTCCCGGGCGTGATCGGTAGGAAGTTGATGCCGTGAATGTGCTCGGGAGCGGCGGAGAACCAGGTGCCCCAAGCGATGCCGCTATCCCACACGATTCCGGCGAACTTCTTCGGGGCCGCGGCGGGAAACACCGCATTATCCGCGTCAAACCAGTACTGCTGAATAGACGCGGCCTCGGAGGCGTAGAGATAGATGCCCAGATCGCGCGTGGCGGTGTCGCCGGTGGCGGCACCCCAGAGGATGACGCCGTTGGCGAAGTTCATGGCCTCGGAAGAGGACTCCTGATTGTTTCCCGAGCCGAAGCCCGCGTGGCCGGAGGCCTGCGAGTGGCCGATATAGGGATCGAAGTTGCGCAGGAAGGGGAACGTGGTGTCTGCGCGATCCGCGCTGGCGGCATCCCGGATGAGCAGCTTGACCATCGGGCCAATGCCGGAGGTCGAGGCCCACGCCGGGTCATACTGCGCGACGGTTGCCGCCGCGTAGATGAAGTATCCCCAGTGGAAATGGTGATCGTTGAGTTCGGTGGAACTGCCGTACGAAGTGGGGTAGCCGATGAGCGTGTGCCAGTTCTGGTTGTACGCGAAGAAACGCGATGAGGTCTGGCTGCCGTTGTCGAAGCGGAATGAGTCGAGCCGGAAGAGCTCGCCGGGATAGGGCGTGTGGCAGGTGAGATAGACATCGTGGACACCGGAGAGACCATTCGCCACGGCGGCGTTCGCTCCGAGGGCGATCTGGGTCCAGTTCCCTCCGGCGGTTGAGCCGACGCCGCCACTGGCAACAATGGGGCCGGTGATGGAATCGATACGGGCCTCGAAGAGCCCGCTTCCGGTGGTGGTCGATGCGTACTGGAGCTTCAGACCTGTGGGTGCGGAGACGCCGAAGTTCACGCCGTTGAATCGGACCCACGAGTTATCCGTGAAACCGAAGACCGCGGATCCGCCGGTGATTGCTCCGGTGGTGACGCCCTGCGACTGATTGAAGGACTCGGCCTCGATCGTCTGGTATGCCTCGCGGCCATTGCCAGTGGCCCCCGCGCTGAGCCAGTCGGAGAGTTCGGACTTCAGGTACGCGAGGAAGCGGGCCTTGGCCGCGGCATGGCCGCACTGATCGGCGATGTGCACGAGCTGGGCGATCTTGCCGTATGAGCGTCCACTGCCGTAGGTGTCGGTGGCGGAGTTCAGAACGGGCTGGGCGTACTCGGGATCAAGCAGGGCGCGGAGGTCGTTCGCGGAGATCGCCCCGACATCGGGGAGTCGCGGGATGAGGCCGTTGAAGGGAAACGTGCAGGAGAAGGAGGAGGCCTCGGCAAGCTTCATCTGGCCGCGGGCCGTGGCAAGCGAGTACGTCGTCATCGGGAGCGTGGTGTTCAACCACTGGTGGCGAAACAAGCCGATAAGCGGAACCGTCTGCGTGCCTTCCTTGGCCACGGTGTCCACATCGAAGGTCGCGTTCACCACGGAGTTGGCAACGTCGTAGCTCCAGCCAGCACGAGTGTTGGTAACGAAGGCGAATGCGTGGGGCTGGTAGAGATCAAGGGCGGCCGTCGTTGCGGCTGGAAGGCCCGCCACGGAGAAGTAGTTCTGCCCGGCCAGCGTGCTTGTGGCGACATTGTTCTGGAACGTCCAGACCGCGCCCGTCGGAGCGAAGAGTGCGTACGGCTTGCCCCCAACCGTGATGCCCAGCACGTTGCCGCGATTGGCGAAGATCGGCGGCGCGCCGGTGGTGTTGAACGTGATCTGGGCGTTTCCGCCGGAGACCGTTGCGTATACGAAAGGCAGGCCGCGGCCGAAGGTGGCGTTCAGGGTGCGTCCGGAAGCGGACCACTGCGCGGTCACGGACCAGTCACCCGCGCTCACGACGGAGAGCGCCGCGGCGGACATACCCGCGACGCCGATGGTCATGGCCTTGGAGCTGTTGTCGAACTGGTAGTAATAGTCCGTCGCGTTGAACGTGGGAGTCGAGGGCATGGCGATCGAGAGCCCGGTGCCGGTCGCCTGCAACGACAACGGATTTGCGTGCATCGGAACGCCGTACGGATTGGCCGCATCGCGCTGCCAGATGAGCGTTGACCACCACTTGTTCGTCGGCGGCGCGCCGACAAATCCCTGTGCGGTCCGCGGGAGGACGGCCACGTTGGATCCATTCACGGGAACTTCAGATCCCGGCGGAGTGTCCGAGTAGTAGCTTCCGGATCCCGCGGGGATGATCGTCTGGGCGCTGACCTGCGTGCTTTGGCAGGCGAGCAGCGCACCGAGAACGATTTGAAGGGAGTTTTGAGTCAGCGAGAACGATCCCATGCATTCGACTCCACGGACGGGTGCGTGATTGGGGACTCTTGAGCAAGCGTTCAGGCGTCGGAACAGTTTGCCGCCAAACTCGAAGCATACCAGTAGAATCCCCGGCCATCGCCATTTTGGGGGAGGTATTTCCGCCGAGAAAGAGATTTCGAGACGGATTCGGTGCACACGTCGATTGAGTTTTCGCGAGCGAAAATGGCGGCCTAGTTGGATTCTGACTGCGATCAGTTTGACCGAATCCGATTGATCATGCTGGGGCCGGTCTCCCGGGGCGGGCATTCAAGCCCTTGTGGGGAGCCCGCAGAACCCGCGGCGATCCGGAGTTGTGGCTGGCATTCAGTCGCTCGCGGAAGCAAGGATGAGTGACTTACTCGTCGGAAGCTCTGAGCCGGTAGCCGATACCGGGCTCTGTGAGCAAGAACCGTGGCTGCGCGGGATCGACCTCGATCTTTTTGCGGAGCTCACCCGCGTACACGCGCAGGTATTGGACATCGCTCTGGTGCTGAGGACCCCAGACTTCCTTCAAGATCATCTGATGCGTCAGCACCTTGCCCGCGTGCTTGACCAGGAACGTGAGGAGTTTGAACTCCATGGGCGTGAATCGAACCTCGCGTCGCTGGGCGATCAGTGCGGCCGGACCGGTCCTGTCGGTCAGATACGCCAGGCGGGCGAGGGGATCGAAACGCAGCGTGCGTCCATCGATGGTGGCCTCGTAGGGCTTGGTCTCGCCGCTGGCGCTTCGGGAACCCGCCAACGCGGCGTGCCGCAGCGCGACTCGGATGCGGGCAAGCAGTTCGCCAACGCCGAAGGGCTTGGTCAGATAGTCGTCCGCGCCGGCGTCGAGCGCGGCGACCTTGTCGCTCTCCTGGCCACGGGCGGAGAGCACGACAATCGGCACGGCCGACTCCGTCCGAATCGTCCGGGTGACCTGCAGGCCGTCGCCGTCGGGCAGACCGAGATCGAGCAGGATCAGGTCGGGACGAACGGTGACCGCTTGGAGCACTCCATCACGAGCGGTGCTCGACTCCTTCACGCGAAAGTGGTTGGCTTCGAGCGTGGCGAGGAGAAACCGGCGAATGGGCTCCTCATCCTCGATAATCAGGATGAGGGGCGCATGGCCGAGCGGTGGGACCGAGGTGATCGACGTTGCGCGGGCATCGCTCATGCCACACCTCCTTGGGCTTGAGTCCCAGCAGTCAACTCACGCGGCATGGGCGGCTGCGGTTGTTCCACGGGCAGCGAGAACATGAACGCGACGCCCCGCGGCGAGTTCCGCTCCGCCCAAATGCGCCCACCGTGAACGCTGATGACACCCTCGCAGATTGTCAGACCGAGCCCCATGCCCGTGCTCGACGAAGAACTACCCGCCGCTTGGGACTGAGACTTGGATGCACGGCCACGGTAGAACCTCTGGAAGACCTTGGCGGCTTCATCGTCGGCCAGACCCGGGCCCTCGTCTGAGACTTTCACGACAACTTGTGCATCCGCCGTCCACGCGCTGATAGAGATGGGGGTGCCCGGCGGCGTGTAGCGCAACGCGTTTTCGATCAGATTGTGTACGACCTGCGGCAGCATGGCATTGTCAACCCGAATCATGGGCAGGTCGGCCGACAGGTGCACACGGAACGGGCGAGCGGCCAGTTCCGCACGGTGGCGGGCCAGACCCACGCCGACGATCTCCTCGAGTGTGGTCCACTCGCGGTTGAGGGCGATCGCGCCCGACTCCAGGCGTGTGGCGAAGACGAGGTTTGCGATGATATCGTTGAGCCGGGATGACTCTTCGACTATGGTGCGAAGGAGCGAAGCCCGGGTGTGGGCATCGAGTGTTTCACTTGCTGGGCCTCCGAGGGCGGCTTCGCCCGTGCCGGAGGACTGCTCCAGCGTGCTGGCGGCTCCCGTGATGCTGGCGAGCGGCGTTCGCAGATCGTGCGACACAGAACTGAGAAGGGCGCTCCGCAGGCGCTCGCGTTCGGCCTCTAGCTTCGCGGCCTGTTGCGACTCGCTCAGGGACGCACGTTCGAGCGCAGAAGCGATCTGACTTGCGAGTGCGTCAATCAGGAGGAGACTCGGCGGATCGAACACCCCGGGCTCGTCGGCCGAACGTCCGTGTGCACGTGGGCGCAGACCCAGAAGCCCGAGCTTACCGCTCGTACCGACGAGGGGCACGTACCGACCCGCGGAAGCCGGGAGCTTCTGCGTGCCGATCCCCGCGGGCTTGCCGTGGTCGATGGCCCACTGGGCCACGCCTCTCTCTCGCCCGCCGGCGTCGTCGAACCAGTCCGGCGCGCCCCCGAAAGCGAGGACATCGAGCAGCGGCATGGACCTGCCATGCACCGGAACTGCGACGACGACATCGGCACCAAGACTCTCGTGGGCGTGCCGAGCCGCTATGGTCGCGATATCCCTCGCATCTTGAGCGGCCGCAAGCTCACGTGAGAGCGCATAGAGCGCCGCGGTCCGTCGCTCGCGATCGAGCGCTTGGGTTGCCTGATTCCGCGTGCGGGCGGCGAGAGTTCCGATGACGAGCCCTACGGCGAGCATGACTGCAAACGTCAGCAGATACTGCACGTCCGAAACGGCAAAGCTCCAGCGCGGTGAGACAAAGCAGAAGTCAAACGCCGCGACCCCGGCGGCGGCAGTGAGAATCGCCGGCCCGCGCCCGAACCAGATGGCGGATACCACAACCGCTGCAAGGTACACCATCGCGATGTTTGCGAGTTCGAGCCCGGAAAAGACGGTGAGACCGAGAAACGTGACCGCGCCGACCAGCAGCAGCGCGAGAGCGTACACCCCGAGAGCCCAGAACGGTCGGCGCGGACGTGAATCTCGGTCGCTCTCCTCGGGTCGATCCTGAGACGCCGTGAGAGCGTCGTCGCCGCGAACCACATAGATGTCGATATCACCGCTCTCGCGGATGAGATTGTCGATGAACGACCCGAAGATGACTTCCTTCCAGCGCGGCCGATCGGTCTTGCCAACGACAATCTTGCCAACGTTTCGAGAGCGGGCGAAGGTGAGCAGCTCACGCGCCGCGTTCTCACCCGCGAGAGTGTTGGTGGTCGCCCCAAGGCGCTCGGCCAGTCGCATGTTCTGCGTCAGCCGATCACGGTCGGCGGCGGACAAGTCGGCCGTTCGCGGGGTCTCGACATACACTGCAATCAAGTCGGCGTGCAGCCCAGCCGCCATGCGTTTGGCAGCACGTATGAGCTTGCCTGACATCGGGCTGGGGCTGACGGCGACGACGACACGCTCGCCCGCGGGCCAGATGGCCCGGATGCCGCGGTCCTGCTTGTAGCGGCGCATCTCCGAGTCCACCCACGCCGCGGTGCGCCGCAGCGCCAGTTCGCGGAGTGCGGTCAGATTGCCCTTGCGGAAGAACCCGTCGCGGGGGTCCACCGCCCTGGCCGCGTTATCGCCCAGATAGACTTTTCCGGCGCGGAGTCGCTCGTGCAACACCTCCGTCGGGAGATCAACCAGCTCGATTTCGTCGGCCTCATCGAAGATTGAGTCGGGCACCGTTTCTCGAACGGGCACGCCGGTGATCTGCATCACGACGTCGTTGATCGATTCGAGGTGCTGCACGTTGAGCGTGGTGTAGACGTTCACGCCGGACTTCAGACACTCCTGCACATCCTGCCAGCGCTTTTCCCTCGCCGAGCCCGGCGCATTGGTGTGCGCGAGTTCATCGACCAGCAGAATGTCGGGCCTCCGGAGGATCGCGGCCTCCGCGTCGAACTCGCTCAGTGTCGTGCCCGAGTACGCAATCTGCTTGCGCGGCAGGATGTCCAGCCCCAGCAGCATTTGCTCCGTCTCGGCGCGCCCATGCGTCTCGACAACGCCCGCGACGACATCCACACCTTGGGCGGCCATCCGCTGTGCCGCCGCGAGCATGGCGAAGGTCTTGCCCACTCCCGGAGCCATGCCGAAGAAAATCTTGAGCTTTCCGCGAGCCAGCCCAACGTCTCCACCCCTCGCGCCGCTACCCCCGCCCGTACGCGCCTCTTCCCGCTGAATGCGGGCAAGGAGTTCAGCAGGGTCGGGGCGGGAGTCAGGCATGAACACCATGGTAAGGGTCGGGTGGACGGCTCATCTGTGTTGCTGATTCAGGTCGAGGTTGAGTTCAAGTACATTGACGACCGGCTCGCCGAGAACCCCCATCGTTCGGCCGGTTGCGTGCTTCGAGACCAATGCCCTCACAGCTTCTTCATTCATTCCCCGAGACTTGGCGACGCGCGGCACTTGGTACTCAGCTGCAGCAAGTGAGATGTGCGGATCCAGGCCGCTGGCGGAGGATGTGACCAGGTCGATAGGGATCGCATGAACTGCGGGCCGACTGATCGTCGCTGCCGCGTCAGCCGCCGCGAGAGCGTCGACGCGGGCCTTCACGGTGTCGAGAAGGACGGGATTGGTCGGGGCGAGATTGCTGCCGGAGGAGCCGGTGCCCTTGTCGAGGTTCAGTGCGGTGTAAGGGACGGGGCCGGTGGCGCTGAGGCGACCCCAGAACCACTTGGAGGTGTCTTTGGGTTCGCCATTGGAGAAGTCCTGACCGATGAGCGCGGATCCGACAGACTTGCCGTCTTTGCCCGCGATGATGGAGCCGTTCGCCTTGTCTGCGAAGGCAACTTGTGCGATACCAGTGATCGCGAGCGGGTACAAGACGCCGGTGAGGAGCGAGAGCACAACGAAGAGGACGATCGCGGGACGGAGTTGCGAGAACATGGATGAAACCTCTCAGGTGAGATGCAGGGCGTTGATGAGTAGGTCGATGGCCTTGATACCGATGAACGGGACGATCAGCCCACCGACGCCGTAGACGAGAAGATTGTTGAGCAGAAGCTTGGAGGCCTCGACGGGGCGGTACTTCACACCGCGAAGGGCGAGGGGGATGAGGACGACGATGACCAGCGCGTTGAAGATGACGCTCGAAAGGATCGCGGTGGCGGGATTGAGGCGCATGATGTTGAGGGCATCGAGCGCGGGATAGACGCTGGCGAACGCGGCGGGGATGATGGCGAAATACTTGGCGACGTCGTTGGCGATGCTGAAGGTGGTGAGCGAGCCGCGGGTCATCAGGAGTTGCTTGCCGATCTGCACGATCTCGATGAGCTTGGTGGGGTTGGAGTCCAGATCCACCATGTTGCCTGCTTCTTTGGCGGCCTGGGTGCCGGAGTTCATGGCGACGGCGACATCGGCCTGCGCGAGGGCGGGGGCGTCGTTGGTGCCGTCGCCGGTCATGGCGACGAGGCGCCCGCCCTCCTGATACTCGCGGATGAGCTTGAGCTTGGCCTCTGGGGTGGCCTGGGCGAGGAAGTCGTCAACACCCGCCTCGGCGGCGATGGCGGCGGCCGTCACCGGGTTGTCGCCGGTGATCATCACCGTCTTGATGCCCATGCGGCGCATCTCGGCGAAGCGCTCGGCGATCCCGCCTTTGACAATGTCCTTGAGCTCGATGACGCCGAGGGTACGGCCCTTGCCATCGGCGACGACCAGGGGCGTGCTGCCGCGCTTGGCGACATCGTTCACGATCTGGCGGGCTTGGTCGCTGGGACGGCCGCCCATGCGGGTGACGTACGCCTCGACTGCATCCGCGGAGCCCTTGCGAATCTGTCGGCCGCCGGGATACGCGCTGGAAACGGGCAGATCGACGCCGCTCATGCGGGTGTTGGCGGTAAAGGGGACAAAGGTCGCGGGGTTGCCATCGAATCCGAGTGCGTGCATGTCGCGCTCACGGATGTTGTACTTTTGCTTCGCGAGCACGACGATACTGCGGCCCTCGGGGGTTTCATCCGCGAGCGAGGAGAGTTGGGCGGCATCGGCGAGCTCTTCGGGCTTGGTGCCGTCCACAGGTAGAAACTGCGAGGCCATTCGGTTGCCGAAGGTGATGGTGCCGGTCTTGTCCAGAAGGAGCACATCGACATCGCCTGCGGCCTCGACGGCGCGGCCGCTTGTGGCGATGACGTTGGCCTGGACGAGTCGGTCCATGCCGGCGATGCGGATGGCGGAGAGTAGGCCGCCGATGGTGGTCGGGATGAGGCAGACGAGGAGCGCGACGAGGACGGTGACTGTGATCGGGGCGGCGGTGCTTGCCGCATCGGCGGCTTTGGCTTGCGCGACGGCGTAGATCGAGTATGGCAGGAGTGTGACGCACGCGAGCAGGAAGATGATGGTGAGCTTGGCGAGCAGGATGTCCAGTGCGATTTCGTTGGGCGTCTTCTGGCGCTTGGCGCCTTCGACCATGGCGATCATGCGATCCAGAAAACTCTCGCCAGGGTTGGAGCCGATGCGGACGATGATCCAGTCGCTGAGCACCTGCGTGCCGCCGGTAACGCTGGAGCGATCGCCGCCGGCCTCGCGGATGACGGGGGCGGACTCGCCCGTGACGGCGGATTCGTTGACGCTGGCGATGCCCTCGGCGACCTCGCCATCACCGGGAATCAGATCGCCCGCCTCGACGAGGACGACATCGCCCTTGCGGAGAGTTGCGCCGGAGACCATCGTTGTCTTCAGCGTCCTGATGTCGGTGGCCTTTCCCCGAAGGCCGGAGGGCTGATGCGTGACGGCATCGATCTTTTTCGCCTGAACATCACGTTTGCTCCGGCGCAAGGACTCGGCCTGGGCCTTGCCGCGCCCCTCGGCCATGGCCTCGGCGAAGTTGGCAAAGAGCACGGTGAACCAGAGCCAGAGCGCGATGACGAGCACGAGCGTGGGCGTATACCCGCCGACCTCGCCGCGCCCCGCGTAGCCCGCGATGGCGAGCAGGGTCGTCAGGATGCTCACGACCCAGACAACGAACATGACCGGGTTGCGAATCTGCACGCGCGGGTCGAGCTTGGCGAAGGCGGCGGCGATCGCGGGCTTGACGATGGCGGGTGCAAACATGGATTGGGCGGATCGGGAAGTTGAGCGGGACATGGTGTGCCTTCGCGGTTGGAAGCGGGTGAGGTCGAGTTACTTGCCGACCAGTTGGAGGTGCTCGATGATGGGGCCGAGGGCCAGTGCGGGGATGAAGGTGAGCGCGCCAACCACGATCACCACCGCAACGAGCATGAGCACGAAGACGGGCGTGTGGGTGGGGAGTGTGCCACTGGTGGTCGGGATGATTTTCTTGGCCGCGAGTGAGCCCGCGACGGCAAGCACGGGGAGGATGATCCAGAAGCGGCTGAACCACATTGCCAGCCCGAGCCACAGGTTGTAGAACGGCGTGTTGGCGGACAGGCCAGCGAACGCCGAGCCGTTGTTGTTGCCTGCGCTGCTGAAGGCGTAGAGGATCTGGCTGAACCCGTGCGGACCGGGATTGCTGGTCGTCTGCGCGGAAGGGGACAGCACCGCGACAGCCGTGCCAACGAGCACGATCGCACACGGCACCAGCACCGCGATCGCGGCCATCTTCATCTCGAAGGGCTCGATCTTCTTGCCCAGATACTCGGGCGTGCGGCCCACCATGAGCCCCGCCACGAACACCGCGACGATGACGAACATGAGCATGCCGTAGAGACCGGAGCCGACGCCGCCGAAAACGACCTCGCCGAGTTGCATGAGCCACATCGGGATGAGGCCGCCCAGGGGCGTGAAGGAGTCGTGCATGGCGTTGACGCTGCCGTTGCTGGCGGCGGTCGTCACGGCGGCCCACTCGGCGGAACTTGCGATGCCAAAGCGGGCTTCTTTTCCCTCCATGTTGCCGCCCGGGGAGAGATTGGACGCTGACTGATCAACGAGGGGCGCTGCCGCTGCGAGCTTCGGATTCCCCTGTGCCTCAAAGCAGTACGTCGCCGACAGCAGCGGCACGAAGATTACGAGCATGGCTGCAAGCACGGCCCATCCCTGACGACGATCTCGCACCAGGTCGCCGAAGGTGAAGCACAACGCTGCGGGAATCAGCAGGATCGCCAGCACCTGCAGGAAGTTGGAGAGGGGCGAGGGGTTCTCGAGCGGGTGGGCGGAGTTCACGTTGAAGAACCCGCCACCGTTGGTGCCGAGTTGCTTGATGGCGATCTGCGATGCGGCGGGACCAAGGGGGATGGTCTGGGTTGTGACGGACACCGTCTTTGACTGGTCCGTGCCGTCCGCGTTCTTCAACACTTCGCCCGCGTCGTTCTTCACTGGTTCGGTGTACGAGAGAGGCACTGTCAGTGTGACTTCTTGCGGCTTGTTGAAGGTCTGCACTACGCCCTGGCTGACAAGCGCAAGGGCGAGGACTGCCGAAAGCGGGAGCAGGACGTAGAGCGTGGCGCGGGTCAGGTCGGCCCAGCAGTTGCCGATGGTGCCCGCATTCTTCCGCGAGAGCCCGCGGATGAGCGCGACGAGTACGGCGATTCCCGTGGCGGCGCTGAGGAAGTTCTGCACGCTCAGCCCGAGCATCTGGGTGAGGTTCGACATCGTCACCTCGCCACCGTACCCCTGCCAGTTGGTGTTGGAGACAAAGGAGATGGCGGTGTTGAACGCGGAGCCGGCTTCGACGGGGCCAAGCCCGGCCGGGTTCGCGGGAAGCATGTGCTGGAAGCGTTGCAGACCATACACCGCGGCGAAACCGATGATGTTGAAGATCAGGATGCCGACGGTGTAGTGCTTCCAGGGCATTTCCGCGGCCGTACCGTCGGCATTCGTGCGCACGCCGCAGAGGCGGTAGGTCGCTCGTTCGAGCCACCCGAGGGCAGCGCCGAAGCCGAGCGGGGCGGTGCCGGGCACGCCCTCGAAGACACGGGCCATGAACCAGCCGAGCGGCTTGACCAGCGCGACGAGAACGACAACGTACAGCACGAGTTGCAGCACACCATTGCTAGTGATGCTGGCGAGTGTGAGAGGAAGCGATGGGGCGATCATTGGAACCACTCCGGCTTGAGCAACGCGGCGAGGAGGTAGAGGAGCAGGGCGACCGCAACGATGGCGGCGAGGAGGTAAATCCAATCCTGGGTGGTCATCGGCGTGCCTCCTTCGATGAAGCGTTCGGTCCCGGCTCGGTGCGCGCGTGCTCGCGTGGCTTGGGTGGGCGCAGCCACTCGCAGACGCGGAGCAGGCCGAGCGTGGCAATCAGACAGGCAAAGAAGAAACCGATGGCGGCGAGGTCGTTCATGGATGTTTTCCTGACAGCATGAGCATCGCCGCTTGGGGACCCTCTGTCGCTCAGCGCAGTATAAGGAACCGCCCTTGCGGCATAAAGAACCCATAAGGAACACACTGCTCGCCATCCGCGCCCGTGCGCAAACTGCGGGCGTTGATGCCGCGTTTATGGCGGGAGCCGTCTTTCTGATGCCGCGTTGATCGACGAAGGAGGCCATGCCGCCGAGACTTGTTCCGAGTTGGTGCTGCGGGTCAGCACCGCCACTTACGGAGACTTGTCGTGAACAATTCCATGATCATGTGCGTGTCCTTCCTGCTGATCTCGCTTGGCATCGCGGCGGAGGTCAACCTTCTTCGGCTTTTCGCGGGGGATTGGCTGAAAGCTCGCCGCGAGCTACGACGGAGGCAGCTTCCGGCTGCGGGCGCTTGCACGACGATTGTCCACTCAACGGGCCGGTGGGCCCCCAGACTCGCGGCCGCGTCCGTGGCGATCTCGATGATGCCGCTCATCGCGGCTGCCCAGCAGGAGGCGCCTTCGACGACTACTCCGTCCGCACCCGACGCCCGAGCAGCGGCTGAAGCGCCGGTAATTCCGGCCGCGCCGCTCTCGCTCACGATCTCGACCGATCGCCCCTCTTTCAGCGACACCACGGGCATCGTGCCCATCGGGCGCTTTCAGTTGGAGACGGGCTATACGTTCACATTCCGCGATCGTGACGATGTGGAAACCCAGCGGCACAACGGGCCGGAGATTCTCGCCCGCGTCGCCCTCATTGAGGATCGTTTGGAGCTTCGTTTCATCACGTCCGGCTACACCTGGTCTCGCACGGACGACGGGAGCGGATCGGGGTTCGCCTCTGCCGAGGGGTGGAACGACATCACGCTCGGTCTGAAGCTCAAGCTGCTGGATCAGGAAGGGTTTGTGCCGCGGCTCGCCCTTGGCGCTCAGACCACGCTCGGCACTGGCTCCCGCGCCGTGAGCAATCGGGAGGTTGAGCCGACGCTGAAGCTCATCTGGTCGTACGACCTCGAGAAGCTCTGGGGCGACAACTGGAAGGGCTTCGGCGTCTACGGCAACTTCAACCTCGCGTACCCCACAACCAACGGAGATCGCTTCGTGCAGGGGGCCGGGTCAATCTGCGGCACGTACGCCATCAACGACAAGCTGGGCGTCTTCGCGGAGTACTACGTTGTCGGCCCCAACAGCAAGGGGACCGACGCGGCCCACTACGCCGATTTCGGCGCCGCGTACCTGCTCAACAACCATATTCAACTCGACGCACGTTTGGGAATCGGGCTCAATCAGGAGGCGGACAACATGTTTGTGGGAATAGGCATCAGTTTTCTGTTCTAGTTTTTTCCAATCGCTCGCGTACGTACCGACGCCCGTGTAAGGCGGTGAGCCAAGTCGGATCCCCGGAGACTCTGCTCTTCCTGAACATCCCAGCCAATCAGCGAACTTGCCACCTTTGGGCCTTTTGAGGCAAAGACTGCCCGAACTCCGTTCTCCTCATCCGCTTGGCAAAACCTGCGGAGATGCGCGGCTTTGTGGCCCTGTGCGAGCAACACCCGCAACTGACCCCATGAGCCGCTTGAGTGGATAGCCCGAATTGCCGATGGCGGAGTTGCATGTGGTGCAGGGTGGCACCGGCGGCCGCGCTCTTCACATGCGGCGGAGGTTAAATGTGGCAAGCAGAGTGGACTATCGGTTTGGGCAGCGAGCGATCATGTCCGGCGCCGGGATCGCGGGAAGCATGTGCGCGGCGGCAATGGCCGCGCAACCTGTGTCTTTGTCAGAGACATCGGGGCCGGCACCGGGATGGACGGCTCCTTGTACAACGCTCACGCTCGGAGGAGCCAACACGCCGGCGATGAATGCTCCGCCGGAAAGCCCGACGATCTCGACGGAACGGCCGGGATTCACCGATGGATCGGGGATCACGCCGCCGGGGCGGCTGGTGCTGGAGTTTGGATACACATACACGTTTCGCGATCGGCGGGGCGTGGAGGCACAGACGCACAACGGGCCGGAGATACTCGCTCGCGTGGGGATCATGGAGGATCGGCTGGAGTTGCGGGTGGGGACATCGGGGTATGTTTGGTCGCGGAGCAATGACGGGACGGGGTTTGTCTCGATCGAAGGATTCAGCGATGCGACGGTCGGGTTCAAGGTGAAGATCTCGGATCAGAATGGGATCATGCCGCGGCTCGCGCTGGAGGGAATGACGACGATCGGATTGGGGAGCCGCGCGATCAGCAACCGGGATCTGGAACCGACGATGAAGGTGATCGGGACGTGGGATCTGGGATCGGGCTTCACGCTGAACTCGAACGCGGTGCTGACATATGCCACGGCGAGCGGGGAGCGATTTGTGCAGGGGGCGGGATCGGCGAGTCTTTCGTTCGCGGTGTCGGAGCGGATGAGTTTGTTCGTGGAGTATTTCGTGGTTGGGCCGCGGAGCAAAGGGACGGATGCGGCGCACTCGATGGACATGGGGGGCGCGCTGCTACTGAGCAAGCGGGTGCAGATCGATGCCCGCGTCGGGTTTGGGTTGAATCAGGAGGCGGACAATCTGTTCGCGGGCGCGGGGATCAGTTTT
This sequence comes from Phycisphaerales bacterium, assembly GCA_044222255.1. Taxonomy (GTDB): domain Bacteria; phylum Planctomycetota; class Phycisphaerae; order Phycisphaerales; family UBA1924; genus UBA4658. The sequence goes on from JBGANP010000020.1 coordinate 15,564, forward strand.
CTGTATTGATTCGGGCGGGCGGCACACCCAGGTGGTCGATGTGTGAGTCGATGTGGGCTGCGAAAAGGGGCTGCGGCGTGCCAATTGGCACGGAGATTCCGCCCGAGATGAGCAAGCGGGCGCAGTGGCTGTTTTGGCCGCGAGCAAGTACACTCGGGCCATGCGAATCACCACAGTTCTTTCGTTGCTTTTGATCAGTACGGGCATTTGCGGCACAGCTGCTCAGGGGCAGACCGCCTCGCCGACACCACGGGTTGCGGGAGTTGCGGCCGCGCCGAGCGGTGCGCCGATGGGGTATTACCGGCAGCCCGCGCTGGGGAAGGACGGGTTGGTGTTCGTGGCGGAGGGTGATCTGTGGAAGGTCGCATCCGCGGGCGGGATCGCGACGCGTTTGACGAGCCACGCGGCGGATGAGTTGCGGCCGGCGATCTCGCCGGATGGGGCGCAGGTGGCGTTCACGGGGCAGTATGAAGGGCCGACGGAGGTGTATGTGATGCCCTTCGCGGGCGGGTTGCCGACGCGGCTGACGTTTGACGGAGCGCGGGCGGTGGTGGTTGGATGGACGCCGGATGGGCGGATCATGGCGACGACGGACAAGTTTTCGACGCTGCCGAACACGCAGCTGACGCTGATTGATCCGAAGACGCGTGTCCGGACCACGGTGCCGCTGGCGCAGGCGTCTGATGGGGCGTTTGATCCGGCGGGGGCGGGAGCAGACGAGACGCTGATCTTTACGCGGCTGCCGTTCAACGGAAGCTCGACGAAACGCTACAAGGGCGGGACGATCCAGCACTTGTGGAAGTTTCGCGCGGGGGATGCGGAGGCGAAAGAACTGCTCGCGGACTTTGAGGGGACGAGCAAGCACGCGATGTGGTGGGAAGGGCGGGTGTATTTTCTGAGCGATCGCGATGGGGCGATGAATGTGTGGTCGATGACGGCGGATGGGGCGGATCTCAAGCAGCACACGACGCACAAGGGGCTGGATGTCGCGGATGGATCGCTGCACAACGGGAAGATTGTGTATCAGCTCGGTGCGGACCTCTGGATGCTGGATGTCGCGAGCGGGAAGACGGCGATCGTGCCGATCACGCTGGATACGGATCTGGACCAGTTGCGGGAGCGCTGGATCGAGAAACCGATGGACTTTTTGACCAGTGCGCATCTTTCGCCGGATGGGGAGAAGGTGGTGATGACAGCGCGCGGGCGGGTGTTTGTCGCGCCCGCGAAGCAGGGGCGGCTGGTGGATGTGGGGCGGAACGATGGGGTGCGGTATCGGGCGGCCCGGTTCGTGGATGAGGGGAACGGTGCGGCGGCGGTGATCGCGCTCTCGGATGAGACGGGGGAAGTGGAGCTCTGGAAGCTGCCGGCGAATGGCGTCGGAAGCGGGGAGCAACTCACGAAGGAAGGGAAAGTGCTGCGCTGGGAGGCGGCCCCTTCGCCGGATGGCAAGCGGATTGCGCACCACAACAAGAACCAGGAGCTGTGGATCTACGACGTTGAGAAGAAGACGGACACGAGGATCGAGACGTCGAACATCGATGACTACAACGACATGGAGTGGAGCGCGGACAGCGCGTGGCTTGCGTTCGGGACGTACGCGGACAACAGCTTTCGGGTGATCCGCCTCTGGAACGCGGCGGATGGGAAGATCACGACGGTGACGACGGATCGGTATGACTCGTATTCGCCGGCGTGGAGCGCGGATGGGAAGTGGTTGTATTTTCTGTCGGATCGCTCGCTGCGGACGGTGCAGCCCTCGCCATGGGGGCCGCACCAGCCGGACCCGTATCTGGATCAGAAGACGAAGGTGTATGGGCTCGCGCTGAAGCGCGATCAGCGGTGGCCGTTTGCGGCGAAGGATGAGGTGCAAACCGCGAAAGAGAAGGCGGAAAAGGACAAAGAGAAAGACAAAGACAAAGAGAAGAAGGAGGCGGAGAAGCCGAAGGATGATGCCGCGAAGGGTGATGGGGAGAAGAAGCCGAGCGAGAAGAAGGATGAGGGGAAGAAGGATGGGGAGAAAAAGAAGCCCAAGCCGGTGGAGATCGACTTGGATGGAATCGCGGCGCGGCTGTTCGAGGCGCCAATCAAGCCGGGGAACTACTCGTCGCTCGCAGCAACGGAGAAGTCGCTCTTCTGGCTTTCCACGCCGAGCGGGTTTGAGCGTAAGAACGATCTGGAATCCATGGAGATCAAGAACGAGCAGCCGGAGGTGAAGACGGTGCTGGCGGATGTGGCGTCGTTCGAGATTTCCGCGGATGGCAAGAAGATGCTGCTGCGGAAGAAGGACACGTTTTACGTGGCGGACGCCGCGCCGGGACCGGTGGCGGACCTGGACAAGAAGGCGGTGAATCTCTCGGGGTGGTCACTGAGCGTGATTCCGCGGGTGCAGTGGCGGCAGATGTTCATCGAGTCGTGGCGGCTGATGCGCGACTACTTTTACGACACAAACATGCACGGGGTGGACTGGCGGGCGATGCTCGACAAGTACCTGCCGCTGGTGGATCGCGTGACGACGCGCGGCGAGCTGAACGACCTGATCGCGCAGATGGTGGGCGAGCTCTCCGCGCTGCACACGTTCGTGCGCGGCGGCGATCTGCGTGATGGGCCGGACAAGATCGCGGTGGCAACGCTGGGGGCTGTGCTGACGCGCGATGAGCCGGCGGGCGGGTATCGCGTGGAGCGGATCTATCAGTGCGAGAGCGACGATCCGGATCGCGTCAGCCCGCTGGCCAAGCCGGATGTGGCGTGCAAGCCCGGCGATGTCATCTCGATGATCGACGGCGTTTCGACACTGAGTGTGCCAGACGCCTCGACGCTGCTGCGGCAGAAGGCGGGCAAGCAGGTGCTCATCCGCGTGCGCCCAGCCAAGGAGGGCGGCGCGTTCGACGCCGATCGTGACGCGATCGTGTATCCGATCTCGCAGGAGAGCGAGAACGACCTGCGATACACAGATTGGGAGCACTCTCGCCGACTGAAAGTGGAAGAACTCGGCGGCGGCAAGATTGGCTATCTGCACCTTCGGGCCATGGGTGGGGGCGACTACACGAACTGGGTGAAGGGGTATTACCCGGTCTTCAACCGCGAGGGGTTGATCGTGGATGTCCGCCACAACCGCGGCGGGAACATCGACTCGTGGATTCTGGGCAAGCTGATGCGCAAGGCGTGGTTCGCGTGGTCGCCGCGCGTGGGAAATCCGCCGTCGTGGAACATGCAGTACGCGTTTCGCGGCCACATGGTGTGCCTGTGCAACGAGCGCACGGCCAGCGACGGCGAGGCGTTCGCGGAGGGCTTCCGGCGGCTCGGTTTGGGCAAGGTGATCGGCACACGCACATGGGGCGGTGAGATCTGGCTTTCTTCGAGCAACGTGCTGGTGGACAAGGGCATCGCATCGGCCGCGGAGACGGGCGTGTATGGGCCGGATGGCGTGTGGCTGATCGAAGGGCGCGGCGTGGAGCCGGATGTGATTGTGGATAACGGGCCGCACGCGACGTTCATGGGCCAGGATGCGCAGCTGATCGCGGCGGTGGAGCACCTGAAGAAGCTGATCGCGGAGAAGCCGATTCCACCCGCGGTGCCGCCCGCGAAGCCGGACAAGTCGTTCGAGAACGGCCGCGCGAAATAAGACAGCCGCATGTGCAGCAGATGCGGAAAACCCCGAGTGACCGTGGTCGGGCGATCGAAACGGACGCTGAAACCTACGTACTTTCTACGAACATTCAACACATGATTGCGATACCCGCGCGGACTTCGGGATTGTCGGTCGCCTCAGTTCAGCGGTGGAGTAGCTTGTGGGTGGAGAATCCCATGAAAATGCGCGCTCAAGCCAATCGTCTGGTCCGGTGTCTTGCTGTCGCCGGAACGCTGATGGCGGCCTCGGATGTACTGGGCCAGCAGTCCGCGGCACGGCAGTGGGACGAGCAGATTCTGGCCGCGATCCGGATCGACAAGCCGCGTCCGCCAATACACGCAAGAAATCTCTACCACGTGTCGGCGGCGATGTGGGACGCGTGGGCAGCGTACGACGCGAACGCGGACCAGGTCTTCCACCACGAGCGCGCAACGGCGACCGATGTTGAGGCGGCTCGCGCGGAAGCCATCTCATACGCGGCGTACCGGCTGATCCGCTGGCGATACTCGATCTCGTTCAACGCGGCAACCACGCTGCCCGTGCTGGACAACGCATTCACGGCGATGGGCTACAACCCGGCGAACACCACGACGATCGGCAACTCGCCGTCGGCGCTCGGCAACCGCATCTACGAGACCATTCGCAGCATCGGGCTTGCCGACGGAGCGAACGAGAGCGCCAACTACGTTCCCACCAACGGGTACGCACCAATGAATGCGCCGCTGATCTTCACGCTGCCGGGAGCGACGATGGCGGACCCGAATCGCTGGCAGCCGCTGGCATTCTCGTACCTCGTGCTGCAGAACGGGATCATCGTGGGAGCGTCGGTGCAGGACTTTGTCTGCCCGCACTGGGCGAGCGTCGCGCCGTTCGGCGTGCGACGGACGGACACCTCGCGACCGTACATGGATCCGGGCCCGCCGCCGATGCTGTTCGGCCCCACTGACACACAGTTCAAGAACGAGCACGAGCAGGTCGTCGCATTCTCGGGGCAACTGGATCCGGCGGATGGCGTGACACTCGATATTTCTCCCGGGACATACCACAACAATCCGCTCGGAGCCAACGGCGGAACGGGATATGCGGTGAACCCAGCCACGGGCCTGCCGTACGCGCCGAACGTGGTAAAACGCGGCGACTATGCGCGCGTGCTGGCGGAATACTGGGCGGATGGCCCGAACTCGGAAACGCCGCCGGGACACTGGAACGTGATCGCCAATCAGCTCGCGGACAATCCGTTGCTCTCGCGGCGCATCGGCGGGCAGGGTCCGGTCGTCGGCGCTCTGGAGTGGGACGTAAAGGTGTATCTCGCACTGAACGCCGCGGAGCACGATGCGGCCGTGGTGGCATGGGGCATCAAGGGAGCGTACGACTCGGTCCGCCCACTGTCGGCGATTCGCTGGGGATGCGTACAGGGGCAGTGCTCGAATCCGAACGAAGTCGCGTATAACCCGTCGGGAATGCACATTGTTCCCGGCGTGATCGAGCCGGTAACGGCCGCCTCCTCGGCACCGGGCGAGCGGCACGAGCATCTCGCGGCCAACATCGGCGAGATGGCGGTACGGTGCTGGCGCGGCCAGCCCGCCATTCCGGCGTCGCAGGTGGGCGGCGTCGGCTGGATCCTGGCGAAGAACTGGATGCCGTATCAGAAAAACAACTTCGTCACGCCGCCGTTTGCGGGATTTATCTCGGGGCACAGCACGTACAGTCGCTCGGCGGCCGAGGTGCTCGCGGGCATCACCGGATCGGCGTTTTTCCCGGGCGGACTGGCGACTCGCACCTTTCCCGCCAATGCGTTCCTCTCCTTCGAACAGGGGCCATCTGAAAACCTGCAGCTCCAGTGGGCCACGTACTACGACGCCGCGGATGAGGCGGGCATTTCGCGGCTGTACGGCGGCATCCATATTTCCGCGGATGATCTGACCGGACGCGTGCTCGGCTCGCGCGTGGGCAAGACGGCGTGGTCGCGGGCGCAGAAGTACTTCCGCGGGCAGATTTCCTGCCCGGCGGACTTCAACGCATCGGGCACACTGGGCGTGGATGACGTCTTCGACTTCGTGAACGCATGGTTCGTGAGCGCCTCGCTCGATCCGACGGCCAACCCGGCTGACTTTGACGAGAACGGAACCGTTGAGGTCTCTGACATCTTCGCTTTCCTGAACGCATGGTTCGGCGGCTGTTCCTGAGCGGAATCGCACGCTCGGAAATCGGCCACCCATTGAGGTGATGAACCGGCACAGTCCGGGCGAAACGCCCGCGTTCCGGCCGCTCCGGCGCGCGCGGGCCGCCCCTAGCCGCTTTGGGTGGAGCAATCGCTGAGCCACCCTTAATACGGCGGGTTGACGGGCCGATAGCCGTTCCGATCCCATCTAGATCGGACGTCACCGCCATGCCCCAACCCGGCTCAGAACAACTTGTTGTTCGCCAGCACGAGCGATTCCTCTGCCGCATGCCCACGCTCGTGCGCGTCGCGGAAGATGTCGCGGAGCAGGTGACACTGTCTCGAGCGATCGGCGACGGCACCGGTGCGATCGATGTGTTCATCACGGACGCTTCGCGGGGCGGGCTTGGCATTGAGTCGCATGTGTTCATGCCGCGCGGGTGCCGACTGAAGATCCGCGTGCAGACCGGCACTGGCGGTTCGGTACACGATCTGACGCTGAGAGTGCAGCGTGTGACGATGCTGGACCGAAAGCCCACGTACTACCTCGGACTCTCGTTTGTTTCCAAGGGACCGGACAACGACCTTGGCGTGGGAGTCCTGCTGGATCAGGCAAGGAAAGCCGCGACGCTCACACCCCCCCCACCGGGAGGTGCGTAAATGACAGGACACGACGACTTTGTACTTGCCGCCATCGTGGAGGAAGGGCTCGCCACACGCGAGGCCGTTGAGGCGGCTCGCAAGCATGCCGCCGAGGGAGATCGCACGCCCTGCGAGGTGCTGGCGGACTCGAAGATGGTTGATGCGAGGACGATCGCGCTGGTCCGCGCCCAGGTGGCCGAGTTTCCGTTCGTCGATCCAGCGCAGTTCGACATCAACTTCCTGAACACCACACTGCTCAGCCGAGCCGCGGCGGAATCGATCGTTGCCTTTCCGCTGTTTGTCGTGGGCGACATCGCCACGGTGGGCATGGCCAACCCGCTGGATCTGAAAGCGGTCGACCAGCTGCGCTCGATGCTGAAGATGGATGTCGAGCCGGTGCTGGTGGAGACAGGCACACTCAGAAACCTGATCGAGCGTGCATACGCGCTCTCCTCCGGCCCGCGCGAGGCGACCCAGCCGACTCAGGACACCGCCACGGACCAGACCCTGACCACCGGAAAAGAGCCGATCGTCGCGGCCGTGAACCAGATCATCGCTCAGGGCATCGACCTTGGCGCCAGCGACATCCACATCGGGCCCGACGAGCGAGAGCTGCATCTGCGGTATCGCGTAGACGGCTCGCTGCTCCCGTTCAAGGGGCCCTCGATCGAGATGCACTCGGGCATCGTGCAACGCCTGAAAGTCATGGCGAATCTGGACTTGACGCAGACGCGCCGGCCGCAGGACGGCAAGGTGCGGTTCGTTCACAACAATCGCACGGTGGATATCCGCCTCTCGCTGATTCCCACCGTCAGCGGCGAGAACGTCGTGATGCGTGTGCTCGCGAGCGCATCGGGCATCCGCGGCTTCGCCGAGCTTGGCATCCCGCCGGACCAGATCGCATATTTCGAGGATGTGATCGAGGCGCCGTACGGAATGATCCTGGTCACCGGACCGACGGGATCGGGCAAGACGACGACGCTGTACACCGCGCTCAAGCGGCTGAACACCGCCGATCGCAACATCATGACCATCGAGGATCCTGTCGAGATCCGGATGCCGCTCATGCGTCAGGTGCAGACCAATGCGGAGATCGGCATGACCTTTGCCGGCGCGCTGCGGTCGATCCTGCGTCAGGACCCCGACGTGGTCTTCGTGGGCGAGATCCGCGACGAGGAAACCGCACGCATCAGCGTGCAGGCCGCGCTCACCGGACACCTCGTGCTGTCGAGCTTGCACACCAACGACGCCGCGGGTGCGATCCCGCGATTGCGCGACCTGGGCGTGCCCCCCTTCGCCGTAAACGCCGCGCTGTTGTGCGTTATTGCCCAGCGGCTGGTGCGCAGAGTCTGCCCCGAGTGCGCCAAGCCGCACACGCCCGAGCAGACACTGCTGGATAAGTTCAAGCTCAAACCAACGGACGGCCGCTTCGTTCGCGGCGCGGGCTGCGCCAAGTGCGGCAATCAGGGCGTACGCGGGCGCGTGGGGATCTACGAGGCGCTGCGGCTGACCCCATCTGTGCGCTCGCTTGTGGAGAAGCTTGCGCCGGCCGCGGCGATCCGTCGCGGGGCGGTGAGCGATGGCATGAAAGAGATGTGGGTGGACGGACTCGCCAAAGCGAAGCTCGGCCTCACCACGCTCGAGGACATCGGGCGCATCGTGGCCGTGCAGGCCACCGAGGATGAAGAGCAGGCGACATCGAAGACACCGAGCGTGACGCCGCTCAAGGCGGCGGCATGAGCGCCATAACCTTCGAATATGTGGCCGTCGATCGCGCCGGCGCGAAGAAACGCGGCGTGACGACCGCTGCGACCAAGGGTGAGGCGTATCGAAAGGTCGCCGGGCTGGGCATCACGCCCCTCTCGCTCAAGGCGACGACGACGAAGCTCGCCACGCGGCTGGGTTATTCGCGCATCAAGCCGAAGGACCTGTCGAACTTCACGTACCAACTCGGCGTTCTGGTTTCGGCCCGTATTCCGATCTCCGAGGGCCTGATCAACGTCGCTCAGCAGGAGAAAGACGGCAAGCTCAAGACCATCGTGATGGACCTGGCCAAACGCATCCAGGCGGGCGAGCAGCTCGCGGTCGCGATGGAGGCGCATAAGGAGGCGCTGGGCGAGGTCTACGTCGAAACGATCCGCGCCGCGGAAAAGTCCGGCAACCTGCCCAAGGTGCTCGAGCACCTGACGGACATGCTCGAGCAGGGTCAGGAACAGACCCGGATGGTCCGCAGCGCGATGATGTATCCGATCTGCGTGATCTCAGTGCTCGGGCTGGCCGTGTTGTTTTTGTGCGGCTTTGTGGTTCCCAAGTTCGCCAAGATGTTCCAGTCCAAATCGCTTCAGTTGCCGATGGCAACCGAGATTCTCATGGGCTTCGGTCTGTCAATTCAAAACTACTGGTGGGCATACATCATCGGGGGCACGGCGCTCGCTTTCGGCCTCCGGCTCGCGTGGGTGCGTCCGGACGGACGGGCCGTCATCGACCGGCTTGCACACCGCATCCCATATCTGCGGTCGATCCTGATCGGCTCGACGATCTCTCGCTTCTCCCGCATCTTCGCGCTGAGCTTGCAGTCCGGCCTCGGACTGATCGAATCCCTCGAGCTTGCCGGCAAGGCGGCCGGGCGGCCGATGCTGGCCCGCGATGTGCAGAAGATGGTCTCGCAGGTCCGCTCCGGCGGGCGGCTCATGGAAGTCCTGGGAGTCTGCCAGTATCTCACGCCCTTCACGAAGCGCATGCTCATCGCGGGCGAGCAATCAGCAGAAATCCCCAAGATGTGCGGCGTGGTCTCACGCCACTATGACCGCGAGACCGGCCATCTGACCAAGAACCTGTCCACTGTTATCGAACCCGTCCTCATTGTTTCGATTGCGGGCGTGGTGCTCCTCATCGCTCTGGCCATTTTCCTCCCGATGTGGGACATGGCCAAGCTCGTCGGTTGACTCATGAAGAATTTTGCGGACCGCATGAAGTCGGGTCCGCTGATGTCCGATGTTCCCAGAGCCGCGTTTCATTCCGAAACGCACGGCTCACACTTTCAGGAGATGCAGACATGCTCGCCGCCGCTCGCAAGACTCGCGCCTTCACGCTCGTGGAACTGATCGTCATCATCGTCGTTCTGGCAATCCTCTCGGGGGTCGCTATTCCGAAGTACATCGACTACACGGCCAACGCCAAGGCGTCGGCTGGCAAGGCGACGATCGGCGCCGTCCGTACGGCGATCGCGAACTTCTACGCCAACTCAGCGCTGACCGGCACCGCCGCGTATCCCACGCTGGTGCAAATGCAGACGCTCGGTAGCGTGATGCAGGAAACCCTGCCTACCAACCCGTACAACAACTCGGCGACAATCGCCGCGGCCACGTGGGCGGCCACTCCCCCCGTCACTGGCGCAGCTGGATACAACTACGACGCGACGGCTGGTCGCTTCTGGCTCAACTCGACCACCACGGGCGTGAACGAACACCTCTGGTAAGTTCCGCCGTAGACATGGGCAGCAGCCCAAATGCGGCGCGAATGGGCTGAGGCCGTCAACTTTGATATGAACAGCTCGAAGCCGCGCCGACTCTCTCGGCGCGGCTTCTGTTTGCACTCCCGAAAGCGCCCGGCTCCCAAGCGGGCAGCGCCGATGGACGATGACGGAGTAGAGCAACGCCGCCGCCAACGCGAACTCAGCCATGCACCCAACCTTCCGCAATCCCCGCCGCGCGTTCACGCTGATCGAGCTGATCGTCGTGATTATCATCGTCGGCATCGTCTCGGCGACGGCAATCGGCACGATGGGGAAGAGCAGACAGAATCGCCAGCGTTCCGCGGCCAGAACGCTCTCGGTCAACATCGCGTACGCCCGTGAACGGGCTCTCGCCACGGGGCGCTCGACGTGGGTGTATGTCTACACGAACACCGAGACGATCTCGCTCTCCGAAACGATCAGCGGCGCGCTCGTGACGATGAAGGACCCTGCAACCAACAACCAACTGACAACGGTGCTCGGCGCGAGCTCCGATAACGCTCAGTTCGCTGAGGTCGGCGTGCTGGCGGTCAACGGCGCTACTTCGGCATCTCCATTCATCTTCGGATTCGATTGGCAGGGGCGACCAACGGATTCCATTGGCACGCCGCTGACATCGGACTGGACGATCACGATCACGCAATCCGGGCAGACCACGATCACGATCACGCTGGCAGCGGAAACCGGACTGACGACGATCTCTTGGTAGTCGCCGGCGGTTCGGTTACGTGCCACGCTGCTTCGACCGATATCCGCAAGGTCATGGCCATGCGAAGAAACGACACACCAACGCGCGGCAGCGACCGCGGCTTCACGCTCATCGAGGCCATTCTCGCCGTGGTGGTGCTGTCGATCGCGATGCCTGCGATGCTGTGGTCGATCCGTGACTCGATCCGCCGGCGCGCCGACCCGATTCTGCTCTCCCGGGCCCGATGGCTCGCCGCCGAGAAGCTCGAGGACTGCATCGCCGATGCGCACTCTCCGACGCGCGGCTACTCATACGTGGTGAACGCGAACTACGCGGCGGAAACGCCGGTGACCGGGTTCACGGGCATGAACCGGTCGGTCTCGATCGCCGAGACCGCACCGAAGTTCGTCGCGGGAACGGGATGGAAAACGATCACCGTCACAGTTGCGTATACCGACGGTCAGGGCGTCGCCCGTTCGCTCGCGCTGGCCACGGTTGTCACGAGCTACACGCCATGAGCCGCCATTCGCCCAATTGCCGCCGTGCGCGAACAAGCCGTTCAGCAGGGCCGTCGCGCGGGTTCACACTCGTCGAAGTGATTACCACGCTGGTGATCATGTCGATCATCGCCGGCATCGCATCTCGGATCCTCTTCCAGGCGTTCGGCGCGCTTAACAGCTCATCTACCCGAATCGACATGCACAACCAGCTCGCTTCCGCGATGGAGCGCATCTGCACGGAGCTGCACACGGTCGGCATCACCCCCTCCTCGAGCCCGGCCACCCCGTACATCACGGCCTGCACGGCGACCTCCCTCACGTTCAGCAACGGAACTTCGTCTCGCACGATCGCCCTCTCTGGGTCCAACCTGCAGGTGTCCGGAGATGCGAAGGCCAACTCGATCGTCGCGACCAACATCACCACCCTCACATTCCAGACCTATGACGGCTCGAACGCCGCGCTGCCCGCATCTCCATCGGCGGGCCAGATCGCGACCATCCGACGGGTGCAGATCACGATCACGGCCACGACCGGCGGCCTGACGGAAACCCTGCGCACCAAGATGTACGTTCGCTCCATGTCCCTCGGATCGGGATCCAGTTGAACCAGCCAATGCCAACGACTACTAAACAGGGCCCTCGCTTTGTCAATGCCCGCCGCACACGGCGCGGGTCGATCATTGTCGCGATCGTGGTCGCACTGGTGGTCCTGCAGCTTGTGGTGGTTGGCGTGGTGGCCCTGGGTGCTCGAGATCAGAACCTGACGACTCTGCGGCTGGAGGCGTCAAAGGCCCAGTATGCCGCCGAGAGCGGCATGAATATGGCCTTGCGCGAGCTGTACAACAACGCGGACGAGGATAGCGATGGCACCATCGGGTCCATCTCCAACGACGGCAACTCCGCGAACGACCCGACCGTGAATGGCGCGTCGATCGTCGTGACGATGTCCGTGGCGGGCTCCACCACCACCCTGACATCCACGGCCCGGACGAGCAACGCCAAGCGATCAATCACTGTGACGCTCCAGTAAGCACCCTGCTTCGGGCGTATCAGGGGTTCCGTGTCCAGCGCACAAGTTCCGGATAACCGAGCACCGGGCCGCAAGTCGGTGCCCGGACGGGCCGATACCCCTTGAAGCGGCCGTACACCACGCCGCCTCCGCGCGCAGCTCGTAGTCCGAGATCCACCCATGTCGATCCAAAGAGTCATCATCGAACTCTCCCCCTCGCGGATCGAGGTTGCAACAACGCGCAACGGCGTGCTGGGGGAGTGGCGTCGCGAGCGTGTGGCGCGGGCCGAGTGGCCCTCTCCATTCACAACCGTTCTTCCTGAGGCCGCGGGCGTTATTGGCAAACTACTCGCGGAGATGGGCGTCAGCGCCGCCTCCGCGACCGTCATCTACTCGACTCCAGGTTCGGTCACGGGCCTGACCAGCTGCGCCGCCTCGATCAATACCGCCGGCGCCGAGCAGGCTGCGATGCTCGCGCTCACCAACATGGCGGACTTCCCGATCGAGGACGCCCCGTCCGACTCATGCACGCTGCTCACCGACAGGGCGTCTCGCAAACGCGGCGATCCTGATGCGCCCATGCCGCAGCGTCACATCCTCGCGTGTGCCGATTCGGAAGACCGGGCTGCCGCGCTCTGCGAGGCCCTCTCGCTCCCCGGCATCGCGATCGAAGGGCTCGTCCCCGCGGAAGCCGTCGCGACGGCCGATGCCATGCGGCTGGCCACGGCAAGCTCGGATACCAGCGAGATCGCGGCGGTCGTCTGGATCGGCGAGCATTCAACGTCGCTCGCCGTCGGAACGCCAGGCCGGCTCTTCTTCGTGCGGACGATCACCGCGGGTACCGAAGCCCTCGCCGAGGTGCTGTGCCGCCCGCTTCGCTCGCGCGATGCGGATGCGGCTCCGATCACGCTCTCGCACGAGGAGGCACGCACGCTGCTCATGGGCGTTGGCGTGCCCGCGCCCGATGCCCTGATCCCAGGCTACCCGAATCTCGCCGGCTCGGCGTTGCTGCCCCACCTCCAGCCGATCCTGCAGCGCCTTTCCATCGAGATCAAACAATCGCTCCGCTTCGGCGTGTCCGAGGACAATCGCGCCCACGTCCGGCTTCGGCTTGCCGGGCCCGGCGCGGCCGTGCCCGGCCTAGGCGATGCCATCTCGCGGGTGTCCGGGTTCGGCTTTGACGCCGTCATCGATCCGAACCATCCGCCGGATGCGAATGACTCGAGCTGCGGCGGGCTCATCGCCGCGTTCTCGCGTTGCCCCACGCTGAGTATCTGCATTCTTCCCGCGCAGGTGCGCCAGGTGCGGACGCTCCGCAAGGCCAGGAAGGCGCTGCTCATCGGCGCCGCGCTCGCATTCTCATACGTGGGCTACGAGACGTTCGACGCATATTCCACCCTGCGAAGCGAGCGTGGCCGGCTCACCGAGCTGACGAGCGCGATGGTAAGTTCCCAGGGGCCCATGGCCGTGCGCCAGAACGCCATGGCTTCGTGCGCCGCAATGGCCGATGCCGAGCGCCGGCTCCGAAAGGCGATGGACCAGTCGCCGGACTGGGCGACCATGCTCGAGATCATCTCACACGCCACCCCCGCTGAGATGCGTCTGACCTCGCTGGACATGACCCGCAATCCGACCCGCTGCGCGATCGACATGCGTGGCCATATCCGCTTCGAAGAAGTCGCCGATCCGGCCGCGCTGATCCGCTCGTATGTCAAGAAGCTCGAATCCGTGCCGCTGGTCGATGGCGTTCGCCTTGGCGCGGCCTCTCGGGCTCCGCTCGCCGGCCACGACGCCCAGACGTTTTCGCTCACGATCGGCGTTCTGCCGCTGCCGCCGGTTTCCGATCGGCACGCGACCGCCGCGGTTCGCACGGAGGCCAAATGAGCAAGTCATCCGACACCCGCCGCCTCGTCTGTGAGTTCGTCGTCGCCGCCGCGATCTGCGGGGGCGCGTACTACTTTCTCGTCGATGGCGCCCATTCCAAGCTGGCCGCGGTTCGGGCGGACATTGCCAAGGTACAACAAGATGAGGCGGCCCGCTCCGGGATCGGCAGTCTGACCGACGGCCAGGTGAGCGACCTGCTCCGCACCACATCGGAGAAGGCGGCCCAGATGCGGGAGCGTTCGGCTCCCGCGCTGGACGAATCCACGATGTTTGCCCGACTCTCGGAGCTTGCCCGCATGAACTCCGTGCGGGTTGAGCAGCTCAACCCGGTGCAGACGCAGAGCGGCGGCGCGCCGAGCGTCGGGCTTCCAACGGGCGTTCAGCCGGGCACTCCGGCGGCCGCCGCAGCGGGCACCGCTCCGGACGGCGTCGCTCCCGCGAAGGACATTCGAATCGGATACTCACTCGCAGTCACCGGGAAGTACCCCGACCTCACAGCGTTTGTCAGCGCGCTGACGGATCGATTGGGTTACACAGTCGTCAAGAGCGTTCGCATCACCCAACCGGACGTTCACACCCCCGACATGCTCCGCGCTGCGATCGAGACCGAGCACCTGGCGATGGACCTGTCGGCCGTGAAGGTCCCTGCGATGACCACGTCCGCCCGCCAGCCCATGCCGATCATCGACGATGAGACGCACCCGGCGCAGGCCGCCGCGCCCTCCAGGAGCGAGTAACCGATGTTGAACCTCGACACACGAACCAAATCAAAGCTCGCGTGGGTCGCCATGCTTCTTGCCCCCGTGGTCGCCGTGCAAGGCGTGCGAACCATGTTCGGCGTTTCCGCGACACCCAGCAGCGCGAGCGCGGCCGGCATCGGGCCTCAACCGCTTCTCGCGGGAGCTCCGGTTCCGGAACCCGAGCGAACGCTGACGCCTGCCCAGGCGGCAGCACGGACTTGGCTGCTCTCGCGCAGCCGCACGCTGCAGCCCCGTTCACCGATGGATCGCCCAGACCCGCCGATGGTGGCCCCCGAGCCCGTATCGGCTGCGGAACCAACACCGGCACCCAAGCCAGCGCAGGCCGTGGAGACCCCGCTTCCCACGATGAACCTGACGGCGATGATCGCCAGCAGCTCCGATAACCAGCCCATGACCATGATCAACCACAAGGCCTATCGCATCGGAGATGCGATCACGCCCCTCTGGAAGGTTGCGGGCATTGACACAAAGAAGCGGGTGGTGACGCTCCAAGGTCCGGACAACCGCCGTGTGGAGCTCCGACCTCCGACACCGTCGCAGGAACGATGAGCAAAGCTAGCAAAAAAGACAACGCCCCGGAGCAGAGCTCCGGGGCGTTGAGTTTGGACTTTGATCTTAAGCGTTGGACTCAAGGTCCGCGGCTCGGATCAGCTCCGAACCTGTGCGAGTATCAGGGGCAGCCCGTGAACCAGCTGTTCAGGTAGTCGAAGATGTCCTGGCTGTTGAGCACGCCGTCGATGTTGAAGTCGGCGCGGCAAGCCGGGGTAGCGCCGATCGGGCCGGCGGCGGACAGGCCGTCAGCAGCGATCAGGAAGGAGGCATCGTTGCCAGTGTCAGCCCAGCCGAGGGTGTTGACGGTGCCGGCCTCGATGGAGGTGGCGGTCAGGACCTTGGCGTTGTTCCAACGGATGAGGCAGGAACGGTTGCAGTCAGCGTTGTAGCAGAAGTAAGCGCGCTCGACGATCGAGAACGTGTACTTGACGCCAACGGAGAGCCAGTACTGACGGCCGCCGGAGAGCGTGAAGTTGAGGTCGTGGAACTCGAGCTTGTAGGCGCGAACCGTGCGGCCATCGAGGAGGGCGCTGTAGCCCAGGTCGATGATCTTGGTCGCGATGCCGCTCTGGAGAGCGGAGCCGTGCAGGGCGTAGGAGGGCTTGTTGCAATCGTTGGTGTAGATCTCAAACGCGCCATCGAACGTGGGGCAGTTGGTCAGGACGCAGCCCTCGATGTAGCAGATGCGGTAGTCCTGGCAGGGCGGAACGACGAAGTCGTCGGCCGTGCGGGTCTCAGCAGCGCTGAAGGAACCAACGGCGAACTGGGAGGTCGAACCGACCACCTCGGCGCCGGACTGGCGACGAGCGCCGCCGTTGTCGATCAGGATCTTGCAGGCCCGAGCGCAGATGGAGAAGTTCAGGTCGGTGCAGCCGATGCAGCAGTCATCGACGGAGTGCCAGCCACCGGTGCCGCAGCCCGAGGGGAAGTTGAACTGGTTGTAGGTGGGGGTCGCGAGACCGTTGATCTTCTTGGCGGGGAGGCCACGGATGCCGTTGCCCGTCGTGCCCCAGTAGGTCACGTCGTACATCTGCATGGTGGGGCCGAGGCCGTCGGTCTGGCCGTAGATCGAGAGCCAGTAGTTACCGCCCTTGAGGACGATGTTCTGGTTGCCGATGACCGTCTCGCGGGCAACGTCGAACGTGACGTTGACGATGCGGAGGGGGCGGCCGTCGAACGCGGTGCCGAAGGAGGCGCCGGTCTCGACAACGAGGGGCTTGTCGAAGGTGTACAGGAGACGGTCCGGGCAGCCGTTGCAGTCAGACCAGATCTCGGCCTTCGGCTTGAGGAACGTGTTGTTCGGGGTCTGCGTCGTCGTCGTCAGCAGCGTCGCGCTGATCGTCGAGAGGTCGTAGACGAAGCCTTCGCAGAGGAAGAAATCGTCAGCAGCCTTGATGCCGCTGGGAGCAGCGCCACCCAGGTGGGAGAGCGTGCCGTCGCGGTTATCGAACGCGCCGTTCAGCCAGGTGCAAGTGCCGCAGCCGGCGTTGCCGAACAGGTTCGCGTTGTTGACGACGTTGTTAACCGCCTCGCGGGCGGACATCGGGGCCAGGACCTGGCCCTTGTCGGAAGCCGCCGAAGCGACAGAACCGGCAACGAGCGCCGTGGCACAGGCCAGGGTCATGAGTTGACAAATACGGGACATCTGGAAACCTCCTGAAAAGAACGAAATGGAACAAACCCACAGTGTCTCAGTTCGCTTGCGGCCGGGCACACTGCCCGACTCACACACGCGTGCTGAACACCAACCCACAAGGACCGTGTTCTGCACGCCTGTGGCTGGAACGACTCAACTACTTGCCTGAACCAACCTGGGCTTCTTGGCCCGATCCGAGCGTCATGGCTCAGGACCCGCTCGTAATGCTCTAGAGCAGCAATGGTTGTATCACACACGGTAGGACCACGCAAGCCCTTTTTGTCAGAAAATGTGTCGTAGTCGACACTTACGCTCAGATCGCACCAAACCCACACATCCCAAGTTTCCGTAGCTTGCGCAGATTCACTTTTGACCCCAAGGCGTCCCCGTGTTCTACTTGGCGAGCTTGACTCCGTTGACCCAAGGGTTCTCGCTTTCAAAGACTACTCGACGACGCTTTCACCGTACTTTCATCCCCGGCTCACGCGCAGATCGCGGCAGACTTTCCGTCAGCAGGCGCCGCTTCACGACCCGGGCGCAAGGTATTGGACCATGCAAAGTGCGGCTGAAGCCCGAACACTTCCTTGAACAGACCGCCTTTTCGTACCGCGCCCCACAGGTCAACAGCAGGTTCGTGAGCCGATGCGACCTCAAAGAACACCTGCCCGTGCTCGATTTTCAAATCAATCGATGCGACGCTCTGCATGTGCGTGCGATCCAGCCCGTCGGCAATCCGGAGAATCCCCGATAGTGCCCGAACGACGGTTCGATCCTGCTCTGAGAGCATGGCGAACGGGCGATGCTTGGGCTTTGGGTCGGCCGCGCGGTGGTACCGGGCGACATTTGCGATGACCTGAACCTGATTGGTTGTCAATCCCGGCAAATCCGCATGGACGATCAGATGGTACGAATGCTTGTGATGCTGGGCGTAGTTGATCAGGTACCCGATGTCGTGCAAAAGCGATGCGGCTTCCAGCAGCAGTCGCTGCTCGCTCCCGAAGGCCATGCCGGAAACGGGCTTGAAGCGATCCTTCTGCGCTGCAAGTTGATCGAAGATTTGCAGCGCAAGCCCGGTCACATGCTTGGCGTGGGCCGCTTCGTACGCGCACGATTTGGCGAAGCGGCGCACCGAGCGCATCGGATCGCGTTTTGCCGCGCCGCCGTCGGCGCCATCGCGGGCATCGCCGACCATGCTCAGCAGAATCCCGTCGCGGATGCCGCCCTCGTGGACGCGCACACGGTTCGCGCCCAGCCGCTTGAGCACACCGTCGATGATCGCGAGCCCGGCGACGATGATGTCGGCACGATCCGCGGACAAGCCCGGCACACGCGATCGCTCCTTCACCGGAAGCGTGCGGAGATACTCGAGCAAATGCCGCAGATCGGCACGCCCGACTTCCAACCCCTGCACGCCGCCCGAAAACAGTCCATCTCCATTGGGACCAAGCTCCTTCAGCAGCACCATCGAAGCGAGCGTGGTCAGAGTGCCGCCGGTGCCGACGACGAGCTGCGGGCTGAACGGTGCGCGTCCGACGTGTTCCTTGAGCAGCTCTTTGATGTGGTCGCACATCTCGTCAAATCGCTTGCCGGAGCACTGCTCGGGGCCGCCGAACTGGTCGGTCAGGCGGACCGCTCCCATCGGGATCGAGTACACCCGCTCGATGACGCCGCCGCCAAGCCCGGCGCGGCGGGCGTCAGCACCCGCTTCTCCTCCCACGGCCGCGCTCAAGATGATCTCGGTGCTCCCCCCGCCGATATCCACGACCGCGCCGGCGACTCCGGAAAGATCAAAGGCGTTGGCAGCTGAGCGATACGCGAGCATCGCCTCCTCCTCTCCGGAAATGATCTTGAGATCCAGACCGGAGCGCTCCCGCACCTGTTTTTCCAGCACAGAACCGTTCTTCGCCTCGCGTGCCGCAGACGTACCAACGACCTGAATCTCCTGCGCGCCATATCCCTCCGCGATGGACTTCATTCGGGCGATCGTGACGACCGAGTGTTCGATAGCGTCGGCGGAGAGCTTGCCCGTGGCACTGAGACCCTTGCCAAGCCGCGTGATCTCCTTCTCGTCATCGAGGATGCGATACGAGCCGTCGGGCGCGGCCTCGGCGACGATGAGCCGGATGCTGTTGGTGCCGACATCGATGGCCGCGAGTCGCCGACGTGACCCGGTGCCGCGGGATGTCGCCGGTTTGTCCTTCGCGTGCTTCCCGTGCGTGCCATTGAGCGCGGCGGGCTTGGGCTCGATGAGACCGATGGGGCGAAGGATGCGAGTAGGAACGGTCGGTACGCCTGGTTCGGGCACGAACTTCCCTGCACGAACGGGCGAAAAGCCCTCGGCCACCGCGATCTCGCCCCGGAGTTTGGTGAGAAATCCGCTCGCGACGAGCGTTCGCCACTGGTCCAAAAATGCGGCGTGCGACTGGGTGAGTCGCTGCTGCTGCTCGCGCACGACGGAGGCGAGCCCGGGAGATGACCGGGCCGATCCTTGTTTTCCAGGTTTATTCGGCGTCCGAGCGGGCGCCACCCGCATCAGTAGGACGTGGGCATCATTGATCTCGCCAAGCACGCCCTGCGCGGAAACGAGTTGCGGCTGGATCCGCTTCTTCCAGGCGTCGCCGAAGCAGACTTGAGCGGCTTCCATCGCGTAGCGCAAACGCTTGAGCTTGAGTCGAAGGATGTGGACGTTCTCGATCAGAGTCAGGTCGGCCGCGGCCGCTTGCTCCACGCGCTCCTCCGCTCGGCGCACGGCATCATGGGCCGCGTGCTCAAGAGTGCGATCATGACCGGCGCGGGACCGCACGGCCATCCCCTCCCACTGCTTGCGGAGTTTCTTCACCGGCCACTTGGCGGCCAGTTCCGTGAGCGGTTTGTTGGCGTCGCGACGTGAGGCGCGGGTCTCACGAATCAGCCGCTTGAACGCTTCCTTTGCGGACGTGCTCGCGGTGCGAGCTGCGGTCGAGAGGAGTTCGAGTTGAACATCCAGATCCCGGGCCGCGCCGGCGGCACGACGGATGGCGCGGAGCCGCTTGGCGACACGCCTGCGATCCTTGTCATTGAGTGTTTCGCGAAACACATCGAGCGCTGCGGCGGCGCGCCGTGTGGCGACGCGGAGCGCGTGGACGCGTTTACTCGCTTCGGGCGTCCCCGACTTCTCCGCAGCAGCGCGGGGAAGCAGTCGAGCGACATCACCGAGTTTGCGATTCAATATCGCCAAGGCCGCCTCGTGGACGGGCGTTCCGGGCACAATGGCCCGCGTCCATGTCTTTTTGGGCGTGCCCATGAGATTGGCCTCGAAGCGTCCGAAGGGCGAAGGGTCGGCCCGTTGCGTCTTCGGGTGATCCGTGCGATTCTACTGGGACTTCCCTTCCGATCCGCGGATCGATCGTCGCCGAACGACATTCTTTACAAACGGGCGTTGAGTTCCCGCCCAAACCACCCCTGCGCACCAACAATCCCCCTGCCAATCCCCAATCGAGCCCCCAACGGAAACCCGCCATGCCCTCCCATTCGCACGGACCCGTCATCGATCTCCGCTCCGACACCGTCACACGCCCGACGCCCGCGATGCGCCAGGCAATCGCGAACGCCCAGGTGGGCGACGATGTGCTGGGCGATGATCCGACGGTGATCGCGCTGCAGAATCGCGTCGCGGAAGTGATGGGGAAAGAGGCCGCGTGCTTCGTACCCAGCGGCACGATGGCCAACCAGTGCGCGATTCGCGCCCACACGGAGCCGGGAGACGAGATCATCGCGCACAAGGGCTCCCACATCATCCACTACGAAACGGGCGGCCCCGCCGCGCTCTCGGGCGTCATGATCTGCCCGCTCGACGGCGAGGCGGGTCTCTTCGATTCGGCGGATGTGCAGCACGCCCTGCGCGGCAACGACTGCCACTCCCCCCACTCCAAACTGCTGATCGTTGAGAACACCCACAACCGCGGCGGCGGAAGCGTCTGGCCGATCGAGCAGATCGAGCGCGTGACCACGATCGCGCGCAGGAGCGATCTGCGAACCCACCTCGATGGCGCCCGCATCTGGAACGCCTGCGCCGCCACGGGAACCGCACCCGCGGAGTACGCGAAGCACTTCGACACGCTCTCCTGCTGCTTCTCCAAAGGCCTCGGAGCCCCGGTCGGCTCGGCCGTGTGCGGCGACAAGGCCTCGATCGCGCGCGTGCATCGCTTCCGCAAGATGTTCGGCGGGGCGATGCGTCAGGCGGGTGTGCTGGCAGCGGCGGCCCTCTACGCGCTCGAGAACCATCGTGAGCGGCTGACCGAGGATCACGCCAACGCACGCCGTCTCGCGGACCTGCTCCGCGAGATTCCCGGCGTCTCCATTCCGCTGCCCGCCGCGACCAACATGGTCTTCTTCGATCTCGCCCCGAAGCTGGGAACGGCCGCAGACTTCTGCACGCAGCTCAAGCAGCGCGATGTTTGGATGCTCCCCACCGCGCCGAATCGCGTGCGGGCGGTCTGCCATCTGGATGTCGATCGCGCGATGATCGACCGAGCCGGCGAGGTCGTCCGCGAACTCGCCGGCGCAGGTTCCACCGTTGCCGCGCGATGAGGCGATCGACTATTCGGTGCCGTCGGTCGCCTTGCGACGATTCGGACCCGCCACCAGCGCAACGCCCGCGGGCGGCGGCTTGCCGCGATTGCGATATCGCTGGATGAACCAGTGCGGGTCGCGCTTGTACTCGCGGCAGACCGCGAAGCTGGATCTGCGCCCGCACTCGGGGCAGATGTCCCCATCATTGTGCCCCGCGAGCGAGTAGCCGCAGTGCACGCAGAATGGGTCGGTGCGAAACCGCGTGGCGGATTTTCGGAGATACGCCCAGAGCGAGAGCCCTCCGGCGATCACGAGCGGGCCGAGTTTGATGATGACGCCGGAGAACCCGACGATGAACCGCCAGTCGTGCATGAACAGCCAGACCAGCACGCCGCTCGCGCCCGCCAGCACCGCGACGATCGCCCACCGCCACCCCAGGAGCTTGGTGCTCTCCTGCCAAGTCGGAAGCCAGAAGGGCGTGCTCGCGTCGAACTCGCCCGGCACATCGTGCGGCGTCGCGTAAACCTCCGTCCGGGGCTGGTTCGCTTCGGTTGAGGCCGCGGGCGAGTTGTTTGCCTTGTCCGTCATGAAAGGTCGGCAGTGGCGCGGCGGCGTGCGGGACGCGCGGATGTGGTAGACTCGCCCCAATACTACGAGGAGCCAGCCATGTCGATCCCGATCACCACCACCTTCAACTTCGAGGGGTATCGCATCACCAAGTACCTGGGCGTGGTGCGCGGCATCGTCGTCCGCGCTCCGACCATCAGCCAGGGAATCCTCGGCGGGCTCAAGTCGATCGTCGGCGGCCAGATCGGCGCGTACACCGAGATGTGCGAGCAGACACGCCAGCAGGCATACGACCTGCTCGTCGACCACGCGACGCAGATGGGCGCCAACGCCGTGCTCGGCCTGCGCTATGACGCTTCAGATGTCGGCAAGCAGTCCGGCGCGACGGAAGTGCTCGCGTACGGCACCGCCGTCGTGATCGAGAAGATCGAGTGACTTGCTCCGCGGCGACTTCCCGAGCATCAACCTGATCGCGATCACTCGCGCGTGGTTGTGACCGTGAACTCGCTGGTACGCACCACATCGAACGCGCCGCCGACCTTCAGGTCCAGCACGGTCTTCTGCTCGCAGACGTGGGTCTTGGCAAGGCCCGCCTTGGTGTCCCAGACGCATGAGCCCTTGAGCGACTGATCCTTCAGCGTGCCCGCGGCGGGCTTGCCCTCCTCGATGCCGCCCAGCTTGACGACGCCCGCGATCTCGATCGTCGCGGCGTTGTCCTTCACGCTCTTGACGGTGTTCGTGGACTCATAGGTGAACTTGCCGACGGCCTTGAAGAACATCTCGTCCGAGTTGGTCCAAGGCGTGCCGACGGTGGCGGGCTCGCGCCCGTCCTTGATCCAGATGACCGGGCCGAAGCGGAGGCGCACGCCATCCGCGCCAACAAGCTGCTGCGCCATCGGGGCCAGCGGGCCGCCGGGCATGTTGGCGATGCGGGCATCCTGCTGCACTTCGAGGATGTTGCCATCCGGGCCGACTTTGATCTTCAGCACCGCGCCGACGATCGGGCGGAAGGCGACGAGGATCGGGTTCGCCGCATCCTTCTCATCGGGCGTCGGTGCGCTGTCCCACGTGAACTTGCCCTGCGGCAGTTCCGCCGTGGCGATAACGGACTTCAGCTCAAGCTCCATCGATGCGCCCTTGTCGTCGGCATCGACAACGCGCAGTTCGTAGGTCGCGGTCTGATCCACCGTCTGCGTGGAGCTCATCGGCCCGCCGGCGGCCTTCGGGGCTTCCGCTTTCGCGGGCTCTACTTTGGTCGGTTCAGCTTTGGGCGCGTCCGGCTTTGCTGCATCCGGCTTCGCAGGGTCGGACTTCGGAGCATCACCCTTCGGCGCATCGGCCTTGGGCGCATCGGCCTTGGGCGCATCCTTCGATCCGTCCGCCGCCTTCTCCGGCGCCTTCTCGGGGGTCGGCATATTGCCCAGCGTCATGGTGTCCTTGCGGACGGTGTGCTGCTTGAAGGTGATCGTCTGCCCCTTCGTGTACTTCGGGGTCAGGTCCACCTTCTCATCGGCCGCGGGCGCGGCGGCCATCGCGGCGCGAGGCGCGGGGGCGACGAACGCGCCCATGCCGATTCCGAAGGCCATGCCCGCCGCAACAATCCATGCCGAGGTCTTCATCTGCATCATCTCCGGGGCACGAGGGCCCGCTCAGGGGTGCTTGATCAACCGCTCTATCAGGACTCAACCGTACGCACGACTTTTCAGGACTACTGCTTCTTGGGCTCTGCCGAAGAATCCTTCGGCGCTTCCTTCGCGGGTTCCTTGGGAACTTCCTTCGGTGCGTTTGGGTCGATCCATTTGAACAGGGTCGAGAGCTTGGTCTCGAGCTTCTGCTTCTCGCCGGATCGCTCGGTGTCGAGCTTCATTTCCTGGTGCGTCTCCCAGGACTTGAGCATGCCCTTCGAGGCGTTCCACTCGACGAGTCCGGTGACAACGCTCTCTTTCAGCGTCGCCGACATCCCGCCCGGGCCGATGGCCGGGGTGAGCACGACATCCGCCGTGGAATCAATCTTCGCGATGCCATCCTTGAGTTCGCCCAGCGTGTGCTGGAGTGTCAGCTCAAATGTTCCCATCGCGGGATCGGTGGTCACTTCGGTGCTCGTCCACTTGTCGCCCACGCGGGAGTTGAGGTTCTTCTTCTCCAGGCCATACAGCGGCCGCCAGAGTTTGCGGATGACCTGCGTGCCGAGGATCGCCTGTGGAAGCTGCTTCGGCGGCGCATCCGGATTCGTGATATCCGGCGGCGGCCCCTCGTTGCCGGTCACGCTGACGATCTCGCCGGCACGATCGAGCTTGACGATGATCTGCCGACCCACGCACATCTTCACCGGCTCGGTGAGCACGTTCTGGCGATCGGGGTTGTCGCCGAAGTCGCTGTCGTAGTGCACCACTTCCGTGCCCGAGGAGACCTGCATGTGCAGTTGCTCCATCGTGAGCGCGAGCGTCACGCCCGTGTCATCCACAGAGACCACGCGCCGAACGATGCGCCCGTTCTGGCGATACAACTGCCCGCCCTTTGGGGCCTTCTCGCCCTCGCCCATCTTCGCCATCCAGCGGCTGGTGAACTCAAACTCGTACTTGGCGGTGTCGCCAGTCGTCCACTTCGGGTGCAGGTCCACCTTCTCGCCCGTGCCCGCGACCTCGATCATCGGCTTCGGAGCCCGCACCTCGGAGGGTGCGACGACCTCTGGCTTGTCGGGGCGCGGCCGCGCAACTGGAACCGGCTTCTCTGTCTGCGCGGGCGCAAGCCGCTCCGGCGGCGCGGCCACCTGCGCCATCGCCGAGCCGCACACAATCAGCACGCTGAGAACAGAAACGCACGAACGCATCATGACCGACTCCACATTTATCGGACGCGCCCCACCGACCCCGAACCGCGCTGACCGCCCGTACCCCTTGCATCGACGCATCGACGGGGACTGTACCGCCCAAACGCGTTCCGGCTGCTCGATGCCCGCAGCAGAGGCGGGGGATTCCGTGTCATCCCCGGTGTTTGGTGGGGTCCGAACCCATCCAAACCCGCTCGAACCTCTCTATGAGGCTATCGGCGCTGTCCGAGAATGATGAACGACAGATGCAGTTCCGCATGACGGAAGTGAATGGTGGCCCATTCCTCCTGAGACAGACGGCCCATCGTCGGGCTGGGCTTGTCCATCGGGTGCCCGGCCCGCATGCGTCCCAGAACGCTGCGCAGATGGGCCGCGCCGTCGGGAGTCCACGCCTGCACGGGTGGATCAATCTCGCCCGGGAGCGCGGCGCTCGGACCGCACGCCGACATCGGCGCGGCCAGCGCTCGCTCGCGGAGCGCACGCTCGGCCGCAACATCACCGGCACGCTGCGCCTTGGCCGCAATCGCGCGGAGACCCGTGGGGATCGGATGCTCGCTCACCGGCAGCGCGCCGAAGCCGTCCATCGATCGCTCGATCAGCCGCGCGATGTGGATCATGATCTGCCCGACGGACCAGTTTCCCGTGACGCGGAGCCCCTCGCCCTCCGGTCGTGCGGCGTGCTCGATACGGTCCATTTCTCGTGCGAGATCGTCGAGCGTGGCGATGGCGAGCGAGCGACGCTCAGCACGCCGTGTGTCCACACGCGCGGTCGTCAATCCGGAAAGTGCTTCCGCTCCGCCTGTCATGTCGCGATCATAATCATGCCGCCGCTCGCGCGGCCCGACCTATTGCCGGCGGACCTTGACCTGCGTTTCTGAAGACATCCGGGCCTTGGTGCCCACCGCGGCGACATCGAGCACGACTTTCATATCCGTCCCCATCTCCGCCAGCGCGCCCGAGCGCGTGTCCCACACGTAGCTGCCGGTGTAGTTCGCGCTCTGCACCTGACCGATGCTCAGGCCCGGGGCCGCGCCCGCGGAGGCGGGCTCGATTCCGCCGACAAACGCGACGTTCGCCGAGCCGCCCGTCGCGGACTTGAGCGTGTGCGTGGTCTTCATCGAGAACGCGCCCACGGGCGTGCCCGAGAGCGAGTCGTTGTTCGTCCATGATTCTCCAACTCGAGCAAAGCCCTTGTTTCCCGGGCCGCCAAGGCCGGACACCAGCCAGTTCGCCACCGCACTCGGGCTTGGCACCAGCGATCCGCCCATCCCACCCATGCCGCCCGCGCCCCCAAGCCCGCCCATGCCGCCGCCGAGCGCATCCCCTCCTGTGACACTCGTGATCGCGCCGGTCCGGTCGGTCTTCACCGTGATCGTGGTGCCGACCATCGGCCCGACGACGAGCGCGAGCGTGCCATTCATGTTCATATCGCCGATGTCCTTCAGCGGATCCGCGGCCGGCGCGGGCGTCGGCGGCGAGTTCGGCGATGAACCCGGCGTCTTCACAGGCGTCGTCGAACGCGCCGGCGGTTGCTTCGCGCCGGGCTGTCCCCCGATGGGCTTCGCGCCGGGCTTGTTCGTGGGCTTCGTGCTGTCAAACTCGGCGACACCATCCGGCGTGTTCAGTGTCACCTTGATCGACTCATACACAACCTGAATGGTCGCCCCCTCGTCCCCCGCCTGCACGACCTTCATAGCGAGGCCGATCCGTTGCGTCTGCTTCTGGTCCTGATCCAGCGAAGTGTCGTTCGGATCCTGCGACTTCACGGTGCTCTTGGCCGTCTGATCAAAGATGTACCGGATCTGCTGACCGGTGCGGAACTTTGGCCGCAGATCGATTGTGCCCGCTGGCGCGGGTGTGGTGGCGCCCGGCTCCGGAACCGTCTGCTTGGGCACGTTCGATGGCGTCGTGATCGGAGCTGTCTGCGCGAAACACGCGCCCGCCGCCGATCCGCAGATCAGGAGCATCGCACCGATTCGGATCGCCGCTGGTGAGTATCGCATCGTCGCTTCCTTGCTGCCGCTGGGTTGGGGACTGGTGAACGGGGGGCGGCGAAAATGAAACAGGCCCGAATCGTGTGCTCCGACCGAGAGTCTCCCCTCAAGTACGAAGCCAGCGATTCGGGCCTGCGCCTGGATTCAGATGTCAGATTCTAGGAACCGGCCTTACTTCTTGGGCTGAGCGGGGGCCAGGTTACGGACGGCGAGGAGTTCAACCACGACCGTCAGCGGGACCTGTTGCGGCCGGCTGCCCGCGATGCGCGGATCGGACTGGTTCATGCTGCCGGGGATCTTGATGGTCCGCTTGCCGCCGACCTTCATGCCTTCCAGACCGGCCGCCATGCCCATCATCTCGTTGGGAATCCAGATGTACGGCTTGTCCTTGGTCGCCGTGGCGATCTCCTTGCCCTCTTTGTCCTTCATCACATACGACGTCACGACGACGGGCTGAGTACCGACTTCCTCGCCATCGCCGACCTTGTCGTCGATGATCTGGAGGGCATCCTCAAGCTGGATGATGAACACCAGATCGGAGTTCGGCGGAATGTCCTGGCTGGGGCTCTTGTCGCCGTAGGCGAGCTTCGCTGGGATGATGAGGCGACGGATGCCGCCGATCTTCATGCCCGGGACGCCCTTCTGCCAACCCGGAATCACCGAATTAAGGGGGAACGTTGCCGGGGTGCCGCGGGTGAACGAAGAGTCGAAGACCTTGCCACCCTCTTTGAGGGTGCCGTGGTAGTGGGCGACAACCGCGCCGCCGGGCTTCACCTCGTAGCCATCACCAATCTTCAGTTCCTCGGCAACGAGGCCCTCCTCGAGCTCGATCTTCTTGATGACCGGGAGATTCTCCGGAACCGCGACGGCTGCGGGGCTGGGGGGCGGGGTGCCGGGCTGGCCGGTCGCGCCGGCCTTGGCGATCGCTTCGCGGATGGCTTTTTCCATTTCGGCTTTCTTGGCGTCGTCCATCGCGGGCTGATGGGCCGCGTCGGCGGGCTGGGCCGCGGCGGGCTTTTCAGCCGGCTTTTCCGCGGGTTTCCCGTCCTGAGCGAGAGTGAGGTTGGCCCCGGCAAGCAGAAGGCCGGCGGCGAAAAGTGCGGTCGACAGAGTGCGCATGGTGGGTCCTTTGGGGTGCAAAAACAGAAGGCAAGGGTAGACCTCCGCCGGGGGCGTGGCCCACCCTTGCCTGGGTTGTGGCTTCGTGCTCATCCGCTCAGCCAATGCGAGCGACCTGACAGACGGGAACGCAGACGGTGCGGCTGCCGACACGGATATCGATGGTCGAAAGAGCGCAATCGGCGTGGATCGCTGCGTTCAGAGAAAAGGGCGTGATCGCCTGCGTGCAGAAGCCCTGCGGAGCGATGTTGCAGAGCGCGAGCTTGACATCATGGCCGCGGGTATCGATGGCGCTGAGGGATGTGGCGTAGCCGCCGGTGCGATTGGTGCCGGTGGCGAAGATCATGACGGTGTCCCCCGTCTGATAGGCGTTGAAGGAAACGCCGCAGGGCTCGACCTCAACGACACGCTGAATGATCACTGGGCGCTCCTGACGAATGACGACCTCGCGATGCCCGGAACGGCGGCCCCAATCCCACGGACCGGCACCCATCAAAGGCGCCGCGCTGGCGGCGAGCGCGAGCGACCCGGCAATAAGTCCGGCACGCGAGCGGAAGAGGGTGGAAGCGGCGGAAGAAAGGGAGGTGCGGTTCAGCGAGCGAAACATGGCGAACTCCTTTGCGTTTGGGGGTCTGTGCTGCCCCGTGAAGTACGCGATGCCGAATCGCGAAGGGCGCAAGGATTCCGAGTGGCTTTTTCGGTATCGAAATGAGGTTCTTGGCGACCGAACATGTGCAATAACCGTCCCGATGGCGGATCGGGAAACGAACTTTGGCGCGGTATGCTCCGCGAGTGTGACAAACCACGCGAGGAGCGAGTCGATGAGCGTTGACACCAAGCGACAGAAGGACCGTCGAAAACTTCGCTTCGAATCGATCGCGGACATGCGCCGCGATCTGGATGTGCTGGAAGCCGCACACCAGCGCGGCACACTCCGCCGCTCCGGCAACTGGACGGAGGGCGAGATCTTCACGCACCTCGAAGCGTTCATCAACTATGGCTACGACGGATATCCCAAGCAGGTCTCGCCGCCCTGGATGCTCGTGATGCTGATACGTCCGTTCCGCAGTATCTTTCTAAACAAGGGCTTCCCGGCCGGCGTGCGTCTGCCCGGAGCAGAGAAGGGCACGATCGGGCCGGAAGATGTGCCGTTCGAGGTCGGCATCGCGCGTCTGCGAGCCGCGCTGGACCGGCTGGAAAAAACCGATCCGCCGATCCACAGCCCCGCGATGGGCAAGATGTCGCACGCCGACAAAATCAAGATGACGCTGCGCCACGGCGAGTTGCACCACAGTTTCCTGCACCCATAGTGGCGTTGGATCAGCAGGTGCATGCCACAGTACCATCTTTCATGACCGCCCCCACTCCCGCAACCTGCCGCGTCTACGGCCCCGCTTCCGATCAGGATGTCCCATCCCTCGTCCGCCTCATGCACCACGCCTTCGGCTCCACCACCGATGTGGACGAGAAGTGGATTCGCCCCAGCGGTATCGACAACTTCCGCGGCGTGCGCGAGCGCGCCCATGCGCCGATCTCCTCCTGCCTCCTTCGCATCAACATGGGCCAGTTCTTTGGCGGGCGAAGCGTCCCGATGCTCGGCATCGCCGGCGTCGCCGTCGCCCCCGAAGCACGCGGCCAGGGTTCCGCCCGATGGATGATGGGCGAAGCTATGCGCGAGGCGCGAGAAGACGGCTTTGCACTCTCAGGGCTTTACGCCTCCACGCAAGGTCTCTACCGCCAGGTCGGCTTCGAGCAGGCCGGGCACCGCTGCACCACAAAGCTCCTCCCCCACCGCATCGATGTCCGCACCCGCGAGCCGGAGGTCCTCCCGCTCACGGCCTACGACGACCAGGCGATGGCTGCGTGCTACGCAACCTTCGCACAAACCTTCGCGGGCATGCTCGACCGCGGCCCGTATATCTGGCGCCGGGTCCGCGAGTTTCGCGACAAGAAGTACAACGGCTTCGGCATCCGCGGCCCCGATGGCACGATCGAGGGCTATGTGTTCCTGATGCCCAATCGCGCCAATAGCAGCGGCGACATGGAACTCGAAGTTTCCGATATCGCGTTCACGACCGCCCGCGCGGGCCGTCGCCTTCTCGGCTTCCTCGCGGATTTCTCCACGACCGCCAAGCAGATCACCATCAACGGTGCGCCGCTCCACCCGATCCTCTCGCTCATGACCTCGCACCACCACGAGATCATCAAGACCGAGATCTGGATGCTCCGCATCACCGACCTCGCCAAGGCCCTCACCCAGCGCGGCTATCCGCGCCACGTGAACGCAACCATCCAGTTCAACATCCACGACCCGATCGTCCGCGAGAACGACGGCAGTTGGACGCTGCACGTTGAGCACGGCCGCGCCGAGGTGAAGAAGGAAGCCGCGATGCGCCCCGCCATCACCTGCGAGATCCGCGCGCTCGCCTCGCTGTATTCCGGCTTCTACACCGCGACCCAAGCCGCGCTGTTAGGATGGGTCGAGGGCGAAAAGGGCGCACTCGAAGCCGCCGATGCGATCTTCGGCGGATACGGCACGCCTTGGATGACGGACTTCTTCTGATGCAGATTCACGATCTCAGCAGCCCGCCAACCAGCCTGCGAGAAAGTCGAAAATATCCTGCACGGTGATCCCGCTGCTGGAGTTGATATCAGCACTCAGATCTCCTGCAAACCACGCGTGAAGGAAAGCAAACAAGTCCTGCACGTCCGCCGGCCCGCCCGAACAGTCAAAGTCCGCGAGGCACGACCCAACGACGACGAACCGGGCAAAGCGACGCTGTCCGGGCGATCCACCCCACTGTGATGTGTCAAACGAGCCCCCCGCATCCACCTCGCCGCTTGATGCGACGGTTACGGTCTGAACCGCCGTTGACAATCCATCTCCCAATGCGGCCCACGTCGTCCCATTCCAGAGTGCGATTCCGGCGGTGCGATTCTCCCCTCCAGCGAAGTTGAAGTTCCCTCCCGCAATCAGACCGCCACCCAGTCGCGAAGGGAGTGACGTCAATGCAAAAACCTGATACTCCAGCCCAGAGCCGAGTGGGAACCAATCCGAGCCATCCCATCTCGCAATAAAGTTGGCGCTTGACGATCCGGCGCTCGTCAGGCTTCCGGCAACGAAAACGCTGCCCGATAGCGGCCCTTCATTCGGTGCCGCAATCGCCCAGACGCGGTTGTTCACACCCGCCCCGAGTCCTGACCAGAAAAACCCGTTCCAGCTCGCAATGTGATTTGCCGGGTCTCCGCCGATCGTGGTGAATGTTCCCCCGGCTATCACATCACCGTTCGCCAGAGTGGCGAGGGCACGGACATCCGCATTTGCTCCGGACGCCATTGGAATCCAAGCGTTCCCATCGAACTCCGCGATGTTTCGAAGAATCTGGCTTGAACCGTTCAAGAACGCTCCGCCTGCCACCAGGTGACCGTTGGGAAGTGTCGTGAGCGCGAACACCGAGCCGCTCAGTCCCCCATCCATCGAAGACCATTGGAATCCATCCCAACTGGCTACTGATCCCATGGGATGGTTGGTGTCGCTCCTACCCGATCCTCCCGCCACCACCTTCCCGTTCGCCATCGGTTGAATCGCGTACACGGGAAACTCCACACCACCTCCCGGCGGCCCCAGGGGAGACCAGATTCCGGTCGCAGGCTCGAACGCAGCAATGTGATTTGCGGCGATGCCTCCGATTTGCGTGAAGTCACCACCCACGAGAATCTGGCTAGGCTGGGGGCCTGCGCCGTCCGGATCCCATTCGGCGATCGCTCGCACATCGCCATTGGGCGCCTGCGCGACCACGGAGGGAATCCAATGCGGGGAGCATTGCCCCAAACTCTTCGAGCTGAATAAGGACTGACCGGCCGATACAAACACACAAACTTGAATCACGCTGCGTGTTGTCAAGTGGCTTTTCATCGAGTCACCTCGCTGTTTCAGCGTCCTTTGCGGCGCTTCGCCGGCTCATCCACACACGTCTCGCACGTCCCGTGCAGCACGACCCCATCCTGCTTCACCTTCCGCTTCGGCGCCTGCTCCTGCTCCGGGCGCGCCGCGTGCGACTTCACCACCACCTCCGCGCCCTCCAGACACTCCACCGTCCCGCACGAGTCGCAGATGAAGTGCGGATGCTCGTGCACATGCTTCTCCCCCTCGCACCGCGCATGATCCGTCAGCGAGAACCGATACACCCGGTCTCCCGGGTCCACCTTGTGCGCCAGCCCCGCCTCCACCAGCGTGTTCAGCGTGCGATACACCGTCACGCGATCCGGCCGTGTCGCCTTGTCGCGCTTCGCCGCCGCGCACAGCTCATCGAAAATCTGCTGCGCTGTCGCCGGTGCCCGGGCCGCGCCCATCTGCTCCAGCAGCGTCAGCCGCATCCCCGTGATCCGCAGATTCGCGGCGCGTAGCACATCCCGCCCCCCCAGCGGCGCGGCGTGCTCATGCGTATGTATCTGCGAACCCGTCATCCCCAAATCATAGGTCCAACGTGGCATGGGCCTACCGGCCCATGTTCGGGCCGCCGCGGCCCGAGGGTTGCGTGTATGTCGCGCTGCGGGTTGACGAACAGTGATTTCGGGCGAAGCGCCCGATCACGGGCTGCATGCCCGTGCCACTTCATCACGCCATCGTCATCCCACCATCCACCACAATCGTCTGCCCCGTGAGATACCCCGCCTCATCGGACGACACATACGACACCGCCGCCGCGATATCTTCCGGCGCGCCCAGCCGCTTTACCGCCAGCATGCTCGTGATCTTGTCCTTGATGTCCTGCGGCAGCCCCGCCGTCATATCCGTCTCGATGTATCCCGGCGCCACCGCGTTCGCCGTGATGTTCTTCCCGCCCAGTTCACGCGCGATCGTCTTGGTCAGCCCGATCAATCCCGCCTTCGCCGCGGCGTAGTTCGCCTGCCCCGCGTTCCCCACCACGCCGCTCGTGCTCGCGATATTCACGATGCGCCCGAACTTCCCCTTCATCATCGGCCGCGCCGCAGCGCGAATCGCCGCGAACGCCGATGTCAGATTCGTCTGGATGACCTCCAGCCACTCCTCATCCGTCATCCGCAGCACGAGATTGTCCCGCGTGATCCCCGCGTTGTTCACGAGTATGTCCAGCCGCCCGCACTCTGCGACCGTCTCATCAATCGCCTTCGCAAACGCCCCGATGTCAGAGACATCAAACGCCTTCACGCTCGCCTTCCCCCCGCTCGCCTCGATCTGCGCCTTCAGATCATTCAGCGGCCCGGCGGATCGCGCCGCGAGAACCACATGCCGCCCGTCCTTCGCCAAACGCAGCGCGATCGCCTTGCCGATCCCGCGGCTCGCCCCAGTGATGAACGCAACGCGAGTCGGAGCAGCGGCAGCAGTGGCTTCAGACACGGGAAACTCCACAAGTAGGAATCGGGTTCTCATCCGGCGACGATCTCGCCCGGCACTGACATCTCGAAAATAAACACGCCGAGGCCGAGCATATGAGTGCCCGCCCTCGGCGTCTGGGAATCACTCCATCACACCCTACCGGTGCGGCTGCTTGCCGTTCGGCCCATTCGGAATCGCCGGCACCGGGCTCGGGCTGCTGGGAGACGATGGCGACCCGGGCGAACCGCCCTCGCCACCCCCTCCACCGCCACCACCAGATCCGCCGCCACCACCTCCACCACCGCCCGCCGGATCATCGCTCTTCGGTGCCGACGGCAGCGACGCAAGCTGCATCGCCTGGAACGCCTCTGGTCCCACGCCATCCCACATCGACGCCCGCGGCCGGATATCCGCCGTCGACGGAGCGTTGTTAAACGCCCACGTATCGCCGATCTTCTCCGCCGCCCAGCCCAGCACGTACGACCCATGAATGTCCTGGATCGCGATGAGCACGCCCGTGCCCGAGGTGCTTCCCGTCGTCGCCTCGGCTGGTGCCGCAGACTCCGGCGGCTTGCTCAGCTCCGCGAGCTTCTGCTGCATCTCTTCCGAAACGCCCGCCGCCTTCATCGCGTCCGTCACCTTCGTCTGAAACTCCGCGATCTTCGCAGGGTCGCGCGCCAGCGCGGCCGGGTCCATCCCCGCCATCATTTCCTGCGCCGCCTTGCCGATCGCCGCCTGCTGCTCCGGCGGCAGCCCGCTCATGAGCTCCGTCAGCTTGGACATCAGGTTGCCCGTGATCTCTGTCTCCGGAACCTTCGCCGTTCCCACCGCGCCAAAGTCCACGCCATCGCGAATCAGCACGATGCGAACCGCCTCAACCTGCTTGGTCGCCTCGTCCCACCCGCCGCTGTTCTGTAGGTCCGCGAGCAGCGCCTGCGCCCGTCGCGTCAGCAGCGGCTTCATCGCCTTCGCATCACCCTTCGCTAGCGAGTCCGCCAGCTTGATGATCGCCTTCGCCAAGTCGAGCTTCTCTTCCGGCAGCTTCATCTCCGCGGCGAACTGCACGCGCGGATCGGCCTTCATGTCCTGTGCGACCGTCTCCAGCGCGATGTCCGGCGGTGGCGGCGGAGCCGGGCACGGATTCGGCGAGCACGATCCCTGCGCACGCCAGTCGGCGGCGCAATCCGCCTGCACCGTCACCGAGCACGAGCCCTCGGATGTGCAGCACGCACCCGTCACCGGTGGCGGCGGCTTCTTGCATCCGCCCAGCGAGAGCGCGACCGCGCCCGTCAGGCCCAGTCCCGCGATCGTCAGAATGTTCGTCTTACGGCTCATCGTGCGTCTCCACTTTGGCGGCCTTGTCGATCCGCCGCATCATGCCCATCAGTGATCGCCCGGGGGCGAGTTCGTGCCACTCGGCACCCGTGTAGCCAGCCAGCAAACTCCGGCAGTCCTGCTCCCATCGCACCGGGCTGGTGAGTTGCTCCACCAGCCGCGAACGAATGCTGTCCTCAATGGTACGTCGCCCCCCTCCGCCCGGGGTTGCCTCATGCGCGATCCCCGAGACATTCGACATCACCGGGCACCGCGGCGGCAGAATCGTCGTCGCCCGCAAGGCCGCGGAAAGCCGCTCCGCCGCCGGAGCCATCAGCGGCGAGTGAAACGCCCCCGC
>JBGANP010000133.1:0-7896 GCA_044222255.1 Phycisphaerales bacterium
GGTCTGGCGGTGTCGCCGTCGATTGTGCTGGGGCAGGTGCCGACGCTTGAGGGCGTGAAGGACGCCGCGCGGAAGGCGGCGAAGGACGCCGTCAAGGACGCGAAGGATGCGCTGGCTCCGAAGGACGACAAGGCGAAGGCCGCGGATATTGACCTTTCGCAGAAGCTCCCCACTGACGAGCGGCTGGTGACGGGGACGCTGGCCAACGGGCTGTCGTACATCGTGGTGAAGCACGCGTATCCGCCGGGGCGCGCGGCGATGTGGATTCATGTGTCGACGGGTTCCTTAAACGAAAAGGACAGCCAGCGCGGCATCGCGCACTACCTGGAGCACATGGCCTTCAACGGCTCGGAGAACTTTCCCCCGGGAACCGTGGTGGACTTGTTCCAGTCCATGGGGCTTCGCTTCGGGCAGGACCAGAACGCCTTCACGAGCTTCGACCAGACGACCTACCAGCTCTCGTTCCCGGATGTGAAGCCGGAGACGCTGGAGCGGGGCATGCGGTTCTTCTCGGATGTCGGCGGCAAGCTGCTGCTCAAGCCCGAGGAGATCGACAGGGAGCGGCAGGTGATCCTCGAGGAGAAGCGCACCCGCGCGGGCGGGCGGCAGCGCATCCAGGACTATGTGCTCGAGCGCCTCGCGCCAGGCTCGCTCATCGGGCAGCGGCTGCCGATCGGCATCGATGCGACCCTGCTGAACGTGAAGCGGCCGGACTTCGTGGACTACTACGACCAGTACTACGTGCCGAGCAACATGACCGTGATGGTCGTGGCGGATACCGACACCAAGGTCGTGATCGACCAGATCAACAAAACCTTCGGGCAGGGCGAGAAGAAGCCCAAGCCGGTGGATCAGGACCCCAAGGTCTCGCCGACGCAGGGCGTGCGGGCCGTGGTGGCCTCCGACAAGGAACTGACGCAGGCGAGCATCGAGATGATGCGGCTCTGGCCGAAGCAGACGCCGACGACGACCGTCGGGGACATGCGCCGCGACATGGTGCAGCGCATGGGAACGATGGCCTTCAACCGGCGTATCGGCGCGAAGCTGGACAAGGGCGGCACGGCGTATCTGAGCGCACGAGCTTCCGGCTCCGGGCTCTTCAA
Source organism: Phycisphaerales bacterium (assembly GCA_044222255.1). GTDB lineage: Bacteria > Planctomycetota > Phycisphaerae > Phycisphaerales > UBA1924 > UBA4658. The sequence continues at coordinate 1,104 of JBGANP010000133.1, forward strand.
CGTCGCCTTCAGCACCAGCGTGGACTGCGACGGCGAGGCGAGCAAGTGGAAGGAGATGATCGCCGAGGCCGCGAGCGACCTGCAGCGGGCACGGCTGCACGGATTCACGACGCGCGAGATGGACGACATCAAACGCGAGATGGTCTCGCAGGCGGAGCGTCAGGTGACGCAGGAGCCGACGATGCAGGCCGCCCGCATCATGCAGATGATGAACGGCTCGCTGGCGCAGGGAGACACCATCACCTCCGCCAAGCAGGACCTGGAACTGCTCAACAAGATCCTGCCGACGATCACCAAGGAGGAAGTCGGCAAGGTCTTCGCGGATGAGTTCGATTTCTCCAGCGTCGTCTTCGTCGCCGAGTTCCCCAGCGAGATGGCCGGGGGCGTTCCCACCGAGAGCGATGTGATCGCCGAAGGCAAGAAGGCCCTCGAAGCCAAGCCCGCGGCCGAAGCGGAAGAATCACGCCCGACCGCATTGCTCAGCAAGGAGCCCACGCCCGGCAAGGTGGCGGAGGAATCCGAGCATGCGGCGACCAAGGTCGTCAGCGGGTGGCTGGACAACGGCGTGCGCTACCACTACCGCTACATGGACTACAGCAAGGACCAGGCGAGCATCACGATCTCGCTGGCGGGCGGCTCGATCAGCGAGACGCCGGAGAACCGCGGCATCGCCGAGCTCGCGGGCGTGGCGTGGGCCAAGCCCGCAACCAGCACGCTGACCTCGACCAATATCCGCGACATCATGAACGGCAAGAAGGCGCGCGCCGGCGGCGGCGTCGGGCTGGACACCATGACCGTGAGCGCGAGCGGCAGCCCGACGGACTTGGACGCGGCGATGCAGCAGGCGTATCTGATGCTCACCGATCCGGTGATCGAGAAGTCGGCGTTTGAGCAGTGGAAGATTCGTCAGCTGCGCGGTGTGGAGGAGCGGAAGAAGGTCATCGACGGCGTCTTCCTGGAAGTGCTCACCGGGACGATCTATCCCGAGAGCGAAGTGCGGACGCGGCCGCTGACGGCGGATGAGATCAAGAAGCAGACGCCGGAGGCCTCGCAGACGTGGCTGCGCGATGCCATCGCGACGGCACCGATCGAGGTGACGATCGTCGGGGACATCTCCAAGGACCAGGCGATGAAGCTGCTGACGACATACGTCGGCTCGCTGCCCAAGCGGGAGAAGATCGCCGCCACGACGCTGGAATCCCTCCGCCACATCGCGCGACCGAAGGGGCCGCGCACCATCGAGAAGACGGTGGACACGGAAACCGACAAGGCGAACGTGGCGGTCGGCTTCTACGGCTGCGACATGAACAACGTGGAGGACCGGCGCAACCTGATGATCGCGTCGCGAGTTGTTTCGACACGGATGCTCAAGCTCATCCGCGAGGAGGAGGCGCTGGCGTACAGCCCGCGCGCCAACTTCCGGCCGGGCATGGAGTTCCCCGGATTCGGCACGTTTGCGATGATCACGCAGACGAACCCCACGAAGATTCCGCGTCTGCTGGAGCTGACGTGGAAGCTCTACGACGATTTCGCCAAGGACGGGCCGACGGACGAGGAAATGTCGACCGTCAAGAAGCAGATGGCCAACGAGCTCGACGAACAGATGCGGCAGCCGGCTTTCTGGCAGGCGCAGACCTCGCTGATCTCGTATCGCGGGAGCAATCTGGACAACGTCGTGAGCGCGCCGGAGTATTACCAGAACCTCAAGCCCAAGCAGGTGCAGGAGACGTTCAAGAAGTACTACGTGCCGGAGAGCAAGATGGCCGTGGCCGTGAAGCCGGCGCGGGTGAAGGAGGCGGAGAAGTCAGCCGCGGATGAAACGAAGAAGGATGCGAAGGGGAACTGAGCCCCAGAGTCAATCAACAGCATCACCCAGCCCCGGCATGTCCGGGGCTGGTCGTTTTTGCTCGGGGATGGTTCCGAGCGTGAGGCCGTCGTAGGCGAGTTGCATGCCCTCGGGAAGTCGCTCGTTGGTCTCGTCGTGCTTGAGATCGTGGGTCATGTGGACGAAGTAGGTTTGCCTGGCGGCGATCTCGCCCGCGGCATTGGCGGCCTGATCGAGCGTGAAGTGCGTGGGATGGGCGCGATCGCGGAGGGCGTCGAGAACGAGGGTGTTCACGCCGCGGAACTTCTTCCAACTCTCGGTCGGGATCGCGGAGACATCCGTGCAGTACGCGAGCGGGAGAAACTCTTCGCCGGGATGCTGCATCGCTCGCTCGATGCGGAAGCCGAGAATCGGAAGGCGGCCGTGGAGGAGGCGGATGGGCGTGAAGCGGATGCCGAAGAGATCGAGGGGTTTGTCGGGATCGATGATGAAGGGAATGAGCGTGGCCACGAAGGACTTGTTGATGTTGCGCTCGCGGTCGAAGATGTGGGTGTAGACGCGCCGCAGGTGGTCCATGGTGTGCTGCTCGGCGTAGACCTCGACGGGTGCATCCTGCACGACATTGAAGCGGCGGAGCTCATCGACACCGAAGGTGTGGTCGACGTGGTTGTGCGTGAAGATGACGGCGTCGCAGCGGCGGAGACCGTGGCGCAGGGCCTGCTGGCGGAGGTCGGGGGTGCAGTCAATGAGGATGCAGCGGTACTGGTCGGTGGCATCGATGAACTCGATGGCCGCGCCGGTGCGGAGGCGGGTGTCGCGGGGATCACTGCTGGTGCAGACGCGGCAGCCGCAGCCGATGGCGGGGATGCCGGCTGAGGTGCCGGTGCCGAGGAAGGTGAAACGCATGGGGGAGCGTATCAGGGCGTCGCGGGTGTCGGTTCGGATTTGGGCGGCGCGGGCACCGCCGGCGCGACGGCAGGATCGGCTACTGGCAACGCTGCTTCCGGTGCATCGGGCTTTTTCCCCTTCTCCATCGGGTTCACCTTGCCGGATGACTGCTCGTCGTACTTGATGAAGTCCGTGGCGTCCTTGGGCTGCATCGCGGATACCTCCCACGCCGCGGCGTAGAGGGCGCCGAGCATCGTTGCTCCGTCGCAGAAACGCTCGGTAATGAACTTTTTGCCGGGTTCTTTCTCCAGCTCGCCGGACTTCTGCATCTGGTAAAGCGGACGGACCTGATCGAAGGAACGCTGGATGTGGGCGAGGACGTCCTGCCACGGGTCGTTCTTTTCCACCGTGCGCTCTCCCGTACACGCGCCCTTCAGCGTGTCGTAGTTCAAGCCGTGAATGCCGACGATTGTGCCGTCGATGTAGGCGTGGAAGCCGTTGTTGGTGGTGAAGCCGTCGGGATTGTTGCCGATCCAGCCGTGATGGTGCTGGGTGGTGTGCAGCGGCTGCGCGGCGTCGCCGACGAAGTGGGCCAGTTGGCCCATCTCGAAGATGACATTGGCACGCGCGGCGATGAGTTGGTCGGCGCGGGCGGGATCGTTCAGCGACTCCAGTACGCGGACTTGACGGTTGCTGGAGATGAGCTTGCCGTAGTGTCGCCGACGAAGTGGGCCAGTTGGCCCATCTCGAAGATGACATTGGCACGCGCGGCGATGAGTTGGTCGGCGCGGGCGGGATCGTTCAGCGACTCCAGTACGCGGACTTGACGGTTGCTGGAGATGAGCTTGCCGTAGTGCTCCATGATCGCATGCGGGAGATAGCCGGGAAACTCCTGCGTGCGAGCGGGGTCGCGCTTCTCGCTATAGGGCTTCGCGGCCTCTGGATGCTCGTGCTTGGCGATCGCCATGGCGCGGAGATACTCGTAGCGCAGCGGCGGGACGGTGCTCAGCGTCAGGCCGAAGGGCTCGAGGTCTTCCACGTCGATGTAGTGGTCCGGGTCGTTCTCGTGCTTGAGCTGGCCGAAGCGGATGGCGCGATAGCGATCCGGTTCGCCGGCCTGATAGCCGACCTGCGTGCGCCCCGATGAAGAGACGACAAAGGCGAGGGGGCCGTCTTCTTTGGTGGCATCGGCGGGGAGTTTGGCCGCCATGACATCCACGGCGAGAATGGCGATGGTACGATGGCCGTGGGCGTCCCAGCCAAGGGCTGCGGATGAGCAGATCGCGGAGAGCGCTGCGGCGGCAAGGATCAATCGAGTCTTCATCAGTGATTTCTTTCGTGGCAGAGTTCGCTGAACGAATCCACGGCAGGATGATTGCGGGCTTGACCGAACACTCACAGAGAACGCCGAGTTACCCGACCTTTTCCGGCTTCTGCTCGCGGCTCATCAGCCGTCCGATGCCGTCGATGGGGTCGAGATTTTCGTAGAGCACGGCGTAGACCGTTTCCATGATGGGCATCTCGACGCGGTACTTCTTGCCCAGTTCGATCACTGCCTTGCTGGTGGCGACGCCTTCGACGACGAAGGGGGTGGAGGCGAGATAGTCCTTGAGTTTCTTGCCGCGGCCCAGGGCTTCGCCGAGGGAGCGATTGCGGCCTTCGGGAGAGAAGCAGGTGGTGGCAAGGTCGCCCACGCCGGCGAGGCCGAAGAAGGTCTCAGTGCTCGCGCCCATGGCGGTGCCGAGGCGCGTGAGCTCGGCCAAGCCGCGTGCGAGCAGAGCGCTCTTGGCGTTGTAGCCGGCGTTGAGCCCGTCGATGATTCCCGCGGCGATGGCGATGACGTTCTTGAGCGCGCCGGCGAGTTCGACGCCGATGAGATCATCGTTCGTGTACACACGCAGGTACGACGTGGCAAAGAGGGCCTGCACACGTCTGGAGAACTCCGGGTCGTCGCTGGCGACGATCATCGTCGCGGGCAGGCCGCGCGCGAGTTCAGCGGCGATCGTCGGGCCACTGAGCACGCCGATCGGGCGCGGCTTGGAATCCGGATCATCTCCGAGCGCTTCGGCAATCAACTGCGTCGGCCGCAGCATCGTCTCGGTCTCGATGCCCTTGGAGACGCTCACCACGCCCGCACGCGGGTTCACCTTGCCGCGTACTTTCTTCCAGACATCGCGTGTGAACTGCACGGGAACGGCGGAGACGATGATGTCCGCATCCGCGACGGCCTTTTTCAGATCGGGCGTGACGCGCACCGCATCCGGAAGGGTGAACATCGGGAGGCGGTCGCTCTTGCGGGCTTGGAGGAGCGCGCCGGCCTCATCGGTGGAGTGGCCCCACATGACGATGTCGGCAACCCCCCCACTGCCGGACTTTGCGCCCTTCTCGCCGGCCAGCTTGGTCGCCAGCACGCCGGCGCAGACGAGTCCCATCTGGCCGATGCCGAGGATGGCGACGCGCGCTCCGCCGGGGTCGGCTTTGCCGCCTGCGGGAACACCGTTGGAATCGGGCCTCTTGGATGGTCGATTGCTGGGCATCGTTGCCGTAAGTGTACAGACGTGGGCACGGCGCGGCCCCAGCGGGCCGGGACGGGTCGGTTCTCGGAGGTGCCGATATCGCGACCTAAAATCGCTCGCACCCTCCCAACACGCACAGATTGTCGGGCGACGGCCCCCGGGACGGGAATTCATCGAATACCCCCGTCCTGAACGGCCAATGTCAACCTCGCCGCACTTGGCTTTCTATTCCCTGCGGCCCAAGGAGGTGTTTCCATGAACCCGCCCAGCACGAACACACCGAACCAGAATCCGACCAACTCCGGCCAGTTCCAGGATGGCACGCGCCCGCCCATGGTGCGCACTGTTGCACCCGATCCATGGGACAACCCGCCCCCATCCAACAACAAAAACCTCGTGATCTTCGGCGTCGCCGTCGGACTGGGTCTGGTGATCTTCGGCGTCGGTCTCGCCTTCAGCGGCAAGTCCGGCGCCTCTCCAACCAATGCTGTCGTCGCGGCCCCCGCGCCCACGGTTTTCGAAGAGCAGCGCCAGATGATGCGGGAGGCCATGGACATGGCGAAGGAAGCCCGCGAGGCGCAGCGCGAGCACATGGCCAACATGCGCCAGATGATGGATGCGGAGCGCGGCGACGGCCACTAAGAGTTCCCCCTCCCCCGCGCACCAACACCGTTACGTCGCATGAATAATGAAGGCCCGGACATGCGCCCGGGCCTTCGTTCATTTCGTGGTCGGATTGCGAGGATCAGCGAGCGTTCTGGGCCATAATCCCTGCCTGCGCCGCCGCCAGCCGCGCGATCGGCACGCGGAACGGTGAGCAGGAAACATAGTCCATTCCCGCCGCGGCGAAGAAGTGGACGCTGGCGGGGTCGCCACCGTGCTCGCCGCAGATGCCGATCTTCAGTGTGCTGTTGACCGAGCGACCCTTCTGGATCGCCCACTTCACGAGCTCACCGACGCCGCCCTGGTCGATGGTCTGGAAGGGGTCGGCCGGGAGCAGTTCTCGCTTCATGTAGTCGGGGAGGAAGCTGTTGATGTCGTCGCGTGAGAAGCCGAAGGTCATCTGCGTGAGGTCGTTGGTGCCGAAGGAGAAGAAGTCGGCGGACTGGGCGATCTCATCGGCGACGATGGCGGCGCGGGGGACTTCGATCATCGTGCCGATCTTGATGTCGAGCTTGGGGTTGCCGTTTTCGGCGCGGACGGCGTCGATGGTCTGCTGGACTTCATCGCGGAGGACGGCGAGCTCTTTCCTGGTGCCGACGAGGGGGATCATGATCTCGGGCATGGCCTTGATCTTGTCCTTGCCGCAGATGATCGCGGCCTCGACGATGGCCTTGACCTGCATCACGAGGATCTCGGGGTAGGTGATGCAGAGGCGGCAGCCGCGGTGGCCGAGCATCGGGTTGGCCTCGTGGAGCTGGCTGACGCGCTGCTGGACCTTCTCGATGGTGATGCCGAGGGCGTCGGCCATTTCCTGCTGGTTCTTGTCGTCGTGCGGCAGGAACTCGTGCAGGGGGGGATCGATGAGGCGGATGGTGACGGGGAGGCCCTTCATCGCGGTGAA
>JBGANP010000134.1:0-7778 GCA_044222255.1 Phycisphaerales bacterium
GAGCACACCCAGCGGCAGCGACTTCCACCACAATCCCAGTCCGACACCCGCCACACTGATCAATGCCAACAGTGCGAATGCCGTGGGCGCTTCGTACAGCTCATACATGCCCCACCCGGCCAGCGCGGCTCCGTACATTGCGCCGATCCCCGCCGCAGCCATGCCCGCCGACGCCGCGCTGCCGCTAGCGCCAAGCCGACGCCGCACGAACTGCCCGCCCGCGATCAGCGCGACGCCGCAGAACGCCACGGCTCCGCACCTGAACTTGGGCGGCAGCGTGAACCAGCCCTGCTTGACCCCGTAGGTCACAAGGAACGCGAGCCCGATGACGAGAAAAATCGCCCCGAGGTACGCCGCGACTCGCACCCCGATCGTCATCTCCAGATTCAACGCTTCCTGAACTCGCTTCACCGGCGGCCGCGGGCTCGAGGTTGCTATCTGAGGCGCCGAACCAGCACCACTCGCCGGATATCGCGACAACACCACGGGACTCACTGGCGGTGCGTGCGTCGGTGCTCCTTCGCCTCGCGCCGCCATCGCCGCAGCTCGCTTTCGCGCAAGATCCTCCAGGAGTGATGCCGGATCAGGTGCTCCTGCCCCAACCACAGTCGCCACACTCGGCACAGTTGGGATCGAAGGCAGCGGCAGCGGCGGCGGCACCACCTTCTCGACTACCGGCGAAGCAACCACCTTCGCGACCTCGGCAGCGACCGGGGAAGCCACGGGCTTTGGAGCCGCCTGCCCCGCGATACCCAGCTTCGCTTCGACCCGCGACAGCCGGCTCTGAATCTCCGCCAGCGTTCGTTCCAGTTCGCGAGGATCGGTCGTCATCGGGGGAGCTCCACCAGTAGCTAGCAATGACTAACTATTGAGTTAGTCTACACTCACTTACGCCGCCATGCCACCCCGCCGTGCGGCGAACGTCCGTTTTTCACACATCCAACGTCCCACCGGCCCCTAACCACCGAATCCACAGGCACTTGCGATCGTTATACAGCTCTGTCGGTTGGCCCGCCGCCCCCAGCAGCGACCACCTCGGTCAGGATGTCCCGATGGTTGGCGCATCGCGGGCACTTGTGCTGACCGCCGAGTTTTCCCTTCCGCTCCAACCATCGGTGAAACGTCCCGACCGGCAACACCGTGATGGTCGGCGGGACCATGCCAAGCGAGTCCGTCCGCTTCGTGGTGTAATCGACGTTCTGCTCTTTGAGTGCGATGTCGAACGCATCGCGGAACGCCTCACCCTTCACACTTCCACCTTCCCATTTTCCATTTCCCACTTCGACGGCGAGTTCGAGCCCCGCACGCCTCCCTTCGCCCGGATACACCGGCGCGGCCGTGAACTCCCCCACCACGACGCCCGCCGCGCTCGCCGCTTTGGCGACCGCGTTCTCGACATGCTCGACAATCAGGTTCTCGCCGAAGGCATTGATGAAGTGACGGTGGCGACCGACGATGCGCATTCTGCAAGGGCCGTCGCCGCCGCGCCCGTTGAGACCATCCGGCACGGTGTCGAAGACCACGACATCGCCGATGATGTATCGCCAGAGGCCCGCGCAGGTGCTCATCGTGACGACGTACTTCTTCCCCTTCTCCACTTCCCACGCGGAGAACGCCCGAGCGGTCGGCGAATCAATCTCCTCCAGCGGCACGAACTCGTAGTAGTTCCCGATGTCGCTGAGCAGTCGCAGCCCGGGGTCGCCGCGGATGTCCTGCATCGCGATGAACCCCTCGCTCGCCGGATAGAGCTCCAGTCGCCACGGCACATCCGCGCCGGTTGGTGATCCGCTGTAGAACTGGCGCACTCGCGGCTCAAACGGCGTGTATTTCACGCCTCCGTGCACGAGCAGCGTCAGATTCGGCCACACATCCCGAATGTTCTCGCACGGCTTCCCGCGGTCCTTTGCGAGTTGCAGCACGCGCTCGAAGAGCACCATCGCCCATGAGGGCATGCCGCTGATCATGCGGATGTCCTGATCGATGCAACGCTGGGCCATCGCCTCGATCTTGCTGGGCCAGTGCGACATGGTCGCGATCTGGCCGCCGGGCTCGTAGATCGCGCTCAGTGGCCAGCGGATCATCGGGGCCACCAGCCCCGAGAGGTCGCCGGTTCGCACGCCATGCGCGCCCACCGAGAGATCCGTCGATCCGCCGAGAAACAGCACCTTGCCCCCGAGCAACTGCTCGATGCTCACGCCGAATCGCATCGTGTTTGCGAAGATGTCCAGCGCGGCGAGAAAGTTGCTCCGCATCATCGCCTTCGAGACTGGGATGAACTTGTCCCCCGCCGTCGTGCCCGAGGTCTGCGCAAAGTCCATCACCCGTCCCGGCCAGAGCACATCCGGCTCGCCCTGCTCACGCATGCGGGAAATCTGGCTCTTGAACGCGTACCAATCCGCGATCGGCACCGCGCTCCGATACGCCGGCACAATCTCATCATCCTGCATCGAGCCGATCCGGGCGAAGTCATGCGATCGCCCGAACTCGGTCGTGCTCGCTTTTCGCAGCAGCCCGCGGAGCTGCTCGATCTGCACGCGCGCGGTCTCGCGCTGCCAATACCCCAGATCGTTCAGCCGCGGCACCCTTCGCCCCAGCCGCGCACGAATCGCAGTCCCCACCAGCGAAGTCCAGCGCAGTCCTCCCGGTTGTCGTGCATTCTCGGCGGGCATCATCACCTTCCCCGCCTTCTCACCCGCGAACCCCATGCGTCGCCGCTCGTGCCGTCAGTTCGCCGGCAAACCCGAGCACCTCGGCCGCGAACTCCTCGGGCTTCTCGATCATCGGCGCGTGCCCGCAGTTGTCCAGCCAGACCAGCTTCGATCCCGGGATCGATCGCGCGAACCCCTCCGCGGCCTCCGGCGGCGTCACCACATCCTGCCGCCCCCAGACCAGCAGCGTCGGCACGCGGACATCTCGCATCCGGTCCCCCAGATGATCCTTCCGCGCCGAACGCGAGAGCTTCACCATCGCCCGCGCCCCGCCACGATCGGAGAGCTCCCCGAACGCGCGATCCAAGTCGTTCTCCCGCATGTGCGCGCGATCAAAGAACAACTCGCCGATCTTGCGAGAGAGCCACTCGCGGCTGGGCCGGATCTGAATATCCGAGACCATCGACTTCTCAAGAATCCCACTCGCCCCAGTCAGCACCAATCCGCGCACCAGTTCCGGATGATCGATCGCCAACCGCGCCGCGACATGCCCGCCAAAAGAGTTCCCCACCAGCACCACCGGCTCGCTGAATCGCTCTTTGACAAACCGCGCCGTCAGGTCCGTCGCGCCGTGGATCGAGCAATGGTCGCCGCGCAATCGCAGCAGCGGCAGTTCGAACAGCACACACCGCACCCGATCCCGCACCCGCGCCGTTACATCTTCCCAGTGATCGTTCAGCCCCACCAGCCCGTGAAGGAAAACGAACGTCACGCCCTGCCCCGAATCACCCACGGTCGCCACCAGCCCGTCCGAATCGGGAATCGCCCAGCGCGTCGACGCGGCACCGCCCGCGGCAGTCACGCCGCGCGGTCCGACAGTCGTATTCGTGGAAACCACCGTCAAGCACTGCTCCGACTTGGGAACTCGGCAACCGTTGCCCGCCAGCGAGCCAACGCTCGCACGGCAGAGATGGTACCGCCCACCAGCCAGAGATGTCACATCGAACCCTGACAAAAACCAGCAATGGTCCATCAGGCGTTCGGTTGAGTGAAAAATGGTGCTTGGCAGTGGTCGTAGACCGGTTGCCCGGTGCGATCGCCGCCCCCCGCGCTGCTCTTAGCTGCATCCAACTTCTACGCGCAGCTTGAGCAGCGCTTCATCAACTATCTGGCGCACGCGCTCACGAGAGATTCCAAACTCCGCCGCGACCTGCTTCAGTGTTAACGGTGCCGTTCCGGAAAGGCCGAATCGGAGCCGAAGGATCTCGGCCTCACGTACATCGATGGTCTCCAAGAGATGACGAACGGTCCGCATCTGCTCGCGCCGAACGATGGCGTTCGCCGGCGGAACCTCGCGCCCATCGGGAACCCGATCACCAATCTCGATCACCTGACCTTCATGGTTTGTCGACGCCTGAGACGGCGCGCGGAGCGCCCAACTTGCCCGCTCAATGATCTGGACCTTCCGGAGCGTGACGTCCATATCGATAGAGACCTCGAGTTGCGTCGGCTCGCGGCCAAACTCCCGCTCAAAGTTCTCCTTTGCCCGCTTCCACCTGCCCAGGAGAACGACCATGTATGTCGGGACATGGATTGGCTGGACGGCGGAGAGAAGCGCCCGCCTGATCGCCTGCTTGATCCACCAGCACGCGTAAGTTGAGAAGCGGGTGGCCATCGCCGGATCGAACCCCGACACGGCACGAAGAAGCCCGATGTTGCCCGCCTGTATCAGATCCTGCGTGGGCAGGCCGCGCCCGATGTAGTTCCTGGCGATGGAAACGACCAATCGCAGATTCGATCGGACCATGCGATCTCGCGCCACGGGGCAGCCCTCGTTGAGGATTGCCCAGCCAAGTTCCTGTTCCTCTTGCGCCGTCAAGAGCGGGATCCGTTTGATCTGCTCGAAATAGGTCCGCAGTTCCGGCATCACACGGGTGTTCTGCGACGGTGTATCCAAACACAACTGTTCCATCGATTGCGTTCCTTTCAAGCGACACCCGCATAGCGCCGAGCGAGCACGAGTATCTCGACCCCGCTCAACATCGAAAACTCAATCCGACGACCGGACCTGCGAGTCCGTGCTCGCAGGAGTCTTCAGTGCCTGAACCAGCTCGAACACAATGCACAGGCCGACCACCGCAATGGCGATGCACAGCAGAGGTTTCTCGATGCGGCTCATGGAAGTTCCTTTCCTGAGCGGAACGCCGCTCGCATGCGGTCGATCCCGCGATCGTGCAAATATGACATCTGGCGTTCCGACGCCTCCGAGCTGAGCGCCTCGATCTGCTGGACCTCTCCGCACGCCTCGCAGACGAGTTGCGCGGGCCCTTTTCCGGCACGCACCATTCTCGCTCCACAGGCCGGACACACGGCAAATGGAGCTTGCTCCTGCTCGGTCAGTCGCGAATTCAAGCGGTCATCTTCCATACGCATCGATGCACCCTTTCATAAAGCAGCCACGATCTCGAACACTGGAAAGCCAGGACGATTTCGCAATGGCGCAAAAACAAAACCGACGCGTTCGAACACCCTTTGGGTGATCAACGCGTCGGCCTTCTCGTCAGCTGGCGTTTCGGTATTGCCGAACTGCCCTCTGTTTAGACTTCCGATTCTTTATGTGCGACAAGGTCCGAGCCAAACTCGAAACAGGTCCGAACCTAGGACTGTACATCGCATCCGGTGGCTGTCAATGCGACCGAGTGCAATCTTGCTCTTCGCACGCGACTCTCCCCCCCATACGGGGTCTCTCGTCCGCGGCAAGTCGACTACATGGCGGCCGACGATGGCTCGACGCCCTCCACGACTCGCCCGTCAACCAGCCGCACGACGCGATCCGCTCGTGCCGCCACACGCTGATCGTGCGTCACCATCACAATCGTGCGTGTCCGCTTTCCCGTTTCCTGCCCGCCGATCGCGCGCGTCTGCGCCACGGCATCCAGGATCGCCTCGCCCGTCTTCTGATCCAGATTGCCCGTCGGCTCATCGGCGAGCAGCACGTGCGGATTGTTGATCAGCGCGCGAGCGATCGCCGTCCGCTGCCGCTCACCACCGGAGAGTTCGGCGGGCCGGTGCTTGAGCCGATGCCCGAGCCCGAACGACGCGAGCAGCGCGCCGGCCTCCGCCTCAAGCCCCTTGCGTGCCACGGCATACCCGACTCGTCCATGCTTCCGCATCGCCGGCAGCAGCGCGTTCTCGAGCACCGTCAGTTCCGGCAGCAGGTGATAGAACTGGAACACAAACCCCACAGTCTGATTCCGATAGTCGTCCAGCTGCGAACTCGACATCTTGATCAGGTTCTGATCCCGGAAGTTCACTGAAACCTCCGGCGGTGCCTCGCCTCTCTTTGCCGCAAACACATTCGTGCCGCACTCGGGGCATGCATCTCCGCGAATCGACTCGATGTCGTACCCGCACTTGGGACACCTGCGGTGCGGCGGCCCCAGATCCGGCCGATCCAGTCCGCCAAGAATGTGCAGCAGCGTGCTCTTCCCGCTCCCCGAAGCCCCGAGGATCGCCACCCACTCTCCCTCGCGCACCGTGATCGCCACCCCGTGCAGCACCGGCACATCCACCCGTCCGAGCCGATACGTCTTCCGCACGTTCGATGCGCTCAAAATGACCGAAGAGCCGCCACCCGCGCCGGCCGCACGCCCGTTCCCCGCAACAACCTGTCCTCCCACGTTGCTCACTTCATCACTCCGGCTCTTCTTCCATTCCGAATCCGTGTCCATCCGTGTTGAACTGCGGCTATCTACTCGAACCGCAGCGCCCGCACGGGGTCCATGTTCGCCGCCCGCACCGCAGGCACCAGCGCGCCCAGCACACTGAACACCACTGCGCACGAGAACACAATCCCCGCCTTCTCCCATCGCACCTTGTTGGGAATCTCCGGCAAGTAATACACGCTCGGGTCCCACACGCTGATCCCCGCGATCTGCCCCAGCCAGTCATGGATCGGATTGATGTTCCACACGATCAGCGTTCCCCCCGCCAGCCCCAGCAGCGCGCCGCACACGCCGATGATCGCGCCATATCGCAGCCAGATCCACGCCACGCCCGTCCGCGAGCACCCGACGCTGCGCAAAATCCCGATGTCCTTGGTCTTCTCGTTCACCATCGACCAGAAGATCGCCAAGATCAACGCCGTGCACACCAGCGAGATCACCAGCAGGATCATCAGCACCGTCACCGTTTCCTTCTCAACCTGCCCGATGAAGAGCGCGAACCGCCGCTCCCATGTGCTGATGCCCTTGCCACCATCCATCTGCTCAAACGTCGGCACCTCGCCATCGTGCGCCCGCGCGAACTCGCGATAAATCTCCCGGCACCGCTCCCTGAGCACTTCGCTCCCGACACTCCCCTTCGCCCGCACGAGTACCGTCGTCACCTTCGCCGGCTCGATACGCACCACACGCGCCTGCACCGGTCGCTCGACGCCGCTCCCGGCATCCTCCACCGCGTACGGATTCACCGGCGCGCTCTCCAGCACCTCGCCCTGCTCCATCTTCAAAAGCTTCTGAAGGACCGAAAGATGCACCAGCACCGTGTTCTTGTCCGTCTCGAAGAACCCCGTGCGAAACTCATTCGCAACCGGCAGCTTGATCGATCGCGTGGAGATATCCCGCCCCGCCTTGTCCATCGGCAGCACCGTCAGCGTGATACTCCTTGAGGGCAGGAACGCGCTGGACCACACGTTCTTCCCATCGCTCCGCCGCGATGCCGCGAACTCGTTCACCTTGTACCACCCGCCCGGCTGCCGCGTCAGAAACCCACCCACCTCGATCCCCGGCACCGCCGCGCTCCGCGGCAGCCCCGTCTTCGGATCCGTCACCATCAACCGCTTGCCATCCTCCAGCATCTGCGGCCAAGGCCGGAAACTCCCCGGCGGCGGCACCTCCACGGGCCGCCCATCAATGATCGGCGTCCCTGTAAAATCTTCCGCCACCTTCAGCGACCACTGCGGATCCAGCCGCGGATCCATCGCGGTCGTCTTGATCCCGCGTTCCTTCGCGACCTGAGAGAGCGGCACACCCCGCTTCTTCGCATCCACGAACGCCTTCCCAAGCTCATCCGTCTTCGCCGGCTCCGTCGTCGGCTTCCACCAGAGCGACTCGTTGTAGTTGCCCACCT
>JBGANP010000135.1:0-8055 GCA_044222255.1 Phycisphaerales bacterium
GCGTCGGCGGGCTCGACTACGCGAACATCGGATCGTCCGACGTCTCGGGCAGTTCGGTGGTCTGGGCGGGGGTCGGAGCGCGCTGGAAACTCTCCCCGAACCTTTCGGTCGGCTCCACCTACGAGTTCGCCCTGACGAATCGGAACGCGGACATCATGTCCGACCGCGTCACGGTGGATGTGACGTTTACCTGGTAAGAACTCGACTCCGCCCGCCCCAAGGACCCACGGGGCGGGTTGGCCTGACGCGGCACGCCGACGGTCGTCCTGAAGAGGGACGGCGGCGTGCCGCGTTCTTGCGCGCGGCGGTGAGTGTGCATCAGATTCCTGCGAACCAGTCGCTCAGGAACTGGAAGATCTCGTCCACGCTGGAGGAGCCCCACGGATAGGCGTAATCACCGGTGCCCGCGAACCAGTCGTTCAGAAAGTCGAAGATGTCCAGCACGGAGAGAACGCCGTCCTCGTTCCAGTCCGAACGGGGCGTGATGGTGATTTGCACCTGGTTGCCCGGGAACGCGCCGACCTGGCACGTGAGGTAGTACGTGCCCGTGGGAAACGTCGTTGGCGCGTAGACCCCGGAGATCTGCGTGGGGGTTTGTGCAGCAAAGCCAAGCTCCCCAACGAATGTGCCCCCGGTCGTGTGCACATTGAGATTGGTGACGCGCGTTCCGAACATCCCGCGGATGGTCTGCGTGCTCATTCGCCGGAAGCGGTAGCGATCCAGCGAGTCGATCCGCTCCGGAAGACTCCCGGAATAGGACCATTCCACCGGGAGCGAGCGGCCGTCGGTCGTGGAGGTGCCCATGCGGATGCGAACCGCGGCGTCCGAGCCGTCGAGATACTTCGGGATGATGCCGCCGGAGGGCTGGTTTGTCAGCGTCCACGGGCTGGATGTTCCACGGAGGTATTGCAGCGTGCCTCCGCTGGGTGTGTAGGGACCCTGCAGGTTGATGCTGCCGTCGATCGCCGAGGCGGGCGGTGATCCGGAGGGGCAAGCGCTCGCGGTGCAGGTTGTGGCCGCGCCCTTGAAGGTCCATCCTGTCAGGCACGCCGGCTGCTGAACAAAGATGCAGGTGGTTCCGTTGCAGCACGCGCCGTGCGTGCTGGGAATTACGATGTTCGTGCCGCCGGGGCCGGTCTTGCAGTGCCAGATGTAGAGGCCCTGTCCGGCGCAGTTGGTGTCGTAGCTGGTGGCCGAGAGGTTTGGATTGCGGTACTCAAGCATGAAGTACTCGCCCTCCCCCGTGGAGAAGTTGAAGTGGAGGGGATCGACCAGAAGCACGGGGCGCTTGTTGATGGTCTCCGGGTATGCGTCGGAGACTTCCAGCAGCGTGGAAGCACCCGCGTCGGTCATGGAGAAGATCCTGGGGTGGAGCCAGCCGAAACGCATGCGCGTGAAGGGGTCGTGGAGGTACGTCTGCCGATCGTCGGCGTTGGAGTAAATCGTGGCGCCCATCACGGCCATGTTCTGGTTGATGGAGGCCGCCCCGTACATCTCGTAGTTCGCCCCGATGCAGTGCGAGAGCTCGTGGATGATTGTGGCGAAAGACATGTCTTCGCCGGCGCCCACGACGGCGTTGAGGTTGACGGAGGTGGCCGAGCCGGGTGGTGAATAGGCGCCGATGCCGCGTGTGCCCGCTCCTGGCGCGGTGGTGGGGGAGGCGCCGATGAGGAAGAGCTGCATCTCGTCGTCGGTCACAACGCCGTTTCCATCATCGTCGAACGAAGCGAGGTTCATGCCCGCCGCAATCGCGGCGCGGATGGCCTCGCGACTCTGCACCACGTACGAAACCGCGGTCTTGAGGGGCGTGAAGAGATTGTCCGCCGTCAGCGACGCGGACGGCGTGTCGCAGACGAGCGCCCCGCCGCCGCCGCCCGCGGCCCGCAGGTAGTTGGTCGTGGAAACCGACCGCAGGCGAACGACATCGCCGTTCATCACCTGCGTGCCCGCGGATCCGGAGATCTTGAAAACGGTGAATCGGCAGTCGTTGGTCGCGCTTGATGCGCCATCCCCGAGCACCGAAGTGCCGGAGACACGCAGCCACGTGCTGTTCATCGTCTTGAAGGCGACGGCATCGCCGCTGATCAGGTTGCCGCCGTTGATGTCATTGAGGCCAAAGGTCTCCCAAGGTCCGAAGCCAGTGGAGCCAGCCCCCGCCGTCGAGCCCGGACCACCCGGCGAAGCGACAAAGTGCGCGCCGCTATTGGTCCGGAGGCCGAGGTAAAGGAATGGCGCATAGGTCGGGTCCCAGACATCGCGCCACTTGCTCTCATCACCCGTGGTGTCCGGATCGTTCGCGAGTGTCAGTGGGCCGCGGATGCCGGGATTGGACCAGAGCCAGCTCCCCATCGTGTTGTTCCAGAACGCGTTGTTCACGTTTGGGAATGTTGATCCGAAAAAGAGCGACTGGTACTGCGCCGCGGTGTGCCTCATCGGCGAGTCTGTGTACGAGATGAGGATGAGTTGCAGGCGGTGAATCCCCACGGCCGCGCCGCCGCCGACATACATCTCACCGAAGTTGAACTTCGGGATCAGGTCGGTCTGTCCGTAGGGATCGTTGATGATGTATCCCTGCGAGCCGACGGAGATGTACCCGGGAACGCTGTCGTACGTGGTGTAGCGCGTGTCGGAGGTGATGAAGTTGTCGTTGCGCGTGGAGCTGAAGTACTCGCGCAGGTCGCTGGTTCCCGCGACCGGGCTCGGGAAGAGCCATCCCTCGTGGGCGTTCCATGTGTAGTCCGGCGATCGGGTCTGTCCCGCCGCGCCTTGCCAACCGGAGTGCGTGGTCGTGAAGAAGTCTCCGCGCGACGGGCTGTACCACCGCTCCAGCCGCTTGAGCCCGACATGTCCGGTCGGCGCGAGAGCGCTCGGGGTGAAGACGATGCCCTCGTTGCGATACCAGCCGTATCCCGAGGTTGGCAGCGAATACAGCGAGTCGCTCGCGCTGCACTGGTTGTCCAGTTGCGCCGCGCTCCAGTAGCTGCGCAGCGTGGAGAAGGTCTGGGCCCCGGCGCGAGTCGCCGGATACGCGGCCGCAAACGTTGCGAACAGGGAAAGCACAAGCGAACAAGAGCGAGGCATGGACCATCTCCGGTGAAGGTTTTGAAGGCGCGGCGTGCCGCTCATTCACATATCCGAAACTGCGCTTCAAATGCCGACACGACACTTCATTTGTCTGCGATTCAGGTTCCGGCGAACCAGACGTTCAGGTAGTCAAAGATGTCCGAGACGTTCGCGCCATCGATCCCGTTGAAGTCACCCGGCGGGCTGCCGGCAAACCACTCCGAGAGAAACCCGAAAATGTCTGCAACGCTCAGCAAACGGTCGCAATCGATGTCCGCCCAAGGTGTTCCGATCTGTATTGCGTTGACGAACAGCGACAGGTCGTGCGTGCCCGAGCAGCACAAAGCCGTGGACGTCCATGTGGTGAACGCTCCGGACCCCGGGACGGCGCTGCTGCGATACGCGGGCTGACCGATCAGGCTGGTCGCCGCGCTTTGAGCGACATACGTGACATCCGATGCGCCGCCCGATGCGGGAGCGCCGTACGCGATCGGGCTGAGCCAATACCACCGCCCGGCCTGCAGTTGCATGAAGCCCGATGGAATGGAATACGAAACCTCGAAGGCGCGCATCGGCCGTCCGTCTGCTGCGAGTGCCGCAATTGGACCCAGATCCTGCACCTGGGGCGGCGAGTTGGGCGGCCCGGCCGCGACGGTTCCCGGCTGCGCGTCTGTAGGGCTCCCCGGCGGCACGTAGTCGGCATAGATCGTGACTCCGACGTTTGACGGAGAAAGCGTGTAGTTCGCAATCATCACGGCCTTGATCGTGCGAACGTTGTACGCCAAGCCGTTTCCGGAGGGCAGGTAGAAGTCGTCCGCCGCTCTCTGTCCGGCGGGCGATACGCCCCCGACGATCGAAAGCTGACCGTCAGCGGTGTTCGCGGGATACCGATTGAGTTCCGGGCAAGCGTGCCCCCGGTCCACAAAGGTGAAGGCAGCCGTCAGCGCAAGTAACAGGGTGTTGATTCTCATTTGGAATGGCCTCTGCGAGCGAAGTCCCCTCCGGAGATATCCGAAGTCCAGCCCATCAAGCCGACACGCTGACCCCAACAGCGAAAGAGGCCACCTTCGCGGGTGCCTGTTTGACCCCCCCTCCGACCCCCCTATCATCTTGACCCCTGTCGGTTCAGCGCACCCGGTGCGCACCCGATAGAGGATGTCGGATGTCGGTTCCGCCTCTGTAGCTCAGTGGTAGAGCGCACCCTTGGTAAGGGTGAGGTCGAGTTTCAATCTCTCAGGGCTTTCTGAGAGTGGTGCGACGTACCCACGGCTTCTCACCCCTGTTTGGGTGTGTTTTCAAACGCCCGCCCATCGTATTGTGAATTGTAGGAAAAAAAGCTGGGCGAGTGTCGCAGGGTTGGGTCGGGGGAAAACCGGGGTCGGGCGGGTGCATTTGGCTTCGGCCAATTTGGCTTTGTCCCGACGTTGTGGTCCCCACCCCGGGGCCGGAGTTTCGTGTCGGTTGGCGCTCGTGCCGCCGAACGCGAGGTCTCGGAACGGTTCAACTCCGCTTGTGTCTGAACAGCAAAGTTCAGCGCGGCGAGATCTGAGCCGGTCTGTCTGGGTGTGTTGTTCTTCCGGGCGCGATTCAATCGCGCCCGGTGTTGTCAGAAGGAGCGTCCGGAAGGATCGGACGCTCAAGCAAGTAAGGTTCTCGCCGCCGACGCGGCGTTCTTTCAGGAGGTTCGGTCACATGGCCAAGGGCACATTCACTCGTACCAAGCCCCACGTCAACGTGGGCACCATCGGTCACATCGACCATGGAAAGTCCACCCTCACGGCGGCCCTCTCGGCCCGTTCCGCGGCGGTGTTCGGCGGCATCATCAAGAGCTACGCCGAAATCACCAAGGGCGGCACGGTTCGCGACGCGAACAAGACCGTCACCATCGCCTCATCTCACACCGAGTACGAGACCAAGAAGCGTCACTACGCTCACGTCGACTGCCCGGGCCACGCCGACTTCGTGAAGAACATGATCACCGGCGCCGCTCAGATGGACGGCGCGATCCTGGTCGTGTCCGCCGCCGACGGCCCCATGCCGCAGACGCGCCGCAGACACGCGTCCTCCTGGCCCGCCAGGTCGTGGTCATTGCCATCGTCGTCTTCCTGAACAAGGTCGACCCTGGTTGACGATCCGGAACTCTCGACCTGGTCGAGATGGAAGTTCGCGAGCTCCTCAACAAGTACTCCTTCCCCGGCGACACGACCCCGATCATCCGCGGGCAGTCCAAGGCCGCGCTGGAGAATCCGAAGGACGACAAGATCTGCACGCCCATCGACGACCTCTTCGAGGCCATCGACACCTTCATCCCAGAGCCCACCCGTGAGGAGAAGGCCCTTCCCTCACTTTGCCGGCGTCGAGGACGTGTTCTCGATCAAGGGTCGTGTTCAGTCGCCACCAGTCGTATCGAGCGCGGCGACGTCGTCGAATCGGCGACGGCTGCGGATCGTCGGTCTGCGTCCCAACAAGACCTCGGTCATCACCGGCGTCGAAATGTTCCAGAAGACCCTCGACAGCGGCGAGGCCGGCGACAATGTCGGCGTGCTGCTCCGTGGTATCGAAGAACGACATCCGAGCGCGGCCAGGTCATCTGCAAGCCCGGCTCCATCAAGCCCCACGCCAAGTTCAAGGGTCAGGTTTACGTCCTGACCAAGGAAGAAGGCGGCCGCCACACGCCGTTCTTCTCCAACTACCGCCCCCAGTTCTACTTCCGCACCACGGACGACGGGCAGCATCAAGCTCCTCGGCGCTTGCGCCGAAATGTGCATGCCGGGCAGCAACATCGAGTCGAAGATCGACCTGGGTGACAAGCCGTCGCCATGGAAACCGGTCTCCGCTTCGCCGTCCGCGAAGGCGGCCGCACGATCGGCTCCCGGCACCGTCGCACGGCGATCCGCGGCGCTCCCCACGAGTGATCTTTCATTGAATCGGGGCGATCCTTGCCCCTGGAATCGAACCCTCCCCGGCCCGCCGGTGGCCAACCGGCTGTTTCAAGCAAGTCCCAAGCAAGCAGCGACGGACCCGTTAGAAGAAGGAATGGTGCAGCATGGCAAAGAAGGGTGGAACACCCAGCCGCGAGTACGTCTGGCTCCAATGCACGGAGACCGGCGACCTCAACTACCGCACGGAGATCCGCACCAAGGGCGGCATCGACGAGAAGCTCAAAGCGGGCTTCAAGAAGTACTCCCCGCGTCTGCGCCGGCACACGCTCCACAAGATGAAGCGCAAGTAAGCCGCGGCGAGCGTTCAACAACGCTCTCCGACGCCTCTCGATTTTTCGGACGCCGGTAGCTCAACTGGTAGAGCAGCGGATTCCAAATCCGCAGGTTGCGGGTTCAAGTCCCTCCCGGCGTGCTTGTCTCGGCCCGCTCGAAGCTCCGAACTCAGGATCACTCTCGTATGGCGATCGGCCTCTATAAACCGGGACAGGGATACTGGGTGCGGGTGCTCACCGCGACGCTCATCGGCGTTCTCACACTCGCCGCGTCCGCGTGGATGTACAAGCAGATGGAACTGGTTGCCAGCAAGATGCCGCGCAGCGTCTGGGCTATGCCCTTCTCGCAGGGCGGCACGGCTCCCGCTCCGGGCGAGTCCGTCAAGCTGTTGGGCAAGTCGCTCCCTGGCGTCATTCCGGCCGAGATCGGCACAGCGACGGTTGACTCCTTCAACGCGGGTGCCGGCGAGCTTCGCATCAAGAATGTTTCGACCACCGACGGTTCCAACGACGCGAGTCTTGCGGCCTCGATCAAGATCGGCGCCGGCAACCCCATCACGCTCGGGCGCCAGCCGCAGGGCATGGCCTCGATCGATCCGCGACTCATTCAGGGCGTGGCGATGGCGGTCGTGCTGCTCCTGGGCGCGATTCTCGCGTACTACTTCGTCGCGATGCACCAGAAGTTCGTTGATTTCCTCATCGCCACCGACGGCGAGATGAAGAAGGTCAACTGGTCCACGCAGAAGGACATCCGCATGTCCACGATGGTGGTCATCTTCGCCTCCGTCATGCTCGCGGCCTCGCTCTTCGCAGTGGACTTCGCCTTCCAGTGGTTCTTCAAGGCCATCGGCATTCTCGTCGGCTGAGTCTTGGGGACGGACATCCGGGTGGTGGGGTGCGTGTTCCGAGCCGCGGCTCGGCGCGCGAAAACTCGTCTCAGTTTGTCGATTGTTTCACTACTTTTCCACCGGGCCGCAAGGCCCGGTTGTCACAGACGGGTATCACCATTCGGGCCGCTCCCGGCAATCGCCGGAAACGCCCGAACGACTTGTCCGAATCAGGCGTAGACCCAAGCTTGGTCCGGGACAGAAGGAGCAGCAGCATGGCGACGGATACGAACAAGGCGGCGGCGGGGGAACGCAGCGGACTGCTCGGCGCGGATGAGCCGCTTCGTCGGCCCGGCATGAACTGGTTCACGCTCCGCGTGGCCTCTAACAAAGAAAACTCCGTCCGCGAGACGCTGCTGCGCAAAGTGCAGATCGAGAAGATGGAGCACCTCGTCGGGCGCATCCTCGTGCCGACCGAGAAGACCAAGACGATCAAGGGCGGCAAGCAGAAGATCGTCGAGACCAAGATGTATCCTGGGTACGTCTTTGTCGAGATGCAACTCGAGCCGGATGGTCGCATCCCGCAGGACGTCTTCTTCCTCATCAAGGAGACCACCGGCGTCGGCGACTTCGTCGGCACCGCGGGCCGTCCGACGCCCATGAAAGAGCACGAGATCGAGAAGCTCCACATGGACTCGCGCAAGCCCGAGGACCAGCCGACCATCAAGCTCGTCTTCAGCAAGGGCGAGAATGTCACCATCAAGGAAGGCCCCTTCGCTGGCTACGAGGGCACCGTGGACGAACTGCTCCCCGAGAAGGGCCTCGTGCGCGTTCTGGTCACGATCTTCGGCCGTCAGGCCCCGATCGAGATCGAGGAATGGCAGCTGGGCAAGCAGGGCGAAGAGTGATCTTCACTTCATACTGATTCAACCGACTCGTGGGGGGTGCAAC
>JBGANP010000136.1:0-7376 GCA_044222255.1 Phycisphaerales bacterium
TGCCCCTCGATCATGATCTCCGCGCCCTCGGGGTCCCAGACCTTCGAGCAGAAGTCACACGAGGAGGAAATCAGAATGCCATTGGAGTCGGTTTGGTGCATGGGGAACAACAGTCCACAGAGGGACAGAGGAAACTCAAAGTACGCAACGCCGAGAGTAACAGGATAGGAAGGTACGTGGACCCTCCCCTTCGATCTCCCGCCTCCATTCCTCTGTGTCGCCTCCGTCCCTCTTCGGACGCCCTTGCATTGTCACGCATTTGGGCCAGACGAAGGCGGCGAGGGCGTCGCGATCATCTGATTCGCCACCAGCGACTGATAGATCGCGCACCGCCCCAGCAACTCCCCGTGCGTCCCCGTATCCACAATCTTCCCCTGATCCATCACCACGATCGCATCCGCGTCGATCACCGTTGACAATCGGTGCGCCACAATCAAACACGTGCGCCCCCGCCGCGTGCTTGCGTGCGTGCCGTTCTGCCCTGTCTTCAAAGTAGAATCGGAACCGCTCGCGGCGGATACGCCCCGGTTCGCCCCCCCACCCACAAACTCCGCGATCGCCTCCGCGATCTTGTGCTCGCTCTCGGAGTCGATCATGCTCGTCGCCTCATCCAGAATCAGGATCGCCGGATCGCGCAGAATCGCCCGCGCGATCGCGATCCGCTGCCGCTGCCCTCCCGACAGCCCGCTCCCGCCCTCGCCCACGATGAAGTCATACCCCTCCGGTTTCTGCAGGATGAACTCCTCCGCCCGCGCCCGCCGCGCCGCATCCTTCAGTCCCGCCTCCGTCACCCCGCTCGTGCCATACGCGATGTTGTCGCGGATCGACCCGCGAAACAGCACCGTCTCCTGCGTCACCACCCCGATCTGCCCACGCAGCGACCTGATGCCAAAGCCGCGCACATCCTGCCCATCGATCACCACCCGCCCCGCATCCGGATCAAACAGCCGCGGAATCAAGCTCAGCAGCGTCGTCTTCCCGCACCCATTCGGCCCAACGAACGCAATCGTCTTGCCATGCTCGATCGTCATCGAGATGCCATTGAGCGCAGGCCGCTCCGCCCCCGGATACGTCAGCGACACCCCATCAAACGCGATGCTCTTGGCGTGCCGCGCCAGCTTCGGCAGCTTCGCATCATGCCCCGGCTCCGGCTCCATCCCCATCAACTCGCGCAGCCGCACCGCCGCAGCCGATGCCTGCTGGATGTCATTCATGAACCCCGTCAGCGGCTTGAGCGACGCACCCGCGATTCCCAGCGCGCCAAGCACATACATCGCATCCATCTTCGCCAGATGCCCATCCATGATCGCCTTCACAGCTACTAGCGCCAGCGCGCCGAGCACGAAGATCGTCACCGTCTCCACCAGCGGGCTCGACAGCGCCCGCGCCGTCCGCACCCTGAACTCCCGCGCCACCACATCCTTGTTCGTCCGATGAAACCGCCCCTCCTCCGTCCGCTCCGTCGTGTACACCTTCACCACGCGCAGCCCGCTCAGCACCTCATTGGCCGACTGATACAACCCCGCCTGCGACTGCAACGCCCCGCGGCTCGCCCGCCGGATCCGTTTCCCCAGCTTCCTGATAATGAACCCCACCACCGGCGCAGCCACCATCGCCGCCAGCGCCAGCTTCCAGTTGAAGTAAAACGCCACCCCGATCATCACCACGCCCTTGGTCACCTGCGCCACCGATTTGCTCAGCAGCGCATTGAAACCCTGGCCAAGCGTGGCCGTGTCATACACAATCCGGCTCACCAGATCGCTCGGCCCCGCCTTCAGCACCGCCTTCAGCGGCAGATGCACCACGCTGTGGAACGCCTCGCGCCGAATATTGGCCACTGTCCGGCTGATCACCGTCAGCGACAGATACGCGTGCAGAAAGTTGCACGTCGCTCCGATGATCGTCAGCAGCCCTACCCCAATCACGATCCACAACACCGCATCGAACGGCTTGTTCGGGAGTTTTTCGATCACACCCTGCGGGATATGCGGCAGCCAGCTCCACAGCGACAGATTGATGTCGTTCGCAAAGTCCGAGAGCAGCTTGGGTTTCACACTCGGATCGTCCGCCCGAGGCAGATTCTCAATCACCGGCTTCAGTGCCGCCAGCCCCGCCCCCATCCCCCCCGCCGAGAGCGCCGCAAACACCAGCGCCGGCACCACCAGCCACCGATACCGCAACATCCGCTTTGCATATGGCCAGAAGGCGTCGGTCATCTCAGAACACGTCTCACGAGGGGGATTCGGCACACCCGCACAAACTGATGACTTTCATCGTAGGAACACCCCAGTCTCACACCCAAATGCGCATCTTGTGCAGACATGCGACCAAACCGGGCGAATACTGACTCAGCAATGGCCGCCACACCCCGGGCAACCATCGTCATCCCCTGCTTCAACCACGGCCGTTTCGTGGCCGATGCCGTGCGCTCCTGCCTCGCACAGGAAAACGCCCTCGTCCGCATCGTCATCGTCAACGACGGCTCCACAGACGGCGCCTCCGCCGCCCGCTGCGACGCCTGCGCCGAGATGGGCGCGAATGTCCGCGTCATCCACCAGGAAAACCGCGGCCTCCCCGCCGCGCGCAACGCCGGCGCCGCTATCGCCGCTCGCGAGGCCTGGGGCGAGTACCTCGTCTTCCTCGACGCCGACGACTGGATCGAGCGTTCCTTCGTCGCCCGCCTCCACCAGGAACTCCTCGGCGATCCCTCGCCCGATGTCAGCCACGCCTACTGCCAGGAAAAGCTCGTCGAACGCGGCACCGGCATCTGGAAAGTCCCCGCCTGGGACCCGATGCTCCTGCTGGTCACCAATCTCCACCCCGTCACCACCCTCATCAAGCGCGACCACTTCGAGCGCTCCGGCGGCTTCGACGAGTCCTTCCAGCGCGGCTACGAGGACTGGGACCTCTGGCTCCGCTTCTCCGAGCGCGGCTGGCGCGGCGTCCGCGTCCGCGAGCCCCTCTTCAACTGGCGCCGCCACAGCGAGAACACCCTCGTCATGCAGGCCGCCATGCGCCACGCCGAGCTGCACGGCCAGATCGTCGAGCGCCACCCCGCCCTCTACGAACAACACGCCCGCAAGATCATCGAGCTCTCCAACGTCCTCCTCCGCCGCGCCGATGCCAACTGGCTCGATGAAAACGGCGAAGCCATCTTCGTCCGCGACCTCCGCTCTCGCAACTGCGAGCTCTTCGACGAGCTCGAGGCCGCGCAGAAGAGAATCGCCGAACTCGAATCCACCGTGAGCGACTACCAGCACAAGCCCGCCGTGGTCGTCAGCAAGGCCATCTTCGGCATCGTGGACTCCATGCCGCGCCCCCTCGGCGCGCCCGTCCGCTCCCTCGCCAAGCTCGCGCGCCGCGCCATGTCCAAGACCGCCCTCTGATTGCACGCCCGGGATGAGCGTGCTCTGACGCGAATCCCGCGGATGCACGGAGGTTTGCCGTCCGATGCAAGAAAACAGGCCCGGGATCGCTCCCAGGCCTGCCGTTATCTTCGCAAGAACTCCCAACCCTTACAGGTTCAACAACCCGACGATCTGCCCGCGCTGTGTGCCCAGCGAGCTTCCTCCACCCGCCGGCTGCGAGGTGCCCAGCGTGGTGTCGTAGTGCCGCATCGCCGCGACGATCGGCACATCGCTCACGATGTCCAGCGAGAAGTAGTAGCGGTTGTTCGCGTTCTGCGCGAGCAGCTCCGGCAGCGTCGTCAGGTCCACAAACTTGAACCCGTCCGCGTCCAGCGTGATGTCCTTGGTCATCACGAACCCGTCGCTGAACAGGAACCGGATCGTCACATTCGCCGTCTGCGGCTGCGAGGCATTGAAGAACGTGCCGTTCGGGTTGAACAGCCCGATCTCCTCAAACAGGGATGTCCCCGCGCGGGCCCCATTCATGAAGCCCTCGCCGAAGTCGTGGTGCGTCGCCGCCGTATACGCGAACGCGTTGCTCGCCACATCCCCGTGCTCCACGTGCAGCGTCGAGATGAACACGTTCGTATTGGTTGAGTACAGCACCGCAAAGTGCTTGCCCTGCAGGTCTGCCACATCCGGCAGCGTGAACGTCGACCGGCTCTGCGCCAGCACCGCCAGCCCCACCGTCGTGATCGTGTAGTCCGGCGACCCGTCGTCAAACCGCGCGATGATCGTGATCAGCGCGGGCAGCGATGTGCTGGGGTTGAGAATCGAGAACGTATCGCCGATCCCAGAGCTCGCCGCCCCGCTGCTGGCCAGCGGCAGCAGGCCCTTCGTGGCGCCCGTTCCGGTGATGCCCAGCTGCGTCGCCCCGCCCTTGTCCGCCCCGCTGGTTTTGTAGTGCGTCACCCCCGCCACGATCGGCTGGTCCGAGGTGATCTGCAGCGAGTAGCCGCCATCAACAAGCTGCGAGGTGTTGGCAATCGCCAGCCCGCCGCGCCGGAAGGCCTCGGTGCTCACCATGATCTCGATCGGCGTGCTGCCGTCGGACTTGAAGAACTTCAGCGTCAGATTCGCCTTCACGTCCGATGTGTTCTGCCAGACCACAAAGTCCCTGATGTCCGTGCCCTTGCTGATGTCCGGCAGCGTCCACGTCATCGCCTTCGTCTGCGTGAACGCCTCGATTGTCGACGAGCCGAAGTCATAGTGGCTCAGCATCGCGTCGATCGGGCCCGTCGCCCAGACCTCGATCCCGTACGGCTTCCCCTGCCGCGGCACAAGATTGTTCGACGGCGACGCGAACGTGCTGATCGTCACGCCCGCCCGCCGATTCGCCGCGATCGTTCCCGTGGAGATCACCTTGTCCCGATACCAGAAGTCCGCTGCCGGGCTGGGCAGATCGTCGCGCGTTTCCGCCCGCACGATGATCTGGTAGTTCAGCGTCGTCGATCCCGGATTCGCCAGCGGCAGGAACTCGTTGATCTGCCCGCCCGCGAAGCCCTCGGGGTAGTACACGCGATACGTGTAGAACGCCGCCACGCCCTGCGGCTTGATCACCTCCGCATCGCGGATGGTCACCAGCTGGTCGCCCGTCACATTGGTGGCCTGCACCCCATCGCTGCCATTGAAGCCCGAACCGGTTTTGGTCGGCAGCTCGCCGAAGACGCCGCCCTGCGCCACCTTCGTCAGCCCCGTGATGATGCTCTGCACCACCGTCCACGATGCATCGGTCGCGATGCGTCCGAACACGGTGAACCCGCCATCGACGGTGTCCAGGTTCGTGTTGTTCTTCAGGTTGATGAAGAACTGGCTCGTCGCGCTGTTCGCCTGCCCGCCGATGCGCGCCATCGCCACCGTCCGGATCAGGTTGGACTGGTTGAACTCGTTGGTGATCGCCGCATCCGTCGGCACCGGCTCCCACGCCCGCGCCGTGTTGTCCGTGACCGCGCCCCCGAATGGCCCCGTCGTCACCGGATTGTGCAGGCGGGCATATCCCCCCTGGATCACGAACGGATTGCTCGACTGATCCACCGCGTAGCGATGGAAGAAGGACTGATCAAAGTCCCCATCCCGCACATACTTCAGGAAGTTCGCCACCGTGATCGGCGCCGCCTGATCGAACAACTCAAAGTCGATGTCCCCGAAGTTGGTCTGGAGCCGAACGACCGTGTCGTTGGGATTCACCAGGTCCGAGATCAGCGGAAACGGCGAGTTCGCCAGCAGCGAGCGCTGCTCGAGCTGCTCCAGCAACGCCCCTGCTGCCGACTTGGCCCGACGCGACACGTTCGTTCGACGCGGTTGAATTGCACGCATGGTCACTTCGCTCCTGCTCAGGAGACGCCGAAGGTCGATCTTCCGATCCCTCGGGTCTGGTTGCTTCGGAAGCCGGCCTTCCGGCGCGGCGTCGCTCCCCGTCCCCCTCCCTGCCCCACGCGAATCCGCCCCCTTCCCCAACTGGCGCGGACACCACCCACGCCGACCGACAGTGTAGCGAACCTAGGCAAGGTGCGCGCACACTCCCCCTCCTCGTCCCGCCCACCCCCTCCGCTCCGCACACGGGGATTGCACGGTTCCCCCTTTGCGCCCCGCATCCCCCTTCCCTACCATCTCCCCCTCTCATGTCCACCGTTTCCGTCCTACCTCCCGACCCGGCGACATCGTCGCCCGCCGCCGTCGCGGCCACGCGCGAGGAAGGGCTCTTCCCGGGCTTTTCCAAGCCCGTGCGGGTTGACATCGGTCACCCGACCCAACTCGCCCGCATCGCCGCCATCGTCCCCTGCCACAACCGCCGCGACGATGCCGCCGCCCTCCTCGCCGATCTGGCCACTCTGGACCAGACCGGCCTCGATCTCCGCATCATCCTCGTCGACAACGCCTCCACCCAGCCCCTCTCCGACCTCTCCGCCCCCGGCCTCCGCATCGACCACCTCCGGCTAAACAC
This sequence comes from Phycisphaerales bacterium, assembly GCA_044222255.1. GTDB lineage: Bacteria > Planctomycetota > Phycisphaerae > Phycisphaerales > UBA1924 > UBA4658. The sequence goes on from JBGANP010000136.1 coordinate 6,352, forward strand.
CAACACCGGGGGGAGCGGCGGCTACAGCGCGGGCCTCTCCCTCGCCCTCTCCCTCGACGACCGCCTGACCGAACCGGAATGGCGAGCGTTCGATCCCGAGTTCGTCTGGCTCGTGGATTCCGACGCCCGCGTCCCCCGCGAAACACTCCAAACTCTCCTCGAAGCCCTCCGCTCCGATCCCGCCACCATCGCCGCCGGCCCCGCCATCGCCGACCCCGTCACCGGCATCCCCTTCGAACTCGGCGGCCACATCAACCGCCGCAACGGCACCTTCGAACCCATGGTGCCAGGAGCAGCAGGCGTTTCCGATCGTGGCATGGGCCTACCGGCCCATGTTCGGCCCGCCGCGGGCCCAGCGCTCGACTCTTCTCTTCCTCAGCCCCCAGTCCACAGTCCCCAGCCCCTTGTCCCCGTCCAATACCTCGCCGCCTGCTGCGCCCTCATCCGCACCAACGCCGCCCGCGCCGCCGGCCCTTTCCCCGACACCTTCCTCAACGGCGATGATGTCGAGTGGTTCATCCGCATGGCCCAGATCATGGGCGGCCGCATCGTCGGCGTCCCCTCCGCGCTCGCCTACCACCCGCGCTTCGACCGCTTCCCCACCTGGACGCGCTTCTACTCCACGCGCAACGCCCACGCCCCCATCGACGCCGCCGGCGCGCCGCGCATCGCCAAGTTCCGCCGCGCCATGCTCGATGTCTGCCGCGCCGCCCAGCAGGAAATGATGGGCCGCTCCGATCTCGCCCGGCTCCACATGCTCGGCCTCAAACACGCCGCGCAGGGCCGCACCCGCGGCGTCGCGCCCCCCGGCGTCATCGCCGTCGATCCTTCCATCCCGCTCTCCGATCTCGTCTCCACTCTGCGCACCCACCTCGATTCCCTCTCCGGCCGCACCGTCGCCATCCATCCCGCTCTCGGCCTCTCCACAAGCGAACGCACGTTTCTGCTTGATGCCCTCCGCGCCGCGGGCTGCACCGTGGCGCCGCTGAACACGCCGGGCGGCCTTCGCTCCAAACTCACCACCC
>JBGANP010000137.1:0-7532 GCA_044222255.1 Phycisphaerales bacterium
CCACGCAGAAGCCCCGCCAGTGGCCCGTCTTCAGCGCGGACCACTCCCTCACCGTTCACTACGAACACGATGTCCTCATCACCGAGCGCGGCCCGCGTCTCATGAGCGAGGGGATGGACGACCTCCCCGACATCGTCGGGTGATGTTCCCGCTCTGCCGTCGCGCGACAGGACCTATCGCAACCAGCGTCGTCATTGTGTGTACGCTCTTCCGATGTCCCTCCTCGCTGTTCGCGATCTCGCCGTCTCCTTCGCCTCCGGCGACACGCGCACGCAGGCCGTTGATGCCGTCAGCATGAGCATCCACGCCGGCCAGACCCTCGCCGTCGTCGGCGAGTCCGGATGCGGTAAGAGTGTCACCGCCCTCTCGCTCCTCCACCTCCTCCCGCGCTCCACCGCCCGCGTCGATCGCGGCAGCGCAATCTTCGAGGGTCGCGATCTCTTCTCCCTCTCCGACAAAGAAATCCGCCGCATCCGCGGCAGTCGCATCGCCATGATCTTCCAGGAGCCGATGTCCTCCCTGAACCCAGTATTCACCATCGGCGATCAGATCATCGAAGCGATTCTGCTTCACCAATCCGTCAACCGCGCCGCCGCCCGCGCCATCGCGATCCAGTCCGTCATCGATGTCGGCATCACCGATCCCGAGCGCCGCCTCGCCGCGTATCCGCATCAGTTTTCCGGCGGCATGCGCCAGCGCGTCATGATCGCCATGGCCCTCGCCTGCAAGCCCACGCTTCTGCTTGCCGATGAGCCTACTACCGCGCTCGACGTAACCATCCAGAAACAGATCCTCGAACTCCTCCGCGATCTCAAATCCCGCACCGGCATGGCGATCATGCTCATTACCCATGACCTCGGCGTTGTCGCCGAAAATGCCGATGCCGTCTGTGTCATGTACGCCGGCCGCGTCGTCGAGTACGCCGCAGTCGCCGACCTCTTCGCCGCTCCCCTCCACCCCTACACCCGCGGCCTCCTCGCCTGCATCCCCTCTCTCGCCCGCCGCGTCGATCGCCTCACCACCATCGCCGATCTCATGCAGCAGCCCGATGCCCACCACATACCCGGCGCATCCCACCTGCACCCCTGGTGGCCCGGCCACACTCCACCGACCGGCCTCACGCCGCGCGACTCCATCCTCCTGGAAGTCCGCCCCAACCACTGGGTCGCCACTTGGCGCACCAACGATCTCGCCAGCACTACCCCTCGCCCACCCGATATCACGCTTCTCCCCTCGCCCGTTCTCTCTTGAAATCTGAAATCTCACTTTCCCCCTCCCAATGCACGCCCTCATCATCGCCGACATCTCCTTCGCCACCCGCGAGCGTGCGATGCTCAGCCGCCTCGAGGTCGGCCTCGCCGATGAGGGCGTCCGCGTCACGCACGCCATGCCTGCTTCGCTCAGCGCGGCCGGCACTTTCAACGCTTCAGAATCCATCGGCATCCAATCCACCGTCGTCACCTACCAGGACCGCGGCCTCCCCTTTACGCACCGCCGCCGCGCCGCAATGCTCGCAAGCGCCATCGAAGAACGATTCGATGAGCCCACGCCCATCGACATCGTTCACGCCTTCGGCGCAGGCAGTTGGGCCATCGCCGTCGATCTCGCCCGCCGCGCCGGCGCGGGCCTGCTTCTGGAACTCTGGCGTCCCGGCCTCCTCACACCCGCCAGCGTTCTCTTCGCCGCCGCGACGCGCACCAGCCAACCCGTCACACCCGAGTTCATCGTCTCCGAATCCGCCCTCGCGACAGCTCTCCGAAAAACCATACCTCGGGCCAAGGTCTACTCCGCCCCATGGGGCGTGCATGCCCCCCCGCACCCGCGCGGCCATCGCCCCCCCGGCCAACCCCTCGCCGTCGCCATGCTCTGCGATACCGGCGATCCCCGTTCCTGCTCCGCCGCGCTCGCCGGTCTCGTGCAGGCCGCCTCCGGCACCGAGATGCTCATCTTCGCCGCCATCGACGAATCCACACCCGCGCGCGAAGCGGCCCTCTGGTCCGCCGCGCGCAAACTCAACCTCATGGATCGCTTCTCGCTCGTGCCGGATATGGAATCCCGCCGCGAGCCGATCCTCGACATGGACATCCTCCTCCTCCCCGAAGCCACCGGCCGCCAGCGCACGCTCACGCTCGAAGCCATGGGCGCCGGCATGACGGTCATCGCCATGGCCGATGACACCATGGACACTCTCGCCGACGGCACCACCGCGCGGCTCGTCCGCTCCCCCACTCCCGCCGCATGGGCACAGGCCATCGCCGCCACCGCCCTCCACCCGCAGGCCGCCAGCGAGCTTGCCCGCTCCGCCCACGAGCACATCCGCTCCAACCGCATCGGCAGTGCGCACGTCGCCGATGTCCTCCGCGCGTATCAGCAGGTCGCCCGCCCGACAGCAGCCGCCACCTGATACGCTCACGCTACCCCCATGAGCCGCCTCCCCTTCAACGAAAACGATATCAAAGGCGCCGCGCCTTCCCGCGCCAGTTCTTCCGCGCCCAAGCCCGACCACCTCTCCGTCTCCCAACTCGCCATCCTCATCGATCACGCCCTGAAGGAGAAACTCTCCACCGGCCTCAAAGTCGTCGGCGAGATCTCCCGCTTCACCGATCGCACCCACTGGTACTTCGACCTCAAAGACTCCGGCGCGGCCATCGCCTGCGTTATGTGGCAAAGCGCAGCCAAGAAAGCCGGCTTCACCCCCGAGCCCGGCCAGCAGGTTCTCCTCACCGGCCGCGTCGAGTACTACCAGCCCTACGGCAAAACCCAGTTCATCGTCGACAAGATGGAACCCATCGGCGCTGGCGCACTCGACCTCGCCTACCGCAAACTCGTCGAAGAACTCCGCGCCCTCGGCTGGCTCGATGAATCCCGCAAGCGGCCCCTCCCGATGCTCCCGCGCAAGATCGCCATCGTCACCAGCCGCACCGCCGCCGCGCTGCAGGATGTGCTGGACACCATTGCCCGCCGCTGCCCCTCGCTCCCGCTCGCGCTCGCGGATGTCCGCGTCCAGGGCGACGGCGCGGCCGCCGAAATCGCGGCCGCGATCCGCAATATCGGCCGCCGCCACATCGCCCTCGGCATCGACGCCATTCTCGTCACCCGCGGCGGCGGCTCGCGCGAAGACCTCTGGGCCTTCAACGAGCGCATCGTCGCCGAGGCGATCGTCCACTCCCCGATCCCCGTCGTCGCCGCCATCGGCCACGAGATCGACATCACCATCGCCGAGCTGGTCGCCGATGTCCGCGGCGCGACGCCCACGCAGGCCGCCATGCGCATCGCCCCGGATGCCGCTGCGCTCCGCCGCCAGCTCTCCTCAACCGGCGCGCGGCTCGGCTCCTCCCTCGCCCGCCAGGTGCAGCTCGAATCCGAGCGCCTCCGCAGCGCATCCCGCCACAGCATCTTTACCGACCCCATCCGCCTCGTCGACGAGAAACAGGATGAACTCGCCGACAAAGTCCGCGACCTGCAACACGCCCTGCGCGAGAAACTCCAAACCGCCACCCGCACCCTCGACGATCGCGCCCGCACGCTGGACCGCCACCGCCCCGAAGCCGTCTACGCCCGCCGCGAAGCCGCGCTCACCCACGCCGCAGCGCGGCTCTCAACGGGCCTCACGAATCACCTCGCCCGCCGCACCGCCGCGCTCGACAGCGCGGCCCGCTCCCTCGACCTCATCGGCCCCCACAACGTCCTCAAACGCGGCTACTCCATGACCCTCCGCGCCGATGGCACGATCATCCGCTCCGCCAAGGACCCGCACGCAGGCGAACATATCCGCACCCAACTCGCCGACGGCTCGTTCACATCGATCGTGACACCCGAAGGTTCCACACAAACCCCGCTCCGCCCCGCGCCGCCATCACCCCGCCCTGCGCGAGCGAAGAAACCGCCGACGGACGATGGCCCGAGTCTGTTCTGATGTGGCATGGGCTTCCCGGCCCTTCTTTCGGGGCCTCCCCCGAAGCTCTTGGTGTGTGACACCTTCCGAGAATCATGCATTGGTACCGAAGTAACGACGGTACGCGGATGCAAGTGGGCGGCGTCGAGAGGCGGTGCTACTCCTTAACATCTCGTCCGTCGGGCGGCGATGCGCATTCCGGACAGACAGCTTCTGCGGGTAGGCCGCGACGGTCATAGTCGCATTGCGGGCAGTAGCAGGACGGCAACGGAGCATATCGACGCTGTCCGATCTTCCCCCGCACGCACGCCAGCGCGATGTACACCGCGGTGGATAGGACGGGACTGATGCCGATGGCCCACCACCCCGACGGAGACCACGCTGCGCTGAAGTACGCGACTGTGGCTGTCGGGATCGCGATCATGAGCACTCCGGGAACCCAAGGTCCGTATTGAAGTCCGAACATAAGTGCTTCGCTCGCCAGGAGACCGATGATCCCACCGATCACCAAGGCGAATGCCGTGATGAGTCCCCCGCCCATCCCTTCGGCCGCGATCACGCCAAAGCCGCTACCAAGCCCAATAGACACAATGAGATTGAGCACGCCTCTTGCCCGAGTAGCTGGATAGCGCTGCGACAATCTTGACATCACGCTGGAACAGTAGTCGATCTCCACTTCGTTCATCAGGCGGGCGGCCCAGTCTTTCTCTGTAACACACCGTGAGCGTGCCACCGGCTTTCCGGTGCTTTGACCAAAGCGCCAGTGCAAGCGTGCGTGGGTCGTCTACTCGGATGGGCACGGGCGCTCATCCGGACGTGAACGCTACGGAGGTGGGCACGGGAGTGGCATTTCCCGGAAGGGAAGTGGTTTTCGTTCGTACGAAAATCGGTTTGTGGGCACGAATGGAGTTTTGTCCGGCCGTGCGCTCCGCACGCTGGCACGAAAGTCAGGCGAACACATCCGCACGCAACTCGCCGACGAATCATTCACATCGATCGTCACGCCCGAAGGTTCCACGCAAACCCCGCCCCGCGCCGATGTCGCCACGACCTGCGCGTGCGAAGAAACCGCCAACGGACGATGGCCCGAGGCTGTTCTGAAGTGGCATGGGCCTCCCGGCCCATGGTTCCGCCGCCCCGGCCGAAGCAGTTCACCCAACGCGCACAACCTTACTCACGAGTTCCGCTTCGCAGATGGTCCAGTTCATCCGCAAGAGATTGCAAGCCCGGAGAATATGCCTGTACGCCGAATCGCCATTCGCGATTATTCGCGTCAACAAGCACGATTGTGTCCGTATCACACCGCACAACTCTTGGATTCTCCACGACGACACGCCGTAGTGGTCGTTTCAAAATGAGACTAGTTCCGACCAAAGACACTCGAAGAACGATGTCCTTTGCTACAAAGTAATACCACGCGGCAATGACAAACATCAAGCCGCCGATCCCGATGACCCCCTCCTGAACGGAGATGCCGTGAAAGCTGTTCATTCGTTCAACCAGCCCCGCGGCCGCGACACAAGGAAACACTGCGAGCAGTGCGGGAAGGAACAACGCGCTTCCACGAGCCGACCATGTCGGCGTCTTGCGTGCGATAAAGTCACGACCTTGCATGTGGATAATTCCCTGCCCTCACGCCATTCGGCAAACGGTACTACTACTCCTCACTTCGCCCCCACCACCCTCACCACCCGATCCGGATCATTCAGCACTACATAAATCGCCCCATCCGGCCCGCAGAACACATCGCGCACGCGGCCCATATCCCGCACGATCTCCTCGCGCTCCACCACACTCGCCTCCCCGCTCCCATCGCTCATCCGCACCCGCTCCACGATCTGCCCCGCGAGTCCGCCCGCGAACAGATCGCCCCTCCACGCCGGGAACGCCTCGCCCGCCGGTCCCGCATCCGCCGTCGCGAGGCCGCATGCCGCGATCGAGGGCAACCACACCAGCGATGGCATCGCGATCGACTTGCTCATGATCCCGCCATCCTTCGGCGCGGCTCCGTCCTTCCCTTTCTTCTCATTCATCGCCGCAACTTCCGGCCACGGCACGTTCCACGGCGTGTCCTGGTAGTTGATCCCGAACGTCACCAGCGGCCAGCCGTAGTTGCGTCCCTTCAGCACCAGATTCAGCTCATCCCCGCCGCGCGGCCCGTGTTCCGTGTCCCACAGCCGCCCCTTCGCATCCATCACCATCCCCTGCGGGTTGCGATGCCCATACGACCACGTCGATGCGTACCAACCCTTCGCCTGATCCGCCGCACTCGCGAACGGATTATCACTCGGAATCTTCCCATCGGTAAAGATGCGATGCACGCGCCCGTTGGGCCGCGTGATGTCCTGCGCCATCTCGCCGCGGCCGCGCTCGCCGATGCAGAAGTAGAGATACTGCTTCCCCTTGTCCGCCCCATCCGCGATCGGCAGCAACACCACGATGCGGCTGCCGAAGTGGATGTCTCCCGAGACATAGTGCTCCGTCTTGGGCCGCCAGAGCGTCTGCATCTCGCTCCATTTCCATCCACCCTCGCCGCGTGTGATTTTGCCGCGCGCGATCGTCGTCATCCCCCCGTTCTTCGGCCCACCTTCGGGGGAAGGTTCCGAGTACGAGAGATACACCCACCCGTTCTTCGCATACTCCGGATCAACGCAGACATCCATCAGCCCGCTCTGCCCGCGCAGAAACACCTTCGGCAACCCGCTCACCGGCTCGGAGAGTTTCCCGTTCTCGAAGACCCGCAGCGTTCCCGCGCGCTCGGTGATCAGCATCGCGTACGCGTTGATGTCCCCCTGCTTCGCCGCATCCTTGGGCGGCAGAAAGTCCACCGCCCACGGCACCGAGAGCCCATCCTTCACCACCGTCTCGATGCGGTACTTCGCGTGCGCCGACTCGATCACCCCATCCACCGCGCGCCGGTGCGGCGGCTTTTCCTGCTTCCGCCGCCCCGCCTCCTGCAACTCGCGCACATGGTTCACCAGCGCCCACACCTGCGCATCGCTCAGCGGCCCCTTCTCCCCGCCATACGCGGGCATCGCCGTCTCCGGAATCCCGTTCCGCACCGCATCAAAGAACGCCCGATCCGTCGGCCCGTTCACCCTCCCCACTCCCGAGCGCACCTCCGCCCGCAACAGCGACTGCGTCCCCGCCCCACCTCCGGAGCCGTTCTCCCCATGGCAGTTCGCGCAGTTGCTCATGTACAGATTCGTGACCGATTGCGCCTTCGCCACCGGCGATCCGCCCAGCACGCTCATCAAGATCATCCCGCCCACAACGCCCCGCACGACAACAGATGTGTTCATGCAAAAATGCTAGGCGAAGCCCGCACGGCCAAGGCCGCCTCCGACCGTGACGTGAGCCTCCCGGCCCATGTTTGGGCCGTTCCCATCCGACATTCCCCATCCCACATCCCCTACTCTCCCCCATGGCCAAATCGCCCTCGAAGCCCCCCACCCCCTCCTCCTCCGATTCCCTCCCCTTCGAAGACGCCCTCGCCCAGATCGAGAGCATCATCGAACGCATCGAGTCCGGCGAGGTCGGCCTTGAGCAGTCCCTCGCCGAGTACGAACGGGGCGTCACGCTCATCCATCACTGCCGGGGCAAGCTCGATGCCGCCCGCCAGAAAGTCGAAGACCTC
>JBGANP010000138.1:0-7311 GCA_044222255.1 Phycisphaerales bacterium
CTGGCGACGCCATGCTGCCCCGTTGCTTGCCTTTCGCCTTCCCTTCCTCAGGCTGAAGGCCATCAGCAATGCCTTTTCTTTTCAGGCAGGTGGCCCGACTTCCCGTGCCACTATCTTGCCGCTCTGGGCAAGGTAGTGAGTTACGCGTGGGGTTGACTGACAGGCGGCACTGGCCAAAGAACAGTCGACCCCCCGCCATCTCTCAGTGCCCTCGGTGTGCTCAGTGGTGAATGGCCTTCCTCCGCGACCTCTGCGCCTCTGCGGTGAAATCCTGTTCCCTCGCTGGCGCGTCGGGTTCGTTGGGAGAAGGCACTCGACGTCAGTGCGAGGCGTTCCGGTCCGGCCGCTTCACATTGCTGGCCAGCCCGACCATCTCCATCGCCCGGATCGTCAGGTACGTCACATCAAACTCGTACCACCGGTGCCCGTGGGCCGCGCTGCGCTGGTCGCCGTGGTGGTTGTTGTGCCAGCCCTCGCCGTTGGAGATGAGGGCCACGAACCAGTTGTTGCGGCTGTTCTCGCCGGTGTTGAAACTCTGATACCCCCAGAGGTGGCTCAGCGAGTTCACACTCCAGGTGATGTGCCAGACGAGGACCGTTCGCACGAAGACGCCCCAGAGGACGAAGCTCGCGGCGAACTGCAACGCCTTCGCGGTGGTCGGCTCGATGAGATAACCGATGCCCACACCCGCAGCGGCGAAGGCCGCGACAGAAGCAAGGTACACCCAGAACCACCGCAGCCGCTTCTCGAGCTGCAGATAGAACCTCTGCGTCACGAGATCGCGCGAGTACTTGTGCAGCAGGTCCGCGGTGTCCGAGTCGCGGTTCTCGATGACGAGCCAGCCGACATGGCCCCAGAGGAACGTGACCAGCGGGCTGTGCGGGTCCGGCTCTTCATCCGAGTGCTGGTGGTGCTTGCGATGGATGCCGACCCATCGCGCCGGACCTTCCTGCAGACAGCAGACCCCGAGGATCGCGACCGTCTTCTCGACCCACTTGGGGCAGGTAAAACTGCGATGCGTGAGCAGACGATGGAAGCCGAGATTCACCCCAAGCGTGCCGAAGACATACAGCCCCGCGAGGCAGACGGCCACGCCCGTCCACGAGAAGAACCACGGCAGCACCGCCAGCAGCGCGACCAGATGCACCAGCACGATGCTGATCGCGTACGTCCAGCGGATCCGAATCCCCGGCTTCTCCACCACCGCCTTGGGCAACTCCAGCCGCCCGCCCGCCGCGCGCGAAGTCAGTTTGACCTCGACGACCGGCGCCGGCGGTGCCTGTGTGGTCATTGACGAAGCAGGAGGAGTCAGCGTGGATGGTGGGGACGAATGGAGTTGAACGGTGGTCCCTTCAGGAGTGGGGGAGGGCGATGTGTGTTTTCCCCTATTAGATAGGTACGGGCCGAACCCAGATCGGGTTCACAATCAGTCTTGGTGTGGCCCCTTACGGCCGCGCCACACCCTCCGGCGCTTGCGCGAACTGGCTCGCCCGGTCTCCCGGGAACTGCTTGATCCCGTTCTGGTTCGGCTTCTTCCCCTTGCCGCGCAGGTCCGTCGGCGTCTTCTCGGGAATGACGAACTCATCCGGGTTCAGCGTGGCGCAGTGCTTCATCTCCGCATCCGCCGCGGCCAGCATCGTGTCATCCGCGTGCTCCAGCAGGTTGCGGAAGAACTCCTTGATCTCGACCTCCGCCAGATCAAAGAAGTGCAGCGCGGCGAGCTTGTCGCGCTGGAACTCCACATCCGCCGCGCCGTTGCCGGCGTGCCGACGCAGATCGCTGTCCAGCTTGCTCAGCGTGCACGCCCACGCGTGCAGCAGGATCGCGCTGTTGCCCAGCCGCGCCTGCACGGCCTGCCGCTCCAGCATCGCGACATCGTACTTCTTGCTCATGATCTTGAAGAGATACGTGTGCTCGCGCGTCAGTCGCGCCAGCCGCTCGCCGATGTCCTTGAGCTCCGGAAGAATCCCATTCAGCACCGGCAGCGGCCGCCGGATGCCGAAGAAGACTTCCAAGCCCAGCGGCACCGCCCGCTTCATGATCTCCGGCCGCAACGAGTTCTTGATCGCCTTGGAGAGGAACGCCCCCATCCCCTCATCCTTGTCCTTCAGCAGGGCGTTGCGGATGCCCAGCATCATCTCCGCGAGCTGCTTGCCGCCGTAGCCGAATATGAACGACCACATCAGGTCGTTCGAGCCCTCGACGATCAGATTGATGCGAGAGTCGCGGAAGACCCGCTCCACCTCGTTCTCGGTCATGTAGCTCTCGCCGCCCATGATCTGCATGCCGTCGTTCACGACACGCCAGCCGTACTCGGAGCAGAACGTCTTGCAGACGGCCGTCTCCACCATGATGTCCTCATCCTTGCGGTCGAGCATCCCGGTGGTCATGTAGAGCACGGCGTCGATCGCGTAGTCGTACGCCGCCATGCGGGCGATGCGCTGCCGCACGAGTTCCTTGTCCGCTAAGGGCTTGCCGAACTGGTACCGCGTCATGCCCCACTTGGTCGCCTGATCGCGCACCTTGCGGGCCCCGCCGAGCATGCCCGCGCTCAGCGTGCACCGCCCGTAGTTCAGGCACGAGAGCGCCATCTGCAGGCCGCGCCCCTCCTTGCCCAGCAGATGCGACTTGTGCACGCGCACGCCGTGGAACTTGATGCGTGCCTGCCACGTCCCGCGAATGCCGCACTTGGAGCGATTCTTCTGGAAGATCTCCACCCCGTCCAGCCACGGGTGCAGCACGATCGCGCTGATCTTCCCCTTCCCATCCGCCGTCTTCTCCCGGCACATCACCGTGAACAGGCCGGAAATCGCCCCCGACGTCGCCCACTTCTTCTCGCCGTAGATCACATAGTGATCCCCATCGCGCTCGAAGTACGTCTCCTGCCCGCCCGCATCGCACCCCACGTTCGGCTCGCTCAGGCAGAACGCGCTCAGCCAGTCCTTCGCCAGCCGCGGCAGCCAGAGCTTCTTCTGCTCATCGCTCCCGAAGAGCATCACCGCCTTGCACCCGATCGACTGATGCGCGCTCACGAGCACCGCCGTCGAGCCGCACGAGAACCCGATCCGCTCCAGAACTCTGTTGTACGACGTGATCCCCATTCCCAGCCCGCCGAACTCCTTGGGAATCGTCATCCCCAGCACGCCCAGCGAGAAGAGCTTGTCGATCACCCACCGCGGGATCTCCTGATCCTGATCGATCGCGATCGCCGGGTGCTCGTTCTTGAGATACTCATCCAGCCGCGCCAGCAACTGGTCGCACTCCGCCTGCTCGCGTGTGTCCTGCTGCGGATACGGGAAGTAGAACTCCTCCTTCAGGTTGCCCCAGAAGATGTTCTTCACCGGCCCCATCTTCGTCGGCTCCGCGCCGAGCCATTCCTCCGCCTCCTCCAGGAGCTTGCGGTCGTCGTCCTTGATGCCCTTGAGATTCTTCAGATCCGACATGGCTCTCATACTCCGGAGTTCGGCCCCCGCGGGCCGCTTGGCTCGTGACTCTTACTTCTTGCTCTTCTCAAAGAACGCTTGTATCGCCGCCCGCCCCGCCGGGGCGGCCCGCAGCCGCACCAGTTCCCGTCGCTCCATATCCAGCGCGGCCTGCCACCCATTTTCGATCCCCGCCCGCACCTCATCCATCACCGCACGCGCAGGTTCCCCTTGCAATCCCTCTTCCCCAACCGTCGCCAGCCCCGCCAGCACATTCGCCTTGATCCCCGGCCGTCCGATCCACCTCGACGGCGCGCCATCCCGCCGCGGAATCCCTCCCGGCCCCGCCTGCCCCATCTTCGATCGATGTTCCATCACCCACTGTTTCGCCGTCGCCAGCAGTTCCGATGCACTCGGCGCGACGCGATCGAACACCCCCGCGCTCACTGCCTCCTCATACATCATCGGCTTCCCCGTCGCCGTGCGGCGGATCGCCTCCGCAGCATCCATCCGGGCCGGCAGCAAGTTCGTCCCGCCCCAACCAGGACAGATGCTCAGCCCCGCCTCGGGCAACCCCACCGGATACGGCTTCCCGCTCGCATTGGGCGCGCCGATCAGCCCGTCGCAGTGCATCGCCAGTTCCAACCCGCCGCCGAGCGCCGCCCCGCCAATCGCCGCGGCCGTGGGCACCCCGAGCTCGCAGATCATCCCAAACACCCGTTGCCCATACGCCAGATACGCATCCAGCTTCCGGTCCCCATCCTTATCCTCAGGATTGAACTGGATCGTCTTCAGATCCGCCCCGGCGATGAACACACGGGCCGATGCCGACGCCAGCACGAACCCGGTCATCCCCCGAGGCAGCGACTTCAACGCCGCCTCAATCCGCCGGATCAACGCCTCATCCAAGACCACCATCGGCGACCCCGGCTGCTCCAGCGTCAACGTCACCACGCCCGCAAACGGGCCGGTCTCTTCCATCGTCGCTGCGAGTGGGGGGTGTTCCGCGGAAGTGCTCATGTCACTGCCATCGTATCAAACCCCACGATCCCCGAACACTCGCCCCCCCTCTCCCGCGGCCCTTTTGGGGCTTTCCGTGGGAAATCCCGCCGCGAAAGAGGCCTCCCGCCATCCTCCGCGGCTGACTTCCATGTTGATTCCGCATCGTGTCCGCGATTCCCACATCCACTCGATCAGCATCCCCCCGCAAACCACGCCGCCAGAAACGCGAAGATATCCGCCACGGCCACCGTGCTGTCTCCATCAATATCGCACAGGGGCGAACTGTTGAACCACGCCGCGAGGAAATCGAAGATGTCCTGCACGCCCACGCCGCCCACATGATTGAAGTCGGACTTGCAGCACGGGCTGGTCAGCGTTCCCGGACACGTGAGCTGCGTCGGCACAAACAGAGACCACGGCAGAGCATTGCACTGATTCGGCGTGATTGTCAGGCACACAGATCCCGCGCAGCAGACGCCCGCGCACGTATTCGCGCCGCAGGTCGATCCAGACCCCAGAAACCGTCCCCCGCACGCCGCCGCATCCGCCACCGATGTGCAACTGCCGTTGCCGAGGCAACACGCCCCGGGCGGCGTAATCGGGCAGGGTGACGGATTGCAGACGGTACCGAGCCCGATGAAGGTTCCCGTGCATCCGCCCTGGCCCGTGATCGTGCAGGCGTTGCTCGTATCGCAGCACGCGCCCTTGCAGGTGTCGGCTCCGCACGCCACACCGATGCCGCGGAAGATGCCGTTGCACTGCGCCGCCAAGGCGACCTGCGAGCACGCGCCCGCGTTGGAACAGCAAGCGCCCGTCGTCGGCGCACACGGCGAGGGCAGACAGGGCACACCCAGCCCGAGGAACGTCCCGCCGCCCTGCGTGCAGGCCGCCGCGATGACGACCTGCGTGCACACACCCTGCGTTGAGCAGCACGCCCCGGTATCGCAGTTCACCGCGCCGCACCCGACGTTGTCCCCCGCGTAGTGGTTCCCCTGATTCTCGCAGATTGTTTGCGTCAGGATGATGCATCCCGTCGCGGTGCAACACGCCCCGCGCGGATCAGCACACGGATTCGGATTGCACGATGTGCCGAAGCCCAGGAACGTCCCGCCGTTGGCTGTGCACGCGATGGCAGTCGCCGTCTGCCCGCATCCGCCCGCCTGCGAGCAGCACGCACCCGTACCGCAGTTGCGGTTCAGGCACGTCGTCCCATCGCCGTGATACACCCCGCCCTGCGCCAGGCACTGCGCCTGCGCCACGGTGAAGCAGTTCTGATTGAAGCAGCACGCCCCCAGCCCGGGTTGCGGACACGGATTCGGTATGCACGTCGCATTCGCAAACACCGACCCATTGCACGCCGAGGGCGAAGCCACGACGGTGCAGTTTCCGCCAGCCGAGCAGCACGCCACCGAGCAATACGCGAAGATCGTCGTGTTCCGGCAGACCGGTGCCGCTCCGATGGTGTCCGCCCCGTTCTGATCCGTGTCGATGCACCCGTCGCTCACGTTGCGGCGGAACGTCGATGTCGTCGCGTTCCCCGTCGCGCCGGGGGCCGCGCCCTCGAAGCAGTTGGCCGTCGCTCCATAGCCGATGAAGTCCTCAATGTCCGGGTTGCCCAATGGGCAGGCCACGACCGGCAGAAGCGTCGTGTTCCGCACCAGCGCGATCTTGCCCTGGCCGGGCGAGATCTGCGGCGTGGTGTTGCTGCCGCTGGTCACATCTGGCGTCACGGGAAGCGCCGCCCCGACCCCCGTGTTGTTGCTCCCCAGCCGCACCAGATAAAACTGCCCCGGCTCCAGCGGCAGGGCGCCCGTCGGCAGATCGACCTTGAGCGAGGCCGTGCCGAAGTTCCCCGTCGCGCTCGCGTATTGCACGGACCACCCCGCGATCGGCACCGCCGCGCTGGAGCGGTTGTAGAGCACCACATAGTCGAAATTGTACGTCGCGCCTCCGTTGTCGCCCCCACCGTAGATCTCCTGGATCACGACATTCCCCGCCACGCTCGGCGCGGCCATTCCCAGCAGAGCCCCCGCACCCGCGAGCACCGCACACACAAACCCTCGACCGAGTGCAAATACCTTGGCAGCCATGACACGCCTCCTGATCACCTGTACCCCAACGAACAACCCCGCGTCATGGCGGGCCTGAATCCCCCGAATCTACCACACCACTTTCAAGCCCACAACCCCAAATGCACAAACGCTCCCCCGCCAAACCCGATCGCCCTGTCGCCAATCTGATATCATCCCCCCTCGGCGTCGCCCCTTGAAGCCCGCCCTCCACACACCCATCAAAGGACTCCTCACTCCATGGCCACCACCTCCCGCAGCGGCGGACAACGTCCCAACCTCTCCAGCCCCAGCGGCCGCAAGCAGCGTTCCCCGACCGAGATCGGCCACACCGGCAGCCGCGTCGACCCCTCCCACACCGCCGAAGCGATCCGCGAAACCCGCGAGAAGAAGACCGCCAAGCAGCCCAAGAAGGCCGCGACCCCGGCCGCCAAGGCCTCGGGAAAGAACCCCAACCTCACGGCGAAGAAGAAGCACAAGAAGAGCAAGAAGTAACCCGCCCCGCGGGCCTCGCTCCCCTCACGCCGCGCCGCCACCCCGCGCCCATGCCACGCTCGACGCCCGCGCCAGCTCCGACCTGCGACCATTGCGGCTACGACCTCACGGGGATCGCTCCCGAGGATGCCGCATCGCCGCAGATGCGCAAGTGCCCGGAGTGCGGCAATCGCACGGACATCAGGAAAGCTCTTCCGCCACCGAAGACATGGTGGTGTTTCCCGCTCGCAGTGCTAGCGGGATCGGGGACGATTGCTGCGGTCTTTTTTGCGATCGCTGTCCCGCTCGGAGTTTCAGAGAATACGTGGGGCTGGATACTCGGA
>JBGANP010000139.1:0-7247 GCA_044222255.1 Phycisphaerales bacterium
GCCGCGGCCGCCGGCGGCTTGCCATGCTCCCCCACCTTGGGAATGTTCATCATGTCCAAAGTGCTCACCTTGAACATCTGTCCCGCACCCTCGCAGTCATTGGCCGTGATGATCGGCGTGTGGATGTAGTAGAAGCCGCGCTCGTGGAAGAAGCGGTGGATCGCCATCGCCAGGCAGTGCCGCGTGCGTGCCACCGCGCCGAACGTGTTCGTCCGCACCCGCAGGTGGGCCTGCTCGCGCAGATACTCAAAGCTGTGCGGCTTGGGTTGGATCGGATATGTGTCCGGATCCTCCACCCAGCCCACCACCCGCACCGCCGTCGCCTGAATCTCATTCCCCCCTTTGGGGTTCTGTACGATCGTCCCGTCGCACTCCACGGCGCACCCGGTGGTCACCTTCGCCACCTCGCTCGCGTAGTTGCTTAGGTCCCCCTTGACCACCGCCTGGATCGTGTCAAAGCACGACCCATCGTGCATCGCAATGAACGAGAGCCCGCCCTCCGCCTTCGAGTCACGCCGCGTCCGCACCCACCCTTTCACGGTGATCTGGCTGCCGACCGGGGCTTTCAGGGCATCAACAACACGCATCCAAGACATGGCGAACTCCTCAATTGCGGACCAAGGCCCCGATCCTACGCTCCGTACGGACGGCGAACGACGTTGGACAACCCTTCCCCCGCTCCCCACGTGGCCAGATCACGTCCCAAAAAACGCAAGCTCTCCGCCGCTCTGCAATCCCCCGTAACCGGTTTCGCCTCGGGGCCCACCGCTTGCTCAAAACCCCTTCATTTGTCGATGAAAATGAACTCAGGAGAAACTGTGGTAGACTTCCATCATGGCACACCCGCGCTCCCTTCTCCCACGTGCGTTCACTCTCATCGAGCTGCTCGTGGTCATCGCGATCATCGCGCTGCTCGTTGGTTTGCTGCTCCCGGCGCTCTCGAAGGCGCGTGAGGCCGCACGCACGGTGAAGTGCATGGTCAACATGAAGCAGATCGGCACCGGCCTCATGAGCTATGCCACCGACTACAAGGGCCAGGTTTGGGAGGTCGGCGTGGATCCCTCCACCGTGCCCTCCGCGCGATTCTGGTACGTGAACGCGACCAATCCGACGCTCGCCGCAAATCCGACAACGAATCCGTATGTCTCCGGCCCGGCATTCTCCTATCTGAGCGATGTCGACAAGGTCTTCGAGTGCCCCTCCAATCAGCGCAAGGTTCCCGCCAACACCAACTCATGGGATACGACCAACACCTACTGGTCCTCGCCGGGTGGCCAAGCCCAGCTCGCGCTCTTCAACCTCTTCCTCTCCAACCGCAATCTGAACTTTGATTACACCATGGTCACCGGCGCCTCAGGCGCTCGCGTCGACAGCGAGGTGCAGGTCGCCTGGGACTCCAACTGCGTCAACTACCAGGCCCAGGCCGCTCGTCCCGCGCAGCCGCCCAACCTTCCGAACTTCAAACTCAAGTACCTCCGCGGCGTCCCCGCCTTCGTTGAAGAGGACACCGAGTGGTGGAACAGCCGCAGCCCGGACGGCATGTGGTCCAACTGGGACCGTGTGACCAACCGTCACGGCAAGAAGGGCCACGTCGTGTACGTCAACGGAGAGGTCGAACTGGCCAACTTCCCGCGCGGTAACAAACCGCTGGATGGCAACGAAACCGGTAACCTCACCGGCAACGACATCTGGGCCAAGGGCAAGTTCAACCGCTGGTACCAGGTCGCCCCGACTTGGCCCGGCCAAGCCCGCGGCTACGGCTGGGTCAACAGTCCCCAATAGGCAAACACCAAGAACATGACGAAGGCCGGTCCTGAAAGACCGGCCTTTTCCTTGCGCCCTTCGATCTACTTCTCCACGCGGATCATCTCGAGCACATAGGTCTGATGAGCTTCGAGCGTGGCAATCGGCTTGGCTTCGTCCTGCGCGGGCTTCCCGCCCCGTCCATGCAGCACCTCGTGCGCGGCCCACGGTCCCTTGCCCATCGCCTCCGGTGTCGGCATGCGCAACGCATACTCACTCACCGCAGCGCCCGTCAGATTCATCACCACCATCACCGGCCGCTCTCCGGTTCGCAGAAACGCATAGACACCCGGGTTTCCGCTCTCCACAGGCAGATATCCCCCGGCGCTCAGCGCGGCGTGTTCTCCGCGAATCCGAACTAACTTCCGATACCAGCTCAGCAGCGAATGCTCATCCCCGCTCTCTCGCTCCACGTTCACGCTCGTGCGATCGCTCTGTGCCGCCCGCCACGGCGAACCCGCCGTGAATCCCGTGTTCTCGGCCGCGCTCCACTGCATCGGCGTCCGCAGGTTCTCATCGGGCTTATCTCCCGTCATGCCGATCTCTTCGCCGTAGTAGAGAAACGGCACACCCGGCCCCAGCAGCAGCATCGCCGCGGCCGCACGCATCGCGCCCGCATCTCCCTTGAGCTGCGTCAGCACCCGCGTCTGGTCGTGATTGGTCAGAAAACGTCCGTACTGGTTCGGCGGGTAGCACCGCAGCACCTGCTCCTGCGCCTGGATCACTTTCTCCGCCTTCCCCGTCCGCGCCGCATCCACGATCGCGCTCGCCAGCTCAAACTCGAACGTCATGTCCAGCTCTTCCCCGACATACGTGGAGGCCAGCTTTGAGTCGGTCCACACCTCTCCGATCATCATCGCGGCCGGATTCGTCTTCTTCAACCGCTCCCGCATCCCGCGCAGCCACGCGTGCGTCTCCGGCGTGTTCTCCTGCACCTTCCCATCCTCGATCAGGTGCCGGATCGCGTCCAGTCGATATCCATCCGCGTTCATCCCCGCTTCTTTCCCAACCCAGAAGTCTGTCACATCCAGCATCGCGGCGCTCACCGCCGCGTTTCGAAAGTTCAGGTCCGGCATGTTCGCGCTGAAGATCCCGTAGTACAGAGGCGCGGGCGCAAGCCCGCGCAGTGCTTCGCCCCCGACTCGCGATGTCCTTCGCTCTCCCACCCGATGCCACACCTTCTGTCCCCACGGCCCCTTCCAACCCGGGTCCGCATCCGCCCATGTAAACCAGTCGTGCGTCGGGCTCGTCGGGTCCGCGCTTCCGCCAAACCACGGATGCCTGTCCGAGCAGTGGTTCATCACCAAATCGAGAATCACGCGGATGCCGCGCTTGTGGCATTCCGCCGTCAGCTTCCGGAAATCATTGAGTGTTCCGTATTGCGGGTTCACGCCCTTGTAGTCCGTCACGTCATACCCGTGATACGACGGAGACGGATTGATCGGCATGAGCCAGACCCCCGTGATTCCCAGGTCATTCGCGGTCTTCGCATCCCCATCGTTCAGATAGTCGAGCTTCTCGATGAGCCCGGCGATATCTCCGACCCCGTCACTGGCCAGCGGTCCGCTCGCCGAATCCTTGAAGGACCGCACGAAGACCTCGTAGAACACCGCATCGTTCCACCACCCCGCCCGCGTTGGTCCGGTCACACGCCCGAGCGTATCACGCTCTCGCTTCGGACCGATCTCTGCCGCCGCAGGCGATGTTCCGGACGCGCCAGGATTCGTCGTCGCTTGCCCTTGGGCAGTCCCGCAGGTGCCCAGCAGCGCGGCCATTGACGCTAAGTGTGCAAATCTCATGACAAAGGATAGAAACACGCACGCACACGCCGCGATGACTCTTCAAATTCCATCCCACCTCTCAAGGCCGCGGCCCGTTCGCCCACCCATACGGCCTGTTCCCCGCGACCGTCCCGTTCCAGTTCGACGCGTTGTTCACATCCGTCGGCTCCAGCCGCAGCCACTGCTGCGCCGCGCTCACATAAATGTCGTTGCAGTCCAGATCGCGCGGGTCGCGCGTTGCGTTCTCCGTGCGGCTGGCCGGTTGCTTCCACGGCCCCGCGTGCCCCTCAAAATACGCAACATTTCCAGAGTTGTTGTGCCTCCGCGAGATCTGGTCCCCGTTCCCCCAGAGCCCGTCGGTGATCCCCGAGTTGTTGAAATACGCGCTCTCTTCCGTGTAGATCGGAATCCCCGTCATCATCTTCAACTGTGCCGTCTGCTGCGAGCCCGCGATCGAGACCGGCGGCTTCGATCCGGCCGTGAACGCCTCGGGCCGCTTCAGATACCCCACCTGGATCTGCGCTCCCAGCTTCACGCCCTGAAACCGTCCGATCATCGTGTAGTCAAAGTTCACGCCCAGCGGCTGCACGCCGTACTGGGCCGCATCGTTCTGCAAAGACGTGTTGCTAACCTGGTGCGTGGTGCCGTCCTTGCTCGCGCGTTTGTTCTTCGGGCACTCCGCGATCTTCCCCGCGTCCTGCACGTACGTGTAGAACACGCCTGTGCCGTACGTCGCCGGCTGCCCCGTCAGTTGGTATGGCGCCTTGCACCAGTCAAACTGCGGCCAGAGCACATCCTTCCAGTCCGAGGCGTACGTGTTCGCCGCCTTCGAGAACTGCGACAGGTTCGCCTGGCAGACCGTGTCCCACGCCGTCTCCCGCGCCTTGCTCAGCGTCGGCAGCAGAATCCCCACCAGCACCGCGATGATCGCGATCACCACCAGCAGCTCGATGAGCGTGAATCCCACCGCGCCCCGGGTGCGATGGCGGTGGGGGGATGAACGCATCCTCTCGATGGCGGTTCGCAGAGCTTGAATCCGTCCGTTGCCCATGATCGTCCTCGCACTGGTGACCCTCACAGACTACCCCGAACACCGTGATCGATGCATCAATTCCGGCTCATCCTGTCCTGTGCCCCGCGCATCGCGGGCAAACACCGGCCCATGAAAAAAGGGGCGAATGAGCACGTGCTCATCCGCCCCTGAAAGGGGCTGTTCGAATCGTCAGGTTCCCTGCGTTACTGGCCGCAGGGCGACATCCACGCGTTGAAGTACGCCATCAGGTCGTTGATGTCCGGCTGCCCCGCCGCGCCCTCAACATCCGCATCCGCCGATCCGAGGAACCAGTCGTTCAGGTAGGTGAACAGGTCCTCGGTGGTCACGGAGCCCGAGTTGTCATAGTCGCCCGGGCAGAGGTCCACCGCGTACGGCTCGTAGCCGCTGGCGACGCCGCCTACCAGGAAGATGCGGCTGCCGATCGACTTGGGCGAGAACTGCTGCGCCACGCCCGTCAGCCGCGACACCAGCCGCGTTCCGCTGGGCGTTCCGTCGCTGGCAAACATCGCGTAGTGCCCGGGCACGTCGTAGGCGAAGAAGCCCGCGCCGCGGTGCAGGTCCATCGGGAAAAACTTCGTGGGGTTCGATGAAGCCCCGCCCGGCAGGATGTCGCGCAGCACGCCGATCTCGCCCGTGCTCAGGTTCACCCGCCACGGCTCGTGCCCGGCGGAGCCAACGCCCGAATCCACAAACAGCGTCTCGTCCGCCATCACGCTCGGGGGCGCGCCCGTCTGCGTGCTCGTCGCCGGAACGCCCGGGAAGTTCGGGATGCCCAGCGTGTTCTGGCCCGTGCCGTCGGTCACCCAGATCGTCACCGCGTTGTTGTTGGTCTGGTTGTACTGCGAGCCGCCCGAGTCGCCGAAGAGCGACATGTTGCCGTACGAGCCGAACGACATGAACCGCGACGCCCGCGCGAAGTTCATCAGGTTCACGCACTCGCTCGCAGTCGAGGACATGCGCCACATCTCCATCGCGGTCGCCGTCATGCGCGTGGAGTAGAGCCCCACGCCATCGCCCGCGAACGGAAGCACGCTCGTCTGCAGCGGCGTCTGCGCCACCGCGTGCGTCCCCTCGCTCGTGCCGTCGGAAACCCACACCTCGCTCAGCGAGGTGTTCCCCGGCACCGTCTGCGAGAACAGCACGCGATCGCCGATGCCCCGCATCCCGCTGGACTCCACGGACCACGTCGGCGCGCTCCGCAGATCCGCGACGCGCGCCGGGTTCATCGGCGATCCATCCGTCCGCCACAGCGTGTACACGTTCGTCGTCGAGCGCGTCGTGTAATACACGAACTGGCCCGCCGGCGTCACATTGCCGATCGTCCCCGCCGCCGGGTCCGCAACCGGACCCGTCCCGGCGATCGTTCCGTCCGTTGCCCACAGCGTGTTCGTCGTGCCCACCGGCGCGATGAACAGCGCCCGGGTGCCCGCCATCGCAAAGCCCAGCGAGGGCACGTTCGTTCCCGGCGTGAGAATCGTCTGCGGCAGCGCGGCCATCGCCGAGGTGCTCAGCGTCGTCACCGACTTCGTCGCCGTGTCATACGCCTTCAAGGGTCGCAGCGTTCCCGTCCCCGTAAAGAACAGCACCGACGATGTTGCCGGCATCGGCAGCGGGTCCGTCGCGATCCCTTCGCTGCCCGGAATGGCCGCCGTTCCGCGAGACCGTCCGTTGGAGTGCCAGAGCATTGCCACGCCGCCGCTCGTCGCGCGGAAGTACGCCTGCCCGTTCATGCCCGCAAAAGTCGCGATGGTGGTCATGCCGCTCGCCGAGCCCGCGGCCGTGTCCGCCAGCAGTTTCGCCTGCATGTCCACATCCACCGCCGCCGAAGCGCCGGCCGCCGCGACCAGCGCGACAACCACAGAGCACGGGAGCGCAACGCGACGCATCGAACCTGTCCTCATCATGGCCGACTCCTTGTTTTACCCTACGAGCAAGACGTGTGTTCCGAGCCAAACGCATCCGGCGTGCCGCGCCGGTGCGGATTCGTCATTCCAGACCTGTCAACACATCCAAGCAACTCACCGGACAGAACGCCCGATGATCTCCGCCGCGCATCTTGGCGCGCCCCGAACCCCCGTACTCCCACCAGTATGCCAACTCGCCCGCTTTCATGCAAGCATGTCCGCTCGTATGAAATCCCGTCAACCAGCCCGCCCGTTCGGGGCGGTCTTTCATGTCCTGAGCTGCCCGGAGCGCTCCAGCGGGTACATTCTGGCTCCCGAAGCCCTCCTCCATACGTACACACCATCGGTCCGCTGCCCAACTTCACATCCAGTTTCCACCGCTCCTCCACAAAGGCCTTTCATGTCCACTTCCCATCCCACCGCCTCCGACCCCCTCGACATCCTCCTCGCCCACAACCAGTGGTCCAACAAAGTCCTTCTGGAGGCCTGCCGCCCCCTCACCACCCAGCAGTTCCATCAAACCTTCCCGATCGGCCCCGCTGAGCGCGGCGGGCTCCACCTCACCATCACCCACATCATCTCCGCCTCCGGCCGCTGGGCCGACCGCATCCGCGCCATCAACCCCCCACGCGCCGCCCTCGAGCCCTTCCCTTTCACCCCCCCGCCCGGCCACCCCGCCCCCGATATCCGCGATCGCACCATCGA
>JBGANP010000140.1:0-7194 GCA_044222255.1 Phycisphaerales bacterium
GCTGCGCAGTTGATTCTCCGCCGCCTGCATCTGGGTCGCGACGGGCGGTGCGTTGTCCTCGCCGGCCGGGCAGGCGATCGGCGTGCCCGCCGCGAGCACGAGGCTGATCATGAAGAGCGAACCGAGTCGAATCGACGAGCGACCGATGACCATGCGCAAGCTCCAAAGCCCCGGCCGATATCGGCGCGGAGCGATTCACCCTAACCGGGAGAGTGGGAGTGAATCTTCCAGAATCTTGCTGTGAGAGCTTGCCGTTATGCAAGCTTGACGGCACCAACGAGGTCACCGATGCTCGACACGCCTTGGCTCTTGACCCACGCCGTTAACCCCGTCGCAATCCTCTTTGGAGCTCGCGGATCGACA
Source organism: Phycisphaerales bacterium (assembly GCA_044222255.1). GTDB lineage: Bacteria > Planctomycetota > Phycisphaerae > Phycisphaerales > UBA1924 > UBA4658. The sequence goes on from JBGANP010000140.1 coordinate 364, forward strand.
AAGAGCGCCGTGCCCATGCCCACCGCCCTCGCGCCGGCGAGAATGAACTCGGCTGCATCCTCCCAGTTCATGACGCCCCCGAGCCCGACGATCGGCGTGCCGCTCGACTTGCATATGCCGCGGTACGCGTCGTGCACCAGTTTGACCGCGATCGGATGGATCGCCGGCCCGCTGAGTCCGCCGCTGACATTGGACAGCCGCGGCGCTCGCGACCGCACATCGATCGCCATCGCCGGCATCGTGTTCGCGATGACCATCGCGTCGGCGCCCGGGCGTTGGTTCGGCCCCGTCGGTGACGTCCCCGCCTCGATCGCCGCGCGAGAGATCGCGACGACTCCCAACTCTCGGGGCGCTTGCAACCCGACAACAGTGGGGGAGATCTTGACGAATAGCCGCGTCTTCGTCAGCACCGGCCGCACCGCGCGGATGAGTTCCTTGAGCAGCGCGGGATCACTGCCGAACTCACACCCGTGCTTCACGTTCGGACAACTGACATTGAGTTCCACCGCCGGGATCGCTTCCACAGCGTCCATCGCCGCCGCAACCGCGACGTAGTCGTCCACGCTGAACCCGGAAATGGACCCGATGATCGCGGGCTTCTCCGAAGCCCCCTCCCCGATGGGAGCGAGGGTTGGGGGATGGGTCAATTTCGCGCCCGAGCGACCCCCTGCAAACCTCTCAATCCGCCCCACAATCTCGCTCTTGAATTTCTCCAACCCCACATTCGCCAGCCCGATCGCATTCAACATCCCCGCCCGATGCTCGATGATCCGCCAGGTCGCGTTCCCTTCGCGCGCCTCGCGCGTGATCGACTTGGTCACGAGGGCCCCGACACCGCCGGCGGGCGAGAGATCGGTGACCTCGGCCAGTTCATCGACGTAGCCGCACGTGCCGGCGGCGAGGATGAGGGGCGAACCCAACGCCAGGCCGCACAAGTTCGTTCCGAGAGGGGAATTCGGCGATGCCACGGGTACACAGTATCATCGGGCGAAATGCGGAAGCTGTATTGCCGCCATTGCGGATACGACCTCTCGCCGATGTTTGTCCGCGGCGAAGAATCGTGCACTTGCCCTGAGTGCGGCTCACTGGCATCAACTTACTTCTTGCGAGACCGAGACTGGCGCAAGAGTGTCATGTGGCGGTCCGTTCGGCTTGGAGCGATTCTGACAATTCTTGCCACGATCGGCCTGATCGTCATTGCGATCGTCTTGGGTTCATTCGGCTCTTTCGCGCCCCTTTGGCCCGGGGCTGTTCTCGTTGCTACAACCGTGGCAACCGGGTTCGCCGCCGTGAGTTTTCGCGAGCGCGTGCGCGTCCGAGCCGCGGGAGGGGAGTTCTGGGCTTACGTATTTAGTGTGTGCTTCCTGAGCGGCGTTGTGAACGCGTGCACATTCGCCCTGATCACGGGCACGGCGATGATTGTGTGGGCACTTGCGACTACGTGAGAATTCAGGAGGTGCTCAACATTCTCCGCATGGGGAGACACTGGTCGTCTTGCGCTCGATGTACGGAGTGCATTGACAGAGAATCGTCGCGTACCCTCCTTCATGGACATCGCCCAGCGCATCGCCCAATTCGAGAACATGGTCCAGGCCGACCCGACCAACGACATGGCCCACTACTCCCTCGGCAACGCCTACGCCCAGGCCGGTCGCCATCGGGATGCCGCGGAGAGCTACGTCCGCTGCTTCCGAATCAACAAGGACATGTCCAAGGCCTACCAGTTGGCCGGCGCCGAGTTCATCGCCTGCAACGACAAGCCGCTCGCGACCGAAGTGCTGAAGGAGGGCTACGCCGCCGCGGCACTTCGAGGCGACTTCATGCCCAAGAAGGCCATGGGCGATCTGCTCAAGCAGCTTGGCGAACCGCTACCCGAAGTTGCGGGCGCGAAAGTTGAAGTCGCGTTGCCCGAAGGCACGTTCATGTGCAAACGCACCGGCCGCCCCGGCACCAAGCTCACGAGGCCGCCGTTCCGAGGCCCGGTCGGCAACTGGATCTTCGAGAACATCTCCGCCGAAACCTGGAAGGACTGGATCGGCCAGGGAACCAAGGTCATCAACGAACTGCGGCTCGACCTCTCCCGTGATGACCACGCCGAAACCTACGACCAGCACATGCGCGAGTTCCTCGGCATCGACGAGGCCCTGCTCCGAGAGCTGACGGCAAAGGCTTAGTGGACGCACGACAATCTGCTGCTCTGCTGCTCTGCTGCTCCAACAATCCCCCATGCGCCGCGGCCAATCCATCCGCCCCAACGACACCGACCCGAACGCCTTCAGCAAGCAGCAGCTTCTGACCGCGGCCGGAATGTCGCCCAAAACCTTCGACGCGCTCCGCAAGGCGGCGCGCGTGCGCGGCCCCGGCCACGGCGGCCTGAACTGGATGTTCAGCCGCGAAGACATCAATGCTCTCATCAGCAAGGCCGAGACCGGCAAGTTCACCGAGAAGGGCGGCCCGGCAGCCGAGGCCTGGAGGCTCCTGCTCCAGAACGGCATCCCGCCCGAACCCGACGACGAAGACGAATCGTGACGATCAAGGCTGTCGCGCGATTCAGTCCTTCTCGTCGTCCTTCACGCCCATCTCCTTGTGGGTCTTGTCGCGCAGCGCGAGGATCTCATCAAGCGTTACCTTGGCCACGTCGAGCTTCCCCTCACCGATCGCCTCGTCGAGCACGATCAGTTTCTTGAGCATGGTGAGCATGTGCGTGCGGTACTCCGCCTTCATCTTCGCCTTCCCGGCGTCGTCGGAAGCGTGCTCGAGCACGTCCTTGGGCAGGGGCAGCCCCTTCGCGGTCACGCAGCCGCGCTCCATTTCGTTCACGTAGCCGAGGTTCTCATCCCTCTTGGAGGCATCCCCGATCTGGGCCTTCAGCAGTTTCGTGTTGCGGTTGACGATTTTCATCGCCCCTTCGATGCTGATTCGGCGTTCGCCACCCGGACCGCCGGGTCCGCCCGGGCCACGCGGGCGCTCGCCCTCGCGCGGCTGCTGCACCGCCGGTGCGGGTTGGTTGGTTGAAGCCGCGTCGGGCGCGAGGCTGGTTGACGTAAGTGCGAAGACGACCACTGAAACAAACGAAAGCATGCGAGCTCCTGTGTGAATTGGGTGGGGGCCGAGTCTAGCAACATCTCCATCGAATCCAGGCTCGGGCATCTGCCCGACCCTGCGGTATCAACCGTTTTCTGCAATACTGTCGGTCCCGAATCGTTCAACCGGGGGACCACCACAAGCAGGTACCGCCACTGGAGCAGCTCATGAAAAGCGGAAAATGGATCGTCTTCAGCGTCCTGGCCGGGTCGTTGTCTCTGAACGCGATGGCGCAGGACAAGAAGCCCGATCAGCCGCCGCCCCCGCGCGCGCCGGGCGAAGGCGGTCCGGGTGGAGGGCCCGGCGGCGGTCAGGGCATGCCGGGAATGGGATTCGGCGGCAGGCAATTGAGCCCGGAGCGCGCCAAGGCGGCGTGGGACCTCGAAGCCAGCGGAGTCGCCCATCGCCTCGGCGTGCAGGACGACAAGGCCAAGGCGGTCGCCTCCGCCTACGCCGCGGCACGCGAAAGCCAGGAATCCGCCGCCGAGAAACTCCGTTCCGAGGCGATGCAGAAAGCCCAGGAGGGCGGGAACCGCATGGAGGCGATGCGCGACGCTCTCAAGAAAGTCGATGAACTGACCGCGGGCGAACGCGACAAGCTCAAGACCTCCCTCACCGGCATCATCGGCGCCGAGCAGGCCGACAAGGCCATCATTCCGCTCGGGACGTTCAGCCGCCAGTGGGACAACATTACCGACACGTTTGGTACGTTCAAACTCGACGCCTCCAAGCAGCAGGAAGGCCTGAACGCGATCGAGGACTATGCCGTGAATCTCGACGCCGCGCAGAAAAAGATCAGGGCGAACGCAGCTGGAGGCGGGCAGGTCGATCGCGAGGCGATGCGGGCCGCAAATCAGGAAGGCCGCCAGAAGCTCATCGATGCGATGGGCAAGATCTTGAACAAGGAACAGATGATCAAGCTCGAGGAATCGCTCCCGGGCGCGGGGCGCGGCCCCGGTGGCGGCGGGCGTCGGCCCGGCGGCGGCGGATCGTGATTCGATGAGGCGTCTGCATTGCGACATCACAAAATGAAACGCGGCCCCGAGTGAATCGGGGCCGCGTTGTTTTTCACGAACTGATTTTCAGCGGCTGGACTATTCGTCGTCGCCCTCGACCTGCGCGTTCTGCGCCGCGACTTCGACCTCGAGTTCCTCGATCGGCTTCTCTTCCGCGACCTTCTCGCCCCGGGCGATCTTCGCGGCCTTTTCCTTCTCGAGTTTGCGTTTGATCGCGTCGATCTTCACCTTGTCGGGCGCGACGATGATGCTTGCCTGTTTACCCATCCAGCGCGGGGTCTGCTCGATTTTGCAGACGTCGGCGAGTGCGTCGGCGACCTGGCGGAGATTCTGAAGGCCAAGGTCGCGGTGAGCGATCTCGCGGCCCTTGAACTTCTGCGTCACCATCACCTTGTGGCCCGCGATGAGGAACCGCCGGCTCTGGTCGATGCGGATCTGGATGTCGTGCTCGCCGATCTTGACGGAGCGCCCGAGGCGGACTTCCTTCATTTCGGTGGACTTGGAAGCGGCACGCGTCTTCCGGGCTTTCTGAGAAAGCTCGTACTTGTACTTGCCGTAATCCATGATCTTGCACACCGGGGGGCGTGCATCCGGCGAGATCTCGACCAGATCGAGGCCGAGCTCCTGCGCCTTCTTGAGCGCCTCGGGCGTCTCGATCACGCCCAGCTGCTCTTCATCAGGGCCGATCACGCGCTGCTCTTCATCAGGGCCGATCACGCGGATCGGCGAGAACCGGATCATGAAATTGACGCGGGTCCGCATGACGGGCCCGCTTTCGCGACTGAATCGACCGAATGCGATGGGTAACTCTCCTGCGTACGTGTCGCACGATCACGCGCGATGCGGGGCACACGCCCGCAATCGCCCGCGCCGTTCCGGCACGAATTCGATTTGCCATCTCCGAGCCCAAGCCTAACAGATCACCACCCGCGAGGCAATGCCATCGTCGCCGGAAGGGGCCGTTTTCATCGGATTTCACGCGATTCGAAGGGAACAAGGGCTGGTCATCAGCCCCGGGTCATGATCAGCACGATGTTGAAGCCAACGCTGACCACCAGACTCACGATCAAGCCCCAGACCAGATAGGGGTGCGGGCCGCGACGCGAAGACGTCCGGTCCTCTGCCATCAGCGCACTCGCAGCGTGCTCGGCCTCGACCAGCGCCGAAATATCTTCTTGCGGCAGGACGTCCTTGTGCGCGATCGGGGGCGATTCCTTCTTGCGAACCGCTCTCAGGTCGATCAGAAGGTCCTTGCAGCTCTTGTACCGGAGCTTCGCGTCCTTGGCCATCATCATTTCGATGATTTCAGAAATGCCTGCGGAGAGCTTGGGGTTCACGTGGTCCGGAGGCACAAGCTCCGACTTGAGATGCTTGTGCATCACCGCCGACGGGTTCTTCCCGTCGAACGGAACGCTGCCCGTCACCATGTGATAGAGCGTGGCGCCGAGCGAATAGATGTCCGCCGCGGCGGTGATGTTGACTTCGCCACGGATCTGCTCCGGGCTGATGTAGTACGGCGTGCCGAAGGCCTTGCCCGCTTCGGCCTCCGCCATTTCCTTGTCGTTCATCGCGCGGGCCAGGCCCATGTCGGCCAGCTTCGCGACACCCTCCTTCGTGATCATGATGTTCTTGGGCTTCACATCACGATGGATCAGGCCCTTCTCGTGCGCGTGCTGGAGCGCCTCGGCGATCTGGATGATCACATCGATCGCTTCGCCCTCGGGATAGCGTTTGTGCTTGACGATGTCGTCGAAGACGGTGCGGCCATCGACGAACTCCATAACGAAGTAGTGGAACTCGCCGGACTTTCCGACGTCGTACGCCTGCACGATGTTCGGATGATTCAGCGCGGCAGCGGCGCGGCCTTCGGCATAGAAGCGCTCGATGAACTGCGGGTTGCTGCTGAACTTGCGGGGAAGGATCTTGATCGCGACCACGCGGTCGAGGCTGAGCTGCTTGGCCTTGTGCACGGTCGCCATCGCCCCCGCGCCCAGTTTTCCCAGGAACTTGTAGCCGGCGATCTTCTGCCCGCTGCGTTCGGCCTCGAGCTGCTGCTTGAGACGCGCGAGCTGGCGTTCGGTCGCGTACCTGTTGTTCACGAGGAAGTGCATCAGCGACTGCTGGTTCTGCTCTTCCTGCTGAGTCTGGCGGGTCATCGCCAGGCAATGCTCAACCTCTTCGGGCGTCGCGAGGCCTGCATCGACCACCATGCGGGCGACCAGCGTGTCCACGTTGGTGCCGCCTTTGGCGACTTCCTGCAGGTCGCTCTCGATGGTCTTCACGCTCGGGGCGGGGCCCGGGTCTTTGATGACGATGTGCGGAGTGGCGCCTGGGTCGCCGGCCTTGGAGCCCATCCGGGCGGTGTCGCCGGGGGAGCCGGCCTTGCTGCCACCCAGCGGGTTGGTCTCGCTCATATCCGATCGGGCCGGGATGGATCCTGGTATCTCGCTCACCGAAAGTCGTCCGTGCCCATTGGCGGGAGTGATCGAAGCGTGGCCGTTCTGCGCCACGCCGTTGCCCGCATACCCGTTGGACGCCGCAAGGCGCGCCCCCGAGTTATCGGCCGGAAGAATAGCTGGATTCGGGCCGATCGCCGAAGTTTGATCGGAACGACCCGGAACATGAGGAGCCTGAATGGGTTTCACGTTGTCCATGTCGCCAGCACCCCAGCGACCCCGAGCCGATCCTCAAACCACCACCCACGCCGGCCTTTGTTGGCCGCAGGTCCGCT
>JBGANP010000141.1:0-7135 GCA_044222255.1 Phycisphaerales bacterium
CACGCCCTCACCCGCCCCTCCCTCTCCGCCGGCGGCATCTCCGCACTCCTCTACGGCCTCATCGCCTACTTCGCCTTCTTCGTCACCTTCGGCTACGCACTCTTGTTCGTCGGCAACTGGCTCGTCCCCAAAACCATCGACAGCGGCCGCCCCATCGACCTCCTCCCCTCTCTCCTCATCAACACCGCCGTCCTCTGCATCTTCGTCGCCCAGCACACCATCATGGCCCGCCCCGCCTTCAAACGCATCTGGACACGCATCATCCCCGCCTCCATCGAGCGCAGCACCTACGTCCTCTGCGCCAGCATCTCCCTCGCGCTCGTCTTCTACTTCTGGTGCCCCCTCCCCACCATCGTCTGGCAAGTCAGCAGCCCCATCGCCTTCTGGTGCCTCACCATCCTCTCCCTTGCCGGCTGGGCCCTCGTCTTCACCGCCTCCTGGATGGTCAGTCACTTCGATCTCTTCGGCCTCCGCCAGACCTGGCTCCGTTTCCGCGAGCGCGAATACCACCCCGTCGGCTTCCGCCTCGTCGGCCTCTACAAGCTCGTCCGCCATCCCCTCATGCTCGGCTTCCTCATCGCCTTCTGGGCCACGCCCACCATGACCCTCGGCCACCTCTTCTTTGCTCTCATGACCACCGGCTACATCCTCTTCGGCACCTGGATCGAAGAACGCGACCTCATCGCCGAGCACGGCGAGTCCTACCGCTCCTACCGCCGCACCGTCCCCGGCCTCATCCCCTTCGGCCCCCGCGCCCATTAACCCGAACACCCCTCATGCGCCCCCTCACCAAAAAACTCGCCGCCGCCGCGTTCCTCTTCTTCCTCATCAAAGGCCTCATCTGGACCGGCGTCGCCTGCGCCGCCGCCCTCACCCTCCCCCGCTAGCCCCCTCCCCCGCCCCGGGGGGGGAGGTGTCGCGAGCGCAGCAAGCGACGGAGGGGGTCGCGCTTCGCGGCAACCCGTGATGTTGCCAACCCGATGACTCCCTCGCACGCGCACCGCCCCCTCTCAAAACTCCGCGGCAGGTGGCCCGGTCTTTCCCCATCTTGAAACCACGACGTGCCACCGGCGTCCTCCGCTCTGGGAGGAGGCCGGTGCGGGTGAGCGGTGACGGCGGGTGTTCATGGTCAGGAACGAGAGGGTGATGGGGTCAGTCGGCGTCGGCTGGTCGGCATCCACCAACTTCACCCACACCTCGGCCCCGAGCACGCCCACATGGATTGGGCGAGCCTCTCCGTACCATAGCGCTCGCTGACACATGCCTATCACGCCGTCCGCCATCCCGTCCAAAGGCATCTTCGCGGCGATCCGCCACCAGAAGCCGCAGATCCGCGTGTCGGGCGCGGTGCTGGAGGCGGCGGCGCTCCCCGTCGCGGGCAACGGCGGTGTCTACCCAACGCTCATGACGCGGGCGGGCGGGCTGACCACCGCCGAGGCTGCCGCGCGACTTATCGAGCATGGCCCCAACGTGCTGGCCAAGGACCAACGCCCCGGCATCCTCAAAATGCTCTGGCGGGCTGTGCTCAATCCGCTCGTGATCCTGCTCGCAGTGCTTGCCGCAATCTCGTTTGCCACCGGCGATGCGCGAGCGGGCACGATGATGGTGATGATGATCGCCTTGAGCGTCGGCCTCAAGCTCTATCAGGAATCCAAAGCTAGCAACGCCGCGGCCAAGCTCAAGGCCATGATCTCTGTCACCGCGACCGTGCTTCGCGATGGCCAGCCGATCGAGATCGCGGTCTCGCAGATTGTCCCGGGCGACGTTGTGAAACTCGCGGCGGGCGACATGGTCCCCGGCGATGTCCGCATCGTCTCGGCCAAGGATCTGTTCGTGATCCAGGGGTCGCTCACGGGCGAGAGCTACCCCGTCGAGAAGTTCGAAGTTGAGAAGCCGGCGGTCCCGGGCGCACCGCTTCCGTCCGCCACCGCCCTGACATCGATCGCCTTCCTCGGCACCAGCGTTGAGAGCGGTTCCGCTACCGCTGTTGTCGTCGCAACCGGCAAGGACACCTACCTCGGCGGCATGGCCGAGTCGATCCAGGAAGAGCAGGTTCAGACCGCCTTCGATAAGGGGATCTCCAGTTTCACCTGGCTCATGCTGCGATTCATGCTCGTGATGGTGCCGCTCGTCTTCGTCATCAACGGACTGACGAAGGGAAACTGGGGCGAGGCGTTCTTCTTCGCCCTCGCCGTCGCCGTCGGTCTCACGCCCGAAATGCTCCCGATGATCGTCACCGTCTGCCTCTCCAAGGGCGCCGTCGCCATGGGCCGCCGCAAGGTCATCGTCAAACGCCTCAGCGCCATCCAGAACCTGGGCGCGATGGATGTCCTCTGCACTGACAAAACCGGCACGCTCACGATGGACAAGGTGATCCTGGAGCGCCACTGCGACGTGATGCTTCGCGAGAGCGACCACGTCCTCTCGCTGGCGTATCTCAACAGCCACTTCCAGACCGGGCTGAAGAACGTCCTGGACCACGCCATCCTCGCCCACACCGAGACACACGCCCACGCCTTCATCCCTGAATACGCCAAGATCGACGAGATCCCGTTCGACTTCAAACGCCGCATCATGTCTGTAGTGGTGCGGACGCCCGACATCGCAGCATCCGCGGGTGCCGGCGCATCCATCGGAGGCCAAGACCGCATCATCTCCAAAGGTGCCCCCGAGGCCATCTTCCCCAAGTGCCACAGCTTCGAACTCGACGGCCAGCTCCTGCCCATGGACCACGAGCACATCGACACCCTCACAAAGGAGTATGAACGACTCAGCGCCGACGGCTTTCGCGTCCTCGCCATGGCGAGCAAGGACGTCCCACCCCGCGGCATCGTCGCCGGCGACGCCACGCCCTACAGCACCGCCGACGAGTCTGACCTGATCCTCAACGGTTACGTCGCGTTCCTCGATCCGCCGAAGGAGACCGCGAACGCCGCGATCAAAGCACTGCAAGCCCACGGCATCGCCGTCAAGGTCATCACTGGCGACAACGAACTTGTCGCCCGCAAGATCTGCACTGAGGTCGGCCTTGCCACCGAGTTCACACTCCTTGGCGATGCCGTCGAAGCCATGACCGACGACGCCCTCGCCGATGCCGCCGAACGCACCACGCTCTTCGCCCGCGTCTCGCCCGCCCACAAGCAGCGGATCATCAAAGCCCTGCAATCCCGCAAGCACACCGTCGGGTTCATGGGCGATGGCATCAACGACGCCCCCGCGCTCCACACCGCCGACGTCGGCATCAGCGTCGATACCGCCGTGGACATCGCCAAAGAGTCCGCCGACATGATCCTGCTGGAAAAGTCGCTCTTGGTGCTCGACGAGGGCGTGCTCGAAGGCCGCCGGGTGTTCTCGAACATCATCAAGTACGTCCGCATGGGCGCATCGAGCAACTTCGGCAACATGTTCAGCGTGCTGGGCGCCAGCATCTTCGTGCCGTTCCTCCCGATGCTCCCCGTGCAGATATTGGCCAACAACCTGCTCTACGACATCGGCCAGACCGCGATCCCCACCGACGCCGTCGACGAGGAACGCATCAGCACGCCGCGCCAGTGGGACATCAAGGAACTCACGCGCTTTGTCCTCTTCATCGGCCCGTGCTCATCGATCTTCGACTACACCACGTTCTTCATCATGCTCTATGTGTTCAAGTGCTGGGACGTCTCCTCGCCCGCCGCCGCTGCCCACAACGCCAGCATCTTCCAGACCGGCTGGTTCGTCGAAAGCCTGCTCACCCAGACGCTCATCATCCACATCATCCGCACCAACAAAGTCCCGTTCCTGCAGAGCAACGCCTCGCCCTTCGTGCTGGCGATGAGCATCCTCATCTCCGCCGTCGGCATCGCCATCCCCCTCACGCCTATAGGCACCTACCTCGGCTTCACGCCGCTCCCGATGCTCTACTGGCCGCTGCTCGCCGCGACACTCGCGGCGTACATCGTGCTGACCCAACTCGTCAAAATGTGGCTCCTGCGAAGGAAGTGGATCTAGGAATCCGGCTTCGCCGGGGCGATCGAGTCGGCCGGTGACCCGGTCTTTCCCCATATCGAAATCACGATGTGCCACCAGCTTCCTCCGCTCTGCGAGAACGCCGGTGCGATCGACCGGTGACGCACGTCCCGATCGCCTCCGATCGAACCATCGGAAGCAAACCCGCGGCTGCCAAGTCCCCCGCTCCCGCAATCCCCAGAAGAGCGACTCGGCCCACCCAATCCGCCCGCTGTCGCTCCCTCATCCCCAACCGCGCACTACAACCTCATTCAGGTAAAGCACTTACGACTACCCAATCAAACCCCACACATTTTCCTTGACACCCCTCACAAACACAGTACACTCCCCTTGCCGCCGTGATCATTCCCGGCCGCTTCCACAGGGGGTCCCATGTCCACCGAAACCATCTCATCCGCCGCATCCCGCTCCTCCACCACGTCCTCCCGCCCATCCATCTTCGCCCCACCCGGCTCCGACTCACCTCCCGCCTCCGAATCCCGTCGCGGCCACACCTACTCCTACTCCCCCCAGCCCGGCTTCTCCCAACTCGTCGAGCCGCGCGAGCGCACTCGCTGCGAGAAGGGCCCGCCCAACGCCATCCCCGCCACCGACTTCGATCCGCCCGAGCGCATCACCTCGATGATCCTCAGCGATCTCACGCGCGATGACACCTCCCTCGGCTCCATCGCCTTCAGCGCAGGCACCACCGTCGAGTCCCTCACCCTCTGGATGTCCCGCCCCGACATCGCGCATCGTCTGGGCTCACTCGAAGCCGCGTTCGCCCTCCGCATCCGCGTCGTCTGCGCCAACTTCGCCGCCGCCGCCCTCTCCTCCTGTCGTCGCATCATCCAGGAATACAACGAGCACGAGTCCGGCTACAACAACTCCATGTCCAGCTACCAGTCCCGCACCCTCTCCTGCCGCAACCGCGAAACCGCCCTCGAAGCCGGAAAACTCCTCCTCAACCTCAACCGCGCGTACTCCCCCGAAATGCCCCGCCCCTCGCGCTCGCGTCCATCATCCTCCCCCGCCCTGGCGGGGGAGGTGTCCGAGCGAGCCACAGCGAGCAAGGACGGAGGGGGCACGTGCACCCCAGATCCCACAGCCACCCCCTCCTCCCCCGCTATCCGCGAAACAGCCCAGCACCCCGCACCCGACGATAGAGAAGCAACCGTTGACGCCGCGCGTTCAACTTCCGCCCCCAGCCTCCACGCTTTGCGAGCCACCCGCTTCCCGCAACCGACAACCGATACCCCTTCCCCATCCGCGCCCACGCAGTACCCCGGCGGTCACGCCGGGGCCACCCCACCCTCAGACCCGCAGCGGCTCGCCGATGTCCAGTCCACATCAAGTCCGACAGGCGCTCAACTCCCCGCGCCCCCGCGCGCACAACCCCCGCCCTACTCCCTCCTGCCACCGCTTCCGACAGCATCGCCGCGGCCGAAGTAACCCCCAATCAACCCGACGCGCAAGCCCATCCCCAATCCCCCGCGCCATCTCTGCGCCCATCCCACTTCTGTTATTCTCCACCCATGCCCACCCACCACTCCACCACCGACATCGCCACCCTCTTCCCCAACCTGATGGACATCCGGGACGCCGCCCTGCGCGACAAGGTCGCCGCCGTCTGGAACGAAGCCCTCACCGCCGGCTGCGGCGGCAAAGGTTGGACCTTCGACGAGATCCGCGCCATCCCCTTCACGCTCCTCGCCGGCAAGATCGACATGCGCTTCGTCGAACACCTCAACTCCTGCTGCAAGCAGTGCATCGCCATCAGCAAAGTTCTCAACGAGGTCTTCGGCGCCCGCATCCCCATCAACCTCGACTACCTCATCGCCGGCTCTCTCCTCGCCGACGTCGGCAAAATGCTCGAGTTCGACAAGTCCCCCGCCGGCTCGGTCATCAAGGGCCACTACGGCGACATGCTCCGCCACCCCTTCAGCGGCGTCGCCCTCTGCTTCAAGCACAACATCCCCCCGGAGATCATGCACATCGTCGCCACCCACTCCCACGAAGGCGACAAAGTCGAACGCACCATCGAGTCCTGGATCTTCCACCACGCCGACTTCATCGACTTCGACATCGCCAAAGTCCTCGGCAAGCAGGCCAAGTAATCCTCTTTGACATCCGAATCAGCCGAGCATCACGCCGCCATGCGCATCGCGCTTTGCCCCGCGCTCATCTTTCCGAAGCACCGATCCATCACCTCGCTCCAGTCGTTCTCGATCTGCGCATCCCAATCAACCCCCGCCTGCTCGCGCAGACACCCGAGGAACGCCGCGCGAACCTCAGGCATCTCCCGATCCGTGAACCCCGCCCGCGCCATCTTCCGGCGGATCCCGCGCACCGCCCCCGACTCATCCGCAAACACGGCCTCGCCAAGTACCGCGAGATCATCCACGCCCTCACGGGCCAGGCCGTGCGTCTGCACACCAAGCCGCTTGCCGCTCGCCAGAAGCTCAATCGCGGAGTTACGAAGTTCGGTGGCGCTCCCGACGTTCCAAAGACTTTCCGCTGGCCGATGCGCGGGTCGCGCCCGCTCACATTCATCGCCCAGGTGAACGTGGCCGAGTTCAAGAAGCTCTCGGTGTGGCCGGACTCAGGCCAACTGCTCTTCTTCTACGATGCCCACAAACAACCGTGGGGCTTTGACCCCAAGGATCGTCGTGGCTCAACCATCATCCACGTTTCCGCCCCGGCCGCTCAACTCCGACCCATGCGCATGCCCGGCAACTCAAACGCTGGCCCCGATGAGGGTGGCGCATTGCCCGAGTGCGCCGTACGCACTTCCATCGTGACCACGATTCCCCCTGTTGAGAATGCCGTGATGGCACCCGTTCTGACCAATCAAAAGCTCATTCTCGCCTACCACGAACTCTACGAGGAGTTCTCAGGAGTGAACGATGACGCGCCCAACCATCAACTCTTCGGTTGGCCCCTCGCCGTGCAATCCGATATGGAAAGGGAATGCCAACTCGCGTTCCACGGCATCGACTGCGGCGGCATGGACGACTCGACGGAGTCGCCCCGCGCCAATGCCCTTGCAGGCGGCGCAACACGTTGGCAGCTTCTGCTGCAAGTCGGCAGCGACGACAATCTCGGCGTCATGTGGGGCGACTTGGGCAAGATCTATTTCTTCGCCACC
>JBGANP010000142.1:0-7018 GCA_044222255.1 Phycisphaerales bacterium
GGGGCTGTCGTGGATCGGCGCGGCGGGATGGTCGCTTAAGCGCGGTTGTGCGGTTTGGGTGGCAAAAAAGAAAGACCGCCCGAAATGGGGCGGTCCTGGGGGGCGAGGGCGAGATTGGCGAACTGAGTCTGGCTTAGAAGCCGCCCTGGGCCTTGAACGTGCGAGCCGCGTGGAGCTTCGCCTCGGCCCGCTTCTTGTCCTTAGAGAGTTGATCCAGATCGGCGGCGGAGAGGTTCTCCGTGCGGCGGGCATTGAGCGAGTTCAGCTCGGCCTGAGCATCTGATTCGCTGAGCTTCTCGGCACCAACGGCGTTGGCGGCGAGGATGGTCAGGGAGTTGTTGAGCATCTGGGCGAAGCCGTCGGCCACGAAGAAGGAGCGTTGGCCGCCGCGGGCCGAGCCCTTGTCGGCGAACTCGATCTTGAGTTCGCCTGTGCCAAGCTCAGTCACCATGGCGGCGCGGTGGGGGAGGACGCCGAGCTGGCCATCCCATGCGGGGATGACGGCGGAAACCGCCTGCTCGTCGAGCACCTGGGCTTCGGGGGTAATGAGGCGGCAGCGGAAGGAGGTTGCCACGGTCTGGGCTCCGGAAAGGGCGTGGATTGGGGCCAAGTGTAGGTAGGCGGTAGGGGGGTGGAAAGGGCTGCGAAACCCGAAAGATCGAGTCCCGAACAAGGAATGGTCGAGGGATTGTGCGGTGGGGGGCGGTTCGGTACGCTGGACGGACGCACTGGAGGCATGTTCATGGGCAAGTTTGCGCGATCGTGGGACCTGTTCAAGCAGTCCGGCCGGGTTTTGATGTCCGACAAGCAACTGCTTGTGCTGCCGATTTTGAGCAGCATCTCCTGCATCCTGGTGCTTGCCTCATTCGCGATCCCGATGATCTTCGCGGTGGACTGGCACGCGGTGATGACGCAGGCGAAAGAGAGCCGCGGCGGCGGTGGGTCAATGCCCATGCAGCCGTGGTACCCGGTGGTGCTCTTTGCCTATTACTTCGTCAACTTCTTCGTGATCACCTTCTTCAACTCGGCGTTGATCGCGTGTGCGATCCGGAAGTTCAACGGGGAATCGGCGACGCTAAAGGACGGGCTGGGCGTGGCGATGTCGCGCCTGCCGCAGATTCTGGCGTGGTCGGTGGTGGCGGCGACGGTGGGGGTTCTCCTGCAAATGCTTCAGGAGCGGCTTGGCTTTATCGGCAAGATGATTCTGAACCTGATCGGCATGGTCTGGACCATCGCGACGTTCTTTGTCGTGCCAGTGCTTGTGGTGGAAAAGGTCGGGCCGTTCTCCGCGATCAAGCGATCCGTTGAGATTCTCAAGAAGACGTGGGGCGAGTCGCTCATCACGAACCTCGGCATCGGCGCTGTGACGACCGCGCTCGTGTTTGTGGGCATCCTGTTCCTGATCGGCGGCGGCGTGCTCTCGATCGTGATGCAGAGCCCGTGGCCGATCGCCATTATGGGCGGGCTATTCCTGATCTACATCGTGGCGATTTCGCTGATCGCGACGACTCTGAAGGGGATTCTGCTGGCCGCGACGTATCAGTTTGCGGCGACCGGGAGCGTTCCCAGCGGGTTCAATCAGGAGATGCTGAGCCAGGCGTTCAAGCCCAAGGGCCAGAAGTAAGCGGTTGCCGAATCATCGCGGTTCCCGATTCATGGAGCATCCCGCGGCTCGCAGTCGCGGGTATGCTCTGCCACCATGTCGATGAACCAACCGCAAGTCGTATCGCCGCAGATGATCGAGGCGATCAGCCGCGCCATTCAGGGGCAGTCGCAGGAACTGGTGATCAACCGGCAGCGCATCGCCGCGCTTGAGGCGCGGCAGGAAATCTCCGAGCAGGGACGAAAGCCGCGTGGGCGGATTGAGTTCCGCGCCCAGTTCGGCGAGGATCTGTGGATCTGGGATGTGCTTGGGTGGCAGACAGAAGGGTTCTTCATCGAAGTGGGGGCCTTCGACGGGTACCACTATTCGGTGACGTACGGGCTGGAAATGATGGGGTGGAACGGGCTGTTGATCGAGGCGTTGCCCGTGCCGTTTGAAAAGTGCAAGGAGTGGCGGCCGCACAGTCGCGTGGTGAACGCCGCGCTCGGGCGGCGGGGCGCGAGCGGAACGACCAAGTTCGTGAATGTGCAGGACCAGTACGGCGGCATGCTTTCGTACGCGGAGGCCAAGAGCGACCACGCGAAGTCGGTCGAGGGCAAGTTTCGGATGAGCACGATCGAGGCGAAGCTGACTTCGATGGATGAGTTGCTGAAGGATCACACCGGCCCGATCGATGCGGCGGTGATCGATGTCGAGGGCGCGGAACTTGATGTGCTCGATGGGTTCAATCTCGACAAGTACAAGCCGCGGGTGCTGATTCTCGAGGACAACCAGATGGGCAAGAACCCCGCGCTGGGCAACTACATGGCGACCAAGTCGTACATCTTTGCGGGATGGCTGGCGGTGAACCGGCTGTATGTGCGGGCGGATGAGGAGAAGATGCTGGAACGGCTGAAGCGGTATTGACAGCGAGTGGATGGAAGTCCGCCCCGCTACACGTTGAAATACTTCGCCTCCGGATGGTGCACAACAATCGCGCTCGTGCTCTGCTCCGGATCGATCTGCCAGTTCTCCGTCAGCACGCAGCCGATGCGGGTCGGGTCGATGAGTTTCCAGAGCTTGTCCTGATCGCTCATGTCCGGGCAGGCGGGGTAGCCGAAGCTGTAGCGGCTGCCGCGGTAGTGCTGGGTAAAGAGCTCCTTGACACGCGGCGAATCATCGCCGGCAATCCCCAGTTCCTGACGAATCCGCTTGTGCCAGAACTCGGCGAGGGCTTCGGCGGTCTCGACGCCGAGGCCATGGAGATAAAGATAGTTGGTGTAGTCGTTGGCCTTGAAGAGCTTCTGGGCTTCCTCGCTGGCCTTTGAGCCCATGGTGACGCAGTGCAGGGCGAGGACATCGCGGCGGCCGCTCTCCACGGGGAGGAAGAAGTCGGTGATGCAGAGGCGACGCTTGTCGGACTGACGCGGGAAGCGGAATCGCTCGATCTCGCGGGATTGGGTTTCGGCGTCGTAGACGACGAGATCGTCGCCATCAGCGTTGCAGGGGAAATAGCCGTAGACGACGGCGGGCTGGAGAATTCGCTCCTCGCGGCACTTGGCTTTGAGTTTCTCGAAGATCGGCTGAATCTTGTCTTCAAGGAGCGCTTCGTAGTCGGCGTCGCTGAGCGCGCCCTTCTTGACCTGCCACTGGCCGCGGAAGAGGGCGATCGGGTTGATGAAGTTGTAGACCTGCGCGAGGTCGATGTCCGTGACGACGCGCGAGCCCCAGAACGGCGGCGTGGGAACCCGATCGGCGGGAAGCACGGGCACATCCGAGCGGACCGGGGCGTCGAGGACGGCGACGTCGCCGCTGGCGTCTCGTTTGGACGCTTCGAACGCATCCTGCTTGCGACCCTGCTCGGCGCGGGACTTGGCGATGACTTCCTCTGCCTTGGTGCGTTTGCCGATGCGGTTCTCGATCTCGCTTTCGAGCACTTCGGTTTCGTCGGCGACGATGCGGTCCATCGTGGCGAGTCCTTCGAAAGCGTCCTTGCCGTAGAAAACAGAGCCCTCGTAGACATTGCGGAGCGTGCCCTCGCAGTAGTGGCGGGTGAGGGCTGCTCCGCCTAGGAGCACAGGGACGTTGACGCCCAGCGTGTTCAGCTCGTTGAGGTTCTCTTCCATCACATTCACGCTCTTGACGAGGAGGCCGGACATGCCGATGGCGTCGGCTTTGGTCTCCTTCCACTTCTCAACGATGGCCGCGATGGTCTGCTTGATTCCGATGTTGTAGACGGTGTAGCCGTTGTTGCTGAGGATGATGTCAACGAGGTTCTTGCCGATGTCGTGGACGTCGCCCTTTACGGTGGCGAGCACGATCTTGCCCTTGCTCTGCCCATCGACTTTCTCCATGTACGTCTCGAGGTGAGCGACGGCCATCTTCATGACTTCCGCGCTTTGGAGCACGAAGGGGAGCTGCATCTGACCGGAGCCGAAGAGTTCGCCGACTGTCTTCATGCCGTCCAGCAGGTGGTCGTTGATGATGATCAGCGGCGTGTACTTCTGGCGAGCCTCTTCGAGGGTTTCGATGATGCCCTGCTTCTCGCCATCGATGATGTGCGAGCGCAGACGCTCTTCGATCGTCTGGGCCTTCTTCTCTTTCTTTGCGGACGTGGGGCCTTCGGCGTCCTTGAAGAGCTCGACGAAGTAGGAAAGGGGGTCGAAGTTCTCCGGACGCTCCGCGCGGGTGGGAAGACCGGTGCCACCCATTGCCACGCTGCGCCGGTCGTACACGAGATCGAGCCCCGCCTGCCACTGCTCCGCCGGAATCTTGTTCTGCGGCAGGATCTTGCTCATATGCACGATCGCGCTGGTCAGTCCCGCCTCGCGCAGCTCGTGCAGGAAGACGCTGTTCAGCACCACTCGGGCCGCGGGCTTGAGGCCGAAGCTCACGTTGCTCAGGCCGACGGTCGTCTGGCACTCTGGCATCGCCTTGGTGATGCGGCGCACACCCTCAATGGTCTCCAGCGCGGAGCGGCGGTCGCTCTCCATGCCGGTGGAGATCGGGAGCACGAGCGGGTCAAACATCAGATCAGAGGGGTCCATGCCGTGGACCTCGACGGCCCGCTTATACGCACGCTGTGCGATCGCAAGCTTGCGATCGGCGGTGCGGGCCATGGATGCTTCTTTGTCTTCATCAATGGAGCCGACGACGACGGCCGCGCCGAAGGTCTTGGCCTGGCGAAAGACCTCATCAAACTTGTGCTCGCCATCCTCGAAGTTGGCGGAGTTGATGATGCACTTGCCGCCTGAGTGGCGGAGGCCGTGCTCGATGGTCTTGAGCTGGGTGGAGTCGAGCATGAGCGGCGCATCCACCTGGCGGACGACGCGCATAACGATCTCGGACATATCGCGGGCGTTGTCGCGGCCGGCGTAGTCCACGTTCAGATCCAGCACATGCGCACCATCGTGGCGTACCTGCTCGCGGGCCAGCGAGATGATTCCGTCCCAATCTTCCGCTTCGAGGAGCTGCTTGAACTTCTTACTGCCGGATGCGTTCATCCGCTCGCCGACGATCAGGAAGGAGTTGTCCTGCTTGTATGGAACGGGCGAGTAGAGACTGGTGACCGCGGGCTCCATGCCCTCAAACTTCGGAGCCGAAACGGTCTTGTTCGCTCGTGTTTTCGCGTTCGAATCCACGGCACGTACAACCGCCGCGATGTGCTCCGGCGTCGTGCCGCAGCACCCACCGACGATGCCCACGCCATCCTGCTCGATGTACTTCTGGAGCGCATCGGCAAAGGGCTGGGGCTGGAGCGGATACTCGGTGCGGCCCTCCACCAGCACCGGCAGACCAGCGTTGGGCATGACCGAGACCAGACGCCCGTTGCCGCGCCAATGCTTGCCCAGCCAGTGGATATGCTCGGCCATCTCTGTCGGGCCGGTGGCGCAGTTGAGACCGAGTGAGAGAATCGGATATCCCGCGAGCGCGGTCGCCGCGGCTTCGATGCTGGTGCCGACAAGCATGGTGCCGGTCGTCTCGATCGTGACGGAGGCCATGATCGGCACATCGTCGGTGCTCAGGCCGCGTTCTTTCAGCGCTTCAAGGCAGGCGTTGATCGCGCACTTGACCTGCAGAATGTCTTGGCAGGTCTCGATGATGAGCGCATCCACGCCCGCCTTGCCCCACGGCGCGGGTTCGCCTGCAAGCAGCCCGCGCACCTGCTCGCGGTAGCTGTCGAACATGGTTGCCCAGTCGGTGTTCCCAAGCGTGATGAGCTTGGTGCCCGGGCCCATCGAACCAACCACGAATCGCGGCTTGTCCGAGGTCGAGTGCTTCTTGCACGCCGCCCGTGCCACATCCGCCGCGGCCTTCGCGAGTTCAAACGTCTGCGCCGTCAGATCAAACTCCGCCAGCACAAGTTTGTTGGCTCCAAAGCTGTCGGTCTCGACGCAATCCGCCCCGACCGCTAGAAAGCTCTCGTGGATGCTCTGAATGACATCGGGCCTGCTCTTGACGAGGATGTCCGTGCAGTTCTCGCAGCCGCAGTAGTCCTTCTCGACGCTGAGATCGTGCTTGTAGATGCTGGTACCCATGGCCCCATCGAACACAAGGACGCGGCGGGCGAGTTCCTGGGCGAATCTGCTGGGCACGGTGGGCTCCGATTCAGGAGGGTCGGTGTGAAGGTGGGTAAGAGGGGCAGGATCTGTCCGCGCGGTCGCGGGTTTGAACGAGTGCCAGCAATACTAGGCAATCATCCGTTCATCCGGATCATTGGATGAATGCTAGGTTCCGCGCGCAGTTGTTCATCGAAACAACAGACCGGCGGGATGAATCCCACCGGTCCGGTAAACGTTTGGATTGGGCTTGTGGCTTAGTTGGCGGCGGGAGCTTCGGGGGCCGCGCCGGCCTTCTTGCCTGCGAAGTAGTTGCCGCCGAACTTCTTCTGGAACTTCTCAACGCGGCCGGCAGAGTCAATGAACTGCTGCTTGCCGGTGAAGAACGGGTGAGAGCCCGACCAGACTTCCACGTGCAGCTCAGGCGTTGTGCCGCCGGTGGTGAAGACCAGTTCCCCGTTGTGGAAAACCTTGGTGGGGTAGTACTTGGGGTGGATGTCCTTCTTCATGGCAGGATCTCGTTTGTCGGTCGGCGTGGGGTGTCGGGTCAGAAAAAACAGGTTGAGATGATAGCAGGCAAGTGGGCTGAGCCAAGCCCCCAGTTTGACCGATACACGGATGGGCCTACGCTTGGCTCCGCGTGAAAACGGGCGTCCGAAAGGGCGTTCCGGACCACGCGACAACCCGTTTCCCCGATAGCTCAATGGTAGAGCGAGCGGCTGTTAACCGCTAGGTTCTAGGTTCGAGTCCTAGTCGGGGAGTTTCCTTCCGACCCCGCCTCACGGCGGGGTCGTTTGGTTTACAGGCGGCCCGTTTTACCTGTCGCGGCGGGGTGGCCGGAAATCCCGCAGAATCCGAGCGGTTTGGCGATTTAGCC
>JBGANP010000021.1:0-46124 GCA_044222255.1 Phycisphaerales bacterium
GGGCCCGCCGCTTCTTCGCGCTCGCAGAGTCCATCCTCGCCCCGACGCTCGCTCGTCACCGGAGGGAGCGGTTTCATTGGGTCTCATCTGGTCGCCAATCTGCTTTCCCGTGGCGACCATGTCACCGTCATCGACGACCTCTCCACCGGCCGCCGCTCCAACCTTCCGGCGACCCACGAGCGTCTTCGCTTCTTCGAGGCCGATCTCGCCAGCGCGTTGGCCGCCCTCGGACCCGGCGAGCGATTCGACGAGATTTACCACCTCGCCGCCGCAGTCGGCGTCAAACTCATCGTTGAAAACCCGGCCCGCTGCATCCACACCAACATCGAACTCACCTCTCGGCTTATCGAGTTCGCGATGTCCCACGGCACCGGCCAAGGTCCCGCGCCAACGCTCATCGCCTCGTCCTCCGAGGTGTACGGCAAGGCCGACAAGACACCATTCTCCGAAGAAGACGATGTCGTCTACGGTCCCACCAGCCGCACGAGCTGGTCCTACGGCATGACCAAGGCCATCGACGAGTACCTCGCCCTCGACGCCTTCAAACGCCTCTCACTCCCCGCCGTCGTCGTCCGCTTCTTCAACACCACTGGCCCGCGCCAGGTCGGGTCTTACGGCATGGTGCTCCCCAGCTTCGTCGCTTCCGCGCTCAAGGGCGAGGATCTGAACATCTACGGCGACGGCCAGCAGACGCGCTGCTTCGTGGATGTCCGCGATGTCGCGAGCACGCTCCCGAAGCTCATTGCCCAGCCCCGCTGCCACGGCCGCGTCATGAACCTCGGCTCGGATCGCTCCTTTTCAATCGAGGGGCTCGCCGATCTGGTGATCTCCACGCTCGGCTCGCGGTCGGGCAAGAAGTTCATTCCGTATGACGCCGCGTATTCCGCGGGGTTTGAGGATCTCCGCCGTCGCGTGCCCGATCTCTCCCGCATCCGCGCCGCTATCGGCTTCGCGCCGACCATCACCCTCGAACAGACCATCCGCGATATCGCGGCGGATATGTCCGCGACACCCGTCGTCCGCGTGGCTCCCGTCGCCAGCGGCCTGAGCAATGACAGTGGGGGGGTGGCTCGATGAGCGATCCCACCCTGCCCATATCCGCCGCAATCGCCCCGCAGTCCCTCGGCGCGACGCAAGCCGCCGCCTCTCCGCAGGAACTCTCCACCCAGATCTCCGATCTCGCTCACCAATCGGCGCAGATCAACGACCGTATCCAGGAACTGGCCAAGCAACTGCCCGCCCCCGTCACCCGCCTGGACATCTTCCACGGCTACATGGGAATCTTCGTCGTCTCCTTCCTCGTCGCCCTGCTCATCACCCCGCTCATGCGGCGTCTGGCCATCTCCCAGGGCATTGTCGATCGCCCCAGCGAGGCCCGCAAGGTCCACCGCGTTCCCATCGCCTATCTTGGTGGCGTTGCCGTTTATGTCGGCATCCTCGCCGGCATTCTCTTCGCCTACACGGCTCCGCTCCACAATCTCATTTCTTTCCACGAGTCCACCAAGTCCGACCATTCCGGGCTTCCCGGCGGCGTTCCCCTCTCTGTGCTCATCGGCATGACCGTTATCATGCTCGCTGGGCTGTGGGACGATGTCGTCGGCACGTATCCGCGGCTGAAAATCGCCTGGATGCTCATCGCCGCCGGAGCCCTCGCCACCGAGGATGTCGGCGTGAAGGTCGCCGCTGGCGTGCTCATTCCCATCGCCAAGGCACTCGGCATCCACACCGTGATGCAGAATCTCGCGGGCGGCGGAACCGTCGAGACCATCGCCTTCCACATCCCGTTGCCAACGACCGTCTTGGGCTATGCCAATATCAATGTCGACATCATCTACTGGATCGGCACGGCGGTCATCGCCGTCTTCGTCCTCGGAGCGTGCAACGCCTCAAACCTCATCGACGGGCTCGACGGCTTGCTCACCGGCGTGACGACCATCGCCAACGCGGGCTTGCTCATCATCGCCCTCGGCCTTGCCGTCATCGACGATGGCCCCCGCGACGCTCCCCGCATCGTCCTCGGTCTCGCCGTGCTTGGCGCGTGTCTCGGCTTCCTGCCGCACAACTTCAACCCTGCGACTATATTTTTGGGCGATGCCGGCTCCCTCATGCTCGGCTACTGCACCATTGTCCTCGTGCTCATGCTCGGCGACACCGGCAAGACGCACCTGGTCATGGCCGGGCTCATTATTTACGCGATTCCGATCATCGACACCACGCTCGCGATCGTCCGCCGCAAGATGTCCGGAAGGAAGATCTCCGACGCCGACGATCACCATCTCCACCCCATGCTCAAGCGCGCCCTCGGCGTGAAGGGCGCGGTCTTCGTGCTCTACGGCATTGGCATCGGCTTTGCCTCTCTGGGCGTTCTCCTCTCCGAGGGCCGCCAGCGGGTGGTCTACGCCCTCGTCTGCGTCTTCGCGGCGTTCATCGGCGTCATTGCCCTGAAGATCGGCCGCAAGGAACTCATCGAGCGGCAGATGCTTGAGGCCGAAGCCCGGCGCAACGCCGGTGACCCCCCCGCGGCCGCCAAGGCCGCCGATGCCGGGAATCTCCCGCACCAGGCCTGATTGTTTGCCGGAATCCCTCCATCGAACCCGGGCAGCAGTGGCCTTATACTCCCGCCAATGCCCGCCTCCGCCTCATCCTCCATGCGCGTCATCGCCCTCATGAACCAGAAGGGCGGCGTCGGCAAGACGACCACCACGGTGAATCTCGCCGCGGGCATCGCCGAACTCGGCAAGCGCGTGCTCGTGGTTGATCTGGACCCGCAGTCCCACGCCTCTCTCCACCTCGGCGTCGATCCCGACACCTTCGCGGAGCGTTCCGAAACCCGCGCCCGCTCAATCTACGACCTCCTCGCCGATCCCTCGCTGGACGCCACCCCCGCGATCCGCGTCATCAACCCCAACCTCTCCGTGCTCTCCGCCGAGACCGATCTGGCTGGCTTGGAAACAGAACTCTCCGACATCGAGCCCGCGCAGCGGACAACTCGTCTCCGCACGGTGCTGGACAAGCTCGCCGGCAAGTTTGATTATGTGCTGATCGACTGCCCGCCTTCGCTCGGCGTGCTCACGCTCAACGGCCTCGCCGCCGCCCGCGAAGTGCTCATTCCCATGCAGGCCCACTTCCTTGCGCTGCAGGGCGTTTCCAAGTTGCTCGAAACCGTCCAACTCGTCGGCCGCACCGTGAACCCGCATCTGCGTGTCGCGGGTGTCGCCCTCTGCATGCACGATCCTGCCTCCAGCCATGTGAAGGAAGTGGTGCAGGACATGGTCTCGTTCTTCGAGCAAGGCAACGCCTCCGGCGCGGATCTGCCCTGGAAGGGCGCAAAGGTCTACCAGCCGCCGGTCCGCCGCAATATCAAGCTCGCCGAGTGCCCCTCGTTCGGTCAGACGATTTTCCAGTACGCGCCGTTCTGCCCCGGCGCGCTGGATTACAAGGCCCTCGCCGCCGCGATCGATGCGGAGTGGAAGCCTGCGCCCGGCACGCCCGCACCCGCACCCGCTCCCGCGCCGCAGGTTGCGCCCGTCGCGGCTCCCGCCCCGATCGCCACGGAGCCCAAACCCGCGCCGGCCGTCACCACGCGCCGTCCCTCCCGCTCCGCCAAGTCCGCCGCCGAGACCGGCGCGTGAGCGTTCCCGCCACGCCCGCCCAGCGCGGCCAATCCCAACTGGATCTCCTCCTCCTCCGCCACCAGCGCATCCTGCGCATCGGCTTCTGGGTCTACGCGATCCTCCTCTTCACCGCCACGCACTGGCCCGCCCTTGAACTCAACGTACCGATGGTCGAGCGTCCCGACCTCATCATCCACTTCGGCTGCTTCGGCGGTTGGTACATTGCGTTCTGGCTCGCCGGATGGGTCGGCCCGCCGCTCCGGTTCCGTTCGATCGCCCTTGCGATTCCCGCCGCGATTCTCTATGCCGGATTCGATGAAGGCCTGCAAGCCATTCCCTTCGTCCGCCGCCACTGCGCCTGGGACGATTTCTTCGCCAACTGCGGCGGAATGCTGCTCGCCGCGTCGCTCGCACTCCTGATCACGTGGCTCTCCCGCCGCCGCTCGACTCATCCGTGAACCGCGTCCGGGTCTTTTCGCGCGACTTGCGATACGCTCCCGCGAAATGGCCGACGCTCATTCCCCATCTCGCAGGTCTTTCCACGGTCCCAAGTGCTGGCTCCTGAGCGCGATCGCCGGGGCGCTCCTCGGCCTGCTCCTCGCGTCGTTCATTCCCGCATCCTCGCAATCGACCGCCGCGCGCGCGCCCGCGGATGCGCCGCACGTTCTTCAGACCAGTTCCGACGGCACCACAGTCGAGCGTCTTTCCGATGGAACCACAAAACCAGTCTCAACTGACGGCAACTCAGCGGCCCCTGCTTCTCCACCGCCTCATGCCGCGACTTCCGCCTCCGCGCCCACGCACGCCTCGCCTCCGCTCTGGCTCGTGATTCCATTCGTCGTTCTGCTCGGCTCCATCGCCCTCATGCCCTTCATCAGCGCATCCTTCTGGCACCACCACTTTCCCGATTTCGCTTTTTTCCTCGGCTCGCTCGTGCTCGCATACTCCATCGCTGCGCTCGGTGCTTCGGGCCGCCACGACATGCTGCACGCGGGCATCGAGTATTACTCGTTCATCGCCCTCGTCGGCGGTTTGTATGTCGCGTCTGGGGGCATCCTGATCGACATTCGCGACAAGGCCTCGCCCCTGCGCAACACCTTATTGCTCGGCGCGGGCTGCATTCTCGCCAACCTCGTCGGCACCACCGGCGCGAGCGTGCTGCTCATCCGCCCGTTCATGCGCATGAACAAGGGGCGTCTTCGTCCGATTCACATCGTCTTCTTCATCCTCACCGTCTCCAACTGCGCCGGCTCGCTCACGCCCATTGGCGATCCGCCGCTGTATCTGGGCTTTCTCAAGGGCGTGCCCTTCTTCTGGACGCTCACGAACATGTGGCCCATGTGGCTGCTCGTCAATGGGCTGCTGCTGGCAATCTTCTTCGCGATCGACTTCAGGTTTGATCGCGCCGCGGGAATCTCCGCCGACAGTCCGTACTCCACGCACAACCCCAACCAAGTCTTCGACCCGCAGGATCGCACGCCCCTCATCACCGGCTGGCCCGCGATTCTCTTCCTCATCCTGCTCGTCGCCGGCGTCTTCATCGATCCGCTCATCAAGCAGTGGGGGGGCAGCTCGCTCGCGTTCCTGCATGGCATCCCCGTCGGCGCGACCTTCCAGATCATCATGGCCGCCGCCGCGTACATGGTCGGTCGCCCCTCGATCCGTCACTC
The DNA here is from genome assembly GCA_044222255.1 of Phycisphaerales bacterium. Lineage (GTDB taxonomy): Bacteria > Planctomycetota > Phycisphaerae > Phycisphaerales > UBA1924 > UBA4658. The sequence continues at coordinate 5,285 of JBGANP010000021.1, forward strand.
CAATCAGTTCACCTTCGAACCGGTGAAGGAAGTCGGCTTCCTCTTCGTCGGCATCTTCCTCACCATGGCTCCCGCCCTGAGCATCCTGAGTGCGAGCGCCTCATCGCTCGGCCTCGAAACCCCGACCCAGTACTACTTCCTCACCGGCGCGCTCTCCGCCGTCCTGGACAACGCCCCGACCTACGTCTCTTTCCTGCAAGTCGCCCTCGGCACGCTCCATGTTCCGATGACTCCCGACGGCATCCACCAGTTCATTGATTCCACCTACGACCTCACCCACGCCGCCGGTCCGCTCGCCGGCGCCCCTATCCACTTCCAGGGCCAGGTGCTCCTTGAGGCCATCTCCCTCGGCGCGGTCTTCTTCGGTGCCCTCACCTACATCGGTAACGGACCCAACTTCATGGTCAAGTCGATTGTCGATGCCGCCCACGCCCAGGCGCAGAATCCCGATGCCGCTCCGGGCCAGAAGCTCATGGGTACCAAGATGCCCTCCTTCTTCGCCTACCTCCTCTACGCCGCGGCCTTTCTCGGCCCGATTCTCGTGCTCAACTGGCTCATCTTTATCCGATGATCTTCCCCACACGCCCGAGATGAATGGTGCTTCGCCGCGAATCCCGCGGATATCCCACGCCCTGACCCCCTCGAATGCCAGACAGCCACGCCCAGCGCCACTCGACCCTCTCCCGCGCCGTCCGCGCCACCTCTCTCATGACCCTCGGCTCGCGCGTCGGCGGCCTCGTTCGCGATGTCGTCGTCGGTCGCATCTTCGGCGCGACGATGATCGGCTCCGCGTTCTCCGCGGCCTTTGCGATCCCCAATATGTTCCGCCGCCTCTTCGGCGAGGGCGCACTCTCCGCCGCGTTCATTCCCGCATACACGGAAGTCTCTCAGACATCCAAAGCCGATGCGGACAAGCTCGCCTCGCTCACCATCGCTGCGCTCGGCCTGATGACCACCGCGCTCACCGTCGTCATCGAGCTCGCCCTTCTCGCCGTTCTGATTCTCGCGCCGTGTACTCCCAAGCTCGAGCTCTCGCTCAAGCTCATTATGGTCATGCTGCCCTTCATGCCCCTGATCTGCTGCGTCGCGATTCAGGCGGGCATTCTGCAAATCAAAGGCCGGTACGGCCCCGCCGCCAGCGGTCCCGTCATTCTCAACGCCTTTATCGTCGGCACCGGCCTCTACTTCCTGTTCACGCACCAGTTCGGCGGCGAGGACACCGCCTACATCCTCGGCATCGCCACCGTCCTCAGCGGCGTGACGCAGATGTTCTGGTTCTTCCATCTCCTCCGCCCGCACGTAAGCTGGACGCGCTCCTGGCAGAGCATCACGCCCCGCGCCATCGTGATGTTCAAGAAGTTCATTCCCGTCGCCATTGGCCTCGGCACGCTGCAACTCAACACCTTCCTCGACACGCTCATCGCCATGTGGCCGATCTGGATCGGCCCGACGCTCTTCGGCCGCCAGTATCCGCTCGATGACACCTCCAACGTCATCCTTTCCCTCACCGCGCGGCTGTACCAGTTCCCTCTCGGCGTTTTCGGCATCTCCATCGCCTCCGCCATCTTCCCGCTGCTCTCCCGCCACGCGAAGGAGCCCGAGCACTTCCTCGATACCCTCCGCCGCGGCCTGCGTCTCTCTCTCTACATCGGCCTCCCCGCCACGTTCGGCCTCATCCTCGTCCGCAACGATGCCATCGCGGTCCTCTACGGCCACGGCAAAACCGGCTGGGATGCCGATGCGATTGGCCGCGCGGCCAACGTGCTCGCCGGCTTCTCCGTCGCCATCTGGGCGTACTCGCTCAATCAGGTCCTCACTCGCGCCTTCTACGCGCAAGGCGATACCAAGACCCCGATGAAGGTCGCGATCGCGATGATCATCGTGAACGTCGTGCTCAACTGCACGCTCATCTGGATTCCCGGCGTCAAGGAGTCCGGTCTCGCCTGGGCCACCGCCATCAGCGCGATCCTGCAAACCATCGTCCTCTCGATCCTCTGCATCCGCATGCTGCGAGCCACCGGCACGCACCATGCCATCATCGACGGCCACGCGCGCATCGGCATTCTCCGCATCATCCTCGCGACCGTCATCATGACCGCCGCCGTCTGGCTCGTGCTCCGCATCGCCCCGACCACCACGCCCCTCGCCGCGGCCAAGCTTCCTAAGGCCCTCGCTCCGCTCGCAAGCGAATGGTCCTGGCAACTCGCCCGCCTGCTGGCCAGTTCCGGCATCGGCGGCATCATCTACTTGGTGCTCTCGAAGGTGATACACATCGCTGAGTTGCAATGGCTTCTGCACAAAGCTCCACGCGGCACCGCCGAACCCGCCGTGTGATTCGCGCGGCGTCTACTTCGCGCCCTTCCGCCCGATCGCATACATCGCGAAATCCCACATACCCGCAAACCGATACGTGGGATCCACATATTTCTCGATCACATAGAACATGAAGTAGTACACCCGCGCCGCCGACCACGCCACCAGCAGCACCAGCCCCGCCACCAGCCAGTCCCGCGTCAGCGCGACGATCAACCCGCCCGACACGACCAGCATCACGCCAAACAGCACGCCCTTGAGCCAGATTAGTTTCGGGTTCTTGAGGTCCATGCCTCCCGATACGTTCCCCGACTGGATCCTGATGCCTCGAGCCTATTGCCTCGATGCCTTCTTGTCATCGAAAACCGTCTTCGATGCCTCGCTTCAAATCCTCCATCTGCCCCCGCTCATACATCGGAAACGCCCACGTCCGATCCGCGACGATCTCGGCCTCTTCCCGCCGCGCCGCCGCGTTCGCGGCCGCCGCGTCCAGCCGCCCCAGGTCCGCCACGTGCCGCGCCCGCACGGTTTCCAGCGTCCCATGCAGCGTCCGAAACGCCTCCAGTTTCACCTTGCGTGATTCCGGATCGCGCCGATGCTTGAGCCGCGTCAGCGTCGCAACCGCCGGGCCGCGTACCGCTTCCCCTTCCGCATCCGCAAGCAGTTCCGGACGATGCCGCGCCGCGTGTGCCAGCCAGCTCGCCCGCGCAATCGCTTCCGGCGTGATGATCGGCTCCGCGGTCGTGATATTCAGGCGCACCGTCGCCGTGACCATCGCCGTCGGCGCGATCTCAACACCCAGCCACTCCCGAAACCACTCCGTCGTGATCGCGTCGTATCCGCCGGCGCCCTCTGACTCCGCACCGCCGGCGCCCCCCGTGCCATGCACGAACATATCACACCCCGCCCATCGCAAAAGCCCCGTCATCAGGAGCGCCCGCGGCATCAACTCGCCCACCGGAACACTCCCCAACATCGCGACCGTGCCCCGTTTCCGTGGCGCGCCGATCCGCCGCGCCACATACCAGAGCGGCAACTCGCCCTCTCCAAGCGGCGCAATCCGCGCCCCCGCATGCCGCCGCACCGCCTCGTTGTACGTCGAGATCACCCGCGCCGGATCGCTTCGCATCTTCTCCACGACCTTCGCGAACAGCTCCGTCCCCGCGATCGCCGAAGCCGCGAACACCGTCACATCTCCCGCCCAATCCCTCGCCAGATCGCGCGTCGCCAACCCAACCTGCATCGCTCCGGATGCCGCGCCCGCGTGCCGATCCATCGCCTCGGCAATCTTCGCCAGCCCCTGCTCCACCCCCGCCGCGCCGAACCGTTCCCCAGCGGCGAGCCGGGGTGTTTTCACACCGCGCACCGCCGCCATGTTCATCCCCGGCACATGCCCTTCCCCGGCACGTTCCGCCCCATCCAGCCGCCACAGCCGCGTCTCCAATCGCGCATCACCCCGCCGCACCGGATGCCGCACCACCCATGGATCCACTTCATCTTGATCCACCACCACCCAAGCCCCCTCCCCCGCTCCAGCGGAGGAGGTGTCCGAGCGCAGCGAGGACGGAGGGGGTCCGTGTGCGATCACCCGCGCCGCTGCCCCAACCGCCACCATTTTCGCCAATATACCCGGGTGCCACACCACCGGCTGATGCCCTGCCATCACCATCGGCCCATCACTCTTGAGTCCCAACTGCGCCCGAAACCGCCGCTTCTCATCGCTCAACGCCGCGCGGCCGCGCACCAGCCCCGCCCACGCCGACCCCGCCGGCGTCACCGTCACCGCGCTCGCGTTCGTCATCACCATGCCGCACTCCAGGCCCCGCATTCCGAACGATCCACATCTGAAATCTCAAATCAGAAATCTCACATTCTCTCACTTCTTCCCACACCCCGCATCGACCCCCGTCAACGCCACCGGTGGCAGCTTGTTCGCCCATTTCTCAAGTTCGCAGTGCAACACCCGCCGGTAGTGCTTGATGCGGATCGACGGATCATCCATCGGCCCGCCGAACGTCCGGTTCGGGTCGTTGTAGATCAGCTTCACCGGGATCTCCTGGATCCGCAGCCCCTGCGCCACCGCCTGCACCCAGAACTGCATCGGGAACGCGTACCCATGCTCCGTGAGGTTCAGCCGCCGCAGCGCCTCCACGCGATACGCCTTGAAGCCGCAGAACGAGTCCGTCAGGTTCAGCCCGAGCCGCTCGTTGATCTCCGCCGTGATCGTCTCGTTGATCGCCCGCCGATCCGGTGGCGGATTGTCCGCATCCTGCCCCACCTTCGCATACCGCGACCCACTCACCACATCCGCCCGATTCTCCCGCGCCGCCGCGAGAAACGCCGGGATCGCCGCTGGCTCGTGTTGCTCATCGCAGTCCATCGTGATCACCCAGTCATACCCCGCGATCTCCGCCCACGCGAACGCATCCCGCATCGCCCGCCCATACCCGCGATTCACGCTGTGCCGAATGACCTCAACCGGCATCTTCGGCAAGACCTCAACGGTCTTGTCCGTCGATCCATCATCAATCACCAGCACATCCTTCGCGTATTCCAAAACCCGCGTGAGCACCGGACAGACGTACTTCCCCTCGTTGTACACCGGGATCGCTATCAAAGCACGCATGGGTCCTCCCCGTGGATAGAAGTTCGTCGAATCGTATAGACAGTGATCGATGCAATCAAATAACGTTGGTGCTGCAGAGTTCGGAGGCCCGATCCCAGAGTTTCAGAACACAGTCCCCGCCCTCGGCCCTTCTCACTCCCCCAACCCCTCCGTCATCCCCGGCCCCGCCAGCGGTACCGGTTTCGGCAACGCCGCGAAAGCCGCCAGCCCGAACGGCCGCTGTTCCACATCTTCCTCCCCGCTCTCTTCATCCTCCGCGAGCGCCTTCAGCTTCTCCAATAGCTCCTGCGTCATCGTGTGCAGCCCGCGAATCTCGTGCACCGGCAGCGTGTAGACCTCTCCCTCCGGCGTCGTGATCTGAAACACCGTGCACTGCACCGCCACGCTCGCATCCTTCTCCTCCGGCGATCCCGGGATCGAACACGCAAACAGCGGCGACACGCTCCGCACTCCGATCCTTTCCCCCTCGCGCGTCAGCACCCCGAACCGCCCGTCGAACAGCTCCGGCTGCTGCTGGCTCAGCACGCTCAGCCCGTTGAGCATGTCTCGCACAACATTGCACCAGAACAGATCGCGCATCTCGTTCATCTGCTTCGGTGACATCCGCGGCCCATCCAGCCCATGCCCCCGCCGCGCCATCCCGCTCCGTACCGCGCCCACCGCCCGCTTCACCGCCCCCTTGAGCGCATCCCGTTTCCCCTGCCCGTTCTGCTTCGATGTGCGTGATCGTGCCATGCCCAATCGTGGGCGCGCCGATCCACCCCCGCCACATCCCGATCGCACTACCCTTCACCCCCATGTCTAGCTCGCCCTACGGCCCCATCGTCACCCGCTTCGCCCCCAGCCCCACCGGCCACCTCCACATCGGCGGCGCACGCTCCGCCCTCTTCTGCTGGGCCTTCGCCAAGCGCGCCGAGCTCGAGCATCAGGCCCGCGGCGGCCAGCCCGGCGGCGGTGGCAAGTTCATGATCCGCATCGAGGACACCGACCAGGCCCGCTCCTCCGACGAGTCCGCCCGCGGCATCCTCGCCGACCTCCAATGGCTCGGCATCCTCAACGACCTCGGCCCATACATCGATGCCGACGGGAAAATCCGAGAGCACGACTGGGCCGATGCCCACGGCGCGCCGTACTTCCAGGCCCGCCGCGTCCCGATTTACAACTCGTACGTCGAGTCCCTCATCAAATCCGGCCGCGCGTATCCCGCCTTCGAGACCCCCGAGGAAACCGAGGCCCTCCGCCGCGAGTTTGTTGCTCGCAAGCAGACCTTCAAGTATCCCCGCCCAGCCGATGTCAAGATCGGCGAGTTCAACGAAGCCCGCTGGAAGCGAGCCCTCGCGGGCGATCGGCATGTCGTCCGCTTCGCGATGGACGATCAGCCCATCGTCGTCCACGATCAAGTGCTCGGCGATGTCAAGATCGCAGTGGGGGAGGTGGATGATTTCGTCATCCGCAAGGCCGACGGCTTCCCGACCTACCACTTCGCCGTTGTCATCGACGATGAGTTGATGGGTGTCACCCACATCATGCGTGCCCAGGAGCACCTCGCCAACACGCCGCGCCACGTCGCCATGCAGCGTGCCCTCAAGCGCCTCGACACCGGCGAGAACTTCCGCACGCCCGTCTACGCCCACATGCCGCTCATCTTCAACATGGACGGCACGAAGATGTCCAAACGCGACAAGGCCAAGACCGCCCGCAAGGCGCTCAAGGATGCCATTGCCAAGGACAAGTCCATCACCCCCGCCGCACTCGCACCCAAGCTCGCGCTCGACGAGAAACTCCTCGCCGACTTCCTCGCTGCCGAGAACGACAACATCGATGTCGCGGCCGCTATCGCCAAGCACTTCAACATCATCCTCCCCGAGATCGAAGTCGACGACTTCCGCCGCAACGGCTACCTCCCCGAAGCCATCATCAACTTCCTCGCTCTCCTCGGCTGGAACCCCGGCATGAAGATGGAGGATGGCAAGGATCTCGAGAAGTTCGACATGGACTTCCTCGCCCGCAACTTCGCCATCGACCGCATCGGCAAGACCAACGCCAAGTTCGACCGCGCCAAACTCCTCTCCTTCAACGCCGACGCGATCGGCAAACTCTCCGATGCGGATTTCGCCGCCCGCTGGCGAGCCTTCCTCGCCGAGTACGAGCCCGCCGCCCTCGCCAAGCTCGACGCCCGCGGCTCCCGCGCCGCCCTCATCCTCGCCACCATCATCAAACCGCGCGCCAAAACCCTCCGCGATGCCCTCATCGCCGCCCGCTTCGCCCTCACCTCCGACACCGACTACCCCTTCGACCCCAAATCCCTCGACAAACTCCGCGCCGCACCCGCTATGCAGTACCCCGGCGGTAACGCCGGGGCCGCCATTGCTCCAGCCGCACCACTCCCTTCCGGCCGCGATCTCCTCAACGCCACTCGCGCCTCGCTCGCGACGATCCCCGCGTCTTCGTGGAATCCGCCATCCGTTCACACCGCTCTCGAACAGCTCGCTATCTCTCTCAACCTCGGCACCGACAACGCCGCCGTTGGCAAACTCGCCCAACCCCTCCGCATCGCCGTCACCGGCACCACCGTCTCCCCCGGGATCGCCGAAACCCTCGCAATCCTCGGCCAACCCTCCACCCTCGCCCGCATCGACCGCTGTCTGGCTCAACTCTGATCGTGGCATGGGCTCCCCGGCCCATGCTCGGGCCGCCGCGGCCCAAAAGTGCGAGGCCTGCCGCGCGGCACTGTCACAGCTCCAAAACAAAGCCCTTGGCCATAGCGCCCAACACATGAGCCAATAGGCCCAAACCACATCCCCTACACTCGCGTTGCAAGGACTCGCGCCCTCCATCACGGAAGCCAACCCATGCGCCCCCGCCCCGCTCTCCCGGCCCTGCTCTCACTGCTCTCACTGCTCTCGCTCGCATTGATCGCATCCGCGGCCTCCGCGCAACCCACCGAACCCGCGGCCCCTTCCCCCAAAAAAGACAAAGAGCCCGTCAAGAAGCAGGAGCTCCCCAAGCCCCCGCCGCCAATCCCCGCCTCGGAGATCACGCTCAAAGTCGGCGACAAAGCTCCCGCTTTCAAGCCAGATGTCTGGATCAAGACGATTCCCGTACTTCCTCCCGGCGCTCCATCTGCCAATCCAACATCGACGCCCGCCGCCCCTCCCGCTCCCACCGACTCGACCGGACCCGCGACGCTCACGTTCGACCCTTCCAAGGTCTACGTCGTTGAGTTCTGGGCCACCTGGTGCGCCTCCTGCCGAGAGGCACTGCCGGCCCTGGCCAAACTCCAGCGCGCGAGCAAAGACCTCGTGGTCATCGCCGTCGCCTCCAGCGAGCGCAAGCCCGCCAAGGACGGCGCGGACGATCGTCTCGAAGGTGTCCGCCGCTTCGTGAACGGCCGTCCGGAGTCCTTCCCCCACGCCGTCGTCTTCGACGGCTCCCGAGCCATCGCGAAAAACTGGATCACCGCAGCCGGTCATGTGTATATCCCGGCTGCATTCGTCATCGATCCCACCGGCACCATCACCTGGATCGGTGACCCGCGCGAGAGCGGCTTTGAGATCGCCGTCAACCGCGCCCTCAAGACTCTCCCCCAGCCCAAGCCCCCCGAACCCGTGACTCCCGACCCGAAAAAGAAGCCAACGAAGCCCCGCTCTAAGAACTGAAGCCCGCGGTTGCTCAAGCGGCCATCTCCATTCGGGATGGTATGAAAACCAGTGTTTTCTACCTCCTCGCGATATCACCTATACTTGATCCACACAACCCCCTCTGAAAGGCCCCCGATGAATCGCGCCGCGTTTGCCGCAATCCTCCTCGCCGCCACCGGCGTCGCTTTCGCCCAGCCCACTCCCGTCGGTGGCCAGCCCGGCAAGCCAGCGCCGAAGGTCGAGCCCAAGAAGAAGGAAACCGCCTCGACCGAGGCGACCCTCAAGGTCGGCTCCAAAGCCCCCGCCGTGAAGGCCGACAAGTGGGTCAAGGGCACCGAGGTCAAGTCCTTCGAGTCCGGCAAGGTCTACGTGATGGAGTTCTGGGCCACCTGGTGCCCCCCCTGCATCAAGTCCATCCCCCTCCTCACCGACCTGCAGAAGACCCACAAGGAAGTCACCGTCATCGGCATGGCCTCCAGCGAGCGCAAGGCCTCGACCGGCGATGACAAGCGCCTCGAGAAGGTCGAGAGCTTCGTCAAGGGCAAGGGCGCGGAGATGGAATACACCGTCGCCTACGACGCCAACGGCACGATGGGCAAGGACTGGCTCCGCGCTGCCGGCCAGAGCGGCATCCCCTGCGCCTTCGTCGTCGACGGCTCCGGCAAGATCACATGGATCGGCAATCCCCTGGACCACGAAGCCCTCGTCGCCGCCGTCGATGCCGCCGTGAAGGCCGCCAAGCCCGCCAAGACGACCTCCGCTCCAGCAGGCACGACCCCCAGCGCTCCTGCCCGCAAGCCTCACGGCTGAATCGAATCGCACAATCCGTCTTTTTCCAACCGCCGGGCCGCAAGCCCGGCGGTTGTCATTTCGCCGAGCCCGCCCCAGAAACCCTTCTCTCGCTCGGGCTTCTATCGCCTTTGTCCGGATTCCCTTTTGCCCGGGTTCCAATCCCCGAGGGCCCGGGCATCGCATGGTGAAGGGTCAACCCTGTGGTACATTCCAACCTGCCAAAAGAAGGAGATTCTCTATGAATCGCTCGGCCATCATCGTTGGGCTCGGCCTCGCCGCGTCGGCCATGCTGCTGACCACCCTCGCCGGCCCCATCAACCCCCCCGTTGGCCCCGTCGCCTCCACGGCCAAGCCGCTCTCGGAGGTCGAACCGCGGATCGCCGTCAACGCGACCAACACGCCGGGCGATAGCGACGCCACGCCCAGCCTCTTCAAGATCACCCAGCCCGGCTCGTACTACCTCACCGGCAACATCACCGGCGTCGCCGGAAAGCACGGCATCGAGATCGTCGCCAGCGGCGTCACCCTCGACCTCAACGGCTTTGACCTCGTGGGCATTGCCGGGATGGGGGCCTTTGACGGCGTGAGGGTGACGATCACCGGCCTGACCAACATCGCGGTGGTCAACGGCTCGGTCCGTAACTGGGGCGGCAGCGGCGCGGACCTCGGCAACCCATCTGTGAGCAACTGCCGCATTGCGGCCGTCCTCGCAAGCGGCAATGGTGTTTTGGGCATCAGCGCGGGAGAGAACACCGCCATCACCGGCTGCGGGGCGTACAGCAACTCCGTTGGCGGCATCGCCGTCGGCTCGGGCTGCACGGTCACCAACTGCGCGGCGTACAACAACTCCGGAGGCGGTATCAGCGGCGGCCGTGCTTGCACGGTCACCAACTGCGCGGCGTACAACAACTCCGGAGCCGGCATTTACGGTACCGATGGCTGCACGATCACCAACTGCACGGCGAGTTACAGCGCCTTCTTCGGCATTGGCGCCGATTCCGGCACGATCACCGACTGCACCGCCCGAAACAACACCTTGGACGGCATCCAGTGCGGTTCCTCCAGCGTGATCCTCGGCAATGCCTGCTCGGCCAACGGCGCCGGCGGCGACGGCGCGGGCATCCACGTCACCGGCAGCGACAACCGCATCGAGGGGAACAACTGCACCGGCGCCGACCGCGGCATCGACGTCGACGGCTCCGGCAACATCATCATCAAGAACACCTGCTCGGGCAACGGCGTCACCTGGACCATCGCCGCTAACAACTACTACGGCCCCATCATCGCCCGCGCCGGGGTCGCCACCGCCGCGGTCACCGGCGAGACCGCGACCAGCACGCTCGGCTCCACCGACCCCAACGCCAACTTCTCGTACTGAGCCCCACACCCCCATCTCCGCCACCCATACTTCTTTTTCCGATCGGGCCACACCATGAACCTCCGCACCACGCTCTCTGCCGTTTTCCTCCTCTCCGCCCTCGCCGCGAGCCCCGCCCTCGCCCAGTCCAACATCTCCCTCACCAACAAATACTGCTGGGGCGAGAACGTCGGCTTCATCAACTTCCGCGACCCCGGCTCCCCCGTCGCCGCACAGGGCGTCCGCCTCGGGGCCACCTTCCTCTCCGGAAACGCCTGGGGCGAGAACATCGGCTACATCAACTTCGGTGATGGCACACCCGCCAACGGCATCTCCTACGCCAACCCCACCAGCGGCCCCGTCGTCGGCATCCCCGACTTCGGCGTCAATCGCGACACACTCACCGGCAACCTCTCCGGCTTCGCTTGGGCAGAAAACGTCGGCTGGATCAACTTCTCCGGCGGCGCGCTCGCCACGCCCGCCCAGCCCGCCCGCTTCGACAACGCCGCCCGCCGCTTCCGCGGCTACGCCTGGGGCGAAAACATCGGCTGGATCAACCTCGACTCCGCCACCATCTTCATCGGTATCTGCCCCGCGGACTACAACGGCGATGGCATCCTCAGCGTGCAGGACATCTTCGATTTCCTCAGCGGCTGGTTCGCCAGCGCCCCTCAGGCCGACTTCAACGGCGGCGGCATCACAGTTCAGGACATCTTCGACTTCCTCACCGCTTGGTTCGCCGGTTGCTAACTTCACAACGCCACTTCGATGCGTCAGCCCCACGTCTTAGCGCCCATGCCCGATTCTGCATTGCGGGAACTGCGAGGTGGTGTGGTGGTTCTGCGTCGAAGGCGTGGTGCGCCCGCTGCGAGAGGCGGCGTGTCGCGTGCATCGTCGTGGACACCTATCGATGGCAGTGCTCGAGAGCGCGTGTCTCTGCCCGAAATCCTCCTCGCATGCTCGCCGCGCTCGCGGCAGACGAAGTGGCGGTTGCCCGCGACCGAGGCACCACACAGGCATAACCGATTTGGGTGTCTTGGCCAAGACTGGCCGTGCATGTGAGGTAGTCTGCTCAGAAATAGATGGCCAAGCCACACGAAAAGAGGGTTCTTCCTTCCTTTCTCTGGCATAAACCTTGCCACGTTTCCGCATGAACATGAGGGGCGGTTTGTCGCTCAGGGCGGGTGCGAGATTCAAGGGAGTCAGGCCATGAAGCGTGCGATCATGCTGTGCGTCTCCGTGCTGGGCATATGGGCCGGACAGGTCAGTGGGCAAGTCTCGCTCTCTCAAATGGGTCTTCTGCCCGGGGATTTGTCCGTCGGTCCGGCGACCAACAGTCAGCAGGATCTGACCATCGCCAAAGGCGCCGATACCTACCTTGTTGCCTGGAGCGACAGTCGCGCCCGCAGCAGCGGCAGCCAGACCATCCAGAGCGATGCCGACATCTTTGGTATTCGTCTTGATAGCACCGGCGCTCCGATCGATGCCGCGCCGTTCCTGATCGCCGGCGGCATGGGCCTGCAGAATCGCCCAACGGTCGCGTGGAACGGTGAGAACTGGCTGGTGCTCTACCAATCACAGGACCCTGCCGCCGGGTACTACGACACGTTCATCCGCGCCGTACGCGTCTCGGCCGCTGGGCAGACCTTGGATGCAACGCCGCTCTCCTTCCCACCGGACCTCTTTTCTCCAAGCACGATCGGATTGACGGTCTCCGGTCAGGGCGGGCAGTGGCTCGTGGCCCGCTGCGTCTACCACACCGACGGCTACGGCACGTTTCTCGCGGGCCAGCGCATTGCCGGCGACGGACACCTCGTCGATCCAACTCCCATCATGCTCAATGACTGGGTCTACGGACCGCTCAAAGTGGCCGCCAACAACGGCGAGTACATGGTCATCGGCCCGGAATGGAACGACGCCTCCGTTCTCAAAGCGCGGCGCATCAGCGCAACCCTCCAGCCCCTGGCGCCGTCCTTCAATCTGCCCCCGGTATCTCAGGGCGTCGGCACGAGCGGCACCGAGCTCTACGTCACATGGATCGCCAACTTCACCGACTTGGTCGGCTCTCGCATGACCAACACCGGCACGCTCCTCAATCCCGCCGGCACAATGCTCTTCCCCAACTTCTCGGGTGAACTGGGCATCACGCACGACGGCACGAAATGGTGGCTCTCGCGGTCGATCTCCGACACCGCAGCGCTGATCCGTCTGGACGCGTCGGGCAACCGCCTGGACCCGATCGGGGGCGTGCCACTCCCCATCGCAGTGTCGGGCAGCGTCAACAGCCTGTACAACACGCAGATTGTGCCGCGCACGGGCGGGGGAGTCATGTACGCCTGGACCGACTACCGCGCCGCCCTCGGCACCGAAAGCAATGGCTTCGTGCTGCCAGTCACGAGTGCCAACACCGCCGGCGTCGAACGCTGTATCACAACCAGCACGCGTAACCAGCGGAACAGCGAACTTGCCGCTGGACCGGCGGGCATGATGGCCGTTGCGTACATCAGCGAGATCGCCAATGACGACCGCGTACTCGTTGAGTTGCTCAACGCCTCGGGCAACCCCATGTCCCCCGAGCCCATCCAAGTGGCCCAGGCACCCTCGATCGGCGTCTGCGGCATTGCCTGGAATGGGACGCATTTCATGATTACTTGGGACCAGAGTGGCGCTGGCATTTCTCCTACGGGCATTGTTGCACGCCGGATGAACTCCGATGGCTCATTCGTCGATTCCACGTTCGCAGTCATGCCCGGCATGGCCCCGTCCATCGAGGCCCTCGGAGAGGACTTCTGCATCGCGGGCACGCGCTTCGCCACCTACCCCCAGTTCATCGATCTCTGGATGAACCGCATCGACGGCCCCACGGGCACGCCGCTCGACGGCCCCAGCGGCATCGGCCTCGCCGGCGGCTACTTCAGTGGGCTGACACGCACCCGCACCGACGGCACGCAGTGGTTCATCGCCACCCATTCGCAGTGGTCTCATGACTCCAGTCAGGGCGATGCGGTCCTCGCCCGTGTCCCCGCCGTCGGCACTCCCGCCGCTGCATTCAACCCCACGCCCTACTCGGGCGGCACGGGCGACCTCGACATCGCATTCTCAGGATCCAAATACCTGCTCGTCTGGCGCACCAACTCGCTCGCCAACGCCAACAACTACATCTCCGGGCGCATCATGAACGCCGACGGAACCTACGCGACCGGCGCGATCATCATCGCCGAGGCCGCCGGTCGCCAGCTCAGGCCAACGGTGGTGTGGGACGGCACCAACTTCCTCGTGGCCTGGGACGACCAGCGCAACCAGCAGTCCTTCTTTGACGACCGCACCGACATCTACGCAACCCGCGTCAGCGAGGCCGGCGTGGTTCTGGACCCCGCCGGATTCCCGGTCCTCAACGGCGCCAACGGTGAGGCCAGCGCTTCGATGATCTCTCTCAACGGAAGCACACTCATCGCATCAACGCGGTTTGTGCTATCCGGCGGGTTTGATTCCTATCGCATCGGCCTGTCCCGGCTTGGCCGCGCGTGTCCCGCTGATTTCAACGGTTCGGGAGCGATCAGCGTGCAGGACATCTTCGACTTCCTCAACGCGTGGTTCGCTGGGAATCCCGCTGCCGACATCAATGGCAGCGGCCTGAGCGTGCAAGATATTTTCGATTTCCTCAACGCCTGGTTCACCGGCTGCTAGTTCAAAGCCCAGCCGCTCAAAGTCCCGGTGTGCGCCCATCGCCTCCCATTTCCGGCCAACCACCCGAATACCCTTGCGTCCCATGCCCGACGCACCCCATCCATCTGACTCCCCTTCCCCCGCCCCCGACAAGAAGCCCCTCAACTTCATCGAGCAGATCATCGAGCAGGACAACGCCGCGCTCAAATGGGGCGCCTGGCAGGATCTCGTCGACGCCGGCATCCCGGGCGTTCTCGACCACGGCAAGGAAAAAGCCGCCACCAAGGGCCCGACCACGCGCGTCGGCAAGCCCCGCGTCCACACGCGCTTTCCACCCGAACCCAACGGCTGGCTGCACATGGGCCACGCCAAGAGCATCCTCCTGAACTCCGGCCTCGCCGCCAAATACGACGGCAAGTTCAACCTCCGCTTCGACGACACCAACCCCACCAAGGAGGAAATGGAATACGTCGAAGCCATCAAACGCGACGTGAAGTGGCTCGGCGCGGACTACGAGAATCCGGGTTGGCCAGGCACCGCCGGCGGCGGTGGTGGGGGCGTCTTCTGGGCCTCCGACTACTTCGACCAGATGTACGAATACGCCAAGGAGCTCATCAACAAGGGCCACGCCTATGTCTGCGAGCTCTCCGGCGAGGAAGTCTCCAAGCGCCGCGGCACGCCCAGCATCCCCGCCACCTCCCCCTTCCGCGATCGCCCCATCGCAGAGTCCATGAAACTCTTCCGCGAAATGAAACTAGGCAAGCACGCCGACGGTTCGATGACCCTGCGCGCCAAGATCGATCTCGCGAGCCCCAACTTCAATCTCCGCGATCCCATGATGTACCGCATCATGCACGCCCCGCACCACAACACCGGCGACAAGTGGTGCATCTACCCCATGTACGACTGGGCCCACGGCATCGAGGATTCTCTCGAAGGCATCACCCACTCCATCTGCACCCTCGAGTTCGAGAACCACCGCCCCCTCTACGACTGGTTCATCAACGCCATCAACGAGGGCCGCACCGAGTCCGACCAGTTCAATCGCCCCATCTGGCACTCTCAGCAGATCGAGTTCGCCAAACTCATCCCCACCTACACCATCCTCTCCAAACGCAACCTGCTGAAAATAGTGCAGGACAAGGTCGTCACCGGCTGGGATGACCCGCGCATGCCCACCATCGCCGGCATCCGCCGCCGCGGCTACACACCCGCCGCCATCCGCGACTTCTGCGAAGAGCTCGGCGCCACCAAAACCGAATCCCTCATCGACATCGGCCGCCTCGAAAACGCCGTCCGCGCCCACCTCAATAAAGTCGCCCCGCGCTACATGGCCGTCCTCCGCCCCATCAAGGTCATCATCGAGAACTATCCCGAGGGCCAGGTCGAACTCCTCGACTGCGTGAACAACCCCGAAGACCCAAGCGCTGGCAGTCGCAAAGTCCCTTTCACGCGCGAGCTCTACATCGAGCGCGAAGACTTCATGGAAGTCCCCGCTAAGAAGTTCTTCCGCCTCACGCCCGGTCAGGAGGTCCGCTTCCGCTGGGCCTACTTCCTCAAGTGTGTCGGCGTCGACAAAGACGCGGCGGGCAACATCACCGCTGTCCGCTGCACCTACGACCCCGCCACCCGCGGCGGCGATGCCCCTGACGGCCGCAAGGTCAAAGGCACCATGCACTGGGTCAGCGCGACCCACTCAGTCAAAGCCGAAGTCCGCCTCTTCGACCGCCTCTTCAAAACCGAAGAGCCGGGAAGCGCCACAGGCAACCACATGGACGACTTCAACGCCAACTCTCTTGAAGTGATCGAAGCCCACGTCGAGCCCGCGCTCGACGCCCTCAAGTACAAGTCCGACACCGTGGGCGGCTTCACCCCCGGCCACTACATCAACCCCCGCGTCCAGTTCGAACGGCTCGGCTACTTCACCCTCGACCCCGACTCCACCGGCACCCGCCAGGTCTGGAACCGCACAGTCACGCTCAAGGACGCTTGGGCGAAGGAAGCCGCGAAGCAGTAGCGGACCGAGCCTCCGGAATCGCACTACAATCCCCACATGACGTATCGAGGCATCTATCGCGACGGCGTTGTTGTCCTTCAGGGCGATGTTGAGATTCCCAACGGCTCGGTTGTGGAAGTGAACGCCAAGCGAACTCCAGCAGCGAAAACCAAATCTGCAGTCGCACGCCGCGCACGCATTGCAAAGCAGAAGCCCGGTTCAAAGCTGAAGCCCCCGCTTCCCGGCTTCGGCGCGTGGAAGCACCGCACCGACATCGGCAATACCGCTGATTTCGCGAGGGCTCTGAGGAAGCGTGTCAGCAAGCGCAAGGCGCGTGACTGATGCTTCTGGATACGGGGATCTTCATCGATTATCTCAGGGGCGACCAGCGTGCCGCGACCGCCATCGTCAAAGCCCGCGCCACTGGGCCGGTATTCATGCACGCGGTTGTTGCCGCGGAGTTGCTCGCAGGTGTCTTGAATCGCTCAGAGCTCCGTCGGACTACGGCGATGATCTCGACCTGCCGCATCGAGACTCCTGACGATACCGATATGTATCGTGCGTTAGGCTTGCTCGAAAAGCACGTCCTCGCCGACGGGTTGGACTGGAACGACTGTCTGATCGCCTGCACGGCGATGCGCCTCAGAGTCCCCGTTGTGACACTCAATCGAAAGCACTTCCGAGTCTTTCGCGGCCTCAAGGTTGTCGTTCCCTATTGATTGACAATGAAGAACGGTGTGCGGTTTGTGCATGAATGCCTGTTGGCCATCACCGCATGGCCTCCAATCGTTCCAACTATGACCCTGCGGCCAACCATCCCCCATGCCCACCCTCTCCACCGACCTCCTCCGCCTCTCCATCTCCCCATCCCTCGGCGCCGGCATCGCCGACTTCTCCCTCAAAGGCCCAAGTAACTTCTTCTTCCCCCTCATGCGCCGCGCCGCCCCCGACGAGACCAACTCCTCCCTCCTCGCCTCCTTCTTCATGCTTCCCTGGGTCAACCGCATCCAAGGCGGCCGCTTCTCCTTCAACAACCAGCAACACGCCATCAACACCAACACCGCCGATGGCATGGCCCAGCACGGCGATGTCCGCAAGCGCCCGTGGTCCGTCTCATCGCAATCCGCAAACTCCGTCACCCTCGACTTTGATTCCCGCTCCTTCTCCGACATCAACTGGCCCTGGTCCTTCACCGCCCGCGCCATCTACACCCTCACCCCCTCTCCCCGCGGCGGCACCCTCCGCATCGATCTCTCTCTCCGCAACACCGACACCTCCCCGTTCCCTACTGGTCTCGGCCATCACCCGTATTTCTCCCGCCGCCTCTGGGATGATGCGGATGACCTCCACCTCTCCATGCCCGTCGCCGCCCGCTACCCGCTCAAAGACGGCTGCGCCATCGCCCCCGCCGCGCCCGATGACCTCTCCCGCCACCTCCGCACCCTCGCCCCCATCCCCAACCAGCACATCGACGCCGTCTTCGCCGCCGACCCTGCCGCGCTCTCCTCCCCCGAAGCCAACACCGCCCACCTCCACTGGCCCTCCAGCAACGTGAAGCTCAGCATCCGCGCCTCCCCCAACCTCGCCCACTGGATCCTCTACGCCCCACACGCCCGCCCCGAAGACCCCAGCCACCCGTCCCCCCTCGCCTTCATCGCCGTCGAGCCCCAGAGCCAGGTCAACGACGCCTTCAATCTCGAATCCCAGACCGGCACCCGCACCACCGGCACGGTCGTCGTCCAGCCCGGCGAAGAACTCACCACCCGCTGTGATTTCATCGTCGAGAAGGCGTAGCGCCCCACACGCCCCCTCTCTCCCCTTGGGAGAGATGTCGGTGCTTCGCCGACAGAGAGGGCTGCCTTCGCGAATCCCGCGGATGCGCGTGCTCCCCAAAAAACACCCTCTCGTAACTCTCTGCCTACCAGCAGTTTGTACGCTATCTGAACGGTCCTATCAAAAACCGATTGACAACCCCCAAAACATCCGTATATTGACCGTACATGACCACCTCTTCCTCCCCAACCTTCTCCCCCTCTCCCGACGCCGTGGACGCCCTTCTCCACGCCCTCGCGCGGCCGGACATCTCCTTCCTCGATCTCGCCGCCGCCCACAAAACCACCCCCGAAGCCCTCTCCCTCTGGATGATCCGCCCTGCCATCCGCGAACGCCTCGCCTCCGCCGCCGATCTTGTCACCTGGCGAACCCAGTTCGCCGCCTCCCACGTCCTCGACTCCGCCCTCGCCGTACTCCGCGACATCTGCAAGTCCTTCGCCGCCCCCGACAAGCCCATCGCCACCAGCGATATTCCTTCCCCTCAGATCGCCGCGGCCACACCGCCGCACACCACGCCGACTCAACCCTCCCTCGACCCCGAACCAGCCGCCCTCCTCCGCGCTCGCCGGTCCGAAACCGCCCGCCGCGCCGCCACCACAATCCTCCGCCTCACCCATATCCGCCCCATCGGCGCGCCCCCCGCGCGCATCACCACCCCAGAGGTCGGATCAACCCCCTCTCCGCGTCCCGTCCCGACTCAGTTCACTCCCACCCGACCCCCACGCCCCAGTTCCTCGTCGTCGACTTCTTCTTCCGGTCCGAATCCGAATCGTCCCATTCCCCTTCCGTCCCCTCGCCCTCTTTCCTCAATTTCCTCCCTCCTCGACCTCGTCGGCACCTCTTCAGTCCCCACCTCCCTCACCTTCTCCCCCCGCGACCCATTCCCCTAACCGCGAGAGCCGGGCGGCGAAACCCGCTCGCATCCCGTCTTCTCTCCCCTCGATGCATCGATGCCTTGTTCCCTTCCCCCTCACTTCCCGCACCGCTCCAGCGCCACCCGCGCCTCCCGCACCCGCTCATCCGTCTCCGGCAGCGCGGCCTCCCGCAACCGCACGCTCTCCCGCAGCAACCCTTCCGCCCCCGCGCGATCTCCCTGCGCCAGCATCACGCTCCCCACCACGTAGCACGATGAAGCAATATCCAAATGCTCCGGCGGCAGCATCGCGCGCCGATCCGCCAGCGACCTCTCCCCGATCCGTCTCGCTTCCTCATACTCCTTCGCGTTGTACAGAATCCACGCCAGGTTGTTCCCCGCCGCCAGCCGAAACTCCTCATACACGGGCGGCAAAGACGCCGACACTTCCACTGCCTCCCGCATCGGCGCGATCGCCTCTCGATACTTGCTCTGAATCTGCAGCACTTCCCCGAGCGCGTTGAGCGCAACCACCCGCACCGAAGGCGGCACCTCCGAGTTCCGCGACTTCTCCACGAACGTTCGCAGCAGCGGCTCCGCCGCCGGCAACTGATCCGCCGCCCGCAACTTCCGGATCATCGCGCCGACGACATGCCAGTCATCCTTCCCCAGCTTCTTTGACATGATGTCCATCGCGATCGTGTACGACGCGATCGCATCCGCCGTCTTCCCCGACTGCACCTGCGCATCTCCGAGCGAGGTCGCCGTCTGCGCGATGTCCTTCTCGTTCTCATCCGGAAGCCGCTGCATGATCGCCAGCGATCGCGACAGCAGCTCAATCGCCCGCTCATGCACGCCCAGATGCAGATAAATGTCCCCGAGCACCTTCAGCAGATCCGCCTGCGCACCAGGGTCCGCATCCAGCTTCGCGATCGCCTGTTCCGACCCGCGGTCCAGCGCCTCTCGTGCCGAGATCGCGCGATCTCCGCCATGCATCGGGTCGCTCGCCCGGAAGCTGTCGATGATCAGCTTCTGCACCCGCTGCGCCCGCTCGCTCTCCTGCTTCGCGATCGCGGTCTGCGCCGTCGCCTCCTTCAGATTATCTTCCGCCTCCGTCCGATGCCCCTCCGAAGTCCGCCACAGCATCAGCGTCGAAACAAACCCGCCCACCAGCAGCGCGAGAAACGCCACGCCGACAAACGCGGCCGCGCGATGCCGGTGCAACTGCTTCTTGAGCACATACGACATCGAATCCCGCTTCGCCTGGATCGGCTCCCCCGCGAGGTAGTGGCGCAGATCGCGAGCGAGCTCTCCCGCCGACTGATACCGCCGATCCGGCTCCTTTGCCAGACACTTGAGAACGATCGTCTCGACTTCATCATCGATCTTCAGTCCGGGCCGCGCCCGCCCGCGCGGCGGCACCGGCTCCGCCGTCTCGATCCGCTTCAGCGTCTCCGGCATCGTCCCATTCACGTCATACGGAAACGTCCCGGTCAATGCCTGATACAGCACCACGCCCAGCGAATACACATCCGTCCGCAAATCCGTCTGCGCCGACTTCCCGGTCGCCTGCTCCGGCGATGACCACGGCAGCGACCCCACGAACTGTCCATCGATCGTGTTCAGCGATGCCTCCGGGCTCCACGTCCGCTTCGCCAGACCAAAGTCCAGCACGAACGGCTCGCCGCTCTCATCTACGCGAATGTTCCCCGGCTTGAGGTCCCGATGAATGATCCCCCGCAAGTGTGCCGCGTTCACCGCATCGCACACCGTCGCCATCAGTTCCAGCGTCTCTCGAAGCGACGGCCGCTCCGCGTCCAGATACGCATCCAGCGGCCGCCCCCGGATGTAGTCCATCACGTAGTAGTGCAGCCCCTTCGCCTCGCCCCGATCATGGATCGTGACGATGTTCGGATGGCTCAGCTGCGCCAGTGTCTGCACCTCGCGTTCGAAGCGCGACAGGTCCGACTCGCTCGCGAACGGCCCATCCCGCATCACCTTGATCGCCACATGCCGCTGCGTCGCTGCTTGCACCGCCTGATACACCACACCTTGCCCGCCCCGGTGAATCTCCCGCACGATCGCGTAGCCGGGAATCATCTCCGCCGCGGGCGAATCGCTCGCCACGCCCGTTCCGGAACGGACCTGTCGTCGTGCGGCTTGGATCAACTCGGCGTGCGTCTTGCTCATGCGACCATCCTGGGCGTTCCTCTCTCAAGCGACATCGCCGCTCCCCGGTCACGATCCATTGCTGAAGAATCGCGAGGCCGACCCGAGCGTCTCCCGCAGCCGGTCCCGCGCCCTTGCCAGCAGCATCTTCACCGCGCCCTCGGACCTCCCGATCTGCTCCGCCGTCTCCCGGATCGTGTGTCCGCGCAGCTCGTGCAGCCGCAGCACCCGCTCGTAGTCCTCCGGCATCGTTCCCAGCGCGGCCTCCACATGCGAGATCGCCTCCTTCACCGCCACCGCGCCGCTCGGTGTTCCGCCCGGCCCCGCCAGTCCTTGCACCAGATCCACATACGACTGGTCGTTCGCCGCCGTCACCCGCTTCTCCGGCTGCGGCCGCTTCGCCCGGCTCAACTCCTTGATCGCATCGCGCAGGTTGTTCTCAGCGATCCGGCTCAGCCACGCCCCGAACGCCCCCGGCCCCGCCGGCTCAAAGTCCGTGATCCGCAGGAACGCCTCCAGATACGTGACCTGCATCACATCCTCCGGCGTCACCACGCTCTGCCACTTGGATGCGATCGAGAGCCCCGACATCACCCTCGGACCATGCCGCTCCAGCAGCGCGGAGAGCGCATCGGCATCCCCGAGGATCGCGCGTCTGAGTTGCTCGCTCTCGTCGGGGTGCATCGCTGGCAGGGCCTCCGGCCCGAAGGGTACAGAGTCTCCCGATTCCGTGCGGAAAGCGGAGACTCTCGACCAGCCATGCTAACCTTCGGCCCCATGAACCCCAAGGCCAATCTCGTTGTCACCGGCACCGTCGGTATCGATTCCATCATCGCCCCCACCGGCACTGCCGAGAGCGTGCTGGGTGGGTCGTGCACGTACTTCTCCGCCGCCGCCAGCTTCTACGGCCCGGTTCGCATGGTCGCCGCGGTCGGCGAGGACTTCCCGTCCGAGCATCACAAGACGCTCGCCCACTTCAAGCGCATCGACACCGCCGGCCTCGAAGTTCGCAGGGGTTCCAAGACCTTCCGCTGGACGGGCAAGTACATGGCCAACATGGACCAGCGCGAGTCGCTGGACACTCAGCTCAACGTCCTGATCGAGGCCCCGCCGCCAGTGCCCGCACAGTTCCGCGACAGCCAGTACGTCTTCCTGGCCAACATGCACCCGGGCCTGCAGGCCGCGATGCTCGCCCAGTTTCCCAAGCGCAAGCTCGCCGTCGCCGACACCATGGACTTCTGGATCAGCTCCGCCCGCGGCGACCTTGAGAAGCTGCTGCTGAAGGTCGACGGCCTGGTCCTGAACTATGACGAAGCCGAGCAGATGACCGGAATGCGCAATCCAGTCGCCGCGGCCCGCAACATCCTGACCATGGGCCCCAAGTTCGTGGTCGTCAAGAAGGGCGAGCACGGCGCGCTGCTGATCCACAAGGACGGCCTCGGCGCTCTTCCCGCGTACCCGGCCGAGAAGGTCATCGATCCCACCGGCGCGGGCGACACCTTCGCCGGCGGCATGATGGGCGCGATCGCCAGCGGCGCAGCGGGCGGATCCACCGGCTCCTTCGGCCAGATCCTCCGCGCCCTCGCCCACGGCACCGTCGTCGCGTCCTTCAACATCGAGCAGTTCTCCCTCGGCCGCCTCAAGACCCTCAAGGGCGCCGAACTCAAGAAGCGGTACAACGAATATCTCAAGATGATCCATGTGCACGAGGGCAAGAAGGCCGTCGCCGCCAAGCCGGCCAAGAAGCCTGCCAAGGCAGGGAAGAAGAAGGGCAAGAAGAAGTAATCAGCGACCACGAGCAAACGCGCGGCCGCATTCGGGGCAGATGGTCTGCTCGCCCAAACCGCGCAGGTCGTATCCGCATTTTCGGCACCGTCCCATGAGCGAGATCGTTCGGGCCGCATGCCAGCACCATGCGGCGGCGACTGAGACGATGATCGCGATCAGCCAGAGCGGCGCATTTAACGCTCGAAACGCGAATACCTGATACGACTTGCGTGTCCATTCCCAGTCTCCGTCGAACCATCGCACATGCGTTCCCGGCGAGAGAAGTTGTAGAGCCGGATTGTCGAAGCCCCAGCGAAAGCTGATTTGTCCGTGGAAGACGGCAATGCACTTATCGCTCCACGCGATCCACATATTGCCCCAGATGCTTGTGATCGTGATCGCGACCAGCAGAGTTGCGATGATGGTGAGCGCCCAGGCGAACATTCGAAACAGGTTTTGGTGTCGGGCAGCCATGTCGGCAGAGTAGCCGATGCGGAGTATCATGCGGGCATGTCGATCATCATTCTTCAGCACAGTGCGAGCGGCGGCCCGGGGCGACTTGGAACAGTTCTGCGCGATGACGGGTATCGGATTGATATCCGGCGCGTGGACTTGCCCACCAGCAAGGCCAACCGCGGCGTGCCGACCGATCTGGACAACATTCGCGGGCTGGTGATTCTCGGCGGCGAGCCAAACGTCACGGAGATGGCTCGATATCCATGGATGCAGCAGGAAGTCGCGATCATCAAAAAGGCGCACGCCGCGATGATCCCAATCGTGGGCATCTGCCTTGGCGCGCAGCTCATCGCCCACGCGCTGGGCGGGACTGTTGGTCCGAAGGATGTGCCGGATTCGGGCTTCCTGATGATGGATGTGGCGATTCCCGGACAAACCGAGACAATGATGGCCGGCGTGCCGTGGCGGTCGCCGCAGATGTTCGCGTGCGGGCAGGAAGTGAAGACCGCCGCGCCGGGGACGACGGTACTCGCGAGCACGGCGACGACGAAGATCGCGGCGTTCAAGGTGGGATTGCGGACGTACGGATTCCTCAACCACTTCGAGTGCGATCGCGCGATGATCGCGCACTTCGGCGGCCTGGCCTGCGGCATCGGCGCGGCCAGCGGCGGCGCGGGATCGATGGAGAACCGCCTCGCGATCGATGAGCACTACGAGACGTACGCCCGCGTGTCCGAGCGACTCTGCCGCAACATCACCTCGTATCTGCTGCCGGAGAGCAGGCGGCTGGTCGCGTGAGCACGCTGCGTCTCACGGTTCCGGCAGACTTCGTGCTGGCGCGAGATGTGTGCTCGTACGGGTATTTTTTGCTTGAGCCGAACCACTGGGATCCGGTCGGGCATCTGTTCACGACGACGATGCTGCTGGGACCAACGGGCCGCGCGGTGACGCTGCGGATGGCGCAGGCGGATTCCGCGAAGCGGGACAAGCCGCACACGTACACATCACTCAAGGGCCGCGCGGGTGTGCCGCTGGCGGTAATAGCGGATGTGACACTGAGCGCGGAAGAGAAGAAGATCGCACGCGGCGCAATCGAGCGGATGCTGAACCTGAACGAGACGCGCGAGCAAATCGGCTCGTTCCACAAGCTGGATAAGCGGTTCAAGAAGAGCGGGCGCGGGCGGCTGATGCGATCGCCGACGCTGTTTGAGGATGTGCTGAAAACAGTCACGAGCTGCAACGTGCAGTGGCCCAGCACGATCATCATGAACCGGCGGCTGTGCGAAGTGGTGGGGAGGAAGTCCGCGAGCGGCCAGCGAGCGTTCCCGAGCGCGGCCGCGCTGGCGAAGATGCACCCGCAGGTGCTGCGGGAACGCTGCCGCGTCGGGTATCGGGATGCGCGGATGATCGAGCTGGCGAGGATGTTCGCCACCGGCGAGATCGACGCGGCGTGGGTGGAGAACCCGGCGACGAGTGATGAGGATCTGTGGGACGCGATGCTGGAATGGCCGGGCATCGGCCCGTACGCCGCGGCGAACATCATGCAGTTGCTGGGGCGCTATCACCGCCTGCCGCTGGACACCGAGAGCGTGCGGCACGGCCGCGATCTGCTTGGCTTCAAGGGCACGCCGAAGCAGATCATGAAGCGAGTCCACAAGCACTACGAACCGCTGGGGGAGCACAAGTTCCGCAGCTACTGGTTCGAGCTCTGGGAGTTCTACGAGAAGAAGCGCGGCCCGGCGTGGACGTGGGAGCGCGAGACGACGGGGAAGACGTTCACGGCGGCGCAGTTGACGGAGTAGGAATGTTCACCGCAGAGGGGGCAGATCAGGGATGGATTTGCGAGTCTGGCAAACATTGGCCGAGCCGAAGCACGAGGAACTCGTGCGGCTGGCGATGGCGACGGACGCGAAAGATGTCGCAGCAGTGGCGCGGCTGCGGAAAGTGTGCGCGGATGCGGAGATCGTGCGGGCCGCGCTGATGCTGGGGGAAGCGCGGCGGAAGGCGATTCCGAAGTTTGGGAAGGAGCGCGCGGCGACGCTCTGGGCGGACCCGGCGGGGGTGGAGATGGCGACGTCGCTGGTGGTGGCGGAGCACAAACGCGAGCGGTTTCCGGTGTTTCTGGATGGGTTCGTGCTCACCGATGTCTGCTGCGGCATCGGCGGGGACGCCATGTCGCTCGCGACGGAGAATGACGTTGTGGCGGTGGACAGCGATCCAGTCCGGGCGTGGATGGCGAAGCGAAACGCGGGATGCATGTCGGTGGTGGGGGATGCGGAGACCTACGAGCCGTCGAAAGGTCCGGTGCACATCGATCCCGCGCGGCGTGACGAGCGGAGCGGATCGCGATCGTGGCGGTTGGAAGACATGCGTCCCGGGCTCGATGTCGTCCGGCGTCTGGTGACCAGCGGCTGGGGCGGCGCAGTCAAGCTGGGGCCAGGAGCGGATCTTGAGGCGGTTGGACTGGCGTTTCCAGGGTGTCCGATCGAGATTATTTCCGAGAATGGAACGCTGGTGCAGTGCGTTGTGTGGATCGACATGCCGTTTGTCGGCAAGCAGCCGCGGCACGCGACGCTGCTGCAAGGCGGGCCGGATGTGTCGGCGGCGGAGCGGAAGGCGAACACGGTGAGCATCTGCGGCAAGCCCGCGGCCGGCGCCGAGGAACTTCCGACGGTTGATGGGAATCGGGCCGCGC
The DNA here is from genome assembly GCA_044222255.1 of Phycisphaerales bacterium. GTDB lineage: Bacteria > Planctomycetota > Phycisphaerae > Phycisphaerales > UBA1924 > UBA4658. The sequence goes on from JBGANP010000021.1 coordinate 31,449, forward strand.
GGTACGTGTATGAGCCGGATGATTCGGTGGAGCGAGCGGAGTTGCTTGGTGTGCTGTGCGAACAGGTGGGAGCCGCGATGTTGCATCCGCGCGTCGGACTGCTGACCAGCGACACGCTTATTCAAAGCCCGTGGCTGACTGGGTTTGAAGTGCTTGAAGAGATGGTGTGGAACGAGCGAAGAGTGAAGGATGCGATCGACGCGAGACGCGCAGGAATTGTGGAAGTGAAAACGCGCGGTGGAGCAGTGAATACGGATCAGGTTCAGGCCGCGCTGCGCGGGAAGGGCGATGAGCGGCTGGTGGTGTTTGTGCTGCGCATGGGGAGCGCGATGCGGGCGATCATCGCGAAGCGTGTGTAGGTAATCAAGCGGTGACATGTTGTCACCGCTTGGCGTGGGCGATTCGTATTCGTGCCCCCTCCGTTGCTCGCTGCGCTCGCGACACCTCCCCCGCCAGGGCGGGGGAGGTGGGATCAATGCGCGGCGGGTGCGGGAGATTTCTTCACGACTACTTCGGCCGCGAGCGCGGCGGCGTGGGCCTTGCGTGCGGGGTGGTTGGCAGGGAGCATGTCGCGATAGTCCTGCATGGCGGTGACGGTCCACCCGGAATCACGGCTCTGAAGAGCTGTTCCACCAGAGCCACGGAGCGCGGCGATGGCGCGGGCGGCGGCGGATGCGCCGGTGGCGGTGGTAATCATGGGGATGCCGAGGCGGATCGCGCTCGCGCGGATCTTGCCCTCATCGGTTTTCCAGCCGGTTTTCGTCGGTGTGTTGATGATGAGTTGGATTTTGCCATCGGCCATCAGGTCGAGGACGTGGCCGCGGAGGCCGGTCGCGATTTTGGGAAGGATGGTGCAGGGGACGCCGCTGGCGCGGAGATGTTCGCCGGTGCCCTGAGATGCGAAGATGGTGAAGCCGAGGGCCTGGAGTTGGCGGGCGGCGGAGTGGACTTTCTTGCGGTCGGCCTCGCGGACGGACAGGAAGACGTTGCCGCCGGTGGGGAGGGAGGCGCCGGAGGAGATCTGGGATTTGGCGAACGCGATCTCGAAGGAGGTGGCCGCGCCCATGACCTCGCCGGTGGAGCGCATCTCAGGGCCGAGGACGACATCGACGCCGGGGAACTTGCTGAAGGGGAAGACGACTTCCTTGACGGAGAAGTAGGGAAGGAGGGACTTACCGTTCTTGGTGGCGACTTCTTCGGCGCCGAGCTCGGCGAGAGACTTGCCCATCATGACCTTGGCGGCGAGGCGGGCCCACGGCATTTGCGTGGCTTTGGCGACGAAGGGAATCGTGCGGCTGGCGCGGGGATTGACCTCGAGGACGAAGATCTGATCGTCCTTGATCGCAAGCTGGGCGTTCATCAAGCCGTTGATCTTGAGGGCCTTGGCGAGGGCGCGGCCCATCTCTTCGATGCGGGCGATCATGGACTCGGAGAGGGAGTAGGGGGGGATGGAGCAGCAGGAGTCGCCGGAGTGGATGCCGGCTTCTTCGATGTGTTCCATGACGCCAGCGATGAGCGCGCGGGGCGGTGTGGAGGAGGCGCGGGAAGAGGAGTGGAAGTCGGCGATGACATCGACATCGACCTCGGTGGCGTCACTGAGGAAGCGATCGATGAGAACGGGGGCGGATTCGAGGTCGGAAGCGGCGAGGCCGGTGGTCATGTAGTGGCGGAGGGCGCGCTCATCGGAGCAGATTTCCATGCCCCGGCCGCCGAGGACGTAGGAGGGGCGAACGAGAACGGGATAGCCGATGCGCGAGGCGATCTCGACGGCCTGCTCGGTGGAGCGGGCGATGCCGGAGGGTGGCTTGTGGAAGCCGAGCTCGGCGAGGAGCTTGTCGAAACGGTTGCGGTCTTCGGCGAGGTCGATGGAGTCCAGCGAGGTGCCGATGATGGGGACGCCGGCTTGGACGAGGCCGTGGGCGAGATTGAGGGGAGTTTGGCCGCCGAACTGGACGATGGCGCCGTGGACATGGCCAGAACCCGAGAGAGGTTGACCGTTCAGCCGCTCGATGACATTCGTGACATCTTCCAGCGTGAGCGGCTCGAAGAAGAGCAGATCGCTCGTGTCATAGTCCGTCGAAACCGTCTCCGGATTCGAGTTGATCATCACCGACTCAAAGCCCAGCTCGTCGGCGGCGAAGGCGGCGTGGCAGCAGCAGTAGTCGAACTCGATTCCCTGGCCGATGCGGTTGGGGCCGCCGCCGATGATAATGACCTTCTGGGTCTGCGTGATGCGGATTTCGTCTTCCGGCGCGGCCTGGCCGTTGGCGGATTCGTAGGTGCTGTAGAAGTAGGGCGTGACGGCCTCGAACTCGGCGGCGCAGGTGTCGACGAGTTTGTAGACGGGCTCGATGGACTGGCCCTTGCGGTGGGCGCGGACCTTCAGGATGGTGTCGGAGTTGATGTTGCCGAAGTAGAGATTGGCGAGCTGGGCATCGGAGTAGCCGAGGCGCTTGGCCTCGAAAAGGGTTTCGCGGGGGAGTGTGTCGATGGTCTTATGTGCGAGGAGCTTGTCCTCGAACTCGACGAGGCGGGCGAGCTGGTCGATGAACCAGGGGTCGATGTTGGTGATCTCGTGGATGCGCTGGGCGGACCAGCCGAGCTTCATGGCATAGCGGATGTAGTAGAGGCGGGCCTGCCCGGGGACGGCGAGCTTCTGGGAGAGTTTCTCGTCGGGGATGGGCCACTGGAGGGTTTCGCCATCGGCCGTGGTGACGCCATTCATCGCGCTCTGAGCATCCCCTCCGTTGGAGAGAGCACGCTGCGCGACGAGCCACTTGTCATTCCGATCCAGCCCGTAGCCGTAGCGCTTCACTTCCATCGAGCGGATGGCCTTCTGGAAGCTCTCGGCGAACGTGCGGCCGATGGCCATGGCCTCGCCGACGGACTTCATCTGCGTGGTCAGCGTCTCATCCGCTTCGGGGAACTTCTCGAAGGTGAAACGGGGGATCTTGGTGACGACGTAGTCGATCGCGGGCTCGAAGCACGCGCTGGTGGTGCCGGTGATGTCGTTGCGAAGCTCGTCGAGGGTGTAGCCGATGGCAAGCTTCGCGGCGATCTTGGCGATCGGGAAGCCGGTGGCCTTCGAGGCGAGCGCTGAGGAACGCGAGACGCGCGGGTTCATCTCCACGACGACCATATGGAACTTGCCGTCCTTGGGCTTGGGATCGACGGCAAACTGCACGTTGGAGCCGCCGGTCTCGACCCCGACAGCACGCATGATGGCGAGCGATGCGTCGCGCATCGCCTGATACTCCTTGTCGGTGAGAGTCAGGATCGGGGCAACGGTGATGGAGTCGCCGGTGTGGACGCCCATGGGGTCGATGTTCTCGATGCCGCAGACGATGATGCAGTTGTCCTTCTTGTCGCGGACGACTTCGAGCTCGTACTCCTTCCAGCCGAGGACGGACTGGTCGATCTGAACCTGGCCGATCATGCTGGCGCGCATGCCGCGCTGGCAGATCTCATCGAATTCTTCGGTGTTGTACGCGATGCCGCCGCCGGTGCCGCCGAGAGTGAAGGCGGGGCGAATGATGGCGGGGAGGCCGATCTCCTTAAGGAACTCGCGGGCTTCTTCGAGCGTCTTGACGGTCTTGGCCTTGGGCATCTTGAGCCCGAGACCCTCAACGATTTCTTTGAACTCTTGACGATCCTCCGCGCGGTGAATCACCTTGCGGTTCGCGCCGATCATCTCGACGTTGAACTCCTGCAGGATGCCGTCATCCCAGAGCTTGCAGGCGCAGTTGAGGGCGGTCTGGCCGCCGAGAGTGGGGAGGAGCGCGTGGATTGGGTCGCCGATGTCCTTCTGCTTCTGCAAAATCTTGCGAACGGACTCGGGCGTGATCGGCTCGATGTAGGTGCGATCCGAGAACTCCGGATCGGTCATGATCGTGGCCGGATTGGAGTTCACCAGCACGACGCGGAAGCCCTCGGCTTTCAGGGCCTTGCAGGCCTGTGTGCCGGAGTAGTCGAACTCGCACCCCTGCCCGATGACGATGGGGCCGGAGCCGAGGATGAGGATCGTTCCGATGTCGGTGCGTTTTGGCATGGTTTTTTTGCGAAGGTCGGGCGTGCGGGCGCAAACTGGGAGAGGGTATGCGAACCGGACGCGGAATCCACGCTGCGGACGGCTGTCGGATGTGGCGTGGGCCGAGTGACGCGACTCGGCAAGAAAAGGTCAGAAGATCAAAAACCGCGGGTGCGTCCGGCCGCGTAGGCCAAGCGTCGTGCTGTGCACTGGAGGATTGAGCCCCGCCGCGTTGAGTTTCCGTGATGAATGGTGAAGGCCCCGGAGGGCCCGCGCGGAGGGTTTGGACAGGCAGCACGGGTGGGTGGGGAAGTGGTCACTCTGTTCAGGAGGTTCTCATGCGTTCGGTAGCATTTATTGTCGCCCTCGCGGGCGGGCTGGCGGTTTCTGGTGTGGCAAGCGGGCAGACGGTGTACGGGATCACCCGTGACAACCGCCTCGTCTCGTTCAATCCGGCGACGCCGGGAACGCTGACGGTTGATGTGCCGATCACCGGCCTGACCGCCGGCGAAACGGCGATCGGCATTGATGTGCGCCCGCTCACGAGCGAGATCTTCATCTTCGGCTCCGGCAACCGCATGTACTCGGTCTCGACCGGCGGCGTCGCGACGGCCGTTGGCACCGGCTTCACCGCGCTGGCGACGACGACCTCCAGCTTCGACTTCAACCCGACTGTTGATCGCGTGCGCGTCGTCGATGCGGCGGGCAACAACCGTCGCCTGAACCCCGCCACCGGCGGCGACGCGGCCAGCGACACCGCACTCACCTACGGCACGGGCGGAACTCCTCGGGCGGTGGGCGTGGCATACACCAACGCGCAGTTCGGGGCGAATGTGCCGGCGGGCTCCGTGCGCGAGTTGTTCGTGGACTCGGCGCTGGACATTCTCGGCGAGATCGGCACGATGGCGGGCGGGAACACATCGTTCAACGGCGGGGTTTCCTCGAGCATTGGCGGGTTGGGGCTTGATCTGACCGACGATGCCGGGTTCGACATCTACGGGCCGACGGGGGTCGCGTATCTGAGCAACCTGAACGCCGCGGGCCTGGCGAGCTTCTACACGCTCAATCTCGGAACCGGCGCGGCGACTCTGGTGGGCCAGATCGGCACGGGCAACCGCCCGGTCACGGACATCGCGGTGCTTCCGGCTCCCGGCGCGGCCGGTCTGGCGGGGCTCGGGATGCTGGCGATGGCGCGTCGCCGCCGCTGAAACACGGAGATTCGGCGTGTCTCTTCTCAGCAGGCCCCCGAACCACACATCGGGGGCTTGTTCTTTGCGCGAGTTATTCGGAACTTGGGGAAAGTGATGTGTCGGCAGGGTCGATACAGACCGCATGGCCGGAATCACGCTGAGCACGAGTTTCGCGGAGCGCGTGGGTCTCCGCGCGCTCTCGAACAACCAGAAGCGGATCTCCGTCTCGCTGGAGCGGCTGTCCACGGGCAAGAAGATCAACCACGGGTCGGATGATCCGGCTGGCTTGATCGCCTCGGAAAGTCTGAAAGCCCAGCAGAAGGGTGTGCTGGCGCGTATTCAGGTGAACGTGCGAGAGGGGCATCGATACGCCGCGATCGACGGAGCACTCTCGGGCGTGCAGGATCTCCTGCTGAATCTCAAATCGAATGTGGTTCAGGCCGCGAACACCGGCGGCCTCTCGCAGGGCGAGCGCGAAGCCCTGCAGACCGACACCAACGGCATCATCGACGGCCTGCAACATCTCGCCGGGTTCACGTTCAACGGCGAGCAGGTGCTCGCGGCGTTTCTTGGCTCGACGACGCAGGTGAACGCCGATGGATCAGGGGTCACGAATGTCACAGTCGGATTGGATTCGCTGCGATCCGGCGGCGCGTTCAATCTTGTGACCGGCGATCTATCCAAAGCGGATGCGTTCGTTGAGGGGCTGGCCAAGTCGATCGTGCAGGGCCGGGCCTCCGTCGGCGCCGTGCAGAAGTCGCTGGAACACGAGAACAACGCACTCGCGACCCAGAACGAGAACCTCTCCGCCGCCATCTCCGAGATCGTGGATACCGACTACGCCAGCGAGGTGGGCGAGATGGTGCGCAGCCAGGTGCTCACCGAGGCCGCGCAATACGCCGTCCTTGCGGCCCGCGATATTCAGGCCCAGACCGTGCTGGCCCTGATCAAGGGCCAGCCCATTTCCAAGTCGCAGAGCGGTGATACAGGCCTGTAGGCGGATTCCGCGCGAATTCAGAAGAATGAGGATGTGCGCCAACACTGCATGCGCGGCCGATACAGATCGGACACGATCGTCTTGATTGGCCTCGGCGGGGTGCGGACAGTTCAAGCAATGCTGGTCTCACAAGCTCACTCATTCACACAGCAGGCGCGGCTGGCGATCACCCTCGCATGGGTGGCGGGATACACCAACATCCTCACGCTCATTATCTGCGGCACGGCCACAAGCCATGTCTCCGGAACCGTGGCGCAGTGGGGGCGCGACTGGGTTGAGGGCCGATGGGGGTTGACGATCTTCACATCGTTTCTGCTGGCAACGTTCCTCGCCGGGGCGATGCTCTCCGCGGTGTGTACGGAAACCGGCAAACGCCGCGGCTGGGAATCCATCTATGTCCTTCCCGTCGCCGTGCAGGCCCTTCTGCTGGCGATTTTCGCCGTCTGGATGGAGTTCTACGGGCACCAGAAGATCGAGTCCGGGCGGATGCTGTATGTGATGACGGGCTTGGCCTCGATGGCGATGGGCCTGCAAAACGCGACGATCACGCGCATCTCCGGCGGCGTGGTGCGCACGACGCACATGACGGGCGTGTTCACCGACCTCGGGCTTGAGAGCGTGCAGTTTCTGTACTGGCTGCGCGATCGCAGGAAGAACAGCCCGCCGCTGGAGGCGCGGGCGCTCGTTCATAGCATGGCCGCGCATCCGACGGCGCGCCGGCTCGCGATGCTCGGATCGGTGGTGGGGTCGTTCGCGCTCGGCGCTGGGCTGGGAGCGCTGGCGTATCAGCACATTCCGCACTGGGCGATGTATCTGCCCGTGGCGTTTCTGCTGTGGATCGTGGTGCACGACATCCGCGTTCCGATCTGCGAGATCGAGCCCTCGGAACTCGTGGGCGGAAAGGGCTTTGATCTCCCCGCGGGAATGGCGGTGTATCACCTTCGAAAAGACCGCGGCCGGCGCGGCAAGGTGCAGCGCTTGCCCGATCTGCTCCGATGGTGCGAGGGATTGCCCGCCGAGTATCGCGTGGTGATTCTCGATCTGGGCGATGTGACCGTGCTGGATTCCAACGCCGCGCTGGAACTGCGGGCGCTGATGAAGCAGTCGGCGGCGCGCGGGCGGCGGCTGGTCATCTCGGGAATCAGCGGCGAGCAGTATCAGGAGTTGCGCCGCGCGGGCGCGGGCGACACGCTGGACCCGACGAATGTGTGCGAGGATCTGGAACTCGCGATCGCGAGAGGCGTGATGTTGCTGGGTACGGCCCGACCCGACTGATGCCATTGCGCCCACTTCGCCATCGGTGCGCCCACTCAGGCCGTACAATCACCAGCGCACGCCCATCTCAGGAGCACCCATGGATTCTCGAACGATCTCCGCGTTTGTGCAGGCGTTCTTGTTTGCCTGCGTGTGTGGTGGAGCGGCCATGGGACAAACCGCCCCTGCGCCCGCCGCAACTCCCCCTGCGGCCACAAGCCCCGCTCAACAGCCGGCCGCCGCGCCACCCGCCACCGACGACCGCATCTTCATGGACCTCGAATACGCGCGGCCCGACGGCAAGCCGGTCAAGCTCGACCTCTTTCTCCCGAAGAAGAGCGACACACCCGCGCCGGTCATCATCTGGATCCACGGCGGCGGCTGGCAGGCCGGCTCCAAAGCCATGTGCCCCGCGCGCGGCTGGGTCCGTGATGGCTTCGCCGTCGCGAGCGTGCAATACCGCCTGACGGATCGCGGCCCGTTCCCGGCACAGATCAACGACTGCAAAGCCGCCGTGCGTTATCTCCGCGCTCACGCGAAGCAATACAACCTCGATCCCGATCGCTTCGGCGCGTGGGGCGCATCCGCCGGAGGCCATCTCGTCGCGCTGCTGGGAACCTCCTGCGGCAGCAAGGAGTGCGAGGGCGCTGAGCTTGGCTGCGCCGATCAGTCCTCCGCCGTCCAGTGCGTCTGCGACTGGTTCGGCCCGACTGACTTCACCGAATACAAAGCCGAGAGCGCGGACGTCGCCCCGATGCTCATGCGGCTCTTCGGCGGCAAGATGAGCGAGAAGCAAGAACTCGTCAAGCTGGCGTCCCCCGCGCTGCACGTGAAGAAGGAAGGCGTGAAGTACCCGCCTTTTCTGATCGTGCAGGGAGACAAGGACCCGCTCGTCCCTCACGAGCAGAGCCGCGAACTGGCCGCCAAACTCAAGGAGGCCGGCGGCAGCGCGGAACTCATCATTGTTGAGGGCGCTGGCCACGGCTTCGGTGAGCACACCGCGCGCGAGCTCGCGCGGGTGAAGCAGTTCTTCGCCAAGCAGTTCAAACTCGCCTCCAAGGCGGAGCAGGCGCCGAAGGCCAAAGACGGCCCCGACGCCCCGAAACCGGGCTGAATTGCTGGCCAACGACCGGGAACAGAGTGGTATCGGACCTACTGTTTTCCTGACGGCGGCGCGATCCGGCCTGCCGGGCGGGGCGTAGGAGCGGGGCTGCCGATGAATGAAGCGTCGGGTTGCGCTGGTGAGCCCACGCCGCGGACAGGAACACGGGCACGATGCCCCAGTAGCGAAGAAGACGGAGCGATTGCCTATGTGCGGAATTGTCGCGTATCTCGGTTCCAAACCCGCCCAGCCCTTGCTCCTGGAAGGGCTCAAGCGGCTGGAATACCGCGGCTATGACTCCGCCGGCATCGCCGTCATGGACCCCTCCGGCAAGATCCACATCGAGAAAAAGGCCGGCCGCGTCGCCAATCTCGAAGCCCTCCTCGCCAAACGCGGCCCGCTTTCGGGCACCATGGGCATGTGCCACACCCGCTGGGCCACCCACGGCGGCGTCACCGACATCAACGCCCACCCGCACCGCAATGAAAAGTCCGGCATCGTCGTCATCCACAACGGCATTATCGAGAACTACGCCGTTCTCAAAACCTATCTCAAGGAAAAGGGTCACCGTTTCGTTTCCGAGACGGACACCGAAGTGCTCGCCGCGCTGATCGGCGAGCTCTATGAGGGCGACCTCGAAGCCGCCGTGCAGGCCGCGCTGCGCGAAGTGACAGGCGCGTACGCCATCTGCGTGATGTGCGAGAAGGAGCCGGACACGCTCGTGGTCGCACGCAAGGGCGCGCCACTGATGGTCGGCATCGGCGATGGCGAGTACGTCGTCGCCTCCGACGGCTCCGCGATCATCGCCCACACCAGCAGCGCGTTCCCCCTGGATGACTACAACGTCGTCAAGATCACCCGCGAGGGGTTCCGCACATCCACCACGACCAACGTCGCGGTGAACCCGAAGATCATGCAGCTCGAGCTCGACCTCGCGCAGATCGAGCTGGGTCACTATGAGCACTACATGCTCAAGGAGATCTTCGAGCAGCCCCAGGCGCTCCGAAACTGCATGTCCGGCCGCGTCGATCTGACCGGCGGCAAGGTGGTGCTCGGCGGATTGGGTACGTATGCGAAGGAACTCACCCGCGCCAAGCGCGTGATCCTGACCGCCCAGGGCACCGCGCTGCACGCCGCCATGATCGGCCGCTATCTTCTCGAAGACCTCGCCAAGGTTCCCTCGCAGACCGAATACGCCAGCGAGTTCCGCTATCGCAATCCGATGATCGAGGATGGCACGGTCGTCATCGCCGTCAGCCAGAGCGGCGAAACCGCCGACACGCTCGCCGCGCTGCACGAGGCCCGCGAGCGCGGCGCGCTCTCCCTCGGCGTCGTCAACGTTGTCGGCTCCTCCATCGCGCGCGAGACCGATGCCGGCGTCTATCTCCGCGTCGGCCCCGAGATCGGCGTCGCCAGCACGAAGGCATTCACCGGCCAGGTCGCCGTGCTCACGCTGATCGCCCTCTTCATGGCGCGCCGCCGCATGATGAGCGCGGACCAGTGCGCCGAACTCCTCGCCGCAATGGAAACTGTTCCCGCCAAGATCGAGCGGATCCTTGAACAGGCCCCGCGCATCAAGCGCGTCACTGAGAAGTACGTCGAGCGCGAGAACTGGCTCTTCCTCGGCCGCGGCTACAACTACCCCACCGCCCTCGAAGGCGCGCTCAAACTCAAGGAAATCTCCTACATCCACGCCGAGGGCATGCCCGCGGCGGAAATGAAGCACGGCCCCATCGCCCTCATCAACGAGGGCATGCCCGCCGTCTTCATCGCCAACAAGGGCCGGCAGTACGAGAAGGTCGTCAGCAACATCCACGAGGTCCGCGCCCGTGGCGGCCACGTCATTGCTGTCGCCACCGAGGGCGACGAGCAGATCAAGAACTCCGCCCACGATGTCCTCTACATCCCCGACATCCCCGAACCCCTCAGCCCGATTCTCGCGGCGATCCCGCTGCAACTCATGGCGTATTACGCCGCACTGGCCCGTGGGCATGATGTTGATAAGCCGCGGAATCTGGCGAAGAGCGTGACGGTTGAATAGGTCCAGACCCGCTACGGTTGGCCCGATGGCGACGGAATCGATATCTCGCGGAATCCTCTCGGCCGGCGTGGTTGTGTTCTGCCCCATGCGGATCGAACGCTCGCATGTGGAGAAGGAACTGCGCAGCTCCGGACTCCACGATGTTCGCGTGGTGCAAACGGGAATCGGCAAAGACGCGGTGCTATCGGCAGCCAAGCGGGAGAATGGCTCGCTCTTCGTCCTCGCCGGCGCATGCGGCGGATTGAATCATGGCGCGGATGTCCCCGGAATCGCCACGATCGTCGATGAGCACGGCCACTCATGGACCCCCTGGCACGCCGATCCCCGCGGCGTCACCCTCGCCGCCGTCGATCGAATCATCTCCACCCCCGCCGACAAGCGCGCCCTCGCCGCCACGACCGGCGCCGCCATCGTCGACATGGAATCCCACGCCTTCGCCGCCGCGTGCGAAGAACGCGGCATCGCGTGGACCGTCGTCCGGGGCGTCAGCGACACTCCCGAGGAAACACTCCCGGGCGAGGTCATGGGCTGGATCACCCCCGAGGGTGATACCCGCGCCGGGCGCGCTGTGCTGGATATGGTCCGTCGCCCGTCGCTGATCGGTCACATCGTCGGCGTGGTGCGCCGGTCCAATCGCGTCCTGCCCCTAGTGGGCAAACGCGTCGTTGAAGTGGTACGTGAGTGGGAACAACGCGACGGCGCGCCGAAGGGAGCTGGAGTTTGAGTGAGCGTGCGACGACTGCGATGCCGGTGCCGACCGGCGAGCCTGGTGGCGACAACACGCCCCGATTGGTGATCCTCTTCGGGGGCACCTTCGATCCCCCGCACCGCGGCCACGTCGAGCTTCCCGTCAAGGTGCGCGACGAGATGGAGCGCCGCATGGACTGCGTCGGCCGCGGCTGGCTGGTGTACGTCCCCGCCGCGCGTTCCCCGCACAAGGAGCGTGGCCCCGCCGCCAGCGATGCCGATCGCGTCGAGATGCTCAAGCGATCCCTCGACGGCGTGGAGCGCGTCGGCGTGTGGACGGAGGAGATCGATCGTGCCCGCACCGTCGCGCCCGAATCCGCCGAGCAGCCAAGCCCGCCGCCAACACCCAGCTACACCGTGGACACCGTCTGGCTCGCGCGCCAGTGGCTGGATCAGCAGGGCCTGAGCGGCACCGCGCTGCGCCTGCTCATTGGCGCCGATCAGGCGGTTGGGTTCGACCGCTGGCGAGCCCCGCGCGAGATCGCGCAGATCGCGCGTCCGGTGGTCATGGTCCGCGGCGATGTCGGCGGCTCCGATGACCTCGTGCTGCGCCTGAAGAAGACCAGATTCTGGCATCGCGATGAGCTGGACTACTGGCGCGAGGGCATGGTGGAGGTCGGTCGGCTCGACGTGAGCGCCACGCACGTCCGCCGCTCGCTGCGCGATGGCGACGAGCAGGAGATCGCGCGATGGCTCGCCCCCGGCGTTGCCGCGTACATCAAGCAGCGCGGGCTGTATGGAACTGGCTGAGACGGGTCATGGGCAGCCGGCAAACCACTCGCTGATGAACAGGAAAACGTCGGGAATGTCGAGCCGGTTGTTGCCGGAGAAGTCGGCGGCACAGCAGGGGTTGGGCGCACAGCTCGCGTTCGCAACGAGCTTGGAGGCGCACTGTGTTTGCGTCGTCATGGCGCACGCGCCGGTGCCGAGGTCGCAGCACGCGCCGGTCACCACGGCGCAGTTCTTGGGCGAGCAGACGATGCCGAAGCCAAGGAAGGTGAGTCCCTGCTGCTGGCAGGCATACAGCGTGCTGATCACGCACGCGGCCCGGGCCTCGTTGCAGCAGCCGCCCTTGGCGCACGGATTCGGCAAGCATGCCGCAGAGGCGAACCACGTTCCCGAGCAGTTCGCCATCGTCGAGACCGAGCAGACGCTCGCGATCGAGCAGCACGCGCCGGTCGTGGCGCACGGAGTGGGGGAGCAGCTCGCGGCCTGATACCACATGCCGCTGCACGAAGCGAGCGAGGTCTGTGTACATCCGCCCGTGCCGAGCCCGCAGCACGCGCCGACCGGCGGACAGAGATCCGCCGAGCAGGGCTGCGCAGGGAAGAACACGCCGGCGCAGGAGCTCGCGATCGTGATGTTGCAACCGTTCGCGCCGCAGCACGCGCCCTGCGTGTTCGGGCACGGGTCCGGGTTGCACGGGGCGTTGGCGGTGAAGACCGAGCCGAAGGGGCAGTCGGACTGGGTGATGAAAGCGCATCCGCCCGCCTGACCGGGGATGCAGCACGCCCCGAGCGAGCCGCCGCAGGGGTTGGGGTTGCAGGGTTGATTGGGCGTGAAGAACCCGCCCAGCGAACCGCACTCGTTGAGTGTGGTGGAGATGCAGGTGTTGGCACGATTGCAGCACGCGCCGTTGGGCTGGCATGGGGCCGCGGCGCAAGTGGTGTTCACGACAAAGCTACTCGATGGCGGGCAGTTCGCGGCGGTGGTGTCGATGCAAACGTTGGTCGCGGGGTTGCAGCACGCGCCCTTGGGCCCGCAGTTGGCCGCGACACAGGTGGTGTTGGGAAACCAAGATGCGGAACAGTCGCTCTTCACGACGAACACGCAGGCCGCGGCGGTGCAGCACGCCCCCTTGGGCAGGCAGGGGGACGAGGCGCACGACACGCCCGCGGTCCATGATCCGGAGCACGACCCTTGCGTGATACTTGTGCAGTCGCCACCCGCCGAGCAGCAGGAGCCCGTGATGATCGCGCTGGGACATGGGTTGGCGGTGCAGGAGCCGGCGAAGTAAAACCCGTTCGCGCCGGCGCAGTTGCCGGGGCTGGCAACGGTGCAGGAAGTTCCGACGCAGCACGCGCCGGTTTGCGAGCAGGAGGTGCAGGTCTGGCCATCCATGAACGAGCCGCCCGTGCGAGTGCAACTGACATTATCCAGATTGGTCACGCACTGGCCGCCGGACTTGCAGCAGGCACCCACGCCGGACTGCGCGTGCGAACTCGCGGCCGCAGCAAGCAGCACGCAGAGCGCGGCGAAGGTGGATCGACAACAGCGGGGGAGATCGAGCATGTGGGCACCTCTGGCGGGCGGGCGAACGAGTTGAATGTCCATTCGATTATGCGTCATTGCGGGATGCAGTGGCGAATGTGAGGGAAAAAACCGAGGAGATTCGTCGTTCGTTCGCCGCGGAGGAGGCGCCGGTGGCTGGTTCAGGCCACGGGGCCAATAAAAACCGCCGGCCCGAGCATCTGGTCTCGGGCCGGCGGCACACATGGGAGCGGCCTGTGAGGACAAGCCAGGACGGGTTACGGGCAGCCCGCGAACCAATCGCTGAGGAACCCGAAGATGTCGGCGACGCCGATGGTCCCCGAGCCGGTCCAGTTGGGCGGGCAGCAGGGATTCGGTGCGCACGGGTGGTTGGCGTGCCAGACGCCGGGGCACTGGCTCGCGGTCGTGATCACGCAGATTGAAGTTCCGGTGCGGCAGCACGCGCCGCGGCGGGGCACGCAATTATTCGGCGTGCAGGGAACGCCGTTGCCGAGCCAGACCAGACCGTGAGCGTGGCACTGGGCCTGAGTGACGATGTAGCACTGGCCGGTGTCCGGGTTGCAGCAGCCGCCGCGCGGGCAGGGGTTGGGCGTGCAGGGTGTGTTCGCGGTCCACTGGCCGCTGCACTGGGTCGCGGGAGTGGCGATGCAGATGCCGTCGATCGTGCAGCACGCGCCGGTGTTGTTGCAGGGGCTCGGGTTGCAGGTCGTGTTCGGGAAGTACTGGCCGGTGCAGTTGGCGAGGGAGGTGTAGACGCATCCGCCCGCGGCGGTGCAGCACGCGCCGTAGTTCGGGCAGGGATTCGGCACGCAGGGGGTGTTCGCGATGTACGTGGCTGTCGTCGGGCACTGGCCCGCGGCAACGACGATGCAGCCGGCGGTTGCGGTGCAGCACGCGCCGTGGCTGTTCGGGCAGGGGTTCGGATTGCAGGTCTGGTTCGGGAAGAAGGTCGAACCGGTGGGGCACTGCGTCTGCGGGACGAAGGCGCATCCGCCGGCAACGCCGGGAATGCAGCAAGCGCCCCGGGGAACCTGCGGGCAGGGATTC
>JBGANP010000143.1:0-6985 GCA_044222255.1 Phycisphaerales bacterium
GCACCTTGGCCCGGCGATCACCAGCCGCGTGAAGGTCATGGCGAATCTGGATATCGCCGAACGTCGCCTGCCGCAGGACGGTCGTATCGAACTCAACATCAGCGGCGCGCCGGTCGACCTTCGCGTCAGCGTTCTCCCGACCATGCACGGCGAGAGCGTCGTGATGCGTGTGCTGGATCGTTCGAATGTCCAGTTGAAACTCGATCGCATCGGGCTCCGGGAAGAGGATCTTGAGGACTTCCGCCGCCTGATCAATCGCCCCAACGGCATCGTGATCGTGACCGGCCCCACCGGCTCGGGCAAGACGACGACGCTGTACGCCGCGCTTGCGGAACTCAACGACATGGAGACCAAGATCCTCACCGCCGAGGATCCCGTGGAATACGACATCGACGGGCTCTGCCAGTGCCAGGTCAACGTGGAGACCGAGACCACCTTTGCCCGCCTGCTCCGCTCGTTCCTGCGTCAGGACCCGGACATCATCCTCGTTGGCGAAATCCGCGACCTTGAGACCGGCAATATCGCCGTGCAGGCCTCGCTGACGGGCCACCTTGTGCTGAGCACGCTGCACACCAACGACGCTCCGAGTTCAATCCTGCGTCTGCTGGATCTGGGCTTGGAGGCCTTCCTTCTCACGGCCACGATCGAAGGCATCGTGGCCCAGCGGCTCGTCCGCACCATCTGCCCCAAGTGCAAGGAGCAGTACGAGCCGCGCGAAGAGGAACTGATGGAACTGGGGCTGCTGCCCGAGGACATCGGCAACCGCAAGCTCTTTCGCGGCAAGGGCTGCGACAACTGCCACGGCTCGGGCTATCGCGGCCGTCTGGCCATCTTCGAGATCATGGGCATGAACGACACCATGCGCGATCTTGTCATGAAGAAGGCCTCGACGAACGTGCTCCGCGACAGCGCACGCAAGTTCGGGATGCGCACCCTGCGAGAGTCCGGCTTGCTGGCCATCTACGACGGCCTCACCACCATTGATGAAGTTGTTCGCGAGACGATCGCGGAAGAAGGTTGAGAAAGGGCTCGGGACGCTGGTTCCGGGCCGCAGAACATCGATTTGAGACTGAGCACGGCGGCCGACACCCCGAGCCCTCAGGAGATTGACCATGGCCACATTCATGTACGAAGCCCTCAATGCCGCCGGCAAGCCCCAGAAGGGGACGATCGAGGCGGTGACCACCGAGGAAGCGATCCAGCGCATCAAGGGCCAGGGGTATTTCCCCACATCCGTGCGCGAGCAGAAGAACAAGTCCAAGCAGGCCGCGGCGGGCGCCGAGGAGCAGCAGAAAGCGAAGAAGAAGAAGGAGATTGGCTTCTCCATCGGTGGCGTGAAGGTCAAGCACCTCACGCTCTTCACGCGCCAGCTCTCGACGCTGCAGGATGCCGGTCTGCCGCTGCTTCGTTCGCTGCAGATTCTCGAAGGCCAGCTCAAGCCGGGCAAGCTCAAGACCGTGCTGCAAGGCGTCTGCGAGGATGTCGAGGGCGGCACGTCGCTTTCTGAAGCGATGGCCAAGCACCCCAAGGCGTTCAATCGGCTGTACACCAAGATGGTGGCGGCCGGCGAGGTCGGCGGCGTGCTGGACATCATTCTCCAGCGCCTGGCCGAGTTTATGGAGAAGGCCCAGTCGCTGCGCCGCAAGATCAACGCGGCCCTGATCTACCCCGTGGCCGTCGTCATCATCGCCGTGGCGATCCTGACGTTCATCATGGTGTTCATCATCCCGAAGTTCGAGGAAATCTTCCGCGACTTCGGTGTCGCTCTGCCGGTGCTCACCCGCATTCTGATCAACATGAGCCGTTGGGTCGCGGGTAACAGCGTGGGGCAGGTGGTGCCCGGCTGGTGCTTCATCGTGGTTTCGCCGCTGCTGGCCTGGGGCTTGTTCAAGCTGGCACGTAAGGCTCCTCCGGGCCGGGCCGCGCTGGACACGCTGGTCTTCTGGATGCCGATCTTCGGCAACCTGGTCCGCAAGACGATCACGGCGCGGTTCACCCGAACCCTGGGCACGCTGATCTCCGCGGGTGTGCCGATTCTCGAAGCGATTTTGATCACCCGCGACACCGCGGGCAACTACGTCTTTGAGAAGGCGCTGACGGGCGTCCATGATTCCATCCGCGAGGGCGAGAGCTTTGCCGGACCTCTTCGCGAGAGCAAGGTCTGCGACGCGATCGTGGTGAACATGATCGACGTCGGTGAGGAGACCGGCGACATGGACGTGATGCTCCTGAAGATCGCGGACAACTACGACGAAGAGGTGGATGTGGCGGTGGGCGGCATGATCAAGCTGATCGAGCCGCTGCTGATCGTCGTTCTGGGCGGCATGGTCGGCACCATCGTGGTGGCCATGTTCCTGCCTCTGGTGGCCATGATCGAGTCGCTCCAACAGGGAGGCGCAGTCTGATGCACACCATCACCCGTCCATATCGGGGGAACCGCGGCTTCACACTCATCGAGGCGATGGTTGTGATGGGGATCATCGCGCTGCTCGCGGGGATCGTGCTCTACGCCGTGGGGCTGGTCCGCAAGCAGGGCGATGTCGTCGCCGAGCGGGCGATGGTGACGACGTTGCAGAAAGCCGTCGAGCGGTTCAAGCAGGAGTATGGCTTCCTGCCTCCGCTGGTGATTGATGGACCCGGCGCGGGCTTTCCAGTGGATGGCACGGGCTTGATCCGCACATGGGCGACCCGTGATCTGGCGGACCAGAACACGACGCTCAACGGGAGCAGCACGGGCGACCGGCGTTGCTACAGCATCCACTCGCTGGCGTATTACCTCGTTGGCGCGCTCGACACGACGTATGACGGTGGCGCGGGCCTGACCTTCACCGCTCCGAACAGCGATGGTTCGTTCACCAAGCGCGGCCGCGCCCACGAGGCGATGGTCGATCTCACGCAGCAGAAGACGCGTCTGGGCGCGACGCGGCTGTACATCGCCAATGCCACCAATCCGACGCCCCTGCAGCGCGTGGACTGCCGCATCTGGGATCGCTGGAGCATCGGCACCCCGAATGTCGCCTCGTACGAGATTCGTTACTACCGCTGGCTGCCGACTTTCTATCCGCAGAACGATCCGAAGGCGGGTCAGGTGCAGTACTGGAACGTACCGACCGCGATCGGCGGCAATCCCATCAACGACCAGCCGCCTCTGAAAGCCGAGCTTCGCACGGCCGAGTATGCGATTATTTCCGCAGGTCCAGACCATGTGTTCGGCACGGATGATGACATCATGGAGGTGGGACGATGAAGCGCACTCCCCTCCGAAACTCTCGGCTCGCCTTCACCATCACCGAACTGCTCGTGGTCATCACGCTCATCGTGATTCTCGTGCTCATCGCGGTTCCCAGCTTCCAGTCCATGATCTACTCCTCCGAGGAGGGCATGGCCGAGACGCAGGTGCGCACGGCCGTGCGGGCCGCGCGTGATGCGGCGATCCGCTCCAACGGCGGCGCGGACGGCGCGGCGGTCTTCTTCTTCGAGCCCGGCGGGCGCACGACCATCATCCCCTGCATCAAGGTCGGCGAGATGACCGACTGGTTCGACGCCACTGGCACCGACCCGACACGCACGATTCGTCGCGACATCTTCGTCGCCGCTCCGGGCTTCGCTCCCGTTGTTCTGCCGCGAACATGGATGGTGCGGGGCTATGTCTCGGCCAACTCGTTCACGGATGCGTGGTACGGCTCCGCGTACAGCGGCCTGACGACCAACTTCGATCAGGCGACCCGCGAGCAGCGGAACTGGGTCTTCCCGGAGACGGGCTTCTTTGATGACACGCTGACCAGCGACGGCTTCCATCGCTCCACGTTCATGATCCGCTTCCAGGCCGGAACGGGCGCGCTCGTAGGCGCTTCCACCGAGCCCGCGCTCGTGCTCGCCCCGCGCAACAGCGCGGCCGGCCGCACCGTCGCCCCCTTCAACGAGGATGGCTATCGCGCCGACCGCGAAGGCCGCGAGGACCCCGTGAAGTTCGTCCGTTCCTGGCTGACCCGCAAGCCCTCGTCGACCATGGCGAATCTCGTGAACGACCGCCGCGCGGTGCTCGGCCGTCGCTCCTCGGACATGGTGCTCGCGCGGCCGGTCATGCAGATCGCCGTCTACAACGAGCAGAAGCTCGCGACCAGTCTGGGTGCCCGTCTGGACAGGAACTCCGGCTCGTTGTATGTCAGCCCCGACGACACGATCAACAATCCGAACCATCGGCCTATGTACACCGATCCGAACGTGTATCAGGTGAACGTCAACCTTTGGCTTGAGGGCGACACCAATCTCGACGCAACCGTCAGCAACAACGCGGGCGGCGATCGTCCCGAGGCGAAGCTCTTCGCCGTGGACCGACTCACCGGCGTCCTGCGGCCAATGGAGGTGCAGCCATGAACCAGATCCTCCAGCAGCACCGTTCTCAAGACGCGCGGCCGCTCGCTCCCGCGTTCACACTCGTCGAGATTCTCATCTCGATCCTGATCCTCGCCCTTGGCGTGCTCGGGCTTGGTGCGCTGTTTCCGGTCATCATCCGCGAGCAGCGTCTGGGCACGGACGCGGCGGCTGGTGTTTCCGCTTCAAACTCCGCCCGCGCGATTCTGACGCAGAGCGAGTGGGGGGCCGGTCTTGGCGCGGTGGGCGGCGTTCAGCACCCGATCCTGCTGAACTACGGTGCATCGGCGGGCACGCAGTTCCTCTGGAATGTCCTGCGCAATCCCAACTACCTTAGCCAGACCCACTCGACGGACCTCGTGCAGAAGGGGCTCGGCAAGGGGTATCAGTACAACGCAACCACGGGATACTCCACTGGTTTCCAGTACTACGGCCAGGGCGAGTGGTACACCTCGGTCGTCGATCCCGCGACGGGCACGCTCAAGCTCGGTTACCCGGATGTGAACAACCCCGCGCTCTCCATCAGCGGCACGGGCAACGTGTATTTCGGAAATACCGCGCTCTGCCCGGGCTGGGTGAATGTCCCCATCGCCACGCGTTTGTATCCCTCCGGCAGCGAGCCGCAGTTCGTGTGGGATGTCGCCTTTCAGCGTGTCTCGAACTTTGAGCACACGCACGATCCGATCGATGACCCGATCCGCGCGGCCATCTTCGTGCGCCGGCTCGATCCGCGTCTCCGCGCCGCGGGCTCAACCATCCGCGAGGCGATTGTCGGCGGTGCTCTGTTTCCCGTCGGCGAGGATGCCGCCACGGGGAATCCGACGCTCGATGGCACGGGCCAGTATTCGACCATCAAGACCTGTGAGATCGAGTTCTACTTCAACCCCAGCACGCCCTCGATGAATCATCGCGATCGGCTCTATCAGCCGCAGGGCTGGGTCTATGGCCAGCCCGCGAACCTCGCCCGCATGTGGGCGCAGATGAAGCAGCCCGGGCAGAAGCTCGTTGACAATCTTGGCAACGTCTACACCGTCGTCGGCTCCGGCACCGAGGCCGGCGTGGGCACCGGCGAGTATCTCAAGATCGATCCGCCCGTTCCCGAGAGCGTCACGGCCCAGCGGGCGGCTCCGGCCGTGAACGAGACGAGCACCTACTCGGATCCGTCCTACGCCAAGCGTGCGATCCGTCAGGTCGCCTTCACTCCGCAGATTCCCGTGTCGGTCACGCTGGTCGAAGTCGCCAGAGGGAGCGGCCAATGAACGCACGAAACGTCCAGCGCAAGATCCTTCGTGTCAAGCGGCTCGTCCGCGCGTTCACTCTTGTTGAGATGCTCATCTGCGTCGGCGCCGTCGCGCTCATCGCGGTCGGCCTCGGCAAGCTCTTCTCCTCCACCGGCGACACGGTGCGCATCGGCCGCCGGCTCAGCTATCTCAACGAGATGGCCACGACGATCGAGAACCGCATCCGGCGCGATCTCGCCGCCGCGACGCGCGATGGGCCGATGATCATCCGCCACAAGATGGCGACGTCCGCTGGTGGGGGTGTGCTGCTCTCTCCCGATGATCGCAACCAGAGTCCAAAGGTCCGGCCCATCGACGAGATCACCTTCCTCGCCAACGGCCACTACACCACCAACCGCGAGCCGCAATGGCCCGGTCGGTCTCCATCGAGTTCCGTCGCCCGCATCTACCTCGGCCACGGCATGGTGCGAAACGCCGTCGATTCGGTGAAGACGCCGAATCTGACGGACGATCCAGCGAACGCCGCATCCACCGCATGGCCGACCGATTTCGGCGCGCCCGACACCAACGGCGGGCGCGGCCCGAACCAGTTCGCCGGTGATTGGATTCTGCTCCGCCATGTCACCGTGCTCGCGCGTCCGCAAACCACGCTGACCGGCTCGCTTCCCACAGCGGTCGGCGGTCAGGTGCTTCCTGTGAATCTGACTGTGACGAACTGGTCGGACTCGCCATCTCAGATTGATCTCCAGCCCGCCGCGCCGAGCGTCTTCCGCTTTGATCCGAAGAATCTCAACGAGCCGGATCGTCTGGGCCACGGCTACGAGTCACGACTGAACACCTCGCTCACGAACGTGACGGCCGCGCCGCTCCCGGTGCCTCAGAACAACCAGTGGCTCCGCAACAACGACACGCAGGTCGGTTGGCCGCAGTTTGCCAGTGGGCTTGTGGATATCGCGTCGATCGACCCGCCGATGATCCGCAACCGGATTCTTGGTCTTCCGCATCGGCTGCCCTTTGACGCGAGTTACAACGCGCAGGTGCCGCCGAAGATGACGTTGATGATCTCGACGGCGCAGACCGCGTTCGAGTCCAACAACTACGACACCGTCAACCCCGTCCATTATCAGAAAATGATGATGGCGGCGATGCTTCCGGGCGCTGATCCCTGGATCTACCAGACCGGCGTGATGGCAGAGCCGCGAAACCCGCTCAGCGGCGGCAACCAGCGCGAGCAGCGGGTGATCTGCGCCCCCAAGCCGCCCAACTTCTCCGGAACCCTGCGCACCTCTCCGGCGGGCACGGGCTGGTCGGTGGATGAGCCCTATCGCCAGCAGGATCAGGCGATGCTCAGCGCCTCCAACCTCATCGTC
>JBGANP010000022.1:0-46468 GCA_044222255.1 Phycisphaerales bacterium
GAGTGCCGTCGCAGGCATAGGCACCAGACTGATCCGCGCCTGCCGGATGCAGCACTGTAACCGTCCACTGCGCGTCTGCGACCCGAGCGACGCACGCGCACGCAAGCACCGTGGCGGCGACAGATCGGAAGTGGGAACGGCGTGCGAGTGGTGCTTGCATGGCTGGCTCGGACGGGGTGCGATCCATGGGTCGGCAGAGGACCGAATGATATCACAAGTCGACGAATCTGCGAGCGATCATGAGTCTTCTGGATTGCATTTGTTACACACGGGGCCGCTCTCTGGTCAGGCGAAGCGCGAGCTGGTGGGCGGGGGAAAGAGTTCCTGCGGGCCGGATGCGATCCGTTGCCCACGCGATGAAATCTCCCACCCGCCAAGAGTGATTACGTTTTCTCCACCCACTCCCCACTCACCACTGCCTCCCCCCTCAACACCCCACAAACCAAGCCGCCAGAAAATCAAAGATGTCCTGCACGGTGATGCCGCCCACGCCGTTGAAGTCCGCCCGCGGGTCGCCCGCGAACCACGCGGCGAGGAAGTCGAAGATGTCCTGCACGGTCGTGCCGAAGGTGTTGTTGAAATCCGCGGGACAGCCGGGCACGGGAAGCAGCCCATCGAAGATGTCCGGCTCGGGCGTGAAGAGCACGACCAGGCCCGGCGCGGTGTTCGGATTCGCATCGTGATCAAAGAAGAGCTGCATCGTGCGGAAGTAGGGCTGCGCGACGGCGGGCTCGATCGACATCGAGGGATCGATCGGCTGGCCGGGCTGCGGCGGGAAGACGCCCTCCGTGAACGAGGCACGCTGCGATGCCGGCGCGCCGATCTGATGCACCGCAAAGTCCAGCGTGGTGTTCGGCGCGATCGCGATCTCGCCCTGCACCACGCCCTGGGCCAGCAGTCGGCGGAAGCCACCATCGACGGCGATGTAGCCGAACTCGTAGCCGGGCATGTTCAGGAACTGCACATCGAAGTTGATCCACCCGCAGGCACGCGGCGGCGGAAAGGGATCGACAAACTGCGGCGTCTGCACATCCGGATTCGCGCGCAGGCCGCGGATCGTCTTCATGCTCTTGGAGCTGTGCGTGTTGCCCTTGCGAGCATCATCCGGAGGGGGCGGCGGATTCTTGAGCTTCGCGATGAACGCCATGATGTCCGTCTTTTCCCCGGCGGTGAAGTCGGCATGGTCCGCGGCGGTCTCATCGGGAAGGACGTAGCCGCCGTCGGCCATGAGCCCGGGCCTGCCGCCCACGAGCATCCCGTCACCCTCTTTGCGCTTCAGGTTCTTGCCGCTTGCATCGCGGACGATCCGCATATCCGCGGGCGCGTGCTTGTTATGCTCGATCCCGAAGAGATGGCCCAGTTCGTGGCACGCCGTGTCGGCCATGCCGTTGACCTTTTTCTCCGGGGTGTCGAAGAAGTTTCGCAGCGCGCCTCGCAGGAACTTGCCGTAGTTCACCCATGCGTGGCGAGTCGGGCGCGATGAGTCGCCGTACGGACCATCCGTGTCGTCGAGGAAGTCGATCTGAAAGACGTTGGGAGTTGTATTGGCCGGCGGTGTGAGCGTGAAATGGATGTTGGGCTCGAAGGCGTACTTCGCCTCCATCTGCGCTTTGATCGCGTTCCGCGTGGCCACGGGCAGACCCTGCCCATTTGGCGGCGGATCATTCTGAAACGCCAAATAGACCGTGGTGTCGGCGCGGCACACGCGCCCGCACAACGCACACACAAAAGCGACGAGGACAAGAGCGATGAATGTGGGCAACCGAGGCATGGCGTGCTCCGATCCGTGCGGAACCACTCGCGCAGTGCCCCTCGTTCAGTCTACATCCGCGACGACGAGTTACCATGACCAATCCACGTGCCGCAACTGCACGAAAACGCCAGTTCTTCGAGAATCATTCCATTCTCAGCGAGCTACCGACCCAATCTCGCGATCACTTCATCAAGGATGCTCCGAGCTGCGGCGGCATCGCCGAACATGCCCGAATCAACACTCACGCGCGTGCCGCCGGAGCCGCGCCACGCGATGACCGTCGTGGTGTCCTTGCGTCGCTCGCCGGTGCCGCTGGCCTCGATCTTCGCTTTGTCGTCGGTGCCGTAGGTTTCCGTGATCACATACCCACGAGCCCGCAGCGTCTGCTCCGCCGCGGACCGCGCGGCAGGAACCGGCACCGTCGAAGGCAGCACGGCCTCGATGCGCCCGCCGTAGGTCTCGGCCATGATCGAGTTGTCGCGGCCGCGACGCTCGGGGATGGTGCGGGCGCAGGCTGAAATCGCAAATGGCAAATGGCAAAGAGCAAATAAGACCAAGAGCCGGATGCAAGTCCGGAGAACGCGCCGATCTCTTTCGGTACACTCGCGCTTCTGCTTCCGATTTGCCATTTGCGATTTGCCATTTGCCATTCGCATCTCCCCTACTCCTTCAACCACTTCCGCATGTCCAGATCGTCCGGATCGATTCCCTCCGGCCAGTCTTGCACTGGCTCCTTGCTGGGCTGGGTACTCCGGTTCTCCGAACCGGGTTTGGTTGCCTTGGTTGATTTATCCGGCTCGGAGAGCCGGGATACGCCGGTCGCGGGCAGTTGAGGGGAACGAGGATCAATCCCAAACTCCCGCAGCCACCGCGCGGCGGACTCAGCATCCAGTGTCGGCCGCTCGGGCTCGGCCGCGCCGCTGCCGAAGGAGCTCGACCGGGCGGCATCATCCAGCACCATCCGCATGAACTGCTCGCTGGTCATCCGCCGCGCCTTGGGGCCAAACGGTCCGATCGCCGAAGCCAGCACCCCCTTGTCGCTGCTCACCACCGTCACCGCCCCGGCGCGGCCGGTCCGCTCTTCCTCTATGACAAGCCGAGCGATCGCCGAGTCAGCATCCTTCCCCGGCCCGGCAAAGACCACCCGAACAGGGGAATCGGGATGGGTATGGGCCTCGTCCAGACCCGTTCGGCTCCCCGTGCCATCGCAAACCAAGACCGCCTCGGACTGGAACCGACTGGCCTGCACAAGCCGAACTAGCCCCGGAAGGGTGAGCCCAGCGAATCCGGGATCAACCCGGGGGGCGGCGTGGAGGACGTTGTAGGCGTCAATGATGAGCACTTGGGAGGGTAGTCCGTGGCACAGGCATCCTGCCCGTGTTCCACCCGGCATCCTGTCAAGCACCCGAAACACGGGCGGGATGCCCGTGCCACGGAGCACTTGATTCCCGGCCTGAACCCTCCTTTACTTGCCTCCCCCTCGGGCGGCCTTTTTTGGCTTTCGCCCGGTGGTTTTCTATCCCCTTTCCGCACTCGAAAGCAGGTTCAGCGCATGGCGATCCGGATCAAGTCCCGCGGCGGCGAGTCCACCGACCAGATGATGCGTCGGTTCAAGAAGCTCTGCGAGAAAGAGGGCTTGGTGAAGGACATCAAGCGCAAGGAGTTCTTCGAGAAGCCCTCCGAGCGCAACCGGCGCGACATGCGGAAGGCGATCTCCAAGCGCATCCGCGAGGCCCTGCCCCCCTCCGTTCGCGAGAAGATGCGCGAGGAGAAGAAGAAGAAGTTCGGTGGCGGCCGCGGCGGGTTCGGCGGCGGAGGTGGTGGCGGCGGCTACGGCGGCGGCGACAACTGACTCTGATCGCGGCTTTCCGCCGCGAAAAGCCCAAGCACGCCCGGGACTTGCCCGGGCGTTTGTGTTCCAGCGGGCTATTTGACCGAAACAACATATCACCCATTCCGGGCCAGTAATGATCTTGGGATCACCCTGGAAATCGGAACGAAGCGTCGGCGGGCGGGGTGGGAACGTCGGGTCTTGATACCCTGCGTCCCACACAACGCCCGACGGCGCGGCGATTGAGCGATACGACACCTTCCTCGGAGGATTTGATCTGATGATTCCCCCCCCCACCACCACTCTTCGTCGATCACTGATCGAGAGCACGCTGAAGTCGCTCCGATGGGCGATCCCCATGGTCGCCTTGGCGGCCGTGCTTCTCATGCCCTCCCTCGCCCTTGCCGGCGAGGCGAACCTCGTGCTGCCGGACCTGACGAACAACGCCGTGAAGGTGACGTTCCTCGGCCTGAGCGGCCACGACATCCTGCTCTCGGGGCTGGTCGTCAGCGCGCTGGGCCTGATCTTCGGCGGCGCGATCTTCCTGGGCCTGAAGAACATGCCCGTGCATAAGTCCATGCTGGACATCTCGGAGCTGATCTACGCCACCTGCAAGGCGTATCTCTTCCAGCAGGGCAAGTTCCTCATGCTGCTCTGGGTCTTCATCGCCGTGGTGGTCGGCATCTACTTCGGCAAGCTCGCGCCGACGGGCATGAAGGATGCGACGGGCAACGAGGTCCACGGCTTTGAAATCGGCCGCGTCTTCCTGATTCTGCTCTTCTCCCTCATCGGCATCGCCGGCTCGTACGGCGTGGCGTGGTTCGGCATCCGCGTGAACACCTTCGCCAACAGCCGCGCGGCGTTCGCCTCGCTGAAGGGCAAGCCCTTCCCTTGCTATGCGATTCCGCTCAAGGCGGGTATGTCCATCGGCATGGCGCTCATCAGCGTCGAGCTGTTGATGATGCTCATCATCCTCCTGTTCCTGCCGAGCGATCTCGCCGGCCCCTGCTTCATCGGCTTCGCCATCGGCGAGTCCCTCGGCGCGGCTGTCCTTCGCATCGCCGGCGGCATCTTCACCAAGATCGCCGACATCGGCTCGGACCTCATGAAGATCGTCTTCAAGATCAAGGAAGACGACGCCCGCAACCCCGGCGTGATCGCCGACTGCGTGGGCGACAACGCCGGCGACTCCGTCGGCCCCTCCGCCGACGGTTTCGAGACCTACGGCGTGACGGGCGTGGCCCTGATCGTGTTCATCCTGCTCGCGGTCAACCCCGAATCCGCCGGTCCGTCCTATGCAAACATCCAGGTGCAGTT
The DNA here is from genome assembly GCA_044222255.1 of Phycisphaerales bacterium. Taxonomy (GTDB): domain Bacteria; phylum Planctomycetota; class Phycisphaerae; order Phycisphaerales; family UBA1924; genus UBA4658. Next base: position 4,902 of record JBGANP010000022.1, read on the forward strand.
GCTCGTGTGGATGTTCATGATGCGCATCATCATGGTTGTCGCTTCCGCGCTGGCCTACTTCGTCAACGAGGCGCTGGCCAAGGGCAAGTACGCCGCGGCCGACAAGATGAACTTCGAGAAGCCGCTGACCTCACTGGTCTTCATCACCTCGGGCATCTCCGTCGTCCTGACGTACGTCGCTTCCGCCGTCCTCATCCCCACCTTCACGCTCTGGGGCCATGAATACAAGGATCTCTGGTGGCAACTCTCGACCATCATCACCTGCGGCACCGTCGCCGGGGCGATCATTCCCGAACTGGTGAAGGTCTTCACCTCCACCGAGAGCAAGCACGTTCGCGAGGTCGTCTCCAGCTCCGAGGAGGGCGGCGCATCGCTGAACATCCTCTCGGGCCTCGTCGCCGGAAACTTCTCCGCCTACTGGATCGGCATCGCGATCATGATCCTGATGGGCGCGGCGTACTACGTGTCGGGCATGTTCCCGCACGACCCTACCTCCGGCAAGTGCCTGCTCATGCTTGCTCCTGCGGTCTTCGCCTTCGGTCTCGTCGCGTTCGGCTTCCTGGGCATGGGCCCGGTGACCATCGCCGTAGACAGCTACGGCCCCGTGACGGACAATGCGCAGAGCGTGTACGAACTCTCCCAGATCGAGGAAGTCCCGAACATCAAGAGCGAGGTCAAGGCCCAGTTCGGCTTCGAGCCGCAGTTTGAGAAGGGCAAGGCCTTCCTGGAAGAGAACGACGGCGCGGGCAACACCTTCAAGGCAACGGCCAAGCCGGTGCTCATCGGCACGGCCGTTGTCGGCGCGACCACGATGATCTTCTCGATCATCATGGAGCTCACCGAGGGCCTGCACCACAACCTCGAGAAGCTCTCGCTCATGCACCCGCCCTTCCTCCTGGGCCTGCTGGCGGGCGGCTCGGTGATCTACTGGTTCACGGGCGCTTCGACGCAGGCCGTCACCACCGGCGCGTATCGCGCCGTGGAGTTCATCAAGGCCAACATCAAGCTTGAGGGCGCGACCAAGGCGTCCGTTGAGGACTCCAAGAAGGTCGTGCAGATCTGCACGCAGTACGCCCAGAAGGGCATGTTCAACATCTTCCTGGGCGTCTTCTTCGCCACGCTGGCCTTCGCCTTCTACGAGCCGTTCTTCTTCATCGGTTTCCTCGTCTCCACCGCCTTCTTCGGCCTCTTCCAGGCCATCTTCATGGCCAACGCGGGCGGCGCGTGGGACAATGCCAAGAAGATCGTCGAGACCGATCCGGAGTTCAAGAACTCCGGGCGCGGCAAGGGCTCGGACCTGCACGCCGCGACCGTCGTGGGCGACACCGTCGGCGATCCCTTCAAGGACACTTCGTCGGTCGCTATGAACCCGGTCATCAAGTTTGCCACGCTGTTCGGCCTTCTCGCCGTCTCGCTGGCGGTTTCGATGAAGCGGGCGCCGATCCTGGAGAAGCTCGTGGGCGCCACCGGCGATGCCAAGATCAAGCTCACAGAGGAGCTCAACGCCATGCCGCACACGTCGGTCACGATCGTGCTCTCGATCGCGTTCTTCGCGATCTCCATGTTCTTCGTCTGGCGGTCGTTCTACGGCATGCGGATCGGCGAGAATCCCGACAAGGCCTTCGAGACAGCGATCGGCCCCTCCGTCGCGGGCGAGCCCGAGGGCCACGTGCGTCGCTGATCGATCTGAATCCGGTTCAATACAAGGGCCCGCACGCGAGTGCGGGCCCTTTTTCGTTCAATCCTCCAGCTCTTCAAACGCCCCCTTGGCCGCCTCCATATCCAGGTACTTCTGGAACTCGCTCATCTTGTACGAGACGAAGCAGAAGGCGTGGTGGATCGCGAGCCACTCGATGTCAGACTTGTCCTCGCCCATGTCCTTGCGGATGCGGTTGAGCTCTGCGAGGATCGTCTCGGCTTTGATGGTCTTCATGGAGTGAGATTAGGCGGCACTGGCGGCGGATGTCGCGGAACCGCGGCGGGCAAAGGCCGACCACGCCATCGCGACCGTAAAGATTGCCGCCATCACCAGCACGACGCATGGGCCGGGCTGCTGGTTCTGCTCGACACTCAATGTCAGGCCGCCGAGCAGGCCGATGAGACCGCAGGCGATGGAGATGAGCGTGACGGGAATCAGCCGCTGGCTGAGGCGCAGCGCGGTCGCGCCCGGAAGCACGAGCAACGCGGAGGCGAGCACGACCCCGGCGGTCTTCATCGCCGTGACCACCACCAGCGCGAGCAGGATCATCAGCACGATGCGCATTCCGCGGGCGCGAACGCCGAACGCGCGGGCCGCATCTTCATCGAAGGCCCAGAAGAGCAGCGGGCGACGCATGATGAACATCGCGATCAGCACGATCGCGAGTACGCTTGCCGCCAGCACGACCTCGGCCCTACCCGCGCCCATCACGGAACCGAAGAGGATCGACTCCCACGATCGGGTATCCGGACGATTGCCGAAGCGTGCCGCCTGGCCGCGGGCCATCGCGACCAGCAGCGCCCCGGCGGCCATCGACCCCACGAGAAAGAGCCCGATCGTCGTGTCCTCGGGTGTGCGTTTGCGATCCGCGAGCAATCCCATGCCGAGCGCGGCGGCGATACAGAAGATCGCGATGACGGCGAACTCCCCCACTCCTCCCGTCGTGAGAAGCCCCATGGCCGCGAGCATCGCGGCGACGCCGACGCCGCCGAACGCGGAGTGGCTGATGCCCTGACCGATGAAGCCGAGCCGCTTCACGACCACCAGCGGGCTGAGCAGGCCGCACATGAGGACGGTGCAGAGGCCCGCGAGCGTGCCGGGAAGATAGATCTCCCGCATCATCGGATCAGAGAGGAACCGAGCGATCTGCATGCGGCGGCTCCTTTCCGGATGTGGGCTTTGATGGGGCGGAGATCGTCAGGTTTCCCGTGGGATGAGCGTGCGAGTGGGTGTGTCCAGCCACACCGGAACCGTGATCGTGCTCGCAGCACTCCGTCGCGCGGTGCGCATGCACATGCACAGGACCTGTCATACCTGTGATTCCTGCGAGATCGTGGCTGAAGAGTTCGGCGAGCACCTGCGGCGTAAGACCCTCTGGGCTGACGTGGCTGTGCAGCTTCCTCGCCAGGCACGCGACTCGATCCGAACCCGCGGCGATGGCGCGGAGGTCGTGGCTGATGATCAGGATCGTCACGTTGAGCGTGCGGTGGATGCGATCAAGCAACGCGGCGAACTGCTGCTGGCCCGCGGCATCAATGCCCACCATCGGCTCATCCATCGCGAGAATGCGCGGCGACGCCGCAAGCGCGCGGGCGATCATGGCTCGCTGCATCTGGCCGCCGGAGAGCGTGCCGATGGGGCGATCGGCGAACTCCGATGCCCCGGTGAGCGTGAGCATCTCCTCGATGCGTGCCTTGACATCGCGCGGCACGGGCTTCCATGAGGGGAGTCGCCAGGTTGCGCCGAGTGCAACGATCTCGCGCACGCTCATCGGGAATGCCAGTTCGGCCTCGACCTTCTGCGGGACGTATCCGATCAGGCCATCCCGCCGCGCCTCCGCGGCGGATCGCCCGAAAATCGAGACTCGTCCGGAAGTTGGCTGCAACAACCCGAGTGCGATCTTGAGCAACGTGCTCTTGCCGCCGCCGTTGGGGCCGAGAATACCGAGCCGGGAACCCACGGGGACGACGAGCTGAATGTTCTCTATCGCCGGTGCATCCGCGCCGGGGTACGTGTAGGAAACAGACTCAAGCTGGACGGCGGTTTCTGTCAATTCTTGGTGTCCGCGACGGGCGAGCTCGGTTGCGATGCGGGGATCGCCGCGTTCGGACCACCGAGCGCGGCCTTCAAGGCCGCGAGATTGTTGCTCATCAGAGCAAACCAGTCTCCATCACCGAGTGGATCCAGTACGGCAGTCTTTGCGCCCGTCGCGGCGGCAAGCCGCTGGGCCGCTGCGGGGCTGAGCTGTGGCTCGATGAAGATGGTCGTGAGTTTCTTCTCCATCACGGCCGCGGCGACTTTCTGCACATCCCCCGGCTGCGGCTCGCCCGCGCTCAGGCCGGTGATCGCGAGGACTTCCAGGTTGTAGCGACGGGCGAGATAGCCATACGCATCATGGGCAACGACGATCGTGCGCCGCTGCGAGCCAGAGAGCGCGGCCTGATAGTCCGCGTGAACGCCCTTCACGCGTTTGAGATTCGCGGCCTCGGCTTCATCCACCTTCGCCACATCCACGGACGCGATGGCCGCGCTCTGTCGGATGGTCGTGGCAACCTCCTTCACCATCGATTCGACAAGCACCGGATCCAGCCATATGTGCGGATCGGCGGCGTGATCGTGATGATGATGGTCGTGATCGGAATGATCGTGGTCGTCACACCCTTCCGCTGGTTCCACAAGCGAGGACTTCACGGCATCCGAGAGTGTCAGCACTTGCCGTGCGGCGTTCTTGTGATCAGCAAGAAACTTCTCGACCTGCGGCTCCATCCCAAGCCCGATCATCACCACGATGTCCGCCTTGCCGAGGGCTTCCATGCTTGCGGGGGTGATCTCAAAGCCGTGCTCGCTCGCGCCGGGAGGAACAAGCGTCAGCAGGTCGTACTTCGCGCCCGCGGCGGTGAGCAGCGGCTCGACGATGCCGCGCACGGGCGGGATCGTCGCAACGACCCGCAACGGACCCGGCTGACGAACGGTTGCGGGGGGCGGAGTGGGCTTGTTCGAGCACGCCACCAAACCCAACCCAGCAATGCACGCGGCGAGCACGCCCGCGAGCAACACGCCGCGACGGGCGAACAGAGATGAGGCCGCGAAATGGGAATCCTTGTGCGCCATACGAGATGTTGTAGGTGGGAATCGGCATTTTTGCAACTCAGATGCATAAAGGATTTCGACGGTGGCACCGAGACACGGAAACCCGACCCGAACTGGCACTGAAAGCGGCCGCAGCGTGGGCTTTCCAACGCCGAAGAGGGGCGTATACTGGGAACTCGACACATGTCGGGGCGGTAGCTCAGTTGGTAGAGCGCGTCGTTCGCAATGACGAGGTCGGGAGTTCGACCCTCCTCCGCTCCACTTCACGTAAACGCCTGGAGTCAAAGGACTTCCGGCGTTTTTCGTTTTTAGACCAGTTTCCGATGGGCCCGCCGCTTGGCCGCGCCGCGGCGTTCCATGGCCTTGTGCCAAGAGAGCCCGAAGGCGATGGCCGCACCCAAACAGAACGCGCCGATGATGGCGACCCCGACGATCCAGTAGAAGGCGCGGTCCACGGTCTGTTGCACGCCGCCTTGCAGGGAATCCACCACGGTGCGGAGCTTGCCCGCGCGGGCGTCCAAGTCGGGGGAGGCGAGCAGCTTGTCCACGCGGTCGGCCAGTTGGGTGAGTTTCTCAACAGTCTGCGCGGTCTGCGCCGCGGCCTCACGGTACTCGGCGAGGACATCCTTCTTCGGGCCCGTTTCGGCGGGGGGCGTCGAACCGGGCGGAGGCGTGAAGCGGGCCATGAGGGCATCGGCGGCAGTGATGGTGCTGCGGAGCGATGTCGTGAGCTTCTCGGTGGCTTCGGCGGCCTCACGCACCTGTGTGAGCGTGCCGCCGAGTTTGTCTTGGGCTTTGTCGATGTCGCCGATGGTTTGGGCGCGTTCCTGTGCGACGTTCTTGAAAAACTGGTCGAGGGCTTCCTGTCGTTCCTTGCGGAACTGCGTGAAGAGATCGTCGAGTGCTTCGTGGCGCTCCTTGGAGAGATCCTTGCGGAGCTGGTCCGCGGCATCGGCGACGTTGTTGGCGGCTTCGGAGACCTGCTCCATCGCGGTCATCGTCTGCTTCACCTCGGGCGTTTGCAGGAGGCCTGTGTAGAGCGACTCGGTCTGCCATTTCACGATGACAGGAGCGTGCTGGGCGTAGAAGAACATGCGCTCGGCGAGGAGTCGGGAGCGTTGGACCTCGCGCACGGTGGGATCGAGATTCGCCAGCGGATCGAGACCCACGAGCGCGAGGAGACTGCCGGGGGAGGATTGGTCTTTGAGATCGATGCTGCCGCGTTCGCGGGCGAAATCCTCGAGGCGGATGCCGGCGATGTAGCGCTGGTTCGGATGGTCCTTCCGCCACTGCGCGATCATCGATCGGAGGTCCTTCTGCTGGACGGGGGTGTAGATGCGTGCCGCGATGCGCCAGGCGGCTGCCTCCTGCTCCTCGTATGTGGCGATCATCCGCCGCGTCTTCTCCGGCCCGAGCGTCTCCGGCGCCCACGCATCCCCGAGGATCTCGCGCTGCAGCGTGATCATGGTGATCATGTCCGCGACGCTCACGATCGGATTCGGGCCGGTGGCGATGGCCAGCGCGCCGTTCACGTTCGCGATCTTGATCTCCAGCGAGGCGCGGCGGCCGCGATCGCTCGCGGATTTGACGGCTGTGCTGCCTGGCGTGGGCGGAGCGGCCTGCGGGGCGGCGAAGCCGGATGCATCCGCCTGATTCCACTGCTGCACGATCGCGCTGATGAACGTGTCGGTGAAGGACATCAGCTCCGACTGGACCTGCTCCGGGTCGGTGCCCGACTGTCCGAGCATGGCACCCTTGCGGGGCTCCTGATCATCAAAGACTCCGCAGCCACTCAAGCCCGATCCGACGATCGCGGCGAGCAGCGATCCGACGATCAACGAACGCGTCCACATGGTCAGAAGCTCCGGAGAATGGCGGACGAGTGAAGTCCTACGAACGCCGCAGGCGCAGTCTACACCCGTCGAGCTGCGCACGATCCGGGCAGGATCGAACGACATTGCGAGTGGAAAGCAGCCGGGCCGGCATCAGAAGTTCACAACCGTGCTGCTCTCTCGCACGATCAGCTTCGTGGGCAGCCGCGAGCAGACAACTTCCGCGTTGCGATCCTCGATGCGGCGGACCAGCAGGCGCACGGCCATGGCGCCCATTTCCGCCATGGGCAACGCGATGGTCGAGAGCCGGGGCCGCACGAGCCGGGAGATTTGCGAGTCATTGAAGCCGACGATGCGGAGCTGATCGGGCACGCGCAGCCCGGCGTCATTCGCGGCCTGCATGATGCCGCAGGCGATCTTGTCGTTGGCCGCCAGCACCGCGCAGCCCTCGAGCTTCTTGTGGCGCGACATGCGGATCGCCCATTCCTTGCCCCAGTCCAGCGAGTAGTCGCCGAAGCAGACCTGCTCGGGGTCGGGCGTGAAACCATCGCGGGTGAGCGCCTCGGTGAAGCCCTTGGCACGCTGGATGGTGTCGAAGTTTCCGCGGGGGCCGCCGACGAAGTACAACCGCTCCGGCTCGACCCAGCGGAGAAGATGCTCGACGGCCTCGCGCGTGCCGCGCTCGTTGTCGAGGATGACGCTGTCGAGCCCCTTGGAGCTCATGTCCGTATCGATGATGACGGTGGGCACGCCGGAGGCGACGACATCCTGCGCGAGGTGATCCTCCTGCTCGGTAATGACAACGAGCAACGCATCGATCAGCGTGGAGCCGACGATCTGGCGACGAGGGTGGCCATCATCGCTGGTGGCGATCGTCGTCATCATCAGGTGGTAGCCGAGGCGCGTCGCCTCCTCATCCGCACCATGAAGCAGCCACGTCATGAACTCGCCATGGAAGCGCGGCAGCGCGAGCCCGATGACATGGCTCTCGCGCGAGCTGAGCGCCTGCGCCATCGGGTTGGGCACATAGCCGAGTTTGCGCACGGCCTCGCGCACCTTCGCCGCGGTTGGCGCGGCCACGATGGATGAACCGTTTATCACCCGGCTCACCGTCGCGATGGACACCCCGGCGGCAAGGGCGACATCACGGATGGACGTCGAACCCTCATTTTCACGCTGATTTTGGTCTACTTGGATCATGGCGGCACACACACTCCGCCGAGATCATACGCGCCGGAACAGTTACGGTCGCATCACTTCTCGAGACGAAACGCGCCGACAATCACCTCGCCGCGGCGGGGCTCGCCCGAAACCTGGATGCCAAGATTTCGCACGGCCTGCATGTCGATCCGCTGCAAACCGTTCTGATTGCCGAAGAACTTCTGCTTCGTCAGCGACTCGATCGGGATGCGATAGGTTTCGACGGAGCCCGTGCCTTCAAGAATGGTCGAGACAAAGCCCTCGCCATCATCGCCCGCGGATATGTCAAACTTCGATGAAGACGACGCCGCGGCACCGGCTTCCGCGAGCACAATGTTGATCAGCACACCCTTGGGCGCATTGGCCTCGAGCACGATCGTGGTGTACCCATCCAGATCGGCCGCGTGCTCCGGACCCTTGGCGAGTTTGGCGGACTTGGGCGCGAAGATGTTGATGCCCGCGCCGTACTGGGTTCCTGCGTCGTACGCCAGAACGACATTCGTCCCCTTGCGCTCCCAGGACAACTTCGCGTCTGATGCGCCCCAGATCTCCGGCTCGTGGATCCAGTCCACGAGAAGATTGATCGTCGGAGCCCGTGCGGGATGCTGTCCGGGCGTGTACGTCACGCTCGTGGGCTTGAGGAGTTCGCTGGGCATCTGGCGCGTGGTCTTGGCATGGAGCTCGCGAACGCGAGCGTTGGTTGATTTCATCGCGCCAAGGAGTTCGGTGTACGGCTTGTTGTGAATGTCCACAATCCCATAGTTGGAGTCTTCGCCATCAAAGCGACCTTGGGGCGACTGATCCGCGAACTCAAACCAGTGCGAAGCGATCACGTACGGAATGGTGGCGATGTCGGCCACGAGCCCGGAATATCTGGCCGCGCGATCGGCCTGGGTCTCCAGCACTGTTCCCGCGCCGCGGGTGTTCGGGGTGCCGCTGCTGTTTTGCTTGGCCCGCCAGGAGAACTCGGTGTGCATGATCGGCCTGTTTCCGCCGAGCACCCAGAACCGCGTCAGGGCGTTGACATCGGCTTTGCCCTCACCGACATACTGATTCACGGACATGACCTCGCAGTGCCGGCCACAGGCGCGAATGACCGAATCCGGCGCATTTCCAGGAATGCGCGTGCCGAGAATGAGCGTGCTCGGGATCTCCTCGCGCACGATCCGGGTGGTCACCTCGTAGAACCGATCCGCGAGCATTTCCGTGAACGCCTGCCGATCCGCCATCGCGGCGGGAACGGAGCAGCCACGCAACAACTCGATATTGATATCGCGCCAGCTCGCAACCGATCGTCGGTAGGCCTTCGAGATCGCGGCGGTATCCGCGTGGCGTGACTTGAGGAAGTTCACGGCCGCGATGTGCCGCACATCGGTCTCTGGCAGCTCGATCGCCTGCTCCAGCAGCGTGTAGGTTGGGAGATCGTCCCACCCTGACTTACCGTACCACGGCATCTCGTTGTCCAGAAAGACACCGATGATCGACGAGCGATCGGGCAGCTTCTGGATCGCCTCTTTCACATTGCTCAGCACAAACTCCTCAAAGTCCGGGCGCAGCGGCGAGAGACATCGCGTGCCCTCGTGCTGAACGACGTAAAGCACCGGTGTCGTGTGCAGGCCGGCGCTCGCGGGGAAGCCGGCGAAGCTCCATGCGCCGAGCGTGTTGAAGCCGTGATCCGTCAGCAGCTTGCTGACGGATGTCGCCCACGCATTCGTATCACCCTTAAACTCGCCGGGCACGGGCATGTAGTAGGACGTATTCGGCCGCGGCTGATAGGGCTCCGGCGTGACGTTGTTGATACCGATCGAGTAAAACCTTGCGCCATCCGGTGCTTGGAACCACCAGACGCCGTGCTCGTCCTTGACCACTGAGTAGCGCGTGCCCGCGGCTTCCGCGCGTGCGGGCGTCGGTTCCGCGACTTCCATCGCTCCACCAAAGCTCGGAACTACCGTCGCACACGGCAACGCGAGGCAGGCCATGCGTGCCAGCATCATGGAGAAACAGGAAAGAGACTTGAGATTCATGGGCACCCTTGGAACCAGGAGTTGAGAAAGTCAAAGATGTCTTGCACGTTGATCGTGCCGCTCTCGTTGAAATCAGCATGGGGATTGGCCGCGAACCACGAGGCGAGGAAGTCGAAGATGTCCTGCACGGTTGTGCCGCCAAGCCCGTTGAAATCCGCAATGCAGGGAGTGATCGCCACTGGCGCGGTGTACGCGAAAGAGACATCGTCCATGTTGAACGAGCTCGTGCCCGCACCGTTCTGCACCATCACCAGTGTGATCCGTGCCTTGCCCGTGCCCGCGGGAGCCGTCGCCTGCAGAGCGCCAGCCACCGGCGTGTCCAGCGGCGAAGTGTCCGTCAGCACCGGCGATTGTTGGAAACTGATCTGCGTTCCCGCGGCGTTGTACCATTCAATCTTCAGATAGGCGGTGTTTCCCGCCAGCATCCGCGTGGCAGCAGTGTGCCGGGCGAACGCGGTCGCCTGCCAGACCTGCCCCGGTGAGGCGGGCAGGTCCTGATACACGCCGCTGTAGTACGGCCCGGAGCCGCCATTCCCGAAGATACGGATGCTCTTGGTCCCGGTGCGCGGCCCGGTCGTTGATTGCTGCGCGTTGCCGAAGACCTGCCAGTTCGCGGCGGCGTTTCCTGCCCCGGCATCCTCAAAGCTCGGATTCAGCAGCGAGTTGTCGCGCATGTACACCCGGACCCAATCGACCATCATGCTCTGCGGGAACACGGTGGACGCCGTCGGATTGCCCGGCAGGTTGCCGCCGATCGCCATGTTCAGGAGGACATACATCGGCTCCTGCGGAAAGTTGCCGCTCGTTGAGAATCGCTGCAAACCATCAACGAACCAGTCCACGCGCGTCGGACTCCATTCCACGGCGAAGCGGTGATACCCCGCCGTGAAGTTCGGGCCATCCCAAGTAATGCCGTTGGACTGCACGTTGGTGACGGTGCCGAAGTGGTGCGTCATGTAGACGGTGTTCGGCCGGTGGCCGACGGTCTCCATGATGTCGATCTCCGGCGGCCAGGCCTGCGTCGCGGGGAGCAGCCAGAACGCGGGCCAGTAGCCCTGCCCCCCGGGCACCCACATGCGGGCCTCGAATCGCCCGTATTGCTGCTCGAACTTGGCCGCGGTATTGATGCGGGCAGAGACGTAGTTGCGTCCGCCGTAGTTGCGGCGCTCCGCCTTGATATTGAGCTGACTGTTCGCGACCGTCGCCTGCTGCGGCAGGTAGTACTCCAGTTCGGCGTTGTGCGGCCACGCGACATTTTCGGCGTTCCACTTGGCAGCGTTCAGCGCGGAGCCGTTGAACTCATCGCTCCACACCAGCCGCCATCCGGGAATCGTCGGCGACTGCGCGTGAAGCGTTGAAGTCGCCGACAACAGTCCGCCCAACGCACCCATCACGCATGCGGCCGCACGAAAGACGCGGATGTTCATGGCGTGTTTCCCTTTCCGTTTGCAAATGCTGCGGCCACGGCCGCGCGAACCACGGGGCGAAGCGGCGCCCCCCCCACTCCACCCTGTCCACCGGCGGCAACGGCCAGCGAGCCGCCGTTGGACGCGATGACCTTTTTGTACCAGAGCGCCGAGTCCTTCGGCGTGCGCTTCTGCGTGACATAGTCCACATGGACCATGCCGAAGCGCTCCTTGTAGCCCTCGGCCCACTCGAAGTTGTCCATGATCGACCAGTGGAAGTATCCGTCGATTTTTACTCCATCCTTAATCGCTCGCTGCACCTGGAGGAGATAGCGACGCGTGAAGTCGATGCGCTGCGGATCCTGCACGCGGCCGTCAAGATCAACGAAATCCACGTTGGACATGCCGTTCTCGGTCACGACGACGGGCAACCGGTATCGCTCGTGCAGAAACTTCGGACCCCAGTAGAGCGACTCGGGATAGATCAGCCAGCGGAAGGTCGTGATCGGCGCACCCGGCGGGGGCGGCACGCCCTCGGGCTTGCCATCCGCACCGGCGCGCACGGTCGAGCCGCTGTACACGTTCACCCCGTAGAAATCGAGGGGTTGGCAGATCGTCTTCATGTCCCCGTCCTTCACTTCGGGGAGATCATCGGCGAACAGTTTCAATCCGTCCGCTGGGTAGTGGCCGAGGCAAACAGGATCGGCGAACCAGGTGTTGTTCCAGAGGTGCTTGCCGGTAATGGCGAACATCGCCGTTCGCGCCGCTTCGACATCTGCTGGCGAATCGCTCGCTGCGCCAACCACATGGCCGACCGGTGCCCAGCCGATGCTGAGCTTCTTCTTCGAACCGGCTCGCAGCGCCTGCACGCCGCGCCCGTGGGCGAGGAGCGTGTTGTGGGCCACCAGCAGACACTCCTTGAATGTGAGCTTGAGCCCCGGCGCGTGCTTGCCGTCCGCATGGCCAAGCCCGATATACACCTGCGGCTCGTTCAGCGTCATCCAGTGCGACACGCGATCGGAAAGCCGCTTGGACATCAGTTCCGCGTACTCCGCGAACCAGTCCGCGCTCTCGCGATTCAACCATCCGCCGCGCTTGAAGAGGGCTTCTGGCATATCCCAGTGAAACAGCGTCACCCACGGCTCGATCCCGGCCTTGAGCAATGTGTCGATCAGCCGGTCATAAAACGCAAGTCCGGCCTCGTTCGGCTTGCCCGTCCCGCTCGGCAGCACGCGTGGCCACGCGATGGAAAGCCGATACGCGGGAATCCCCAGCGACTTCATCATCGCGACGTCTTCGCGATACTTGTGATAATGGTCGCAAGCGGTGTCGCCGTTCTGATTGAGATGGATCACCTCCGGCTTTTTGCAAAAGGTGTCCCACACGGACGGCCCGCGGCCGTCCTCATTCACTGCGCCTTCGATCTGGTACGCGCTCGATGCGGCACCCCAGATGAATCCTGATGGGAACGTCATGCCCGTACTCCTGCGCGGATCATTCCTTGACCGCGCCACTTGTCAGACCGGAAACAAAGTCACGTTGAAGAAGCAGAAACAGTCCAAGCACGGGAGCGACCGAGAGCAGCGTGCCCGCGATCTGCAAACCGTAATCCTGGTAGTAGACACCCTTGAGCTGCGCCACGGCCACCGAAAGCGGGAACTTCCCAGCCGATTGCAGCACGATCTGCGGACTGATGAAGTTGTTCCACACGCCCAGAAAGGTAATGAGCGTGAACGCGCTCACCATGGGCCGAAGCAGCGGCAGGGCCACGGCGGAAAAGATGCGCAGCTCGCCGCAGCCGTCGATTCGCGCGGCCTCGATGAGTTCGTTCGGCACCGAACTCAGAGTCGCTTGGCGAAAGAGATAGACGCCAAACGCAGGCGCGGCGGCGGGAACGATCAGTCCCGTGAACGAGTCGAGCATGTTGAGTTGGAAGAGGAGTTGGTAGCCCGGCGCGAGCAAGAGCGTGGGCGGGACGATCACGGCGGCCAGGACGATGCCGAGCATGAGCCGCCCGAGACGGGATTCGTATTTCGCCAGCGCGTATCCGGCCATCGCGCACACCAGCGTGGCGACAAGAGCCGTGGCCGAGGAGAGGAAGATGGAGTTCAGCAAAGCGCGGAACATCGAACCATCCGCGAGCAGCGTCCGGAAGTTCGCGAGCGTGAGACTCGACCACGCGATTCCAAGAAAGCCATCCCCGCGCGGCAGGAATGAGGATGTGAAGAAGTCCTCGTTGCGCTTGAACGCGCCGCAGAGCAGCCAGAGGAACGGAACGACCATGACGGCGGCGGCGGCGTACAGGATGATGTACGTCGGAATCGCGGTGCGGGTGTGGCGGGTGCCGAGAGTATCGCTCATGCGAGAGACCTCCGCGACGAATCCGCGCCAACACGGCGCTGCACCAGCGTGAAGACGACCAGCAGCATGGCCAACAGCCATCCGACAGCGCTCGCGTAGCCGAGATCGCCCTGATCAAAGCCCATCTGATACAGGTACATCACGATCGTCAGGCCCTGATTGTCCGGCCCGGCGGTGCCGTTCATCAGCACATACGGCAACTCGAAGATCTGGAAACTGCCGACGATCGAGAGCAGCACCACGAACGAGGCGACCGGCTTGATCTGCGGCACAATAACGTGGATGAACCTGCGCCATGCACCCGCGCCGTCGATGGTCGCGGCTTCCAGGAGTTCCTTCCGCACGTTCTGCAGCGCCCCGAGAAAGTAGACCATGTTGAAGCCGATGTACTGCCAGAGCGCGGCCACAATCAGCGCTGGCATCACATACCGCTGGAGCCACGGAAAATCGAGGTCCCAGCCGATCACGGCGTGCAGGGCCTGATTCACCAGGCCGGTGCGTTTCTCGAAGAGAACGCCGAAGATCATCGCAACGAAGACGACACCGACGAGGACGGGCGCGAAGAAGATCGTGCGCAGGAATGTGCGACCGCGCAGGCCGGGGCGGTTCAACAGCAGCGCCAGACCGAGCGAGAGCGGAAGTTGGATGAAGACGCTTCCTAGGGTGAAGAGCAGCGTGTTTTTCACGGCCCTCCAGAAGAGCGGGTCGGCGATGATGTTCTTGTAGTTGGCCGCGCCGACGAAGCGGGTGTGCGCGGGGCCGAAGGTTTGCTGCATCGAAAGAATGACGGACTGCACGAGCGGATAGACCATGAAGACCGCGAAGAGCACCAGAAACGGCGCGAGAAGGAGACGAGGCGCCCAACGTGTGGCCGTGAATGCCTTGCTCATGCGCCACCGCCGGTGCTCTTGCCCGCGGCGGGCGCGGGGGCAGGATCGGAGAGAAAGACGTTCCTCCGAATCTCCGTGCGGACCTGATTCTCGGCGTCCTTGAGCAACTCCATCGCCTTGGCTTCGAGCTGCTCGGGGCGAAACTGCTTGGTGGATTCGGCGTATGCGCCGAGCGCGATCGTGGAAGTCTGCACGCGGAGTTTGGCGAGGTAGTTGTACGGCGAACTCGTCCGCGGCGGTACATCCGGCGCGAGCGCGATATAGTCGCGCCCCTTCTTCTGATTGGCGAAGTACGCATCCGGCTCGTCGTAGATCGGATCCGCCCAGATGCTGCGCACGGGAGAGATGATGTCCCCTTCCTTGTACAGCGTCCGCGCCAGGTCCGGTGACAGATAGAGTCTCTTGGCAACTTCCCACAGCGCATCCTGGTTCGGTGCGGTGCGCGAGATGCCCACCATCGTGCCGCCCCAGACGCTCGTGCGCCGCCCTCCCTTGGTCCACGCCGGGATCGGCATGAGTTTGACTTTGCCACTCAGCCGAGGAATCTCGTTCTTCCAAACGTTGCACATCCAGTCGGGCATGAAGTCCGCGACGATGTACCCCTCTTGCTTCAACTGGTTGCCGCTGGCGGTGAAGTTGACGGCATCCGCCGCGATCCGCGTGGGTCCGTGGCACCAGGAGACAATGGTGGAAAGCACACGCGCATTGATCGGCGTGGCGATGCTGACGTTCTCGTTTGCATCGAAGAATCCGCCGCCGGCCTGCAGCAGAAGCACCTCGATGAAGTCCTCCTTGTCGTCCCAGAGGTTGAGCAGATAGCGTGTCGGCTTTCCGTCGGCGCCCTTCTCGTTCATCAGCGGCGACATCACCCGCACGAAATCGTCCCACGTTTCAATCTTCGATACATCGATACCCGCGGCTTCCACAAGATCGGCGCGATAGCCGAGCATCACGGGATGCACATCATGGGGCAACCCGAAGATGCGCCCGCGCGATGTCCAGGGGCTGAACGATGGCGTGTTGATCTCATCAAGCAACCCCTCGGAGCGAAGTCGATCGGTGAGATCAGCAAACCCGACGCTCTCGATGGGACCCATGAACGCTCGCGCGGCGATGCGTCGCTCAACTTCGAGCAAATCAGCAGTCGGCGACTCGGCCAGAAACCCCTGCAACATCCGTCGTTCCAGCGCCGGGAAACTCAGCAGCGCGATGTCGGGGCGCGATTGCTGGGGCCACCTCGCCACGATCGGGTCGTACATCTGCTTGTGCAGACGCGCGAAGGTCCACATCTGCACGCCCGTCGGCGGCGGATCGTGGATCATTGCCAGCGAAACGGACGACACCAGCGCAAGTCCGACCACCGCCCACACCGCCATTGGCGTCGTGGCAAGCCGGGACCACCGCTCTGTCTTCCGCACCGGCTCAGGCATGGAGTTCTTCTCGTCGTCGGCCATGATCCAAATCAGCGAACACACGGGCATGGTGCATCGCCGATCATGGCATCGCCGGCTCCATCTTGTAATCCAGTGGCGACCACAGCACCGCCTTGGTGCTCTTGCCCGTCGCGGTGTTCACCAGCTTCTGGAAGTCATACTGGGCCACGTGCCCATCCGCGAAGCCGATGTTCGTGCCGCCCTTGAGGGCATTGGGGTTCTCTGTCCGCCGCGGATGCCGGTAGTACGGCAGATACGACTTGGGGAAGGCGCCGCCGCTCTCCGGGGCGAGCGTGAGATAGTTCTGATTCGGGAACGCGTACCCGCCAAGTCCGACTCCGCCGCCGAAACGAAGCCCCGGTGTGCCGTAATACCCGATCTGCCCGATCGCGAACCACGTCACCGGCTTGCTGGTGTCTTCCGACGGGAACGTGCCCCACGCCTCGCCCATCAGCAGCGTCTTGTCTGCAAAGTCCACGGCCGTATCGAACGCCTTGCCGAGCTGGCTCTCGCCGTTGACCACCGCATCAGAGCCGGGCGGAAAAACCTGTGGCGTCCCCGAAGAACTGTTCCGCCAACTTCCCGCGCTGGCAGCCCAGTAGTTCATGCTGTACGAACGACCCGCCGACGGGTGGTTCGGGCACTGCATGACGCCGCCGCCCACAGTGTTGTTCTTGATGTTGCTCGGGAGCAGATTCGTTTCGTTCATCTGCGGCAGATACTGCCCGATGCGGGCCTCGTCGTACCAGATCATGCTGATCTTGCCCGTGTCAGGGTCCGGGATGCTGTCCAGCACCGGCGGGAACTTGCTCTTGTAGTCACCAGCGTACACAAGCAACGAGGTGATGAGCTGCCGCTCATTGGTCTTGCAGAGCACGTCGCGGGCCGCGTCGCGCGCCTTGCCCAGCGCGGGCAGCAGAATACCGACGAGCAGGGCGATGATCGCGATCACCACGAGCAGCTCGATCAGCGTGAATGCCGAACGACAACTCGCGCCGGGGGTGGTCTCTACACCGTTCAGACTGTTCTTTCCCATGTGCCTATGCGCTCCTGTCTCGAATGAACACACGGAAACGGCTGGCCGCTCCGGACGGGTGGGTGACGGGGTTATCTCGAAGTCGATTCACGGATCAACACACGCGTGCCGTCCGGGAGGATTCTGATGCTGTTGAGAGTCGGCCGCGCCGTCGTGCGATTGATCTCGAGCATCGTCGCCCGAACCAGCCGAAGGTGCGGGTCCGCCTGACCGAGCACCGAGCGTGTCAGCCACAACGCGGCCTCTTCGCCCAGCATTCTGGCGTCCTGGCAGACGGCCGTGAAAGGCGGCCACGTGTGCTCGCGAATATCGCTGTCATCAAAGCCGACGATCGAGAGCTCGCCCGGGATATCGATCTCGAGTTCCTGGCAACGCCGGATCGCGCCCAGCGTGGCGAGCGGATCGGTGAAGAAGATCGCCGTCGGCGGTTTGGGCAACCCCATGATTCGGTTGATCGCTGCCGCGCCCCCCTCGAAGCTCGCCACGATCTCGAAGATCATCGCGGGATCGACGGGAATGCGATGCTCGGTCAGCGCTTCGGAGTATCCCTCGCGACGGTCCTTGTGATCCGTGTCGGGAATATTGTGCACCGCGCACGCGATGCGGCTGTGCCCCAACTGGATGAGATGCTCCACCGCACGACGGCTGTCATCGCGCGAGTCGCAGCAGATGAAGTTCACCTTCGGATCATCGAATCGGTCTGCGACCACGATCGAAGGAAACCCCTCCGCTGCGATCGCCTGGCACACGGCCCGCGTGGACTCGAACGTGCGCAGGATCACGCCGCGCAGGCCCTTGCGCATGAAGAACTGGGTGTACGACTCGTCCGCTGACTTATCCCGCTGCAGGTTCACAAGCTTGACGTCGAACTTCTGCTCGTTCACTCCCCGCAGAATGCCCGCGAGAAGGGCGGAATCGAAGTCCCCGTAGTCCGCCTTCACCGGCGCGCCCGGATACACCAGCCCGATCACCGTCGTGATCCGCTTGCCGACCGCCGGCGAATACCCGCTCCGGTTGGCCGCCGCAACCACGCGATCGCGCGTCGTCGGGTCTACGTCGGGGTGGTTGTTCAGCGCCCGCGACACCGTCGCGACCGAGACCTTGGCGAGTTTGGCGATCTGTCGTACCGAAGACATGCGTCGGTTCCTTTGCCTGAAATGCCTGAAAGTAGACAGGCTCTCGCACATTTCCGAAAGCCTCGGGCGTGCCTTCCGGCACGCCCGAGGTCGTATGGTAATTTATTTATGGGCAGCCCGCGAACCACGCGTTCAGGAACGCGAAGATATCCGCCACTGCAAGAGCATGATCGCCGTCAAAGTCGGCGCGGCACGTCGTGGCCGGCTGGCAGGGGCTGGGAGAGCATGTGGAGTTGGCAGCCCCGGGGGTCGCACCAAAGCTGGTGCAGGCCGAGGGAACCAGCATTATGCACGCTCCATTGGTCGCGCTGCAGCACGCAGCTGGCGGGGCTGGCTGGGGGCAGTTGTTCACCGTGCACGTCGAGTTGAGCGCGAGCGGCGTGGTTCCGCTCGGGCAGCCGCCGACGGCGGCCACCGTGCACGCGCCGCTGGCGGCGCAGCACGCGTTCTGACCGGGAGTCTGAACGAACTCGACATCGTCGATGAACACCTCGGTATCAAAGGTCGGGGTCAGAGGGTTGAACGCGAACGTCTGAACCGCGAAAACCAGCGTGGCCTGCACCGCGCCGGCGGGCGCGACGGCGGTCAGCGCGAACTGCTGATAGGTATTGGTCAACAGGGAGTCGATGCGGGTGGTGAGCGCGAACTGGTCACCGATGATCGTCCCGTTTGTGTCCCGCCATTCCATGCGGTACTCGACGCCATTATTGATGTTGCCCGCCGCCCGAGCCCACATCCGGAATGTGTAGCTGGCCCCCGGTGTGAGGCCCGTCAGGGGCTGCTGCACACCCACAAAGGCGTTGTTCGGCCCTGTCGCCTGCAGGTGCAAAGCCGAGAGTCCCGTATGCGGAGCGACCGTGCTCAGAGAGGCGTCGAGGATCGGACCTCCGCCGAAGAATGACGCCCAGTTTCCCGCAGCCGGCGGCGCTTGGCCAAACGTGGCATCCTCAAATCCAGCGTTTCCCACAGCGGACTGCGCCATCGCCGCGCCGCTAGCACAGGCAACGAATGCCGCAGTCAAAAGGGCAAAGAGGTTCCGACGCATGCTTCGATCTCCATGAAAAGCAGTTCTACCGGAGCGTGATCAACACATACCCGACCCGCCGCTGGAAGGTCCCCAGCCGTGTTAACCTACCACGAATGAAACGATCCTGCAACTGTTTCACCTGATGTGGAACAAATTTTCCACTCACTGCGGCCAAGCACCCACCTCTTTCAGGTGCAAACGCCGGCCGCGTGCCCGATGCCCGTTCGCTCTGTGCCGCCGCTCTACTGCACAGACCCGAATCATCGTTGCACGTCCCTCAGTCTCCGAATCACCCGACAAACACAGCGTTTTTCGCTTTCATCGCTTCTCCGCACAGCCAAACTCCCGTCTCCGGTCAGCCGCCTCCCCCCAACGGCATGCTGCCCGTTCAATCTGCCATGGCCCGGGCAGGTGCCGCAAGTGAGACTCCCCCTCACGGATTGCCACGAGTAAACCCTAGGTTGCCAAATTGTCCCAATGAAACAGTTGCAGCTTTGTTCCGGTCGTGTTACTTTCCAACGATCCAGTCGTCTTCACCGAGCCCCCATAATCGGGCCCTCGTCCGAAGATGCCCCCGCTTCGTGTATTCCCACCAGCCCTCTCGCTCGCGTGAGCAGATCGTCCCTGGTGATTTGTGAGAGGAGAGAGATATGCGTTTCAAGATTTGCATCGCCGTCGCCGCGTTGATTTGCTCGGGCCTCGGCCAGAGCGCGATGGCGCAGAACCAGTTTGGCAACCCCGGCTTTGAGGACCCGATCACGTTCGACGGCCCTCCCTTCATTGGTTCGTGGGAAGGTTTCTTGGCAGCGGACCCCGCCGAGCCGAGCCTTTGCCGTCACGCCTTTCGGCCTCCAGCAGCAGGTCTCTCATCACCCAGCAGCCATCCTTCATGGTAAAAATTTCAGGATGTTGGGGGTCTCACGGCGGGTTCGTTGGTGACATTCAGTGGATGGCACATGACGCCGTCGAGCCCGTTCGATCTCGGCGTCGAGATCCGGATCGAGTGGCGGAGTTCGGTGCTCAATAGCGAGATCAGCCGCACGGCGAATGTGACGACCGCTCCGACCGGCACCTACTCGCAGTTCGCGCTGAACTTCGCGGTTCCCGCGAGTGCCGACACCGCCCGCTGCGTGTACGCCATCCAGACCTTCGGCGGAGACGGGCCGACGCACAACGGTTCGGTGTTCGTCGATGATGCGTCGTTCGTCCCCGCGCCAGCCACCTTCGCGCTCGCGATGGGCGGCATGGGCATGGTCGGCCTCCGCCGTCGGCGGGCCTGAACCGCGAGTCTCGCCTTCGGCGGATCCCTCATGTTCTATCGCCGTTGACTCTGCGAGATCGTTCAAACAGCTCCTCAAACTCGGGCCCGGGCGACACCAGTCGTCCGGGCTTGTTCGATTGTTCATCCGCACATTGCGTGCACCGAGCGAGAATCGTCATATCCTCCCCACTTCGTGCCCCACTCAGTTCCATCCCGCCTCGCCTTCACGCTTATCGAGCTCCTCGTCGTCATCGCCGTCATCGCGCTCTTGGTCGGCATCCTCCTTCCCGCGCTCGCCTCCAGCCGCGAAGCCGCCCGCAGCGCGGTCTGCCTCTCCAACCTCCGCCAGAGCGCGATCATCTGCCAGCAATACGCCGACGAACACAAGGGCTTCGGCCCCGCCATCGGCCAGCCCTACGCCGCGCTCCCGAACTGGGCGCTGGTCATCCAATCCTCCGCCGGCCGCGGCGGCGAAGCCCCCGACGATCTCTACAACACGCGCTCCTCGCTCGTCTGCCCGACCATCGCCGGCATCTACGCCCAGCAGCCCATGGTCCGCACCTACGGCATGAACGCCACTGGCCACGCGGGCCTTCCCGGCGATCCGGACAACTACGACGACGCCACCCGTCCCGCCTTTCTCCGACTCGATGGCGCCACGGCGCCCACCATCGGCCCGCTGCTGATGGACACCGCAGTCCCTCCGCCACGACCAGCAGCCCACCCCCGCCCGCACGGCATCCATGGTTGATTTCCGCCAACCCACGCACGTGCAGCAGCGCCTCGGCTGGTTCCACACCAAACAGTTCAACGCCGCGTTCCTTGATCTCTCGGCGCGCCGCGTCAAATCCGTGGACTCCGCGTGGTCCACGCCTCTGCCCTGAGTTCCGGCCATCGCGTTACCATCACACGCGTGTCCCGCCGCCCACCGCACATTCCCGTCCTCCTCCACGATGTCCTTGACACCATCAACCCGCGCCCCGGCCAGACCATCGTTGATTGCACCCTCGGTCTCGGCGGCCACTCCGCCGCCATCGGCGAACATCTCTCCCCCGGCGGTCGCCTCATCGGAATCGACTTCGATCCATCCAACATCGCGCACGCCCGCACACGTCTCGAAACCCTCCGAACCTCCGGCTTCAACACCCGCTTCGACCTCTTTCACAACAACTTCGCCGCGCTCCCGCAGGTGCTCGGCGAAGCCGGCGTAGAACCCGGCACGGTGGACGCCGTCCTCGCCGACATCGGCGTCGCCAGCACGCAGATCGACGACCCGGAGCGCGGCTTCTCCTACCGCAAGCCCGGCCCCCTCGACATGCGCATGGACCCCGCGCGTGGCCAGCCCGCTTCCTCGATCCTCGCCCGAATCTCCGAGCAAGACCTCGCCGACGCACTCCTCGAACTCGGCGATGAGACCGACGCCGCCGACATCGCGCGGCTGATCGTCCAGCGCCGCGCCATCGAACCCATCACCCGCACCGAACAGCTCATGGCCATCATCTGCGAAGCGCGATACTTCACAGTTGAACGGGCGGCCAACGCCAAGCTCCACCCCGCCGCCCGCACCTTCCAGGCCCTCCGCATCCTTGTGAACCGCGAGCTTGCAAACCTCGATCGCTTGCTCACCGTGCTGCCCAGCGTGCTCAAGCCCGAGACAGGCATCGCGGCGATCATCACCTTCCACAGCGGCGAAGACCGCCGCGTGAAGGCATCCTTCAAGGATGGCCTCCGCGCCGGCATCTATTCAGCCATCAGCGAAGACCCGATCACCGCCACTGAGGAGGAGCAGAAGGCCAACCCGCGAGCCCGCTCCGCCAAACTCCGCTGGGCGCGGCGGGCCGATTGACGCGTCACGCCAGTTGCGCAACACCAACGAGCCACGAGTGTCGTCGGAGGTTCTGCTCTCACGCGGGAGCCCTCCCGCACTCAGGACACACCGCCTCCGCCGCAAGTCCCCCGCGGTCGTAGCCGCACCCCGCGCACTCTCCATCCGTTCGTCTGAAGCGGCGAGCATCCCACCACCACATCAGCAGCGCCCCCGTCGCGATCACCGCGAGCGGCGCCCACAGCGGCACCTCATATGTGAAATCGCCCCCCCACGTCATTCCGAAAGAGTCCCAATCCCAGCGCGGGGGATCGACCTCGCCGCAACTCCACATCGGCGTTTTCGGCCCCATCGTCGCCGCACGAAACTCCCCTGCATAGACAGACAGAATCACACCAGAACCAAGGACAACTCGCGCTCCGTGCCACCGACTCACGAACCACGCGCTGATGAAAAGCACAGTCACCACCACCCCTCCTCAGTTCACCACCTTCCTCACACGCGCCCGCGGCTTCATGCCCTCATCATACAAGCCCGCTCCTTTGTCAGTACTCTCGGTGCCCTCAGTGGTGAATCCTCTTCTCTTCTTCCCCACAAACGCAAACGACCACGCCGCGCACCCCCAAAGGGGCACCGCGGCGTGGTCTGCTTGAGGTGGCTTATTCCACGCCCAGGTCAACTTCTAAAACTCACGCACATCCGGCAAACCAGCCGGAGAGGAAGTCAAAGATGTCCTGCACATTTATGGACCCATCGGCGTTGTAGTCTGCGCTTGGGCTGCTCTGGAACCACGCCGTGAGGAAGGCGAAGATGTCCGAGACTTCCACGCTGCCCGAGCAGTTGAAGTCCGGCTTGCACACTCGCATTCCCGCCGAACCGCTCGAGTCGCTGCCACAGTCGCCCGTGACGTCGCAGTGATAGAAAGTCGAAAGATCCGCCGCGTTGATGTTGGCGAACGTGATCGTCGCCGTCTGCGCTCCCGAGACGACCGTGCCGTGCGCCTTCACACCGTCATTGATCAGCGCGAGGTTCCCGTTCCGCCAGCGATACGTCAGATTCGCTCCGCTCGCGACGACCGAGAGCGAAGCCGTTGCGCCCTGGCAGGGCCGCTGCATAACGGGCTGTGTCGTGATGACGGTCGTGGGGATCACCGTGATCGCCGCGGAACCGCTGGAAGCGGCGCCACAATCGCCCGTCACATCGCAGTGATAAAAAGCCGAGAGATCCGCCCCGTTGATGTTCGCAAACGTGATCGTCGCCGTCTGAGCGCCCGAAACAATCGTCCCGTTCGCCTTCACACCGTCGTTGATAATCGCCAGATTGCCGTTCCGCCAGCGATACGTCAGGTTCGAGCCCGTCGCCACCACGCTGAGCGAGGCGGTGCCGCCCGAGCACAGCGTCATGGCCGATGGCGAAGTCACAACCGTCGTCACTGGTGTCACAGCGATGGACGCCGAAGAACTCGAAACCGTCCCGCAGTCGCCCGTGACATCGGCGTGATAGAACGAGGCAAGGTCCGCGCCGTTGATATTGGTGAAAGTAATCGTGCCAGTTTGAGCACCCGAAACAACTGTGCCATTGGGCTTCACGCCATCGGTGACGCCGATCCGCCTGGGCACACCGTCTGCGAAGTGGGCGAAGTTGAAATCGCAGTGACTGGGTTCACAGTAATGCTCGCCGCGCCGCTCGAAACCGTGCCGCAGGGGCCTGTCACATCCGCGTGGTAAAACGCGTTCAGGTCCGAGGCATTGATGTTCGAGAACGTGATCGTGCTCGTCGTCGCACCCGAAACCACCGTGCCCCCCGGCTTCGTCCCATTGGTGATGATCGCGAGGTTCCCGTTTCGCCAGACATACCCGAGCGTGCCCGTGCCCGCCGCGCTCACCGAGAGCGAGGCCGTCCCGCCCGCGCACACCGTTTGCGCAATCGGACCCGTCGTGATCGACACCGGCGTCTGAAACGTCGCGCTCGCGGTCGCGCTGCTCACCGAGCCGCACGCGTTGCTCACCACCGCGCGGATGGTGCTCGGAGTGTCCGCGTCTTGCGCGTTGGTGAAGGTGATCGTGCTCGTCGTCGCGCCCGAAACCACAGTCCCATTCGTTCGCACCCCGTCAGCAATCACCGCGTTGTTCCCGTTCCGCCACACATACACCAGGTTCGTCCCCGTCGCCGCCACCGAGAACGCCATCGCGCTCCCCTCGCAGCCCGTCTGCGACACCGGGCTTGTTGTGATCGCAACCGCGGTATCCACCTCGCAGCGCACCGTGATGGAGTCCACCGTTCCACACGCGTTCGTCACGCGACAGCGATAGTTCACAAACGACGCGGGGCTGAAGTTCGAGATCGTCACGCTATTCGTCAGCGCGCCCGAGACATTCACCCCGTCGGACATGTTCAAGAAGCCCTGCGTTGGAAGTTGCGACTGCCAGCGGTACGTCGGCGCCGGGCTCCCCGTCGCCGCCACCGTCAGCGTCAGCGTCGAGCCATCACAGATCACCTGCGCGATCGGTTGCGTAGCAATCGAAACGCCTGTCACGCACTGCGCCCGAGCCACCCCAGGTGCCCCCGCCATCAGCGCGGCCGCAATCACACCCGCACGCACGGCTACACCCAACACACTCAGAAGTCCGGTTTGAACACGAAGCATGGTTATCTCCTCAAAGCAGGCCCGTCTTGCCGCGGCACGATCGATGCGTTCTCAAACGCGCCGCCGATCGCCCCGGGAACCTCAAACCGAACTCTTCGGAGTCCGGCCGATTCGCCCGAATGGCCCTTCACCAGCAGGAACGGGCGATTTCCCTGCGCGGCGCAACCCTTTTTCGATTAGACTCAAAACTCGTGAATACTCCCCGAACCTCGCGAATCCGCCCATGCCCGATCCCGATCCACCGAACGTCACCGCACTCCTCGCCCGCGTCCGCGGCGGCGATCTTCAGGCCAAGGGCGTCTTGCTCGACCTGACGTACTCCGAACTCCGCGCCCTCGCCGGCCATCTCTTCCGCGGCCAAAGTGCGAATCACACGCTCCAGCCCACCGCGCTGGTCAACGAACTCTGCCTCAAACTCCTCGGTTCGGATTCCTCCAACTGGGAAGACCGCAAGCACTTCTTCAGCGTCGCCGCCAAAGCCATGCGGAACCTTCTCACCGACCACGCACGAGCGCGAAACGCCGAACGTCGCGGCGGCGACCATGTCACCGTTGCGCTCGGCTCCGCGGATGTTCCCGCCCCACCCACCGCCGGCATTGACCTCATCGTGCTCGACGAGACCCTCACCCGTCTTGCCGATCTCGACCCGCGCCTGGCCCAGATCTTTGAGTTGCGCTTCCTGGTCGGCCTTTCCGTTGATAGAGCGGCGGACATCATCGGTTGCTCACCCCGAACCGTGGAATCCGACACACGCTTCATCCGGGCCTGGCTCCAGAAGGAACTCTCCAGTTGACCACGCGCGGCCCAAATGCCCCACATCCCACCCGCGAACGCTTCGCACGCATCCGCGAAGTCTTCACACTCGCGAGCGAATGCCGCGACGACGAGCGAACGGAGTTGCTTGCCGCGCAGTGCGGGAACGATGCCGATCTGCTCGCCAGCGTACAGGAACTACTCGACGCTGCCCGCGCCGCCCCCGAGCGATTCGGCCCCGATGATGGCGACATCGCCCGCCAACTCTTTGAGGAGCCGAGCGCCAACGCGGCCGCCGCGCCCGACATGCCGCGTGAGATCGGCCCCTACCACATCCGCTCCGTCATCGGCGAGGGAGGCATGGGAATCGTCTACCTGGCCCAGCAGAGCAATCCGCAGCGCGAGGTCGCGCTCAAACTCCTGCGCGCCGGCCCCGGCGCGGCCGCGCTGCGCAGCCGCTTCGGCCGCGAGGTCCGCGTCCTCGGCCGCCTCGAACACCCGGGAATTGCTCGTATCTACGAGGCAGGAACCGCCACCACCCCCGGCGGCCCCGTCTCCTACTTCGCAATGGAGTACGTGCGCGGGCTGCGCCTCACCGACTATGCGGCCAAAATGAATCTAGGCATCCCCGAGCGCGTCGAACTGATCGCCAAGATCGCCGATGCCGCGCAGCACGCCCACACCAAGGGCATTATCCACCGCGACCTGAAGCCCGCGAACATCCTCGTCGCCGACGAAGCGACCTCAATCCGAGACGCCTCCCACACGCGCTCGCACGATGCCCAGCCCAAGATTCTCGACTTCGGCGTCGCCCGCATGGCCGAGCCCGACACCCAGCACACCGCGCTCACCGAGGCCGGGCTGCTCATCGGAACCGTCTCATACATGAGCCCCGAACAACTCAGCGGCGACAATGACGCCGTCGATGCACGCTCGGATGTCTATGCCATCGGCGTGATGCTCTACGAACTCCTCACCGGCTGCCCGCCCCACGATATTCGCTCCAAGCCCATCCCGGAGGCAGCACGCATCGTCCGCGATGAAGACCCCGCGACGCTCAACGCGACGATGAGCTCCGGAAGCCCGCGCTTTGACCGTGACCTGGAGACCATCGTCGCCCGCGCCATCGCCCGCGATCGCGACCGCCGGTATGAGACCGCCGCCGCGTTCGCCGACGACCTCCGTCGCTATCTTCGCCACGAGCCCATCCTTGCCCGTCCCGCGACCATCGCGTATCAGGTCTCCAAGTTCGCGCGCCGTCACCGAGCTCTGGTCGCCGCCGCACTGCTCGTGATTGCAACACTCGTTCTGGCCGTGGTCGCGATGTCGATCGTCACCCTCGCCGCCCGCCGCGACCGCGACACCGCCGTGCGAAAAACCGCCGTGTCCGAGGGCGTCTCGCAGGTGCTCCTCAACGCGCTCACCACGGCCACGCCGCGCAGCAGCCCCGGCAAAGAACCGCGCCTCATCGACGCCATCGCCCGCATCGAGGACCAGGCCGATGATCCCGATGGTTCGCGCAGCCCGGAAGTCCGCGCCGTCGTCCTCAACATCGTCGGCATCATCTACCGCGAGCGCGCCGACTACGCCGCGGCCGACCGCAACTTCACCGAGGCCCTGCGCATCCACCGCTCCGTCCTCGCCCCGGACGATCCCAACCTCGCCGACTCGCTCAACAATCTCGGCCTGCTCCGCATGCGACAGGGTCGCACCGCCGAAGCGCCGCCCTTCTACCAGGAAGCCGTTGACCTGCAGCGCAAGAGTTCCTTCCGCGACGACGCGCGGTTGGCCCGGAACCTCTACAACCTCTCCACCGCGTACATCGCCGCGGGAGACACCGCCCGCGCAAGGCCGCTGCTCGATGAGTCCCTCGCGATGCACCGCCAGCTCCCCGGCGATCGCAGAGAGGTCATCGGCTTTCACATCTCCGCGCAGTCGCGCCTCGCTCGCGCCGAGGGTCGCTGGGTCGATGCGCTCCCGCTCGCGGAAGAAGCGCTCCGCATCCAGCGCGACGCCGTCGGCCCCATCCACCCTTCCATCGCCACCTGCCTCGCCGATGTTGCCGAGATTCACCAGCACGCCGGAGAAAACACCCGCGCGCTGGAACTTCTGCGCGATGCCGAGGCAATGACCCGACAGGTCTTTCCGACAAACCCCACGCACCCGGTGGCGACGCGCATCCGAACGGCTCTGGTCACCGCTCTCCGCGCAGCCGGCTCGGCAGAAGAAGCCGATCGCCTGGAGCAAGATGCGGCAGGCAACAAGCCCGGTCAGCCGGAACCACGCTCAAGCCCGTGAGCACGCTGACGTCGCTCATCTGCCGCACGCGCCGGTCTGAACGAACTTTCGCCGCAACTCTTCCCCTACCCTCTCCGAGCCATGAACCGCAACGACTGGCAGACCAATCTCGACCTCGTCAACACGCTGATGCGCTCCGTCAGCAACGAGACCGACCCGCAGGCCCTCGTGCGCGCGTACGCCCAGGGCATCGGCAAACTCTTTTCCATCGATCACTCCGTCTCCCTCAGCCGCCGCGATCTGAGCACGCCCTGGTATCGCATCACCCGCTCGCGTCGCTTCACGCGCGAGATCAATCCGTGGGAGCAGCGCCACGAACTTCCCGCCATGACCGGCGGCCTGCTCGGCGAGTGGTTCTACGCCGAAAAGCCGATGTTCATCGAGCACTTCGACGCCGATGAGAACGACCCCGCCTACTTCCACTTGAAGGACGTCCACACCGCCTTCGTCATGCCGCAGTACGAGCAGGGTGTGCCGTTCAACGCGACCGTTCTCTTCTGGACCGATCCGAGCAGGGTCGATGTCGAGCAGCTTCCCAACGCCCTGTGGCAGGGCAACCTCTTCGGCCGCACCACGCACGCGCTGGTGCTCAAGAAGGAACTCTCCAAGGCCTACGAGTCCCTCGATCGCGAACTCCAAGTCGTCGGCGCGATGCAGCGATCGCTCCTCCCGCAGGAGCTCCCCGACATCCCCGGCGTCGAGCTCGCCGCCGAGTATCTCACCTCCCAACGCGCCGGCGGCGATCTCTACGACCTCTTCCCCATGGCCGATGGAAGCTGGGGCATCTTCATCGCCGACGTCAGCGGCCACGGCACCCCTGCCGCCGTCATCATGGCCATCACCCACGCCCTCGCCCACGCCCATCCCGGCCCGCCCGATCCCCCGTGCCGCTTGATGACATTTCTCAACGAGCGCCTCAGTCGCGACTACACCTCGCGCACACCCGCATTCGTCACCGCCTTCTACGGCGTCTACAACCCGACCACGCGCACGCTCACCTATTGCAACGCCGGCCATCCGCCCCCACGCCTCATGCGCGGCCAGCGCATCACCCCCATCGACTCCGCCCGCGGCCTCCCCCTCGGCATCGACGATGATGAGGAATACACCGGCGACCAGATCCAGCTCGCCCCCGACGACTCCTCCTGCTCTACACAGACGGAATCTCCGAGGCCTTCAACATGTCAGCCAACTCTTCGGCTTCGCCCATCTCGACCAATCCCTTACCGCCAAACACACCACCGCCCGCAGCGTCATCGACAACGTCCTCAACTCCGTCAACGCCTTCGCGCGAGGCCGCCCGCCCGCCGACGACCAGACGATGCTCGCGATGCACATCGTCCTGACCCACGCTCGGGATGAGCGAGTCTGGTGGGGGGCGAGCGAATCCCGCGGATACCCCTATTGGTTCATGTCGTTTGCTCGCTCCCCGTGCGAATTCCCCTTCGCGCAGCCGCCACCTATCGCTAACCTAATCCCCCTTCCGTTTCTTTCCCCCCACTGCCCACTCCCCACTGCCTCCTCCTCATGGCCGACCCCCGCGACACTCCCGCGATGCGTCAGTACTTCCGCTTCAAGCGGCAGCACCCCGATTGCGTCCTGCTCTTCCGCATCGGCGACTTCTACGAGATGTTCGACGACGACGCGGTGAAGGTCTCCAAGGCCATCGGCCTCACGCTGACGCAGCGCACCGAGGGCGTCCCGATGGCGGGCATGCCGTATCAGCAACTTGAGACGTATCTTCGCAAACTGCTCAACGCGGGCTTCCGCGTCGCCGTCTGCGAGCAGACGCAAGACGCCGCGGATGCCGCGAAGGGCACCGTCATCGAGCGCGCCGTCACCCGCGTCCTCACCCCCGGCACGCTCGTCGATGAAGCCCTCCTCGAATCCGATGCCTCCAGCACGCTCGCCGCCGTCTGCTTCACCGGCGAGGGCGACCACTCTCCCGCGACCGTCGGCGTCGTCGATCTCTCCACCGGCCGCTTCGAGGTCTTCGAATCATCATCAGAGACGCTCGCCGACGAGCTCGCCCGCCGCCGCGTCAGCGAACTCCTCTACAGCCAAACCGCCGACGGCAACCCGCCGACGCGCGTGAAGAGCATCCTCTCGATCCTCGGAATCAGCGGCACCCCGCAGCCCAGTTGGCACTTCCGACAGGACGAGTCCCGCGAAGCACTCCTCAAGCAGTACGGCGTCCTCACCCTCGACGGCTTCGGCTTCGATCCCGAAGACCCCGCCATCCGCGCCGCCGGCGCCGTCATCCGCTACTTGCAGCTCACCCAGATGCAGTACCCCGGCGGTCACGCCGGGGCCACCGCGCCCGCAGACGGCGCGCACCCCTCCTCGTCCACCGCCCGCCCGCTCGCGCACCTCTCTCCGCCGCGCCGCGACGAAGCCTCCAACTTCTGCATCCTCGACGGCACCACCCTCCGCTCCCTCGAAGTCCTCCGCACGATTCGCCCGAACAACTCCACCTCTGACGACTCCGACGGCTCCCTCCTCGGCATCTTCTCCACGAGCCGCACCTTCACTGCCTTGCCGCACAAACGCCTCCTCCGCGAGTGGCTCTGCCGCCCCCTCCGCGACATTCCCTCCATCGAAGCCCGCCAGAAGTGCGTCGCCACGTTGATCGAAGACCAGCAGTCCCGATCAATCTCACCGCCGCGCTCGACGGCGTGCAGGACATCGCCCGCATCGCCGCCCGTCTCGCCCTCGGCCGCGCCTTCCCGCGCGATCTCTGCGCTCGGCCGCTCCCTCGCGCAGATCACGCCAGTCGGCGACGCCATCACCAACGCCCCCGCCTTCGCCGCGCACCTCGCCACCATCACCGCCCTGAGCAGCAAGCTCTCCCCACTCGCGAATCGCATCGCCGAGCGCTGCGTCGAGAGCCCGCCCCCCCACCTCCGCGAGGGCGGCCTCTTCAAAGATGGTTTCGACGCCGAGCTCGATGAAGCCCGCCGGCTCGGGCGCGATGCCGCCGGTTGGATGGCCGAATATCAAGCCAAACTCATCGAAGAGCACCAGCTCCCCTCTCTCAAAGTCGGCTACAACAAGATCTTCGGCTACTACATCGAACTCCCCAGCGCGCAATTCAAGCGCGCCCCCGACGCCTTCACCCGCAAGCAGACCCTCAAGAACGCCGAGCGCTGCATCACGCCCGAGCTCAAGGACTTCGAGTCCCGCGCCTCCACCGCCGAGCAGCGCGCCCTCGCCCGCGAGCAATCCCTCTTCGATGACCTCTGCGACCGCGCCCGCTCTCTCATCCCCGCCATCGCCACCTTCGCAGACACCATCGCCCAGCTCGACACCCTTGCCTGCTTCGCCGACAAAGCCCAGCGCCGCCGCTGGATCAAGCCCCAGATCGTCCCCGACCCCATCCTCCACCTCGAACAAGCCCGCCACCCCGTCCTCGACGAACGCCTCGAAAACAACTTCGTCCCCAATGATCTCTCCCTCGGCACTCGGCACTCGGCACTCAGCACTGACTCTGCACTCGGCACTCAGCACCCCGCACTCGCGCTGATCACCGGCCCCAACATGGCCGGCAAGTCCACCTACATCCGCACCGCCGCCCTCCTCACCCTCCTCGCCCACACCGGCTCCTTCATCCCCGCCGACCACGCCCTCATCGGCCTCACCGACCGCATCTTCACCCGCATCGGCGCCGACGATGCCCTCCACTCCGGCCAATCCACCTTCATGGTCGAAATGACCGAGACCGCCCGCATCCTCAACCACGCCACCGCCAGCTCCCTCATCATCCTCGACGAAATCGGCCGCGGTACATCCACCCTCGACGGCCTCTCCCTCGCCTGGGCGATTGCCGAAACCCTTGCCTCTCCCCGTGCGTCGATGCCCCCTGCCTCGATGCCTTCTTCCCCGTCTTCAAATCCGAAATCCGAAATCCCCAATCCGAAATCCCCCCGCACCCTCTTCGCCACCCACTACCACGAACTCACCGACCTCGAAGAGCTCCTCCCCGGCCGCGTCTCCAACCTCCACGTCTCCGTCCGCGAGTGGAACGACGACATCGTCTTCCTCCACCGCATCCTCCCCGGCCGCACCGACCAGTCCTACGGCATCCACGTCGCCAAGCTCGCCGGCCTCCCCGCCCCCACCATCGCCCGCGCCCGCGAAGTCCTCGAATCCCTCGCCGTCCACCACCACGGCCCCTCCTCCCCCGCTCCAGCGGGGAAGAGTGTCGCGAGCAGAAGCAAGCGACGGAGAGAGAGGACGCACGCGCAAGGCACTCCTCCCCCAACCCCAGCTCTCCTCTTCACCGAGTTCGTCAGCACCGCCATCAACGACCTCCGCGAACTCAGCTCGACTCCCGCCGCGCCCCTCAGGCCTTCGACGCCCTCCGCAAACTCAAGACGCGGGGTGGGGAACCCCGCGCGCCGCCTGCCACCTCACACCCTGGCGAAGGAAGTGGCCTAACGCGCGCAAGCGACGGAGGGGGTGTGTCTATCTCGAACCACCCAGTCCGGCCGTTTACTCATCTCACCCCAATCTCCATCCCTCCCCACCCTCCCTCCACCGCCCCACACCACCCACTCCCACCAATCCTCCCTCCACACTCCCTGCGCCCCCCTTCATCGAACTCAAACGCGAGACCCACAACCCCTCCTTTAACACATGCCTGTCACCGTCTTCCGCGACCACAGCACGAAACGATTGAATCCCAGCCCGCCCACGATCAACACGCACGCGCCGCCGATCACGAGCCACGAAACCACCGCCCCGCGCATCACCACCGATTCGAGCACTCGCGCCATCATCGCGGCCCCGAACAAACACGCGCAGATCCCCACCACCACCAGCATCTCCTGCCCCCTCCGCCGCCGAATCAACTTCCGCACCCGCCCCACCGCCTCCGCATCATCCGACACCGCCGCATCCGGCTCGCGCCCCGCCAGCATCCCCCGCGGCACCACAACCTTCTCCCCACGCCCATCAATCGCAACCACGCACTTCC
The DNA here is from genome assembly GCA_044222255.1 of Phycisphaerales bacterium. Classification (GTDB taxonomy): domain Bacteria; phylum Planctomycetota; class Phycisphaerae; order Phycisphaerales; family UBA1924; genus UBA4658. The sequence goes on from JBGANP010000022.1 coordinate 37,795, forward strand.
CCTGCGGCCCGACCAATGCGTCCAGCGAATCGCGCATCGTCGCGCCCGCAACAAACGGCTCCCGTCGCCGCATGCGCCCTGCGCCCCACGCCGCCCCGCACTCCGGACAGACCACGCACCCATCGCTCTCCACATCGCTCCCGCACAGGTTGTACCCGCACGAAGCGCACAACCCCTCGCGCTGAATCTCCCGCGCCACACGTTCACCGCGCCGCGCCCGCCGCACCCGAAACTGCACGTACCCCATCCCCGCGGCCCACGCCAACATCACCGGAAACTCCACCACCAGCATCCACACCGTCGGCCCCGTCATCCGCATCACCACGAACATCGGCGCAAACAGCAGCGGTATCGCCGACAGCATCACTCCAAAATCAAGCGCCCGCTCCCGCAGCGGCGGCTTGACCACCAGCCCCGCCATCTCCGCACGGACCCGCGCCCGCATCACCCCCATCCGCCGATCCCCCGCCACCGGCCACGCACAAAACCCCACGCGCCGCAGCACCTCCACCTCATGTCCCCGGTCATCCAGCATCCCCGCATCCTACTTCTCACCTGCCTCTGCGCCCCGGCTGGGCAAGCGGCGTAATGGCCACCTTGGGTGAAAAGGCGTGATCTCGCAATCGATGGCGCGTAACTACCTCGTGCTATTGGGTTTACAGATTTTGTGCCAAGTTCGACAAAGCTCCTTGACAAAGCCCAAACAGACCGTACATTATCCGATCATGACTGCCCGATCAAAACCCATTTTCCCGATCCCACCATCTCCCCGCCCAAGCTACTTCACCAACCCCTCGCCAACGAAAACGCCAACCCTGCCCCACCCACCCGTTCCCGCATTCCTGTCCCCTCCAACCCCCCTTCCGCGCTTCAACGACTGAAGCCGCACCCTTCCTAGCGCACCCTGCCCTCCCAACACCACTCCTCCGAAAGGCCTCCCCATGCGCACCCTTCTTTGCTCCATCCTCTTCACCACGCTTTTCCTCGCTTCAACAACCTTCGCCCAGCCCAACGACCTCTGCGCAAACGCTCAGCTCCTCGCTCCCGGCCTCCCCGTTTCCTCCACCACCACCGGCGCGACTGCCAGTGCGCCCGGCAGTTGCAACAACGCCACGCTCTCCCCCGATGTCTGGTACCGCCTCGATATCTCCACCTCCGCCTGGTACTCCATCGAGCTCTCCACCTCGACCAACATCAACCTCCGTCTCTTCAGCATCTGCCCCGGCGCCTCAACGCCCTCCATCTTCTGCACCGATCGCCCTCCCACCAGCTCATACATCAACACGCTTCTGCTCACTCCCGCCTCGTACTACCTCCGCGTCTCCGGTGTCTTCGGCGGCTCCGGTCCCTTCACCATCTCCTACTCCCCATACGCCGCGCTTTCCTACGACTCCTGCCCAAACGCCACACTCATCAGTCCCTCCACCACGGATCCGCTCGGCAACAACTACAACTGCACCGACTCGACCCTTCCCGATCCCACCTGCTCCCCGCAGCGCACCTTCTTCAGCGATGTCTGGTGGCGATGGAACGCCGCCTCCGCCGGCACACTTCTCATCGGCACCCTGTCCGGCCAACCCGCGGCCAACCTTGCCGTCTACGACGGCGGCCCCACGGCCAGCCCTCTCTGCCCCGCCGACCAATCCACGTTCATTACCTGTAGCAACGCCAGCAACATCGCTTCTCTCTCGACCCTCCCCGGCCACGCCTATTTCATCCGCCAAGGCTCGCCGACATCCGGTCCAGCCGCGCAAGGAACCACCGGCTTCCATCTCACCTTCGCCATTTCCACCAGCGGCGCCTGCTGCGCTCCCGCAGGAACATGCACGCTCGTCTCCTCCGCCGCGTGCACCGCAGGCACCTACAGCGGCAACGGAACCGTCTGTTCTCCCAACCCCTGCACTCCAATCGGTGCCTGCTGCGGCACGCTGAACTCCTGTTCCCTGCGCTCTCGCATCGATTGCCAAATCCTCGCACAGGTCTATCTCGGCGACGGCACCACCTGCGTCGCCACCCCATGCTCCCAGATCGGCACCTGCTGCCGCGGCACCATTTGCAACACCAACGTTTCCCGCCTCGACTGCGCCGGCATCAGCACCGGCGGCCAGTTCGTGCTCACCTCCTCATGCACCACCCCCCAGCAAACCCCCACCTGCTGCGCCCCAGACTACAACCACACCGGCGGCACCAACGTCCAGGACATCTTCGACTTCCTCGCCAGCTGGTTCGCCTCCAACCCCTGGACCAACATCAACGGCGGCCCCCTCGACGTCTCCGACATCTTCTCCTTTCTCAGCGCATGGTTCACCGGTTGCTAGGTGAAACGAGCAACCCGGCCCATGCTCGGGGCGCTTCGCCCAGAATGCCTTTCTTTGACATCACGCCCTGACCTGCACGCTGCGCTCTCACGGTCTTCACATCCGATGTCGCACATCTCACATCCGGCATCTCTACCCTTTCCCATGCCCCTCACCCACTACACCACCCTCGGCCGCAGCGGCCTGCGCGTCTCCCCCCTCTGCCTCGGAACCATGACGTTCGGCCTCGACTGGGGCTGGGGCTCCGATGTCGCCGACTCGCAAAAAATCATGGATGCCTACATCGACCGCGGCGGGAACTTCCTCGATACCGCCAACATCTACACCAAGGGCCACTCCGAAAAAATCATCGGCGACCACCTCGGCCGCGATCCCCACAAACGCGACCGTCTCGTCCTCGCCACCAAGTTCATGGGCAACCTGTACAACGGTGATCCCAACGGCGGCGGCGCAGGCCGCAAAGGAATCCTCGCCGCCTGCGAGCAATCCCTCCGCCGCCTCCAAACCGACTACATCGATCTCTACTGGATGCACTTCTGGGATGACCAGACCCCGATGGAAGAAACCATGCGGGCCCTCGATGATCTCGTCCGCGCCGGCAAGATCCGCTATGTCGGTTTCTCCGACACCCCCGCCTGGAAATGCACGCATGCCCAGATGCTCGCGACCATGAACCACTGGTCCCCGCTCATCGCGCTGCAAATCGAATACTCCCTCCTCGAGCGCACCGTCGAGGCCGACCTCGTCCCCATGGCCATCGAGATGGGCATGGGAATCACCCCGTGGTCCCCGCTCAAGGGCGGCGTCCTCAGCGGCAAGTACACCCGCACAAATCAGCCCCCGCCCGGCCGCGGCGAGTGGGTCGCCAATCACCTCAAAGACAAGGCCTTCGAGATCATCGATGCGCTCATCGTCATCGGCAAACAGGTCCACGCCACGCCCGCACAGGTCGCGCTCAACTGGGTGCAAACGCGCCCCGGCGTCGGCTCCGGCGGATCAACCATCATCGGCGCCCGCACGATGGAGCAACTCAACGACAACCTCGGCGCCCTCGCCATCCACCTCCTCCCCGAACACTTCGCGCTCCTGGATGAGCTCAGCAGACCCATCCTCCCCTTCCCCCACGACTTCCTGAAGTTCACCGTCAACAACGTCCAAGGCGGCACCACCGTCAACGGCCGCCCCAGCAAGGCCTGGAACCTCTCGCCGCAGTCCGACAAAGAACGCTGGTAACTCATTCCCCCCACTCCTCTACTCCTCTACTTCCAAATCCCGGAACCTCCCATGACCCACTTCTTCTCCCCCGACTTCCTCAAATCCAAGTTCGCCGCCGGTCTCCCCTACGAGCAGTACGTCGCCTCCGGCAAGCCGCACGAGCAGACCAACTGGCACGCCTTCGACCAGCGCATCTCCCTCACCGCCGCGCAGAACGATCTCATCGGCGGCTTCACTCGCAAGCTCAACGTCCTCTGCATCTCCGGCACCTGGTGCGGCGACTGCGTCCAGCAAGTCCCCTTCCACTCGCACATCGAGAAGGCCAACACCGCCCACATCTCCGTCCGCTTCCTCGATCGCGATCTCCACAAGGACATCTCCGAACCCCTCAAGATCTGCGGCGGAGCCCGCGTCCCCGTCACCCTCTGGCTCAACGAGGACTTCGACTTCCTCGCCCACATGGGCGACCGCACCCTGAGCCGCTACCGCCTCCTCGCCGCCAAACAACTCGGCAGCGCATGCCCGCTCCCCGGCGCCCACGACCCGCCCGACGAAATCGCCACTCAACTCGCAGAATACGTCGGCCAGTTCGAACTCGCCCACCTCATGCTCCGCCTCTCAACCAAGATGCGCCAGCGATACGGCGATTGACCAAACTTTATCCGAACTCTCAAGTCCATTTCTGGCAATGACTTGCAAGCAAGAGCGGTTCTATTTGGCCAAATCACAACGATTTCGGTTGACAGCCCACCCTGTTTGTGGCAGTATGACCTTTGAGAATGGCTGGGAGAGAGAGACCCCACCACATCTCGGCTTGCGCTGTGTAGCGCGGCAAATGGACTGACGTCAGTCGGCGGTCGCCGCGCGTCTAGTTTGTAGTTTTTCCCGGTGCAATACCTGGGAGAGGAGAGAGAGAGATGAGTATCGCTTCCATGCGTTTGCACGCCCTGAAGACCACGGCCTTTGTGCCCTTCGCCCTGCTTGCCCTGGCGGCCCCCGCCGGCGCAAGCATCGTGAGCCAGCCCGTCACGGGCCAGGCCATTCAGGCATTCGCCGTTGAGTCCACAACCGGCTTTCTGCCCCGCGCCGTGTCGCGGAACTACGACAACTGGACGAATCCGGGATCCCTTCTCACCGGCATCTTCACTGCTGGCAACAACGAGATCGCGGATGATCTCAGCATGACGCCCATCGCTGGCGTGGGTTTGCTCAGCACAATGGGAATCAATGTCGCCAACTCGAACGCCCCCACTGGAGCCAACCTGACCGGCGGCACTGTGATCATTCGGTTTTACGATGCGGGCAACGCAAACGCCTTTATCGGCGGTTTCAACGCCACCCTTCCGGCGCTGAATCTGGCCGCGGGCGGCAGTTCGCGAATTTCGTTCCCGGCCGCCGGTCTTGAAGGACTCAACATCTTCCTGCCGCAGAACGTCCTCGTGAGCTTGCAGTACAACACCGTCACGTTCTCCGGTACCGGTGGCTCGATCGCGAATGCTGGCTTCCAGACCCGCGCCCCGATCAACATCGGTTCCAGCACCGACAACCTGTTCAATGTGACGGGCGGCGGCACCCCGTTCAACTTCAATGGCGCTCCGCTGGCGAACACGGGCATCTTCATCGATACCAACAGCGTCCCCGCCCCCGGCGCGGCCGCTCTCCTCGGCCTCGGTGGCCTGATCGCGACCCGTCGTCGTCGCGCCTGAGTCTTCCACGCATTTCTGAAACCCCGCGAGCCCGGCCACACGGCCGGGCTCGCTTGTTTTTGGCAGCAAATCGCTGAGCCCAAACGCTGGTACGATGCTCGACATGGGTCGAACGACTTCACCTCTGACCTTCTCGGACCTGACCGCTGATCTGGTCTGGCCGAACCTGCTGCGCGCTGGCCACCTCGCCCTGCGTCCCTCGCGACTCGGCATCGCGATGGTCTTCATCATCGGCTTCATGCTCCTGGCCGCGCTGGGCGACAAGCTGGACAACGACAAGGACGGCAACGCGCTGGCGACGAGCACGCGCGTGGTCGCGCTCGATGCAGTGGTCGCCGCGGCGGGGCGCGAGGAGCGCGCCGGCGAGCGACCGGCGCGACAGCTCTTTGACTCGATGATTGCGACACCCGCGTATGTGCTGACGAACCACCCGTGGGCGGCGATCATCGCGCTGCCGCTCATGGCGCTCTGGACCGCGCTCGCTGGCGGGGCAATCTGCCGCTCCGCGGCGTGCGAGTTCTCGCAGGGCGTGATGCTGGAGTGGCCCAAGTCCGTCGGCTTCGCGATGGGGCGATGGCGATCGCTGCTGCTCGCGCTGGTCATGCCGCTGCTGATCGTGTGGGGCATCGCGCTCGGGCTTGCCATCGCGGGGTTTGTTCTCTTCCGATTCGGAGGGGTCAACCTGCTGGGCGGATTGCTCTGGCCCGTGTTCCTCTTCGGCGGCGTGGTCGCGGCGATCGTGATGCTGGCGTTCGTGGTCGGGTGGCCGCTGCTGATTCCATCGGTCGCGTGCGAGGGCACGGATGCGGTGGATGCGGTGCAGCACGCGTACTCGTTCGTCTTCGCGCGCCCGCTGCGGATGGTGATCTATCTGGCGATCCTGATCGCCCAGATGGTGCTGCTCGCGGGCGTGATCGCGATCATCTGCTGGCTTGGTGTGCTCGTCGCGCAGCGGTGCGGGCTGGCGTGGAGCGGCTGGCGCGGCGAGCGCGTGCTGTCGGACCTGCCGGGTCACCCCGGAACGCCGATGCCCTCCGGCGAGACGATGAGCGTTCGCGGCTCGCACTGGCTGGTCTCGCTCTGGACGCTTATTCCCGCGTTCGGGATTCCCGCCGCGTTCATCGTGTCGTACATCTGGTCCGGATCAACGGTGCTCTACCTCGCGATGCGGAAGCTGGTCGACGGGCAGGATGTCCACGAGGTGTGGATGCCGGGGATGGTCGAGGGCACGCGTGCCATGGCGGCGGCTCCCGCGCCGGCAGTCAGCGCTCCGATTGAAGCAGCAAAGACGGAAGCTATTTCAGACACCGGCCCGGCGGATGCGACGTGAGCATGGAGGCCGCGCCAACTTCCGGATCGATCGCGTGCGCCGATGCGGATGCGAGGTTCGCGCGGGCGGTGGAGATCGCGGGTGTACTGGCCGAGTGCGGCGTGCAGCGGCTGACGATCGCTGACCCGCGCTTCTGTCAGTGGCGCGAGGTGGAGGCGCGAGCGACGAATCTGCCCAATGAGATTGCGACGGCCGCGCCGGGGACGACGGTGCAGGGCGAGGGCGTTGCGTTGTTGGTGGATGAGGGGTGCGTGCGGTGGGTGGCGAGTGAAGAGATCGCGGCGGGACTTGCGGCGCTTTGATTTCACACTGGCTGCCGCAGGTCGGCGGCAGTGAGTTTGTCGGGCATCTGCTCGAGGCCCATCGCGTCTTCGACGCGGTACGGGCCGATCGAGGTGCGGCGGAGCGCGGTGAGGACGGCGGGGTGGCCGGTAACGGCGACGCCGATGTCGCGGGCGAGGGAGCGGATGTAGGTCCCGCGGCCGCAGAGGACTTCGATGGTGAGCTTGGGGAACTCGTACGCGAGGACATCGATGCGGTGGATGGTGATCGGGCGCGCCAGCATCTCGGGGGCCTTGCCCTTGCGCGCCAGGTCATAGGCTCGCTTGCCATCGACGCGAATGGCGGAGAACGCCGGTGGTTTCTGCTGGATGACGCCGATGAACTTCTCGCCGATGATGCGCTCGATGGTGGCGCGATCCGGGGGCGTGTCGATGATGTTTGGAATCATCTCGCCTTCGAGGTCGTCGGTGAGCGATGAGTGCAGCAGGTCGATGTCGGTGACATATGTCTTCTCGCCGTGCATGAGGCCTTCGCAGAGGCGCGTCGCGCGGCCGACGAGGACGATGAGCAAACCGGAGGCGAGCGGATCGAGCGTGCCTGCGTGGCCGACGGCGATGCTGCGCTTGCGCTTCGGGTCCACCACGCCGCCAGCGGCGAGTTTGCGCTTGACGGCGCGGCAGACCGTGACGGAAGAGATGGCGCGGCGCGCGGGCTTGTCCACGAGCACGAGACCGGACGGGGGTGGCGGGGAGTTGGGGTCCATTTATGGATTTGTGACGGGAAGCGGGCGGGGAGCGTAGACCTCAACGGCGGCTCGCTTGCCGATGCTGTAGTTGTACCCGTCGATGGTGGTGAGACGGGTGAGCGATGCGGCGGCGATTGTGGCCGCTTCGGATGCGCGGGCTGATTCGATGGCGAGGAAGCCGGTCGGATTGCGAGCGATCCAGTCGGCGAGTTGGGTGGATTCGATGCGTTCGGCGCGGCCGCGGAAGAGGAAGAGGGCGCTGTCTTCCTGATAGCCGATGAGGGCGATGGGGGTCGCAACGGTCGGGGTGCGCATGACGGCAGCGGCGATTCTCGGGCTGATCCAGAGATCGCGGGAAAGCGGGAGCACGGCACCGAGAGCAATATGGACCCACGAAACCACTGCGACAATGGCGATGGCGTGGGCGCGGATCAACTGGCCGCGGGAGATCGCGCGGTGGGCGAGGTAGATCATGATGCCGAGAAGGATGAGATAGAACGCGCCGAGCCAGATCGCGTACGGCGGGATGTATTCGCGAATCCCGCCCGCTGCGGCGATGAAGATAATAAAGAGGGAGAGACCAAAGAAGCCGATGCCGGACCAGAGGGCGGCTCCGATGCGGGAGCCGACGGTGCGGAGTTGCGTGAGTGGCATGGAGAGAGCTGCTCGCGCGGTGAGCAGCGCGATCGCGGGGTAAAGGGGCATGGTGTAGTGCGGGAGTTTGGTGGCGATGCACTCGAAGAGCAGCCATGAAGGGAGGAGGGAGGCGAGCAGGAAGAGGGTTGGATTGGGGCTTGGGTGGTTGTGCCGCGCGTTGTGTGGCGCGGGAGTGTGTCGCCCCTCCGGGGCTTGGGAGATAGGCGAGTCGTTGCCGTGGGCAGACGCCCACGGCAACGGACTTCGGCCCTTCCGGGGCCAGGAGGCGCGGATGGTGGTGCGCCAGACTTGCTTGGTGGCGCGGGTGATGGCGGCGAGTGTGAGGAGGGAGCCGGGCCAGAAGAGGGCGGCGAGGAGGACGGTGTGGTAGCCGGGAGGGCCCCAGTGGTTTTCGGCATCTTTGGAGTCAATGCTCCGGCCG
>JBGANP010000023.1:0-46554 GCA_044222255.1 Phycisphaerales bacterium
GTGTAGGAATGTCGGATGGGGGATGTCGGATGCCGGATATGGAAGAGGCAGGGGCTGGTTTTGTGCTTCATTCCACACGCATCGGCCGCAGGGTGAAGCGGCCGGAAACCGCCGTGGCGGGGCCGGTTTCTGGGGTGTCCGAATCGCGGGCAACGGTGCCCTCGCCTTTGAAGTCGTAGGTGCCATCGGGGTTGGCTTTGTGGAGGGTGATCTCGACACGGAGGGTCTCGCCGGGGCGGACGAAGGAGCCGTACTTGAGGGCGCGGACGGTGCCGAGGACGAGCCGCGTGCGGGCGGTTTCGGGGCGATCCTGCACCAGCGCCCGCGCGGCCTGCACGAGGGATTCGACCATGAGCACCCCGGGGAGGACGGGGAAGGCAGGGAAATGGTCCTGGAGATACTCCTCGGCGGCGGTGACCTGCTTGATGGTCACGATGCGGTCGGCGGAGCGTTCGAGGATGCGATCAACGAGGCAGAAGTGCATGGGGAAAGGATAGAAAGCCCAAGTGGACAGCGAGAGGTGGACAGCAGAACCCATGCACTCTGGCTCGAATGTCCATTGTCCACTTTTCGCTATCCACTTTCTCCTCCCCTCGTACTCTCCCCCCATGCCCGCGACGATTGACGAGGCCATCTGCATTCGGCAGTGGGACTATTCGGAGACCAGCCAGACCTGCGCACTCTTCACGCGTGGGCTGGGGATGGTGCGTGCGCTGGCGAAGGGGTCGCGGCGGCCGAAGTCGCCGTACTCGGGTGGGGTGGAGCCGCTCACGCGCGGGCGGATTGGCGTGATTGTGCGGCCGCAGTCTGAGCTGGCTTTGCTGACGGAATGGGACTTGGCGGAGCTGTTTCCTGCGCTGCGAGCGAACCTGAAAGTGCATCACGCGGGGCTGTACGTGGCGGACCTGATCCAGCACGCGATCCACGACCATGATCCACACGAGGCGCTCTACGACCGAACGCTGGAGACGCTGCGGCTGCTGACCTTGCCCGCAGACATCGCACCGGCGATGCTGGCGTTTCAGTGGAGCGTGCTGGTGGAGACGGGGTATCGGCCGGTGCTGGATGTGGATGTGCGGACGGGCGAGCCAATCGGGGAATCGCGCTGGCATCTGTTCAGCGCGGCGCTCGGCGGGCTGACCAAGGAACAGTCGGAGGCGAGTGGGGGGGAGAGCGAGGGCGGAGAGGGCGCGCGTGCGTGGCGGGTGCGTGCAGGAACCATCGAACTCCTTCGTGGACTGGAAAAGGATGGGCTGGCGGGTGTGGCGGCGGCGGATGAGGGCGGGACGGAGGGAGCGCACCCCGTGGAGCGGGCGAATCGGTTGCTCGCGTCCTATTTGCGTTATGTGCTGGGGACGGAGCCCCCGACAATGGGGTTGGTCTTTGGCGGCCGATTGCCACGATAACGGGTCGCGATAACAGGAGGATGTCAGAGAGTCCGGGTTTTGCCGGGATGGGGTGTGAAGCAATGGCGAGCGCGGGTCGATGGGAGGTGCGGAAATGAGCCGGGCTTTGGAGGACGGAGCCGCCACCCCGGATCGTGACCGCGCGATGAACCCCGACGTTCTGGAAAAGGTGATGGCCTGCCGCGAACTGCCGACGTTGCCGGCCGTGGCGATGCGCGTGGTCGAGTTGACGGCGAGCGAGAACGTCTCGTTCAAACAACTAGCCGAGGCGATCCAGAACGATCAGGCGCTGACGGCAAAGATCCTGCGGACTGTGAACAGCAGCATGTACGCGGTGCGCACGAAGTGTTCGAGCATCAACCAGGCGATCGTGATGCTGGGCATGTCCGCGGTGAAGACGCTGGCGCTGAGCTTCACGCTCGTGTCAGCGATTCGTGAGACGGATACCGGGTCCTTCGACATGCAGGACTACTGGCGGCGAGGTCTGTACACGGCGATCGCGGCGCGATCTATCGCGAACAAGGCGTGCCTGCCGAACGCGGAAGAGTGCTTTCTGGGCGGGCTGCTGCAGGATGTCGGGATGATCGCTCTGCACCAGACACTCAAAAGGGACTACACGAAGGTGTTGGCGCTGGCGGGTGGGGATCATCGGCGACTGCTGGGGCATGAACTCAAGGCGCTGGAAGTGCACCACGCGGATGTGGGCGCGATGCTGGCCAAGAGATGGAAGCTGCCGGAATCGCTCGTCATGCCGATCAAGTATCACGAGCGGCCGACGGCGGCGCCGATCGAGCACACGGGCGTGGTGCGGGCGGTGGGACTGGGCAATATCGCGTCGGATGTGCTGACGGCGGTCGAGCCGACCGAGGCGCTCCGGCGCTTCTATGAGCGAGCGGAACAGTGGTTCGGGCTGGACAACAGCCGCGCGGATGATGTGCTGAAAGTCATCGGCACGCAGGTACGCGAGGTGGCGGCACTGCTGAGCTTGCCCCCGGTGCTGCCTGTGGATCTGGAAACGATCTTGTTGGAAGCACGCGAGCGGCTGAGCCAGATGAACGTGCACGCCGGAGAGCACGGCACGCAAGCAAGCCCGTCGGGTGATCAGCAGGCCAGCGACGATCTGACCGGCGTGGCGAGCCGGCTGCAGTTTGAGCGGAGCATGGTCGCGGCCTTTGAGCAGACGCGTCAGGGCATGGGTCCGCTGGCGGTGGCGATGTTCGAGGTCGATGGGCTGGAGGCGATCAACTCGCTGCACGGAAACGAGGCGGGAGATGTCATCCTGATCGGAGTGGCCGGGCGGCTTGAGCGGGCGTTTGCGAACACGGGCGGATTGGTGGCGCGATACGACGCGGGCCGATTCGTCGCGCTGCTGCCGCGGATGGACCGGGCCACGGCTGTGCGATTGAGCGAACGAGTGCGGACGGAGATCGCGGCAGAGCCGGTCAAACTGGTGGCTGCGAAGACGGGCGCGCCGCCAACGGTGGCGATGACCGTGAGCGTCGGCGTGGCCGCGCTCGATACGGAGATGATCAAGCGTTTCGACGACCACGCTGCGCTGATGGCGATCGTGGAGCAGGCGGTTCGCGCGGCCAAACGCGCGGGAAGTAACGCGATCCGCGTCTACGCCCCGGCTGCGGCGGCTTGACCAGGGCAATCGGAAGAATCAGGATTTGGGCAGCAGCCATCCGACGGTGCGAGGGCGCATCGGGAAGTCGGCAATCACGGTGCGCACGTCCGCGACGGTGACGGCGTTGATCTTCGCGAGTTCTTCCTCGAGCGTGGTGTACGTGCCAAGGTATGTCCACTGCCGGCCCAGTCGCTGCATGCGTCCGCCCGGGCGCTCGCCCGCGAGCGTCACGCCCGTGGCCGCCTTGCAGCGGATCTTCTCGAGATCGGCGTCGGTGAGTGACGAGGAAAGTGCATCGATCTGGGCGTTGGCGATCGTCCAGATTTCCTCGCGTCGCTCGGGATCGCAGGCGATGTAGAGCAGGAAGTCGCCGCAGCCGTCCTTGGGCTCGAATCCGACTTCTGCCTGCTCGGCCAGGCCAGTTTCGATGAGCGACCAGTGGAGTCGCGAGTTGTCGGGGCCACCGAGCACCTGGGCCATGAGCGACGCGGCGTAGCGGCGCGGATCATCGGAAGCCGGTGCCGAAGAAAGCACGACCAGATACGCGCGGTTCACCTTCTCATCGCGGAGCTCGAGCGTGCGATCGGTGAGGGAGGGCGTTCCCGGGGCGCGGCGCGCGCCGGTGCGCGACCAGTGGCCACAGCGGCGAGAGATCTCGTCAACCGCCGCGTCAAAGTCGATCTTTCCGGCGAGCGCCACGACCGTATTGTCGGCGGAGTATCGCGACTGAAAGTAGTCGCGCATCTGCGTGCTGGTCAGGTCGGTGATGGTCTGCTTGGTGCCCAGCACACGATGGCCAAGCGGGTGAGTGTGCCCGGGGCGAGCGGGAATCTCACCAGCGAAATGCAGTTCCATCGCGCGTTCGTAGAGAACCCAGAACGGATTGTCCTCATACATGGCAATCTCTTCGAGGATGACATTCTTCTCAGTGTCGAAGTCGTCCTGCCGGAGCGCGGGTCGGAGCATGTCCGAGAGCAGGTCGATCGCGCCGCCGTTGCCCAGCAGTGACTCTGGAAGGACCGACGCGTGGAAGCACGTCATTTCCGCGGAGGTGTACGCGTTGTTCTTCGCACCGATCTTGTCGAAGTCCTTGTTGATCTGCTCGGCGGTGCGTCCGGGAGTTCCCTTGAACATCATGTGCTCAAGGAAGTGGCTTACCCCCATCACGGGCGCGGCCTCATCGCGCGCTCCGGTCTTCACGAAAAAACCCGCAGCGGCGGAATGGGCCGCGGCGTCGCACTCGGCGATGATCGTGAGTCCATTGTCCAGAACCTGCTTGCGAAAAGTGACGGCCATAGGTGGAATGCTACTGCGCTCGCGCCGGGTGCGGAAGCGACGGCGAAATGGTCGATAACAATAGTTGGAGCCCGCATAGTCCGCAAGAACGGTGCGCAGGCGCGTGCGGGCATTCGCTTGCATGGCCGGCGGAGCCGGATGGGGCAGACTTGAGGCATCGACCGGCTCCACCACCGGACGATGGTCTCCGCCTCGGATGAACAATCTAAGACAAGGGTTCCACGCCATGAAGAACTTCAACGGCTCGTACGATCACTCTCTCGAAACGCTCGAAGGCCGCTCGCTGATGAGCGCGGCTCCGGATGCCGGCCTTCCCGCCATTTCGCACGAGCAAGTCGTCGTAGCCGATGCTTCCTTCCTGAACGCCTCCAGCGATCCCGCAACGCCCGAGACCGCCGCTTCGACCAATGATGCGGACATGTACGACCTCGGCGGCGCGTGGGGAACGCAGGCCCTGGGCATCCATGAGCAGGCGGTTGATCTGGACAACGGCGCGATCGATCAGGATCCGGGTGGGTCCATGCGTCGGATCACTCCGGCGGATCTGTCCACCGTGGTGCCCGCGACGTATGGCCGCGCCGCGGAGTATCAGGGCGGCGGAGCGATCATCACCTCGAATCTGGGCCCTGTCGCCGCCGACAGCCCCGAGTCGGAAGACCTTGAGCCCGCGCCGATCGTCACCGTGCCCACCGAGCAAGCGTCGGTTGTGATCGCTGCTCCCGAAGCGATCTCGGTTGCGCCGGTTGCTGGCGGATCGACGATCGTCTGGCTGGAGATTCCCGGCCAGGCGAAGAAGGCGGACGCGACCGGCGTCGCACAGGAAGTGGTGATTGTCAGCACGTTCCTGAACTGATCCGCCGCGGCTTGTACATCCGATTGTTGAAGCAACGCTCATGGCTGGCGAGAAATCGCGAGCGTGAGCGATTTGCATATCGCTTCCGGATCATGCGCGCCGCAGACCGCGCTGGAGACGGCGACTCCCCGGCAGCCCGCAGCGATGAGTTCGCCGATGTTCCCGGGTGTGATACCCCCGATGGCCAGATGCGGGATGCGAGCGGTCTGCTCGTCGGCGAGATACTCGCGCAGGTATGCCGCACCGGCGAGATCGGGCTTGTGCTTCGTGGTGGTTGCGAACATCGGGCCGCAGCCGCAGATGTCTGCGCCGTCGCGGGAGGCGTTGCGTGCCTGAAGCATGTTCGTGGTCGAGACGCCCACGAGCAGCGAGAACCCCGCGAGTTTGCGCACATCTTCAGCCGCCAGATCGGTTTGACCAAGATGTACCCCATCGGCCCGCGCCAGCATGGCGATGTCCGGGCGGTCGTTGATGATGCACGCGGCTCGGTGCTCTCGGCAGATCGCGACCAGCCGCGTGGCACGCGCCAGCAGATCACGGCTCTCAAGGTCCTTTTCCCTCAGTTGCAGCATGTCCGCCCCGCCTCGCAGAGCGGAGAGGGCAACGTGTTCCCACGCGCGGCCATTGCAGAGCGATTCGGTGATGAGCACGCAGAGCCGCCATTGGCGGGCGCGGCCGGTGCCCAGAGCCAGCGTGAGTCGCTTTTCCAGGTCGTAGAGCGCGTATCGGAGCGCCTTGGCACATTCCGCGGCGTCGGATTCCGGATCAAGTTTGCAGCATTCTTCGATGACGCGGAGGGCTTCCCCCGCCCGCTTTCCCGCCGCGATCGCGATGTCGCGAATCGTCGCCCGAGAGCGTTCCGAGTCGGTTGTCACGGATGTGCCGACATCGCCGGGGGTGTCCCGCCACGCGGTGATCGCACCAGCGTCCATTCCAACGTCATTGGCAATATCCCGGAGCCCATGCCGGGTGGTTTTCAGATCCGAAGCGAGTGCGGCGTCCGAAAGCGCGAAACGGGCAACATCCTCCATGACACGCAGCGCCTCGCGAGCGCGGTTCAGGTTGGCGTCCAGGATGCGGGCGGATTCGTGCATGAGCAGGGATTGGAACGCGGATGGTAGGGTCCGGGTTTCCAGCGTTGCGGCGGGTTTGGTCGATCTTGGATGCGTCTACCGGAGGGGAACCAGAAAGGCGTTACGATCCGAACATGCCGAACGTGCCCAACAATCCCAGCGCGCCGCCCGAGCCCTGTGTCCTCGTGATCTTTGGGGCCAGCGGCGACCTCACGCACCGGAAGTTGATCCCGTCGCTCTATGACCTGCGCCGGCAGGGTGCACTGCCAGCGAAGACGAAAATCATGGGCGTCTCGCGTACGCCGATGACCGACGATGAGTTCCGAGCCAAGTTGCGGCCGTCAGCGGAGAAGTTCGCCGGGCACTTCGACGCGTCGTCGTGGGACGAGTTCGCCAAAAATGTTCACTATCAACCCGGAGACGGAGCGGAGATTTCGCAGGGAGACCCGATCTCCACGCGTATCCAGACGCTCGCGAAAGAGGGCGGCATTCTCAAGTGCGCCGGCGGCGAGGGCGGCGGGATGCCGAACATCCTGTTCTACCTCTCCGTCGCCCCCAATCTGTACGAACCGATCATCGGCGCGATCGGTGCCGCGGGGCTGGTTGCGGAAGGCAAGCGATGGTGCTCGCTGAATCCCGATGATTCCAGCTGGCAGCGCATCATCATCGAGAAGCCATTCGGCTGGGATCTAAGGAGCGCGGAGTCCCTGAATCGCGCCCTCGGCCGGGTGTTCGAGGAAGAGGCGACATTCCGTATCGACCACTATCTCGGCAAGGAACTGGTGCAGAACATCGCCGTGCTGCGATTCGCCAACTCAATCTTCGAGCCGCTTTGGAACCGCAATCACGTCGATCACGTGCAGGTGACGGCGAACGAGACGGTCGGCGTCGGCACCCGCGCGGCGTACTACGACGCGGGCACCGGCGGCGCGTTGCGCGACATGGTGCAAAGTCACCTCTTGCAGGTGCTGGCCATGGTGGCGATGGAGCCGCCGAGCGAGTTTGATGCGGACGCGATCATGCGGGAGAAAATCAAGCTGTTTAACTCGGCCGCGCCGCTGGAAGTGGAGCGTGCCCATGAGTACGGCGTCTTTGGGCGCTACGACGCGGACGCGAAGAAGGGCGAGCCCGCGTACGTGCAGGAGAAAGGCGTCAACCCAGCCAACAACACGGAGACCTACGCCGCTATCCAGCTCGGCTTCGACAACTGGCGATGGAGCGGCGTGCCGTTCTATCTGCGCTCCGGCAAGAAGATGGCGACGAAGCTGACCGAGGTGGTGGTGGTTTTCAAGCGGCCCCCCACGCATCTCTTCCGTGAACTCGATGTCTCCCCGGAGTCGCGCCCTGCGAACCGAATCGTCATCAACATCGCGCCGACCGAGGGCATCTCGCTTCGGGTGGATGGCAAGGTACCCGGCGGCGCGCTCGGCGGCAGCGGCGGCTTCAAGATCGCCAGTGCCAAGCTGGACATGGACTACCAGAAGACCTTCGGCGGCGAGGCGATCGAGGCGTACGGCCCGCTCATCCTGGATGCGATCCGGGGTGATCGGACGTTGTACAAGCACCGCGATGAGGTTGAATCCTCTTGGCGGATCTGCCAGCCATTCCTCGACAGCCGCAAGGTGCGAGATGGGATTCAGACCTATGCCGCTGGCTCGTGGGGGCCAGCCGGGGCCGATCGCATGCTGGGCAAGGAAGGTCGGCAGTGGCACAATCCGCCGCCGAATGAGATTCGATAGAGGAACCGCCGTCCCAAACACAATCCGATTCTTATTGAGCGGAGCCAAAGCGGGCTGGCGTTCGTAGAGATGAGAGGCAAACTTTCCCCTGACTTGGCGGCGCACGAGCCGTGGTCTCTGATTCGTATGTGGGAAGTTGCTTGGTCTTTCCGGTCCGGTGCGTTCTGCGCCGGCCTTCAAGGAGCGGTGCATGAAGACGCGCGGCACGACAAGCTTTGGGATGCGGCACGGAACGATGGCGGCGATCGCGCTCGGCGCGGGTCTGCTCGGGTCCTCGATCGCCGGCGCGGCGGAACCGGTGAAGGAGATCACGGTCAACCCGACGAGCGTCAAGACACAGCAAACGATCTGGAAGCCCGCGAGCGCTCGCCCACGACTCGGCACGCGTGGCCCCGGATGCGCGCAAATCACCGCCTCAGTGGCGAACCAGTTCAACAGCGTCGATCAGGGGGCTGAACTCACGTTGCAGGCCGGCATGGTCGAGGGCGAGGGGTTTGGCAGCACATACGTTGTTGCGGATCCGGTTCCGGGAACGCCAAACGTCAACGAGGCGTTTCCGGTTGAGGTGAATCTCGTGGAGTTCTGGGCGGGAACGGCCGCGGCTCTCAGCGGCAGCGATGGCTCGCTCGTGCGGCTGGGCTGGTCGATCGAACTCTGGGATGGTGAGCCGAACGTCGGCACATCCAGCATTGTGTTCTCGATCGCATCCGATCCGGACCCCGGCTCGACTGGTTTGCCCGGCGATCTGACTCTTCAGCGGAACTCCGGCTCGTGCAGCGAGCTCGGTGTGCTCCTCGGCGGCGCGCCCGCATCCGCAGGCAAGGTGCAGTTCTCCGTGGATGGAACTGCCGATCCGCTGGATCGCATGTTTGTCCCCGGCAACGCGACCAACGGCAGCGGCGTCAAACTCAACTCCTTCACGGTCATCGTGAAGATCGAAGTTCATAACACCCCCGGCGCAACCACCTGCTCGAGCGTCAATCTCTGCAACAACGTCTTTCTCGCCACCGAGGGCCAGACGATCAACGGTTCGACCAACACACTGAACAATGGCTCGCGCAACTGGCTGTTCGCTGTCAACTGCTCCGGCGGCGCACCCGCGGGATACACACGATTCAGCAATCTCGGTACTTCCTTCCGACCCACGCGTGATGTGCTCCAGCAGGTGACGTACACCCCGGCCGCCTGCGCTGGCGCCGCGACTGGTGCATGCTGCGCCGGCACCGGCTCCTGCTCCATAGTCACGCAGGCCGCTTGCTCGGGCACGAGCGTGTATCAGGGCGATTCCACCACATGCGGCACCAGCACCTGCCCGACCGGCGCGTGCTGCGCTGCGGTCGGAACATGCTCCGCGACCACCCAAGCCGGGTGCGCCGCGGGCTCTGCGTTCCAGGGCAGCGGAACCGTCTGCCAGCCCAACCCCTGCACGCAGCCCAGCGGTGCGTGTTGCGCGGCGGCAGGAAGCTGCTCGGTCGTCACTGCCGCGGCGTGCGGGTCCGGCACGTTCCAGGGTGCGAACACGACCTGCAGCGCTCAGTCCTGCCCCGGTGCCTGCTGCATCGGCACCGGCTGTCTGACGGCAACCCTCACGGATTGCGGCGGCGTTGGTGGCACGTATCAGGGCAACGCCTCGGCGTGTGCCAGCGGCTCGTGCCCGACCGGTGCGTGCTGCATCGCCAACTCCGGCTCGTGCTCAGTGTCCACGCCCGCGGCCTGCACTTCGCAGGGCGGCACCTACGGCGGCAACGCCAGCGCCTGCAACACCACCTTCTGTCCGCTCCCCACCGGCGCGTGCTGCGCGACCAACGGGTTCTGCCTCGCGAGCCAGACGCAGTCCTCCTGCGCGAATGTCGGCTTCACGTGGCAGGGCGGTGGCACCGTCTGCTCGCCCAGCCCCTGCCAGCAGGCCGGCGTATGCTGCCGGGGCACAACGTGCGCCACCGGCATCGTACAGGCATCGTGTACGTCTCCCGCGGCTGGCGTTGGCGCCTCCTTCGCGAGCGCGTCGGCGGCTTGCAATTCCGCGGGTGTGAACAACACCCCCTGCTGCTACGCGGACTTCAACAAGGCGGCGGGTGTGACGGTGCAGGACATCTTTGACTATCTCAATGCTTGGTTTACTGGAAGTCCCTATTGCAAGGTTGCCGGCAACGGAACCGACGGTCCCGCCGTGCAGGACATCTTCTCATTCCTGAACGCCTGGTTCTCCGGATGTTGATCTGGGCAAGTTCGCAGGATCTTGGCCTTGTAGCCCCACACACGTGCTGATAGACTCGGCGCGTTGATGTTTGGGGGGGCAACGCGGCCACGCGCGGAGCGCGTGGGCACGGAGCCGGAGATGGTCGGTCTACGCATGGCGAATCAGTTCTCGGGCGTTGTGGCCCGGATTTTCGTTGCGCGTTTGGGGCTGTCCCGCTTCGGGCTGCTGGCTGGTTGCCTGTTGTGCTTGGCTGCCGCTGAAATGGCGGCTGGTCAGACCGGCTCGTGCTGCGCCCCAAATGGCGCCTGCACACTCGGCACGGCCGCGCAGTGCGGAACCGGCGTGTATCAGGGAAATGGCACATCCTGCGCCGATGTCACTTGCCCGCTGCCGACCGGCGCGTGTTGCACCGGTGCTGGAGCATGCGCCCGCATTACTAGGCACGACTGCCAGCTCGCGGGATCAACCTATATCGGCGATGACCTTGCGTGCGGACCGAGCGCGGCCTGCCCGATCGGCGCCTGCTGCCTGAACGACGGATCGTGTACTGCGGGGCTTGCACAGACAGACTGTCAGACGCTTGGAGGCGTGTTTCAGGGAACCACCACCACGTGCGTTGTCGTGACCTGTCCGATACCGGTTGGCGCCTGCTGCAGCGCCACGAGTTGTGCCGTGTTGAACCTGAATCTCTGCACGCTCTTCAACGGAACATGGCGCGGCCCGAACACCGCTTGCGGAACTGGCAACACCTGTCCGCCCGTGGGTGTTTGCTGCCGCGGCACGACCTGCTCCGTCACCGTGGGGCAGGCTGAATGCGTTCCTCCTGCCCCGGGTGTGGGAGCGCGGTTCGCAGCCGGGGCAACGGCGTGCAACGCCGGAGGGAGCCAGATCGTTCCGTGTTGTCATGCGGACTTCGATGGCTCCGGTGCTCTCTCAACCCAGGACATCTTCGACTATCTCAACGCATGGTTCGCGGCCAGTCCGTATTGCCGCATCGCTGGAAACGGGCTGACGCCCCCGACCAATCAGGACATCTTTGATTTTCTGAACGACTGGTTCGCGGGGTGCTGAAATCGCGGATTCCGCGCTCCGACGCTACGCTTTGCCCGATGTCCGAGGACTCCAGCAAACAGATCCCGCCGCAGACGGAAACCTATGAGCTCGTGGCCCGCCCGCCGGCGCCCAAGCTCCCCGGCACGGTCGTGCTGCGCGAGGATGCGGACACGCTCGTGGATGCCGTCGCGGCCGACCTGCTCATCCAGGCCCACAACTGCGTGCGTGCTTTTGGGGACTTCCACCTCGCACTCTCGGGCGGCTCCACGCCGGTCGTGCTCTATCAGCGGCTGATGATCGACCCGGCGTATCGCGAGTTGCCTTGGGCCCGAACACATCTCTGGATCGTCGATGAGCGGCGTGTCCCATTCGATGATGACCGATCGAACTACAAAATGATCAACGAGATCATCGGCGACCACTCCGGGATTCCCGCCGAGCAGGTCCATCCGATCTTCGCGATGGCCGATGATGCCGATGCGCAGTACACGCAGACGCTCCGCGATGTGCTCGGTTGGCGCGAGAAGGGCCACGATCGGCTGGACTTCACGCTGTTGGGGATGGGCTCTGATGCCCACACCGCCTCGCTCTTCCCGCACTCGCCCGCGCTACTCGAGTCGTTGCAAGCCGTGCAGCCCGCACCGAAGGGTGCCCCGCGCCCCGAACTGCCCCTCGTGCGGATCAACACCGGCCCCAACGTCACCCCGCCGGATCGCGTGACGATGATGCTCCCGCTGATCAACGCCTCACGTTTCATCGGCGTGCTGGTCACCGGCAAAGGGAAACGGGAAACCGTGCGCAAGGTCGCCGCCCGGGCGGGAGACCTTCAGGCCGCCTCAGAACTGCCCGTGCTCGGCGTCAAGCCCCTTGGGGGTGAGTTGCGCTGGTATCTGGACTACGAGGCCTGCCCGGTTTGACAACCGTCCGGGCAAGCCCATACACGCTTTATCGCGTTCGGAGTGTCGTACGATCACTCCCGGCCCGTTGACAGGAAGTGCCCGGGCTTCCCTCCGCGCCTTTGCAAAACCATGCTTTCCATCGACCCCAATCCCAACATCACCTATGGCGTCCGCTATCAGGATGAGCATCTGCTGGTCATCGAGAAACCCGCTCGCGTGCCCACCCAGCCCGGCAAGGGCCATACCGGCGACACGCTTCTGAACGGGCTCTTCCAGCACTTCGGCAATCAGCTTCAGAACCTTGGCAAGGCCCGCGACTTCGGCCTGCTGCATCGGCTGGACAAGGATACATCCGGCCTCCTGATCGTCGGTCTCCGTACCGCGGCGTACGACAAGCTCCGCGAGATGTTCATCCAGCGCACCGTCAAGAAGTTCTACTGGGCCGTCTGCGGCGCGATTCCCAAGCACGAGAGCGGCGTCATCAAGCTCCCAATCGCCGAGGGTCACGGCGCAGCCGCCAACAACGCTGGAACGCTCAAGCTTGCCCACGTCTCCAAGCACGGCAAGCTTGCCGTGACCGCCTATCGGGTGCTCGACAAGTCCGATTTGGGCTCACTCTTGGAGTGCCGCCCCGTCACCGGCCGACTGCACCAGATCCGCATCCACCTCGAAGCGATCGGCTGCCCGATTCTCGGCGACACTTTCTACGCACCGCGTCGTGTCCACCACGCCGCGCCGCGGCTGGCCCTGCACGCGCACCGTCTCGCGTTCGCCCACCCGATCACCGGCCAGATGATCGATATCCGCACCGAGTGGCCCGGCGACCTCCGCCGCACGCTGCGGGCCTTCGGCCTGCATCGCCCAGGCACCAAGCCGGAGCCCGTCGTGTCGCAACTGATCGAGATCGATGGCGAGCCCGGCGAGGATTGATCGTCGGCTACAGTGCGCGTTGGATCGTTCCCATCAGCTGCGCCGCGATCCCATCGCAGAACAGAAACCCCGCATCCGTCAGCGTCCAGCGATCCTCACCCAATTCAATGTGTCCAAGCGAAGCCACCGACCGCGCGGCCCGTTCGAGTTTGACGCGAGAAGCCGGAGAAACCGCGTCCAGATCACGCAACATCGGCTGGATTTCTAGCCCCGCCTGCAGCCGCAATCCCATCATGATCCGCTCACGCACGAGCCGCGTCGCATCCGGCGGTTCGAGATCAACCACCGGCGAATGCCCGGTCGATGCGAGATAGTCCCCAAGCCGCGGCACATTCTTGAATCGCCAGCTGCCCGCGCCGAGCGTGGCTCCGCCAAGCACATGCGAACTCGCGCTCGGCCCCGCCCCAAGCCACTGCTCCTGAATCCAGTACGCGATGTTGTGCCGCGACTCGTGCCCCGGACGAGCAAAGTTGCTGACCTCGTATCGCTCCATCCCGGAGTCGCGCAGCATCGCCAGGGTGTGCCGAAACATCGCCTCTTCGAGTTCTTCCGGCGCGGGCTGAAACTCGCCGCGACCTAGCCGCGTCGTCATTGCCGTGTTCGGCTCATAGGTGAGCGAGTAGCAGGAGAGGTGCGTGGTCCCCAGCGCGATCGCACGCCGCAGATCCTCATCCCACTCCTCCAGCGTCTGCCCGGGAATCGCGTAGATCAGATCAACACTCTGCCGCGCGATCCCCGCGGCCCGCGCGTGTTCGATCGCCTTCGCCACGTTCTCGGGATTGTGCCACCGCTCCAGCGTCTTGAGATGCCGATCCACGAACGACTGCGCCCCGATGCTCACTCTGTTCACGCCCCCGCCCCGAAGCACACCCATGAGTTCCGCCGAAGCGGATTCTGGATTGCACTCAACCGTGAACTCCCCGCACTGAATTGACCGCCACGGATCCGCGTGCTCCGCTCGCCACGGCCTCCGAATCACTGACAGATCAAACAGTTCATTGATCGCCCCAAGCAGCCGCTCCCACAGCGGCACGCGCAGCAGCGACGGTGTCCCGCCCCCAACAAAGATCGTCTTCAGCGGCCCGGCATGCGGCGACAGCGTCCGCAACTCCTCGATCAGCCGGTCCACGAACGCCTCTTGCTGGTCTCGTGTGTCCACGAACGAGTAGAAGTCGCAGTAGTGGCATTTGTGAACGCAGAACGGCGTGTGGATGTACAGCGATGTTGCCGGGGGGCGCACCGCACCGCCTCCGCCAAAGATCCCCTCCGGCAGGCAAACCGCCCGGGCGGACGGGGCATCCGCCTGCGGCAGAGGTACACTTGCGGTATGCTGCGGCGTCGGCATCGGCGTTTTAGCAGGCGTAGTCAGAGACCCTCCCTCATCCCAAGGTTTCCGGCCCCGGCTGGCCGCTGTTCAAGCCGCGAAAAGGATAGGTCCAGCGTGAACGTTTCCCTTGTGATGGTGACCGCCGACGGCAAGACCAAGGAACTTCCCCCCATGCACCTGCCGATCGTCATCGGTCGGTCGGAGGAGGCGAAGATTCGCATTCCCGTCGCCGCGGTCTCGCGAAAACACTGTGAACTCGTCGAGGACGACGATGAACTCGTCGTCCGCGATCTGAAGTCCAGCAACGGCACGTTCGTGAACAAGGAACGCGTCAAGAGCCGCGAGCTGGTCCCCGGCGACCTCCTCTGCGTCGGCCCCGCCGTGCTGGTTGTCCGTATCGATGGCCACCCCAAGGCCGTGGACGGAATCATCTCCTGGGCCAACGGTGCCGTTGCCGCCGGCGAGGCTGGCGAGGCCGAGCGTCCCGCCATGGGCGGTGTGCCCACGTGGAGCGGTACCGCACCCGGCGCTGACAAAGCCGCCGCGGCCAAACCGGCCGCCAAGCCCGCGCCCAAGACCCCTGCCAAGCCCAAAGGCGCTGACGACGACCTCTCCAGCATCATCGCCGACCTCAGCGAAAGCGATTTCGACATCGATTTCGGCGAGGACGACAAGCCCGGCCCGGCCAAGAAGAAGTGAGTTGATTTCCGGGTGGCACGGGCATCTTCCTGCCCGTGGTGTTGCAACCAAAACAACAAAATCGCGTTCTACTTCGCGTCGCGCTTCGCCACCCTGATCAGCCGCACGATCTGGCTATTCGCCGATGCCGTCACGCCCGGCGGCAGATCAGGAAAGATCGCCGCCTTGCTTTGAATGCCCTTGGTCAGATCATCGCTGTTCAGCTCGATCATCGCCTTGACGGCCCACGCTCCGGAGCGGATGCGCTGCAACTGATCCGTCGGCCCCGAGAGCGTCACATCCGTGATGAACTTGTCCTGCAGCTCGACGATCCACTTGCCCGCATCCTCCGTCGGCGGCATGGAGAACCAGACCGGCACCGTCGGAATGTGCAGCGTGTCCACCGTCCGCTTGAGCTTCAGCGTCACGATCGCCTGCTCCGGCGAGAGCGACATCGGATCCACGCCGAACAATTCGTCCGGTGCGTGGATGATGGCCGACACCGTCTGTGCCTCATCGGCCCGCAACTTCCGCAGGTCGCTCCCGGAAACCCGCGCCACCGCGAAGAGTGTCGCCGCGCCGCCCGCTTCCGGAAGTCGCGATGCGAACTGCTCCGGCACGCGGATCGTCACCATCGCCGGCTTGCAGACCGGTTCGGAATCCAGCACCACCGCGCCATCCAGCTCCACCCGCACGGGAATCTCCCGTGACACCAGCCGGATCACGTGCACATTCACCACCGGCGGCACGACCTCCGCCACCGTGCTCCCCAGCCCGCGCAGCTCGGGAATGCTGCTGATCGCCTCGCGCAGGTTCACATACCGCTTCTCGCCCGGCGTGTTCGGAACTCCGGGAAGCCCCGCCGCGATGCGGAAGTTGTTCCCCACCGCCATCGCCGCGGCGTCGATCGAGCGCGTCGTCCCCTCCAGCCGCACGCGGGCCGAGCCATGAAAGTCCGAATCATCCGGGCGAATGACCACATCCCCGCTCGGCTCGGATGAGAAGTTCACGGTCGCGATGATCGTGCGCGTCGAGACGCTCTCCCCTTCGGCGAAGATCCAGATGAGCCCGGTCATCATCGCCGCCAGCAAGGCGGAGCGGAGCTTGGATGTGCTGCTGGTGATGGCCATGGTCGGTGCGTTTCAATCCCTCGGATCGGTGAGTTCGACGGTCGCCCCTGCGTGCGAGGCGTCGTTGGCGGGTGTCTCGGCGTGCTCCGGATGCGTCCCGTTGGAAGAGCCGTGATGGTGGGTTGCGCCTGTGGAGACCGGCTTGCGGTTCCCAAGCCGTGATGTCAGTTCCTCGCGCAGCCGGGCCGCATCCAGCCCCTGTTCCAGCCGCCCCCGCTCCGCCAGCGAGATGGTTCCGGTTTCCTCGCTGATGACCACCACGAGCGCGTCACACTCCTGGCTCAGCCCGACCGCCGCGCGATGGCGCGAGCCCAGCGACGGATCGGGCATCTCCTCCGGGTCCGCAAGCGGCAACTGCACCCCCGCCGCCTTGAGCGTCGTTCCCGAGATCGTCACGGCCAAATCGTGCAGCGCGGCCCCCGGAAAGAAGATCGTCTGAAGCAGCCGCGCCGTGAGCTGCCCGTTGATCGTCGTCCCACCCTCCACCAGCCCCTTGAGCGAGGTTTCGCGCTCTATGACCATCAGCCCCCCGAACTTCGCGCGGCTGAGGTACGCACTGGCATCCACGATCGCATCCACCGTCGCCTTATCCGCCGTCGCCGAGCGACGAAGCAGGGGGGTTTCGCCCAACCGGATCAACCCGCGCCGAAGTTCGGGTTGGAACACCACGATGAGTGTGATGGCCAGCAGCGTCAGGAAGTGGTCATAAAGGAACTTGACGCGCTGGAACGAGTCCGCCTGCCCCACGATCCGGATCAGCAGCGTTGTAAAGAGCAGCAGAAGCAGGGTTCCCTTGAGCGCGCCCGCCGCCCGTGTCCCCTGCACAAACCGGATCACCGCGTACACCACCAGCCAGATCACGGCCAGTTCGACCGCCACCTGCCACCAGGGGTAGGCCGCGAGCCGCTCGAACAGTCGTGTCAGCCGATCCCAGATCATCCGTCCGAAGACCCTCCTGCGTCGCGCCCGCGCCGCCAAGCCCCTTCATCGGCCATCGTACGCGACCCGCTGAGAGAGTCGCGCGCGAAAACAGAGGCCCGGGCGCAAGCCCGGGCAGTGTTGCCACAAAAACATCACCAACTCATTGCCGCCCACGCCTCTGTTCAATCCGCCGGCACGCACCGCCCCTGCGCCCACGCCCGCAACGAGCCGATCTGCTCCCGCATCGTCACGCTCAGCGGCGGGCTTGCCCGGCAACACCGCTCAATCGCCTCCGTCGTCAATCCCTTCCCGTCCCCGCCAGCCGCGAAGGTGTCCATCAGCGCCGAGACGATCGCCTGTTCGATCTCCGCTCCCGTGAACCCATCCGTCGCCGCTGCGAGCCGCCCGACATCGACATCTCCGGGTGCCCGGCCGCGCTTCCGCAGGTGGATGCCAAAAATCTGGGCTCGGGCCTCCAGCGAGGGCAGATCGACAAAGAAAATCTCGTCGAACCGCCCCTTGCGCAGCAGTTCCGCGGGAAGCGCCTCGATGTCGTTGGCCGTCGCCGCCAGAAACACCTGCGAGCGATGCTCCTGCATCCACGTCAGCAGCGTTCCGAACATCCGGCGGGAGAGCCCGCCATCGGAAGAGGTGCTCGCCGCGGAGGCGAACGCTTTCTCGATCTCGTCGATCCACAGCACCACCGGAGCCATCATCTCCGCCTGCCGCAGCGCCTCGCGCAGCCGCCGTTCGCTCTCACCGACGTACCGGTCGTACAACGCCCCCGCATCCAGCCGCAGCAGCGGCCGATTCCACGCCGTCGCCACCGCCTTGGCGCACAGCGACTTTCCCGACCCCTGTACCCCCAGCAGCAACACCCCCCGCGGCGGCGTCAGTCCATTCTCCACCGCATCCGGCCGAAACCCCGCCTCGCGCCGCTTCAGCCACGCCTTGAGATTCCCCAGCCCGCCGATCTGGTCCATGCTCCCGGGAGCATCCACAAACTCCAGCACCCCCGATGACTCCACCAGCCGCCGCTTCGCCAGCACCACCGTCGGCAAATCCATGATGTCCAGCTTCCGGTCCGGCACGATGCAGTCGCGGATCACCTCGCGGGCATGCCGACGGGACAGCCCAAGCAGATTCTTCACGATTGCGTCCAGATGCGACTGCGGCATCGTCGTCTCGACGGGAAACTCCCGGTTCACTTCGCGCGCCGTCGCCCGCACGATCGACAGCAACTGCTCCTCGTCCGGCAGCGTCGGTTGGATCAGCGTCGAATGTGACTTGACGATCTCCGGCAACTCCTCGCCCGAATCGATCATCACCAGCCGCGAGCCCGTCCGCGGCAGCGCGGCCACCAACTCCCGCCAGCAGCGAAGCGTCCGATCGTCCTTGAGGTGCGGGCCGAGATCGAGCGTCACAAAAAGGGTCTTCTCGCCCTGCCGCGCGAAGTGAAAGAGCGCGGCACCCGCATTCTCCGTCTCCGGCACGGGCCGCGAGTCCTGCAACATCGCATCGGTAATCCCCCGCACCACCGACCACGCCAGAAACCGCGATGAAAGCGACATCGCCGCGGCATGCGCCGCGTAGAGCGCCTCGTCCTCCTCGCTGGTCTGGATGCGAACGCACCGCGGCCCGGCGTTCAGGAGTGTCCAAAGGGATTGATCAAGCGGAATGCCCACGCCCGAGTTCTCCGGTTTTCGCCCGTGCGAGTTTCGATCTCTCCAGCATACCATCGCGCGATGTCCCACCGCATCATCGAGTTTCAGCCCACCCCAAACCCCAACGCGCTCAAGTGCATTCTCGATGCCCCCCTCCCCGAGCCGATCCGCTCCTTCCGTCGCAAAGATGAGGCCACCGCCGATCCCCTCGGTTCGCGGCTCATGGCCATTCCCGGTGTGACATCCGTGCTGCTCTCGGGCGCGTGGATGACAGTGAACAAATCCCCAGAGGCCGCGTGGCCCGCCGTCAAAAAAGCCGTGCAGGACGTGCTGAAGGGGGCGTAGCCATGGCGACCCCATCCGAAGCCATCATCGCCGTCACAACCGGTTGGGGTCCATGCGACCGCGCGGTCATCCGCCTCTCCGGTCCCGAAACGCACGCCCTCTGCGCACGCCTCTTCGAACGCATCCCCCACACGGCCAACGCGATCATCACCACACGGTTCCGACTCACAGAGGCACTCGCACTCCCCTGCCTCCTCATTCGTTTCAATGCCCCACATTCCTACACCGGCGAGGACAGCGCGGAGCTCATCCTCCCCGGCAACCCGCTCCTCCTCGAGCGCGTTTCTTCCCGCCTCATCGCCCAGCCCGGCGTCCGCGAGGCCCACCCCGGCGAGTTCTCCGCACGGGCATACCTGAACGGCAAGATGACCATCGCGCAGGCCGAAGGCGTCGCCGCGCTCATCGCCTCCAGTTCCGAGGAGCAACTCACCGCCGCCAACGCCCTCATGAGCGGCCAGACCGGCAAGCGCCATCGCGACTGGGCCGATCGTGCCGCCACGCTGCTCGCACTCGTCGAGTCCGGCATCGACTTCACCGATCAGGAGGATGTGGTTCCCATCG
Organism: Phycisphaerales bacterium; assembly: GCA_044222255.1. Lineage (GTDB taxonomy): Bacteria > Planctomycetota > Phycisphaerae > Phycisphaerales > UBA1924 > UBA4658. The sequence goes on from JBGANP010000023.1 coordinate 19,703, forward strand.
CTCCCTCGCTTCTTGCTCTGAAACTTGACGCGCTTATCATTGCGATACGCAACGAACTCGGCGCGACCGCGGGTTCCGAGCGGCTCTCCGGCCTCGCCCGCGTCGCGCTCGTCGGCCCGCCAAATGCCGGGAAAAGCACGCTTTTCAATGCCCTTCTGGGCCGCCCTCGCGCCATGGTCTCCCCGATCGCGGGCACCACGCGCGACGCCATCGTTGAGCCGCTCGATCTCTCGCGCGATGTCGCCGCCGGCCCAACGGTCGAACTGGTTGATCTCGCCGGTCTGGATGTCGGTATCGGGTCCTCATCCAGCGCGGCCGATCGCGAGTCACAGCATCAGGCACACCGCGAACTCGACCGTGCCGATGTCCTCGTCCTCTGCGATCCGCTCGGACGATTCGTCTTCGACGCCTCGCTCCCCGCCGCGAGACCCATCGTCCGCGTGCGAACCAAGGCCGATTTGTTGCTGGTCGTGCCACCGGATCTCAACGAGCAAGCCACGAGCAGGATGCCCGTACCTCCTACCCACATCGGCGTCTGCGCCATCGACGGTTGGAACCTCGGAGTACTCCGCCGCGCCATCGCCGACGCGGCATGCACAACCGGCGACACCGGCGGCGCATGGATGCTCCCTCGCCACCGCCGCGCCCTCGCCTCTGCCTGCACCGGCCTGCTCGCCGCCCGCGATGCGCTCGATCCCGCCGCCCACGCGCTCGCCCATCCCGAACTCATCGCCGGAGAGCTCCGCTCCGCGCTCGACCATCTCGGAGAACTCGTCGGCGCCATCTCGCCCGACGATGTCATCGGCCGCGTCTTCGCCACCTTCTGCGTCGGCAAATAGGAATGGTGTGCCACTGACCCGTCGCTCTGGACGGGTCAGTGCATGTTGGCAACATCACTGACCTGCCCAAAACGGTAGGTCAGTGCCACCGCCTCACGACGCCGCCTTCTCATCCTTCAGATTCTTGATCTCATCCCGCAGGATCGCCGCCAGCTCATAGTTTTCCTGCTTGAGCGCTTCCGCCAGCCGCGTTCGAAGCTCGGACTGCTGGCTCACGGGCAGCTTCGGCGTCAGCGCATCGCGCATCCCCTTGAGGATCTGCACCTCCGAAGACTCATCAAACGTTTCCAGCTCGCCAGAATCCGAGTAGAAGGTTCGCAGCGTCTCCAGCCCATCGTCGATCGCGTGGATCGCCGCCTTCGGTTCATCGTCCTTGAGCGCCTGGCTCGCCAGCGCTCGCGCCCGCATCATGACGATGTACGCCCGGAACTGCTCCAGCACGTTCCGGTCCTGCTCGGTCTCGGCGTGCTTGTTGCAGATGTCCAGCACCCGCAGGTTGCGGCTGGTATCCCGCACCACGCCCTCATACTCATCGAGCACCATCTCGCAGACGTAGCGGTGGTAATACTGCACGGCTTCTTCCCGAAGTTCCCGGCATTCATCTTCGGTTAACACAAAGCCACTGGCTGAGCCGTTTTGCTCGACATGCTCATCCAGTCGCTGCTCATGGAATTCCAGCAGACTCTCAAACCCGTTCGGTCGATTGCCGTCCGGCCTCCCGGTCGTCCGCAGCTGCATAATCCCCAAGTCGATCCTGAGCTGGATGCGCGGCTCACCATCGTCCCCCTCCACGAGGCGGACGTTGATCTTGCCCGGTTCATAGGGCCATTGCTCAAGAAAGCTGGAAAGATCGAGTCCCATACGACGCCTCCCCCTCCCTCGAAGATGGCTCGGCGGGACCAAGCCCGACCACCGGGCACGCGCCCCATCGATCTACGAGTTCAAGATACTGTACGTTCCCTTCCCACACGAGTGGCAACTGCACAATAGCGGCCATGTCTTGGCCAGTCCCGGCCGATAACAACCGCTCGGGCCAGTCGTGGCCGTCACGGGCCACACAGTCGCGTTGGCTCGCCACCAAGCCGCGGCACACCGCTTGCCTTGCATCAAGCGTGCGAGTTGGGCGGACGATGCAACCGCAGCATTTTCGCCCGCGAAGGGATTCACGGCGGCCTTCGTGAGCTCATCAGCTTGTGCCGTTTTCTATGGCGGTTCTCGCCGGTCGAGAGGTTCCCCACAGTGCGAGGCGTTCGAACGACCAAGTCGCCGGCTCGGACAGAGTTGCAGTCTGGACTGCATCTCTATCTGAAGCAAATCAACGAGACTCCTCTTCTGACCGCAGATGAGGAGAAAAAGTTCGGCTGGGCGATCATCAACGACAACTGTCCCGCCGCACGCGAGCGCATGGTTCGCTCCAATCTCCGGCTGGTGGTTTCCATCGCCAAAAACTACTCCAACCGCGGCCTGCAACTCCAAGACCTCATCGAAGAGGGCAACGTCGGTCTTCTCAGAGCAGTCGAGGGCTTCGATCCCGCCCAAGGCGCCCGGTTTTCCACGTACGCATCGTGGTGGATCAAGCAGGCGATCAAGCGGGCCCTTATCAACGCGGTCCAGCCGATCCACGTGCCCGCGTACATGGTCGAACTGATCGCCAAGTGGAAGCAGTCCAGCCAGAAACTCGAACGCGAGATGGGCCGCCAGCCCTCCCTCCACGAACTCGCGGAGGAGATGAACCTCCCCCTCAAGAAAGTCCGCATCATCAAGCGGGCCGTCAAGGCCTTCCGTGCCCCCGCCCAGGCCCCGCTGGACGACAACGGCGAAGTGATGAACATCGGCGACCTCCTCGCCGACGAGCGCATGGCCGCCCCTGAGGACTTCACCTTCCGCGATGAGGAACTCAAGACCATCCGCCGTCTGCTGGACGCCATCGATGAGCGCGAAGCCCGCATCCTTCGCTTGCGTTTCGGCCTCGACGGCCAGGAACCCCTGACCCTCAAGCAGATCGCCTCCGAGATCGGCATTTCCCGCGAACGCGTCCGGCAGATTGCCGACGAGGCCCTCCGCAAGCTCAACGCCCAGGTTTCCGACGAGCAGCCCAGCCGCTTCTTCAGGGAAAACCGTCTCCCGCTTGTTGACCGACCCGAGAGCAGCGGCCGCGCTCCCGTCCGCCCCGGCACCGACGCCGTTGCCGACGATGATGACCATGATGAACACAGCGCACTCGCCGTAGATGCCATCGTCGATCTGGTTGACGAGGGCCCCAACCCCGACGAGCCCGATCCCAACTCCGGCCTTGAGCGGATGATCTACTGACCATCCCCACCTTCGGCCCTCCGCCGAACCCCACAGCTCTCTCTCGCGTAGCAGCCCGGGCGTCCTGATGGACGCCCGGGCATGTTTTTGTTGCGCGGCAGTCCGCGGAAGATGCTCCCGACTTGAGGGGGTGTCCAGTGGGGGGTGTGGGTTGTGAAAAGCAGCCCAGCACCCCGGGCTGCGGCCATCGGGCAAACTGCTAACATCTGGCCCTTCGGTCCGGGCCATGGCACGCCTACCCCGGACCCGCCGGATCGCATCTCTCTGGAGCCGCTGGACATGACGCAACTTCCCCGACGCGCCCCACATGCCGCTGGTCGGTTTCTTGGCTTGGCCCTCACCCTCGGCATCTCGCTGGGCGGCGTTGTCGCGTCTATCGCCCACGCCGACGAATACACCGACCGCCTGAACAAGCTCGTAAGCGACCCGGACCACCCGCTCTCGGACAAGGTCCGTAGCGACATGGTCCTGCTCCCGCTGCTGGCCGCCATGGACAAGCCGCCCGCTGTGCTTCGCACGCAGGACCGCGCCGCCCTGCTCGCCAGCGATGGCCCGGGCTGGACCGAGTGTGCCGAGTGGGCCCAGAAGCCCGCCCAGAAGGCCGTGCTCGAAGCCCTCGACAAAGTGACCAAGGAAGAGGACCGGCTCAAGGCCTTCGCCTTCGCCCAGCCCTACGGCGTGGATGCCCTGCGGGCGGACAAGGACGGCATCAACCTGATCGCCAAGGAGATGTACACCGAACTCGGCGAGCCGCCGCTGATCGCCGGCGCACGCCAGTTGTACCTCCCCGCGATGGAGAACGCCGGCGTGTTGGCACATGTGGAGGCCTCGCGCCTCGTCGCCGCCGGCGACAGCGCGGGCGCGATGAAGGTCATGGTCGACTGGCTCTTTTTCTGCCGCCAGATGGCCGATCGCCCCATGCTCCGCGAGAAGAAGTGGGCGATGGAGTCCATGCTTCTGTCCCTCGAACGTGTCCGCGACATCATCTATTCCGATCTCATCGCCGAGAAGCACACGCTCGATCCCACCGCGCTCCGCAAGGTGAACGATCGCTTGAAGGAGCGCAAGGGCTTCCTGCAACTCGACAAGCTCCGCCTTCCTGAGGGCGATTTCATCGGCCGCGAGCAGCTCGTCAAGAGCATCATGAAGGACGGCCAGCCCGACGAGAACACGTTCGCGCCCTCAATGGCGCGCAGCAGTGCGACCGAGCGTCCGCTGAAGCTCTTCTCTGCCGCGGCCTACTGGGAGCAGGCCCGCGCCGGCCACGCAGGCGAGCGCGAAACCCTCAAAATGCTCAAGGGCATCCACGACGACTGGGCCCGGCGATGGGAGCTCCCTCCGTTCGATCGCTACGTGAACACCGCAACCGACTATCGCAAGTTCGTGCAGACCACCACGAAGTACGCCGCGCTCAACGAGGCGTTCAACGATGTGGATGCGCTCTTCTCCCTCCGCCAGCGCCTCCGCGTGGAGCTCGGTGGCACCCGCATGTGCATCGGTCCGTACGGATTCCTCCTGCGGTACAAGGCCATGCCCGTCAACCTCGCCGCGACCCGTCCCGAGTTCATCGACGTGGTCGATCGCGACCCGTACAACAGCGGCAAGGGCGAGGGCAAAATGACCGACCTGCGCTTCTACGTCCCCATGCGCGACACGCCCCAGGATGCGCTCGGCAACCCCCGGCCTTTTACCATCAACCTCTATCCGCCCGCGCCGAATCCCGAGTTCAAGAGAGACTTGAACGACAAGGTCTACGTCATCTATTCCGTCGGCCCCGACGATGCCAGCGACCGCGCCGCCTACGCCACGCAGACTCGCACCGGCGTCAAGGGCGACTACCTCCTCTTCCCGCCAACGCTCTCCCTCTTCCGCCAACGCCTCGCCGAGAAGGGCGAGTTGAAATAACTCCGTGGCACGGGCGTCCCGTCCGTGTTCATTCGATATTCGTTGTCTCCGAAACTCCGATCCGTTCTTGATTGCACCCATGTCCTCAAAAGCCCACAAGCTCGTGATCATCGGCTCCGGTCCTGCAGGTTGGACGGCGGCCATCTACGCCGCTCGCGCCAACCTGAATCCCACCGTCTACATCGGCGTCCCCAAGCAGGATCCCGGCCCCGTGCTTCCCGGCGGCCAGCTCATGCTGACCACTGAGGTGGAGAACTATCCCGGGTTTCCCAAGGGCATCACCGGCCCCGAGATGATGGCCCACTTCCAGGCCCAGGCCGAGCGCTTCGGCACGGCCGTGATCATGGATGACATCGTCAAGTGCGAGTTCTCTCCGAATCCTGAGAAAACGCCGCATGTGCTGCACACCTCCGAGGGGCAGGTCGTCCACGCCCACGCCGTGATCATCGCGACCGGCGCGGTGGCCAACTGGATCGGGCTCGAAAACGAGATGCGACTCGCTCGCGCCGGCGGCGGCGTTTCCGCGTGCGCCGTCTGTGATGGCGCGCTCCCCGCCTTCCGCGACAAGCCCCTCGCGGTCGTCGGTGGCGGCGACACCGCGATGGAAGAGGCGAGCTATCTCACCAAGTTTGGTTCCGTCGTGTACATCATCCACCGCCGCGACTCCTTCCGCGCCAGCAAGATCATGCAGGACCGCTTCCTCTCGCGCCACAACGCGAAGGTGCTCTGGAACAAGGTCGTCGTCGATGTCATCGGCGAGAATCACATTCAGGCGGTGATGCTCGAGGACACCATCACCAAGAAGCGCGAGCGTCTGGAAGTCGGCGGCCTCTTTGTGGCCATCGGCCATACCCCTGCCACGAGGTTCCTCAAGGGCACCGGGCTGGAGTTCGACGACAAGGGCTACCTCCTCCTCCGCACCCGCTCCAGCCAGACCAATCTCCCCGGCGTCTTCGGCGCGGGTGATGTCTCCGACAGCGTCTATCGCCAAGCCGTCACCGCCGCGGGCATGGGCTGCCAAGCCGCGCTGGATGCCGAACGATGGCTCGCCGGCGTCGGTGTGCACTGATTCGGCGGCGATCAAACCGGAATGCAAGCAACGAAAAACCGGCGGCACCTGCCGCCGGTTTTCTTCGTGTTGGTCGCAACCGTCCGCAGATCAGCAGCCGCTGAACCAGGTTGCCAGGAAATCAAAGATGTCCTGAACGGCAATGCTGCTGTTGCCGTTGAAGTCCGCCCGGATATCACCGGCGAACCACCCGCCCAGGAAGTCGAAAATATCCTGCACATTCACAGTGCCCGAGCCGTTGTAGTCCGCCGGGCAGGCCAGCACGCGGAGGAACGAGGAGTTGTTGCTTCCGCCCGCGCCCGCCGTCGCCGTCGGGCTGCTCTTCAGGCGCGTGGCGAAGTAGTAGTAGCCGTCGTTGTTCAGCGTGTCTTTGTCCTGGATGAGGTGGACGTACAAGCTGCCCGCGAAGGTACCATCGGCGAGCAGGTCCACCGGGTCGCTCTCTCGAGCGAGGACGCGCCGGCCGTTGAGCACGAGCACATCGTCGGTCAGCGTCGTCGCGTTGGTATTGCCGCTGATCACGAAGTTGCCCGCGTTGTTGCCCTTGATGTCGCGGAAGGACTCCCACGTCTCGGTCGCGCCGGGCGTGATCGGCTGGCCGACCTGCGCGATGACGACGCCGTTCCGCAGGGCCCATCCCGTGCCGTCCGCGTTCGTGCCGATCGCGAACCAGTCACCGTTGGATTCCATGATCGCGCTCCCGACCGTGTTCACCGGTGAGGTGTACGACGAGCCCGCAAGCACGCTTCCCTTCTGTACGCGAACCGTCCCGTCCACAACAACCACGCGGTTGATAAGCGTGTCGGCACCGATCGTGCCCAGCGCGAGCCAATGGCTTCCATCACCGCTCTGCGTGAATCCACCGGTTTCAACATCAGTCCACGAGCTCGTTCCCGCGTCGGCCTGCCCGGAGGGCACATCGATGCCGATGTTCACCAGTGCGGTCGTGGCATTTGCGGTGAAGACCTGATCGTTGGTTCCTGTCGTCGCAACGGTTGCCTGAAACCCGACATTGTTCGGACCGCCGTTACTGATCGTCGCGCCCGTGAAACTCCCGCCGAATGTGGAGCCGCTCAGTGCGGGAATCGCGGCGCCCGCCTTGAAGAGCGTGTCCAGCGATGTCCCGTTCCACTTGACCACCCGCTCATCGCCCGCGCCGCCCGTCAGCCCGCCATCTCCCAGCGCGGGTCGATACGCCATCGCCCACTGTCCCGCATCGTTGATCCGCGGCACATCCAGGCGGCTGAAGTTCAGCACATCTCCGGGCTCGGCCGACGTGGTCGCGGTGATTCCCTCGCGGGCGGCAACCGCCCCGCTGAGAATCGAAAGCCCCTGACCGATCACCAGCACCTGATCCGTGGTCGCCGGCGTCAGATTCGTGGTCGCGACCACCACCCAGAGATTGCTCGATGGGCTGCGATAGATCTTGTTGTTGAAGTTCGTGAATCGCGGGTCCGTCACGGCCCCCGCTCCCCCCGGGATCGTGCCCGGAATCGCCGACTGCGTCGCCGTTGGCGCGGCCGGTCCGACCACAAGCACGGCCTGCACCGGCTCGGCCACGGCTCGTGAAGCGTGCAACGACCCTGCCAACCCGCAAGCCAGAACGACAGCGGAAACCATGGACATGGAATGAGCGGAACGTGGCATGACTGTTTCTCCAAGCGATATCGCTGCCGGAATGGCCGCGGGGTGACGTTCGCATCTCACTACCTGCTGGTTCCCGAATCACGATCTGAGAGCAACTTCGCGATATCGCACAGGGCGTGTCCTACCCATCTTGCCATGATTCCTGACGGGTCTGAGTTCACCATGAAAAACGCCGCGCCCGGATGATCCGGACGCGGCGAGATTGGAACCAGACTTCATCGCTCCGCGCCATCGCGGACGATTCAAACGGTTAGCAGCCGGCGAACCAGAGCGCCAGGAAGTCGAAGATGTCCTGCACGGTGTTTCCGCCGACGCCGTTGGTGTTGGCGGCGGGATTTCCCGCGAACCAGGCGGCGAGGAAGTCGAAGATGTCCTGCACGTTGATGCTTCCATCGCGGTTGAAGTCCGCGGGGCAAAGCACGATGATGGTGCCCGAACCGCGGGCGCCTGCGTAGCCGCCGACGCGGACGCCGTAGTCGTGCCCGGCGATGGCCTGGAAGTTGACGATCGACTGCGTGCCGCAGGCGTCGTCGTTGCACGCGATGATCGAGGCGGAGTTGTTTCCCGAGGGACAGACGTTGTCATAGATACCGACTTTGGTATCGAACAAGGAGCCGCAGGTCTGGATGCGCATGGGGCCTGTGGAGGGGGCGAAGAAGTAGAACCACATGTCGTTGGTGATGTCCGCGCTGCCGAAGGCGAGGCACAGGTTTTCCGTGAAACCGTCGGAGGTCATGCAGGTGTTGCTGAAGGGCGTGGCCGTCTGCACGGCCAGGAGTTGGGCCGTTGGGCAGGTGTCGTGGGCCGCATTGAAGGACACATTGAGGCGGAAGTTCCCGTCGACGCTTGTGCCGAACTTCGCCACGCGCAACTTGACGATCTGGCCCGCCGTCATGGCGAGATCGATCTTGGAATCTCTGAGGATGCCGGTATCGGATGCGCCGCACGGAAGCCCGGCGAGTGCGTCATCGTTGCACGCCAGTTGGGTGCCGCCGCAGGCGCTCAGGATCGAGAGCACCGTGTCCATGCCGGCGTTGAGGCCGGGGGCGTCGTGGGTGCCGCAAGTGTCCACATGGAGTGTGCCGCTATCGCAGGCGGTGTAGGTGAACCAGACATCGCCGTTGGTTGCGGAGGAGCCGCAACTGGCGGTTCCGTCGTTGGTGGAACCGGCGGTAGTGGCGAAGAACGTGCCGCCGTTGCTCACGTCGATCGCGGACGCGCACGCGTCGTTGCTCGGAACAAGCTGGACGGTGAGCTGGAAGGGCCCGGACACGGAAGCGGAGAAGTTCGCGACGCGGATCAGAACCTGCTGACCCGCCAAGACCGGCGCCGACACCGAAGAGTCGCGGAAAGACCCGAGTGCGCCGCCACAGGTGTTGGTGTCGTCGTTGCAGGCGAGTTCCGTGCCGCCACAGGCGGACCAGATGGACATAACGGTATCGATTCCCTGATCGGTGAAGCCGTAGTCGTGTGTTCCGCAACTGGTCACGACGAGTGTGCCGCCGACGGACACCGGCGCGGTGTACGTGTACCAGACATCCGGGCTCGTGGATGAACTGCAACCGCCCGCCGCGTCGTTGGAGGCGCCGCAGGTGTAGCCAATGAATGTTCCGTGGCTGGAGGTGTCGATCGCCGAGGCGCAGATGTTGTTGGCCGGCGGGAATCCGGGCGTCAGAATGCCGTTCCACGCCGAGAGGGCGTTGGGGCGCGGCCCGATGTTCTGGCTGGCGGGATTGGCGCCGCCCTGCTGCGCGGCGCCGAAGTTGCGGAGTTGGTTTCTGCCATAGCCGGGGCTGGGGAAGGTGGCATATCGCGTCTCGTAGACCGAGCTGAACATCGCGACGGCGTTGACCACCGTCGGCGATGCGCTGGACGTGCCGGAGAAGCCCGCCGTGTACCGCTCGTTCACGGTCGCGTTGTAAAGATCGCCGTAGCCGGTGGTGTACACGCCCTCGCCGTAGCCCTGCAGGTCAACCGTCGATCCATAGCAGGAGAAGCCGAGTCGTGACCGATCCGTCGAACTGCCGCCCACGGGCGGGCAACCGGCGCCCACGATGATGTCGCCCGAGTCGTTGGCCGCCTGGAACGGGTAGAACCCGCCGTGGCCGACGCCATACGGCGCGCTGTCCAGATCCTGCGAGCCGTTGCCCGCCGCGGAGACCACATAGATACCGTTGCCGATGGCGGCGACGATCGCGTTGTAGACCGACTGCTGCCACTCGGACGGAACCAGCCCGAACTGTGTGCCCGCGGGAACACCGGTGTAGTTCGGGCCCGTCGTCTGCTGCTCGATCAGAATGATGTCGCCCCCGCTCATCACGGCCGCGGACGCGGTGATCGCATTGGCCAAGTTGTACCCGAGCGTGGTGGTGTTGGCCGCCGCAACATAGAAAGTCGCGCCGTACGCGCCACCCTCGGTGCCGACGCCGTCACGCCGGCTGCCCATCTCGCCCAGCACGGCCGTGCCGTGGTTGTTGTCGCCGAACGGGTCGGAGGCGTTGGCCACCAGTGACGTGACCGCCGGGAGGTCGATATGGGCCGTGTTCCACGAGTACTCGCAGTCGGCAATTCTGACAGCCGAGCCAGTGCCGCCGGCGAGAAGCCGCATCGAGTAGCTTCCCATGCCCTCGGAGGCAGTCTTCAGGTATCCCTGATTGCCGCGGTAATCTCCAGCTGCAGGAAGCGGCGCGGCATCGGGAGCTTCTTCGGCCATCTCGACGATCGATAGTGCGTTGAAGTCGTCGATCGCGGTTGCGCGATCCACACCCGCGGGGACGAACAGGAACATTTCGGCGTTCATGTCCGTGAGCATCTTGCCGAGCGTGCGCATCGCCGTGTCGCGCATCTGATCCAGCTTGTCCTCCGACACCGTCTCGTGCATCTTGGCCCAGCGGCAGCCAAGCGCGGCGTACTTCGTCAACGTCGCCTGCACGGCGGGGTCCTTGATCTGGCCCGTGCCCAGATCGACCAGCCCTTCCGCTCGCAGACGCACCTTCGCGTCCGCGTTGAACTTCACGATGATCGCGTCCTTCCGCATCCCCGCCTGCGGCGGCGACTTCGCTTCCTTGCATGGATACCCGGGACAACCCTGCCAGCGGATGTGGCTGATGTCCTTCAGCGGCTCGGGTCGAATCTCCGGGCCATCGGCGCGAGCCGACAGTCCACAGAACCCGATCGACGCGGCTGCTCCCGCAACGCCCGCACACCAACGCGACCACGCCATGGCACGAGAAAACTCCAACATGTTGACCTCCTTGCGTTCGGTCGCGGCAAGCCGGACAGACGGCACCCGCGATTCCAATGCATATTCACGAGAATCGCATGAACCGACGCAGCGCATCCGCATCATTTCGCACGCTCGCGTCCAAAGGGCGAGCGTGATCCCGTGCGTGGGCCGCTCGGGTCAATGAGTCGCGAAACGGGCCAGCACCGATCGATCCAAACGCCCAGCGACAAACTCGTCGTGGAGTTCGGGCCGCGCCCAATGTACCTCCGCGCGACGGAACCTACAAGTAGATTCAGAGGGATGCACATTCGTTGACTGTTCTGAGAGCCGGTGCGCACGAGCATTCACCCAAAAGGGTGTGCTCTTTACCAACATTCTGTGAAGAAACCAACGCGGTGGCCAGCCCGAGGCCAACTCCTCAGCACCCGGCAAACCACGCGCCCAGGAAATCAAAGATGTCCTGCACGGTCAGGCCGCCCACCCCGTTGAAGTTTGCCCGGGGGTCTCCCGCGAACCACGCGCCGAGGAAATCGAAGATGTCCTGAACGGTGATGCCGCCCATCGCGTTGAAGTCCGAGGGGCAGACGTTGAGCATGATCACGACCCGGTCGGCGATCTCATCGGTCAGCACAAGATCCATGTCGCCATCGTTGTCCACGTCCATTGGAACGGCGCACGAGGGATTCGCCGGGGCCACGACCTGCGTCAGCGGCGAGAAGTGGCCCGCGCCGTCGTTCACGTACACATACCAGAGCCCCGCTCCGTACGACGAGAGAATCCAGTCCAGATCGCCATCCCCGTCGATGTCCGCGAGGTCGGTCGACACCGTGTGCCCGCCTGTGTTCATCACCGTCGCGGCCTGCAGCGTTCCGTCGCCATTGCCCATGAGGATTGAGCCGTTGGCCGAGCCGCTGTTGGCCGCGCTCACGTCGATGCGGCCGTCGTTGTTCAGATCACCCACCGCAAGCACCCAGTTGAAGCCACCGATGTTGCGCGTCGAGGTGCGGGTAAAGGTTGCGTTGCCGTTGCCGCGAAAGACCGCGACAGTACGAGAATCGCGGCAGCCGACAACAAGATCCAGGATGCCGTCGTTGTTCATGTCCGCCGCGGAGAGGCCGTATGGTCCGATGTCGCCCGACAGCATGGGAATGCTGACTGGGGCCGCGAAGACTCCCGCGCCATTGTTGATCAGCAGCGAGATGTCATTCGAGAGCGTGTTCCCCACCGCGATGTCCATATCCCCATCACCATCGACATCGAGAATCCCGAAGCCGCGCGGCTGCGTGCCCACGGTGATCACCTGCGGCGTGCGAAACGTTCCGTTGCCATTGCCGAAGCAGAGCGCGATCCGCGTGTCATAACTGGAGAACACCGCATCGATGAAGCCGTCGCGATCAAAGTCGCCCACTTCGTTGGGGCTGGATTCATACGGAATCGGCGTGTACGGCGTGAGCATCGTCCCGAACTGCCCGCTCCCGTCGGCGCGGTTCAGAAAGACGCGAAGATCGGCGGAGACCTCGTTCACGGTCGTCAGGTCGCACCACCCGTCGCGATTCAGATCGCATGCCAGCCCGCCGTAGATGCGGGTCTGTGCGCCCGTGGCGTCGCGATTGGAGACGCTGGCGATCTGCCGGAATCGGCCCGGACTGACGGCCGCGCGGGTGCAATATGTGAACGAGTAGCCTGCCGAGCGCAGGAACGTCCCGTCCGCGGCCCGCAGCCCGTGCGACATGATCACCAGCACCGTTTCGTTAGCCGCCAAAGTTCTTGTCGGTGTGAACGTGACAGTCTGATTGCCGTTGGAAAAGACCGGCATGCCCCCGACCGGAGCCAGCGGCCCGGTCAGCTTGCCGAACACTCGGAAGTTGGCATCCGTGAAAGTGGTGGGGTCCACGGCTCGATCGAAGTTCACCACCACCGGCGCGTTGTTCGCCACGTTGAGCGCGTTGATCGCTGGCGATGTGGATGTCACGGCAAGGCCTTGGGCATGCGCCCGGCTTGTGCCCACGACGAGCGCGGCGGTGATCGCCGCCATCGCAGCGACCCGAAACCAGCCGCGCACGCTCTGCCTGATCGCGTTCATACCGCACCTCCTGGCGTCGCCCGCACAGCAGCGCGGCGGCCTCGTCAACACTGCGCGCTCTTTCCATTGCGGCCACAAATCGCGGGACGATCATGCCCCCCAACTCGTGGGACATTCTCGCTTTCCCGAGCAATCTTCGCGCCCGAATGCAGTGATGGGCTGAGATCAGGCCACCCGAGGCCGACCGTCCATCGCCATCAGCAACCAGTGAACCACGCTCCGAGGAAGTCGAAGATGTCCTGCACGGTGATTCCATTCGCGCCATTGAAGTCCGCCGCCGGCTGGCCCGCGAACCACGCGCCGAGAAAATCAAAGATGTCCTGCACCGACAGCCCGCCCACGTTGTTGAAGTCCGCCGGACAGGGCAGGGAGCGCGTCCACATGGAGGCGGGAATCGTCACACGTGTCCCGCCGAGGGGACGCATTCGCACGATCAATCCTGCGCCGCCGCCACCCTCGAAGAACTCCACGCGAATCTTGTGCCGCCCGGCCTTGAGACCGATGTCCGCGAATCGCTCGATCATGCCGTGGGAGCCGTCGTTGTTGATGAGCAGCGTCGTGCCGACGTACAGCTTGGAACCATCGTCGGATTCAACGCTCAGCGAGTAGACATTGTCGCTGGGCACGTTGATCCATCCCTCCATCACCGCGCCGATGTTGTCCGTGCGCGTGGAAGTCGAAAACACACCCGTGGTCGATGCGATGTTGATGTCCGCCAGCGTGCCCGTCAGGAAGGGCGTGAGCGTCGAGAAGTTGGGAATCGCGGTCGGAGCCGTCAGGTCGTACCACGACACATTGACCCCTGCTGCCGAGAACGATGGCGGGTCCGGCACGCGAAACGTCGAGGGATCAAGCACGTACACCGTCGCCGCGGCCGTCGCCGTGTTGCCCGTTCCATCGGCAATGACATATGTGAACGAGTCCAGTCCGCTTGAGAGCGTGGGCGGCGTGTACAGCAATCGATCACGCCCGCCCGGGCCGGTTCCGACCGAGCGAGAGACCGACCCGCCGCGTGTGCTGACGGCTGCGAAGCTCTGGATGGTCATCGTCGAGTTCGCGGAATGCCAGTCATTGGCGAGCACATCCACGGTGACTGGCGATGTGGGAATGACCACCGTTCCCGCGTGATCCGGCACGGCATGGCACGGGCTCTGGGTGCCCACGGTGAACGAGCCGACCCATGTCTGCCAGTTGCTCGTGCCGCGATACTCGCCGATGTGCCAGAAGGTCGTGTCGTCGGTGGGATCAACGGCGACGGCGTAGTAGTCGCCCCAGCGCCCGCCGCCATCGGAGTCTCCCGTCTTGACGATCGTCGGCACGCCCATGCGCCCGATGGGATCGCTCGCCAGACGCCCGGCCGTGGACACGGCGACGCGTGTCGTCGTGCGTTGCCTGGGTCTGAGCCGCAACGCCAAGATCGCCCGCCGCGTTCACGCCGATCGCCGGGAAGATCGTCCAGTTCAGCCCGCCCGCATCGATGTCGCCCGTCTGCGTCCGCGTGACGGTGCCGGATGCGGGCCACGTGCCCGTGTTCAGCTCGTGCCACCGTGCGACATTGCGCCCGCCGACCAGCCCGTTGTGGCAAACATACAGCTTCCCGTTGCGCCACATCGGCATGGTCATGCCCGCGCTCGAGACGTCCGAGCCGTTCACCGGTGCGCTCGCCGCCCCGGTGTACGAAGGCGTCGTCACGTTCACGCTCGAGAGCGTCGGCGAGGTGAGCGGGTTGTTCACGGCGTAGATGGTGAGCGTCGTCGAGTTCGTCAGCGTCGCCAAGTACGCATTGCTCGGGTTGCCAAAGTGCAGCGCGGGCTGCACGACGTATCCGCTGGCCACGCGCAGCGTGTTGTACGTTGCCGTTCCTCCCGAGAGCAGCGTGGACTTGTCGAAGACACGCAGCGCAAAGCCGTAGTACCCGCTGCTGGGGTTCAATCCGAAAAGGTTGCCCGTCACGTAGTACGCGTTCTGGTCATAGCCCGCGCCCGGAAAGTCCCACCATGCGGTATTCGCGCCGATGGTCATGACGGCGTCGGTGCGATACTTGTACCACGTGCCGTTGGGGTCCGCATCATCCGAAACCGCGATGTCCACCCACGCCTCGGTCGTGTTGTAGGTTTCCAGCACCACGACCACGAACCGCTGCGCGTAGTGGTCAAAGAAGCACTTGGGATCAAACACGAACCCGCCCGCGCCCAGGGGCTCGAAGAAGCCGGGGCTGCCGCTGCTGTCCAGCGGCGCGGCGAACGTCTGCACGCCCGCCTTGGTGTAGAACGCGATCCGCGAGTTCACCGTCACCACCACGTGGTTGGGCCCCACCGCCAGTGTCGGGTCCGGGGGGTTCCATCCGGTCGAGGAGATCGCCGGGAACATCGCGCCCGCATTGGTGCGGCCCTCTTCCAGAGTGGGCTCCGCGCGCAGGCCGTTGGGCTCCCCCTCGCCCGCCGCCGCTGGCTTGGTGTGCGGCGGCAGATGCTCGCGGACCAGCCGCGGCTCGCCGGGGAACGGGTTCTCCGGCTGGATGGGAATCTTGGTTGTATCAATCGTCGTCGCCGCGGCCGACCCGCGGACCGACACGTTCTCGACCGTCACATCGGTCACGCCGAGCCGCGATGGCCCCGGCACGCGCTCGTTCGCGCCCGGCTGGCCTGAAGGAGCGAACGACGCGTGGCTGCTCGGTCCTACGGCGGCTCGCATGTCGTTCACGCCCGGCGTGACGGACGAGCAACCCAGCGTCCAGGTCGAAACCAGAACCGCCCCGACGCCGATCGCAATCCTGTGCCAATCCGTCATTCCAACTCCCGTCGCGTGTGTGTTCATTTTCGCCAGTCAAGAACATACCACTTGGCCATGATCGGCCCAGCGGCGAAGACACAATCAGCCTTGAATACTCTGCTCCGAGAACCGATCACATCGGATGGTTCAGATCTTCCTCGCCCAGCAGCCGGAACTCCTTGCGGCGGAGAATCTGGCCCGCGAGTGTCGGATCGTCCACCGCGACGGCGACCGTGGCGTGATGCGACGGACAATCCAGCAGCGGATACGCGAATCGAATGTTCAGCTCCGCCCCAAGCAGATACAGGCACATGCGCTCGAGCGTGTGCGTCTTGTTCAACTCCACCAGCAGCAGGTTGACCTCGCTGAAGGGGAGCTGATGACGGGCGAGGACGAGTCGGCACTCGTGGGAGTTCGAAGTGATCAGGCGCACCACGGCGTGATCCGAGGCGTCGTGGACGCTGATGGCCAGAAGGCGCACCGCCGCGTGGTCGAGCGTCCGCACCAGGTCGTGCAGCTTGCCGACGCGGTTATCAAGGAAAACGCTGAACTGCGTGACCGTCGGAGGGGCGTACCCCTGCGTGGTCTCCATGGGCGTGGTCGCCTGTGACATGAACCTCTCCGATGCCCCGCCGGAAGCGGCGGGAAGGGCACGGGCCATCCACGGCACCGCACCAACAGCGTACACCGAATCGGCGACGCGTGAATGATCCTAAGCCCCAAACGCCGGCACCCGTGCGACGGCATCCCCTCGAACCCGGGAAACACAGCGGCACGGGCTTTGGACCCGTGCCGCGTGGAAAGTCAGGCAGAAAAGCTGGAGCCACACCCGCAGGTGCTGGTGGCGTTCGGGTTTCCGAACACGAACCCGCGGCCCATGATCTCGTCCTTGAAGTCGATCGTGGTGCCGTTCAGGTAGAGCAGCGACTTCGGGTCCACGATGATCTTGATCCCGTGCTGCTCGAAGACCTCGTCGGTCTCCTTCTGGCTCTCGGTCAGGTCCAGCAGGTAGCTGAAGCCGGAGCAGCCGCCGCCCTTGACGCCCACGCGCAGGCGGATCTTGTCCGCGTCAAGCTCCTGCTGCTTGACGATATTGTTGATCTCGCGCGCGGCGGACTCACTGAGGATCACGGTGCTCGGCGCGGCTTCGGTGGTGGCGGTTGCGGTCTCGGACATTGGAATCATCTCCGTGGATGGTTGTTCAGTAATTATACGATCGGGGCGCAGACGGGTTCGACTCAGGAAAGGCCCGAGAACACGCCGCGGCGAACTGCGAGTCAGTGCGTTTCTGCGTGGTCGTGGTCTTCAACGGGGATGCCGTTCTTGGTCTTGTAGTCCGCGATGGCCGCCTTGATGGCGTCCTCCGCGAGCACCGAGCAGTGGATTTTCACCGGCGGAAGCGAGAGCTCCTGCACGATGTCGGTGTTGCGGATGGCCTGCCCCTCGTCGAGGGTCTTGCCCTTGAGCCACTCCGTGGCCAGCGAGCTGGAGGCGATCGCGGAGCCGCACCCGAAGCACTTGAACTTGGCGTCCTCGATGAGGCCGGTGCCGGGGTTGACCTTGATCTGGAGCTGCATCACATCGCCACACTCGGGCGCGCCGACGAGCCCGACGCCGACGTCGGTGCGCTGCTTGATCTCCGCCTGTGTTCCGAACGAGCCCACGTTGCGCGGGTTCTCGTAGTGGTCGATGATCTTGGGTCCGTATGCCATGGTGAACACCTCTCGGGTGGTTTGCTGTGAACTTCGTCAGACTCCGTCACTTCATACTCGATCAGTTCGACTAGTGGTGCGCCCACTCGATCTTGCTGATGTCGATCCCCTCGTTGTGCATGTCGTACAGCGGGCTCAGCAGCCGCAGCTTCTTCACCGCCGTCACGACGCGTTCGATGGTGTAATCCACTTCCTCTTCCGTCGTCCAGCGCCCCATGCTCAGCCGCAGCGAGCTGTGCGCCAGCTCATCGCCCACGCCCAGGCCCTTGAGCACGTAGCTCGGCTCCAGGGATGCGCTCGTGCAGGCCGAGCCGCTGCTGACGGCGATGTCTTTCATCGCCATCATCAGGCCCTCGCCCTCCACGAAGCCGAAGCTCACGTTCGCGATGTGCGGCAGGCGGCGATCCGCGTGGCCGTTCACCTGGCAGTGGTCCAACTGCGCCGTCACCGCCTGCTCGAACTTCTTGCGAAGCTTCAGCAGCCGTGCGCCATCGGACTCCAACTCGTTCATGCAGAGCTCGCAGGCCTTGCCCATCCCCACGATGCCCGTGACGTTCAGCGTGCCCGATCGCATGCCGCGCTCCTGCCCGCCGCCGTCGGTCTGCGCCACCAGCCGCACGCGCGGCTTCTTCCGCCGCACATACAACACGCCAACGCCCTTGGGCCCGTACATCTTGTGCCCACTGAAGGACATCAGGTCCACGTTGTCGCGTTCAACGTTGGTCGGCATCTTGCCGACCCACTGCGTCGCGTCGGTGTGGAAGATCACATCCTTCTCGTGACAGAGCTTGCCGATCTCCGGAATCTCGCTGATCGTGCCGATCTCGTTGTTCGCCCACATGAGCGAAACAAGGATCGTGTCCGGACGCATCGCCGCACGGACCTGCGCGGCGGTAATCACGCCATCGCGTGCCGGCTCCAGGAACGTCACATCGAAACCTTCCTTCGCCAGCCGCTTGCACGGATCCAGCACGGCCTTGTGCTCGATGACGCATGTGATGATGTGGCCGCGATTGGTCGATCCGGCGGGGGCCTTCTCGTACATCTCCGCCGCGCCCTTGATGGCGAGGTTGTTGCTCTCGGTCGAGCCGGAGGTGAAGATGATTTCCTTGTCGCTCGCGCCGATCAGCGCGGCGACCTGCTCGCGGGCCTTGTCCACGCCGTGCTCGGCATCCCAGCCGAACGAGTGGTTGCGGCTGCCGGTATTACCGAAGGTTTTCGTGAAATAGGGGAGCATCGCCTCGACCACGCGCGGATCGCAGGGCGTCGTCGCCGCGTGGTCCATGTAAACGGGGGTCTTGACGGTCATGGGCTTGGTCCTTCCAGACGAGCGCGACGTGCGGCCGCGCGTGAGTATCGATATCCACCCGGGAATGAGTCTTAGAATCATTCCACTCTGGTGGAGCTTGCGTAAATAGTAGGAGCCGCGGCCGCCTCAGGCGGCTGGCTTGGGCTTGAAGACCATCTGGACTCGGTTGCCTCGGCCCAAATAGTCCACGCTGGCCATATACGCCCGCATCAGCAGCAGGCCCCGCCCGGTAGGGATTTCCAGATTCTCGTCCAGCGTCGGGTCCTTGACCTTGGCCGGGTCGAACCCCGGGCCCTGGTCCTCGATGTCCAGGGTGACCGACGCGGCGGAAACGGTGAACTCAAAGCGAACGGGCGTGGTCGCCGGCAGGTTCTTGTGCCCATGCCGGAACGCGTTCACGAGACCCTCTTCCATCGCGAGCCGAACGGCGAAGCGGGCGGCATCCGCGTAGCCGAATCGCGTCAGCGCGGCCATCAGCGCGTTCTCAGCGCGCTCGATGTCCTCGCGCGTGTTGACGAGCGAGAGCACGGCTTTCTCGGGTTGGGCGGTTGATGATGCGTGCATCGCACGAGCGGCCCTGAGGAGGGGTGGGGGCCAAGGCGGCGTGGACGATCAGGTGAAACTGCCGATGGCGCCATCGGTCGTGTCGTGAATCTGGAAGAGCTTGTCCAGCTTGGTGATCTTGAAGACCTCGCCGATCTGCGGATCGATATTCGCGAGCCGCAGCTGGCCCTTGCGGCCCTTGATGCGGTTGTTGATCGTGATCAGCGTGCCAAGGGCCGCCGAAGACAGGTGATCCACATTGGCGAAGCTGATAAGCAGCTTGGGAGTGGGCGAAGCATCGACCAGACCGGTGATCTCCTCGCCGATCTGATGGATGTTGGCTTCATCGAGAATGTTCCGGTCGATGAACTCGACCTGGGTGATCCCGTTGTTCTGCTTAACTCGAAGTCGTGAGGCGCCGCTGGGGGGCATCGGTCGTATCTCCGTGGGTTTTTCAGGCGGCTCATGGTAGCGCGGCCCGACACCATCGATGGAGCCAAACCCCGGAAAACACAGAACCCCCGCACGGGCGGGGGTTCTGAAAAAGGCCGGATCGGAGGTTGCGGGGAGGGCCGAATCAGCGTAGGCCCAAGCCCGAGCGGATCTGGTCGTTCACACCGGGGAACTGCTTCTCCTCCTCCTCGGTCTGGATGAGGATGGTGGGCTTGCAGAGGATGAGCAGGGACTGCTCTTCCTTGGTCTCGATGCGGTTGGTGAAGAAGCGGTTGAGGATCGGAATCTTGCTGAGCACGGGCACGCCCGACTCAACCTCGACCTCGGTGATGAGCCGCTGGCCGCCCAGGAGGAGGGTGCCCTCGTCCGGGATGGTGGCCGTGGTGCGGACGCGGGTCACGGTGACCTGCGGCAGTTCGAGGAAGGACTGCGTCGATCCGGAGTTCACCAGCTGACCACCGGCGATGGCGGTCACGGGAGACTGACGGATCGAGTCGATGCGGGAGACGCCCGAATCGATGTTGAGCGTGACGTAGCGGCGGTCGGAGGAGATCACGCCCTCGATCAGCATCGTCACGCCCTCGGAGAGGACGGCGGTCTGCGGGTTGAAGCCGACGGCCGAGTCGCCGACGACGGGGGTGAGCTGCGAGACGAATGCCTGCTGGGTCGCGACGTAGATGTTCGCGGTCTGGCCGTTGGTGAACGTGAGGCGTGGGGCGGTGAGGCGGACGGACCGCTTGTCGGCCTGCGTCGCGACGATCAGGAAGTTCACCTGGATGTCATCCAGGAACTGACCGGCGATGCCCAGCGCGGGGGCCTGCTTGAGCACGGCGGATGCGAAGTCGCCCTCGGACAGCGAGTTGGTCAATCCGAAGGAGTTGCTGAGCGTGCCGATCGGAGAGAGCTGGTTGGGCGGAACGGAAGCGACGGATGTGCGTGCGAGCGTTGCGGCGGGCGTGGTCGTCGAGCCCTGGCCGGTGACCTGACGCTGCAGGCCCGTCGATGATGCCGTGGAGCCGAAGTTGAAGAAGTCGATGGGCTGGATCGAGGGATCGGCGGTGGTTGCCCGCGTGATCTGGTTGTTGCGGGCGTTGAAGACGATGTCCACATCGAAGCCAATCTGCTCGAACCACGACTGGTTCACCAGCAGGAACTTGGTCTCGACGTTGATCTGCATGTTGCGGATCTCGCGCAGCTTGGAGAGCAGCCCGACGATCTCGCGGTGGTTCTTGGGCGTGTTGGTGATGATCAGCGAGCCGTTGAGCTCCTGCAGCGAGCCGGTCTCACCGCCGTTGTCCTTCCAGCCCTCGAAGTCCACATTGGCGTAGAGGATGTCGATGATCTGGCGGATGCGGCGCTCACGAACGGCCGGATCGTCCTGCTGCTGCTGCTGCTGGTCGTTGCCCTGATTGAAGGGGCTCTGACCGCCGCCGCCGGCGTTGGACTGCAGCACGTTGTTCAGATCGATCTGCGGCACTGTGCGGTAGTTGGGGATCTGGAAGAGCAGGTCCTGGATGTTGTAGATCACCAGCACCTTGTGCTTGCGGAGCGACTCTTCCGAGCCGACGTTGATGATTCCGTCGGAGACGGCCCAGCCGGCCCGCGTGTACTGGTCCTTGGAGACCTTCGCGAGCACGCGCTCCAGGGCGGCCTGGATCGTGACCTTGGACTGCAGCTTGAGAGAGACGGGCGTGTCCTTGTCCACGCCGATGGCCGCGAGAGACTCCCAGTCCGGATCGACCGTGATCTGCGTGATGTTCGAGATGAACTTCATCACGTCCTCGAAGCGGTTGTCCGTGAAGTCCACGCCGATCTTGTTCGCGGGAGAGGCCACGCGGGCCAGCACGGCGCGATTCTCGGGAGTCTCGGCGTAGGCCGAGAGCTCGCCGCGGAGATAGGACTTGTTCGGCCAGTCCAGCGGATACTCCATCATGTGAGCCGGCGGGATCATCGCGTCGAGGTTGTCCCCGCTCTGCGCGACGTGGTTGCGGTACTTGCGGATCTGAGTTTCATTGAACCGCTTGGTCGCCGCCATGTCCTCGATGATGCTGCGAAGCAGCAGAGCCGTGGGATCGTTGGGATCCATGAACAGAGTCTGATCCACGATCTGCAGCGCTTCCTCGTACTTCTGCTCTTTCTGCAGGTCGCG
The DNA here is from genome assembly GCA_044222255.1 of Phycisphaerales bacterium. Lineage (GTDB taxonomy): Bacteria > Planctomycetota > Phycisphaerae > Phycisphaerales > UBA1924 > UBA4658. The sequence continues at coordinate 41,723 of JBGANP010000023.1, forward strand.
GATGCGATCGATGTTCGCGTTGATCTTGTTGTTGCGATCCGACTGCTGCTTGCCCTGGCGGGCCTGCTCGGCCGCGGCCTGCTTCTTCTCGCGATCGATCCGATCGCGCTCGCGGATCTCGTCGGTCTTCTTCTCGATGTCCGCCTGGAGCTTGTCCAGCTTGGCCTTGAACGCCGCATTCTCCGAGTCGTTGAAGTACGCCCCGGCGCGGGAGACCGACAGCCGCGCGTTGGCCATCTGGTCGCGGGCCTTGTCCGGCTGTCCCTGCGTCAGCAGCGACTCGGCCTGGCGAACGCCATCATCAAACTCGCTCTGAGCGCGGGAGCGGATCACCTTGTCGGCGTCCACCGTCGCCGCGGCGATCGAGCCCGTCGAGCCCGAGCCGGCCTTCAGCCGGGCCTCGTCCAGACGCTTCTGCACGCGATCGGCATCGGCCGCGTCGATGTACGCGCGGAACTGGGCCAGCGCGAGCGAGTACTTGTCCGCCGCGGCGGTGTACCGGGCCTGGTCGTACGCCGCGTCGCCCTCTGCGATCACCTGCTTGGCCTGCAAACGCATCGCCTCGGCCACGATGTCCGTTTGCGCCGGCTGCGGAGCCGAAACAGGTGCCATCGCGGGCGGGGTCACCGGCTGCGCATCGGCGGGAGCAGGTGCGACTGGTGCGGGATTGGCGGGCGGAGTGGGAGGGGCGGGGGGCTGATCGCCGGCCACCGCGGGAGGCAGCGGCTCGGGGCGGCCCGGCTCCGGAGGATTCGTCGGCCGACGCACCGTGCCGGGCTGGCGAGTATCGCCAAAGCCCGCGGCATCCGCGATCGGGAACTCGCGTCCGTTGGCCGCCTCAAGGTCAAGAATCGCGATCTTGGAACGCTCCAGCGAGCTCGCCTGCTCGGCCGAGAGCTTCACGCCCGAACGCTGCACCTCAAGAATCGCGGCCTTCGCGGCGGCGTACTTCTGCGAGGCAAAGTCCTGCTGGGCCTGCTCGATGCGACCCGCGATCATCGGAGCGATCTCGCTCTGACGCTTGCTCACGGCCGCGAGGATCTCCTCGGCACGCTCCTTCTGCATCGGGCTTGCCGAAGCGCGACCCGCGACGGCCTTGGCCTGACGCTGCGCGTCAGTCAGTTCGCCGGTGGTGATCGCGAGCTCCGCCTTCTGCAGCGAGACCTCCATCGGGTCCGCTCGCATGATGCGATCGGTCACATCCTTCACGAGCGTCTGCAGCTTGGACTGCTGCGTGCCAGTGAGCTGGTCCACCTCATTGGAGCGGAGCAGACGATCCAGCGAGGCCTTCGCCTCGATGATCTTGCCCTGCTCCACAAGGGCTTTGGCCTGCGCCATCACGCCCGTGGCGCTGGAAACCGCATCGGCCTGAGCCGGGCGATTCGTCCCTGCGGACTGTGCGAGGGCGGCGCTCGGGCTCAGGAGCGCGGGCGCTCCAAGCACGAGAGCGGCGGCCAAGGTACGGCGGTTCCAACGGTTGCGATCGATCCGCATGTCACACTTCTCCAAGTCGAGCCGATCCGGTGTCAATAAAGGTCCAACCGGACTGGTTGATGAGTTTCGCAGGTTGCCGCGCCTGTGTTCCCGGGACGGTTCGCCCGTGATCAAGCTCTCAAGCTTGGCCACAAAGCGTCCCGATGGTGGGACCGAGGTGCGCCCTTCGCGCGCCTCTCGCGGCTAGGGGAGGTGAAGATACTGCTGTCGAGGCCCAAACGCAAACCGGCTTGGGCAACTTCTTCACCGATTCCGCCGCGGCGACGGTCCGGGGTTGTGCGCACCTGGCCACCGAGGGTTCCGCCCAACACCCGTAATTCACTCTGGTCCCGCAGAAAAGCAAAGGACCGGTACACCGCTGACCATTCCCGAAACCGGGGCGTAAGACCTGTCGGTTGCGGGTGAACGCCTAGTTCAGCCACGTCGCATGGTGAATTGTGGATTCTGTCATTTCAGGTTTCTGATTGGTAGCTCCCTCGACCGCCTTGGAATAGTCCTCGGCGTTCCAGCGGTCGCTCGCCACCATCATCGGCTCCGGCGTGGTCTCCGGATCGATCGTCACGCCCGCCTCATCCAGCAGGTTCTCCAGCGCCGTCAGCGCCATGTCCGTCGCTTGGTGCAGCGACTCGGCCGTGAGATAGATCTCCGCATACCGCGAGACCAGCGCCTTCTCCCCCTCGCCGCCCTCACTCGCCGCCCCACCCGCACCGGGCTTCGCCCCCTCCGACTTGGCGATCGGCTTCTCGATCACGACGACCTCGTCCTCGTCGTCCGCATCATCATCCGCTTTGTCCTCGTCGCTTGCTTCCCCGCTCTTGTACCCCGGCAGCACCGCCAGCGGCGGGTCATATCGCAAAATGCACCGCCACCCCGTCATCCCGAGGTCCTTGCCCTCTTCATCGATGTTCGATTCCGGATCAATATTCAGCACCAGCCGCCACTCATCGCGCAGCAGCTCGACGATCTCATCCCCCACGAACAGATCGGGCCGCTCGCTCGGGGCCTCGAGCACCGACCGATGCTCGTGCGTCACCGAGTCCGCGCTGGCCAGTTCATCCAGCAGTTCCAGATCAAACGCCGCGAGCACCTTCTCGACCTTCTCCTTCAGCTGCGCCTCGGCCCGCACCGTGACGACCTTGTGCTCATCCACGAACACATACAGGAACGGTTCCTCGCTCATCGCCCCGAAGCCGACGAGCCCATCCTCATAGAAGAATCCGCGAAACCGCCGCAGCGTGTCCATGAAACGGTCCATGCCCAGCAGGTCGTACGAGACGTACGGATCCACCTCGCGCCACTCATCCTGCCCGAGAAAATCCAGAATCGGATAGATCCGCCCCGGCAGCAGCGAGAGCAGCGAGCGACACAGCGGCTCCACGCGCCCCGCGGGCACGAGAATGTCAAAGACATACCGGTCCGGCCACTCTTCCCATTCCCCGCCACTCTCCGCCGCGGCCGACGATGTCGGGTCCGACCCATCATCCGCCGGCTCAAACGCCGTGGTGTACCCGCTCTTGGGCTCGATCGCATCCACGGGATACACCCCGAGCGGAAACGCAAACCTGCTCATCTCAACACGCTTGATGGATTGATCGACGCGACATCGGGCCATGGGCGGAGGGTAGGGGAGGCGATGGCGGATGTGCGATGCCCGATGGAGGCCTCCATGCAGCACCTCGCGGTCATTTTGCGGCCGCACGCCGCTATCTTGCTCCGGGAATCCCGTACGATCCGCAAATGCCGACGCCATCCTGCAATCAGTGCGGATATGACCTGTCCGGCGTTGGCACTGACAACTTTCTTGCCTTGTGCCCCGCGTGCGGGCGATCCTCAGATGTGCGAACTCCGCCCCTTCCCGCACCGCGATGGTGGCGTATTCCTGTCGCTATCGCCATCGGGACTGCCGTGGAAGTAGCGATCGCCCTCGCGGCGGTTGCGATCGTGAGTTTGTCGAACATTGAAGTGTCCAGGCTCATGTTTCCCGCTGTTGCTCAGATTGCGATGATCTGCGGTCCGGTGGCCTCGATGTGGTTCGTCTGGAGGGACCGCATCTTGTTCGCGCTCGTCCGTCGCTGGGTTTGGGCACGCAAAGCGTGGATCATGTTCGTTACCGGAATTTGTGCTGTACAGCATTGCCGACATGTTCATCGCAGGCGTCATTGTTTTGATGTTGCTCGTTCTGATTCGCCGGTAGCTGCACATCACTGTGATTTGCTCCAACCTCTGCCAGTGCAGCTACGACCGCACCGGCCTCGCGATCGGCTGATGCGAAGTGTCCGGAGTGCCGGGGCGGTTCCGGCGGGCATGTGAATCAGGTTTGGAGATGGCCTTCGGCCCGAGGAACTGGCGACTGTCGTATTACTGCCCGTTGCTTGCCTTTCGCCTTCCCTTCCTCCAGGCTGAAGGCCACATCAGCAATGCCTTTCTCTTCATCGCGTGTTTGCAGTAGACTCACCACACCATGAACCCGCACCCTCGTATCCGCAAGACGATCAAGTGGGGCGGCGCGGCGGTTACGGTGCTGCTGGTGGTGGTGTGGATCGGGAGCGGGTGGTGGAATGCGGTTCAGCCAATCACCCGCTCAACGAGCTTCGGATTCAGCGATGGCTGCGTTCAAGTAACTCGGTGGGTTCAGCCACCTGGATGGACAGGGAATGGTTGGTTCGGAAGAAGGCCTACAGCCATTGGCATCGATCTGACCGGCGGCTTCGGAGACGTGATGTCTGCGAATCGCCTTCCTCTGACCTGGCTTCCCAAGCACATCGTTTGGATCGGCGGCGAATCCTGGCACATTCCAATCTGGATCGTCATCGCGCCATGCTTACTGCTCACAGTCATCTTGTGGCGACTTGACACCTTGCCCCTTCGCCGCGCGAAGTTAAATCTCTGCCCGCATTGCAACTACGACCGCACCGGCCTCGCGCTTGATGCGAAGTGCCCGGAGTGTGGCACGACCTCAGAGAGCGGCTGAGCCAACGAACTCCCTCCACAGGGCGAAGCCCTGGATTCTCTTGCATGTTCGAGTGTTCTCGTCGCCCAAAACCGGGGATTTTGCGCGGGTTTGCGCGCCCAAATGAGCGCAACTTCCAAGCCGTCTCGCGGAATTTTCAGATTTTTTCAAACCAGTCCCCACCAGCACTTGCGCGAGTTTTCCACAACATCCTGCGCGGGTTTGTGCGCCCAAATCGGTATCTCGGCCCCTAGGTGGAGGGCCACTTTTTCCCGCGGCCCCCATCCACCTCAGGGGGTTCCCATGTCGCTCTACGCAACCGAACTCGCACACGCCCGTCTCGACGCCCTGCGCACCCTCATCGATGCGCTCAAACACGCCGAGACCC
>JBGANP010000024.1:0-47608 GCA_044222255.1 Phycisphaerales bacterium
CCCTCTTCCTCGCCCTCCTCCGCGCCGGCGACCACGTCGTCGTTTCCGACGTCGTCTACGGCGGGACGGTCCGCGTGCTCCGCGAGCTCTTCGCAGGCCTCGGCGTTGAATCGACCTTCGTCGACGCCGGCGAGCCCGCCAACGTCCGCCGCGCCCTCCGCGCCGCCACCCGCCTGATCTTCCTCGAATCGCCCGGAAATCCGACGCTAAAGCTCACCGATATCGCCGCCGTCGCCGCGATCGCGCGCGAGGCCGACATCCCCCTCGCCGTCGACAACACCTTCCTCACGCCCGTCCTCCAGCGCCCGCTCGAGCTCGGCGCGGACATCAGCGTCTACTCCACGACCAAGCTCATCGAGGGCCACTCCTCCGCGTGCGGCGGCGCGATCGTCTCGCGCGACACCGCGATCCTCGACAAGGTCCGCTGGATCCGCAAGTGCACCGGCGGCATCCAGGCCCCGCTCAACGCCTGGCTCACCACGCGCGGCATCAAGACGCTGCCGCTTCGCATCCGCCAGCAGTCCAGGAACTCGCAGGTGATCGCCGAGTGGCTGGCCTCGAATCCGCACGTTTCCAAGGTGAACTATCCCGGCCTGGCCGACCACCCGCAGCGCGAGCTCGCGGAGCGGCAGCATCTCGAAGGCCTGCACGGCGCGGTGATCTCCTTCGAGGTCGTCGGCGGCGCGGCGGCGGGCAGGCGGGTGCTTGAGGGCGCGCAGCTGTGTGCGCTCGTCGAGCACGTCGGCTCCGTCGAGACGCTCCTGACCCACCCCGTCACCATGACGCACGCGGATGTTCCGCCCGAGCAGCGCCGCGCCGCCGGGATCACCGACGGGCTTATCCGCCTGTCAGTCGGTCTCGAAGAACCCGAAGCGATCATCGAGGATCTGGCCCAGGCAATCGCCGCGGCCCACGAGGAAATCGTCATTGATCTCGAGGAAGACGCCATCGCTCCCGCCGCGCATGTCTCCGCTCCCATCATCACCGCCCCCGCCACGAAAGGAGCGACCACATGGCTCGCCCGCTGATTGTTCTGAAGTTTGGCGGTTCCGTTCTCCGCGATGAGGATGATCTCCTCAAGGCCGTGAAAGAAACGGAGTCATGGGTGGATCGCGGCTGGAATGTCGTCGCCGTCGTGAGCGCGTTCGAGGGTGTCACCGACACGCTCGTCCGCCGCGCCAAGGCCTTCGGCGAGGAACCGCTTGCCGAGGCGCAAGCGCTGCTCACCGCGACGGGCGAGTTGCAATCCGCTTCCCTCCTCGGTCTTGCGCTGCATCGCGCCAACATCCCTTCCACTGTTGCATCCCCTTGGACGATCGGGATCCGCGCCGAAGGCGCCCCGCTCGACGCGTTTCCGCGTTCGATCAACGCTGCTGCAGTGAAAGTCCTCCTCGAGGAATACCGCGCCCTCGTCGTTCCCGGTTTCATCGGGATCGACGAACTCAAGCGCCTTGTCCTCCTCGGCCGAGGCGGAAGCGACCTCAGCGCGATCTTCGTCGCCGAACAGCTTGGGGCCGCGAAATGCCGTCTCGTGAAGGACGTGGACGGGCTGTACGAGTGGGATCCGGCAAAGACCGGCACCCAGCCGCGCCGCTACGCGTCGCTCTCCTGGCTCGGGGCCCTCGCGCTCGACGGCGGCATCGTGCAGCACAAAGCGGTTCGTTTCGCCCGTGAGCGGCGACTTCGCTTTGAGGTCGGCGGCTACCACTCGATATCGCCCACCATCGTCGGCGATGTCCCGGTCGAGTTCAGCCAGTCCGCATCACTGGTTCCTTGCGAACCCGACCGGGAGCCCGCATCCGCTGGCTCCATCTAGGCGGGCTGTGCGGGTGTGGATCGTTTGCTCAACAGCCAAGACAGAACGGCAAATCCGACTGGCGCGAGATTGACGAGCACAATCGCCGGAAGGTTGCTCGTGTTTCCCTTTCCCAGTGCGATCGCTCCAAGGAAGCCAAGGGTTGCCAGCAGCGTGATCAGCGCGCCCAGCCGATCCCATCGCAGTATGACGAGCAGGCCGACCAGCACCCCCAGATGGCACACCATGGACAACCCCACCCACCACGGCGGGAATCCCTGGGCGGGGTGCATGTACCACTCCTGGATGTGTTCAAGAAGGAAGGCGCCCCATAGCAGAAAAAGCGCCGCGGCGGTCACGCGTCGCAGCCACTTGAGCACGGTCACCACGACTTTATTGATTGAGTGCCCACTGTTCGAACTCCGTCCCTTTCCGACGTTCATTGCCATGGCCATGAGAGTTCTCCTTAGTACGTAGTATAGTGTACGCTAACCACATGTACAAGTGTCTTTCCTCGTTTTTTCGCGCTTTTTGACCAGTATTTACCCCAGCAGACGATGGACATGTCCGTTGATCTAGCCCGCCTTGCGAGCACCAACGACGATCCGCTCTAAGCCATCCATGTCCTTCACCACCCGCACGCTTTCGGGATCAATCAACGGGTGCTCTTTAAGCAACCTTGTCGTCGTTCGCCACGTCGCGGTGGCGATCTCGATGAGCATCACGCCGCGCGGCCGCAACCGCTCCGGGCCCTTCTCGATGATCGGACCGACGAACCGCATGCCGTCCACGCCGCCGCGCAGCGCGGCCTCCGGCTCAAAGTCGCGGACATTCAGCCCGACCCCGTCCGGATCGTTCCACTCAGCATCGGGGATATACGGAGGATTCGCGACCAGGTAGTGCAGGTCTCGCCCGCCCCCCGACTGATGGTCAATCAGCGGCGTGAGTAGATCGCCCTGCACGAATTCCAGTCGCTCCGCAACTTTGTGCTTCTCCGCGTTCAGTTTCGCGACTGCCAGTGCGGTCTCGGAGATATCAGTCGCGATCCCCGCCGCCTGCGGCAGGTTTTTCGCGAGCGCGATGGCAATGCACCCGGAGCCCGTGCAGACATCCGCGAAGCGCACGCCCTCGCCGCTCTTGCCCCCAAAGCCCGGTTCGGCGCGGCCGTGCGTGAGCACCTGCTCCACGATCGCCTCAGTACACGGGCGGGGAATCAGCACATCCGGCGTGACCTTGAATGGCAACCCGAAGAACCACGCCTCGCCGACGAGGTACTGCACCGGCTCGTGCTTGAGCGCGCGGCCCACGAGCACGCGCAGCTGCTCGCGCTCATCGGCGGAAGCGGGACGGTCGGCATCCATGTAGAGCTTGAGCCGGTCGCATTTGAGCACGTGCGACATCAGCATCTCGCCCATGAGGCGCGGCGAGTCCAGCCCCTTCTTGGTGAACGCGTCGCCCATCCATGTGAGCAGGGCGCGAGTGGTCCAGACTTTGGGGGCGGTGGAGGTCACGGGCGGAGTGTACGGCGATTGGGTGTGCTGCGCTCACATCCGATGCAGGCGTCAGGGCTTGAAATACTCCGGCAAGCTCCCGATCGGCGTGCTCACGCTCCGCTGCCGATACGGCGACACATTCTGATAGTTCGACGGCGGCTCGTCGTAGCTGTCGAGGTAGACTTTGACCAGCGCGCCGGTCGCGTCCGCCTTGGTAAAACCCGCGTGGCCATCGACATAGGAGATGTGGTAGCCATCCTTGCCATGGTTGTTCCACGGATCGGGCCAGTTGTTGATCCCGTCCGGGCGACCGATACCCGGGACGATCGACTGATCGTTGTCGTTGTCGATGAAGAGGTAGCAAGTAGACGGGAAGTTCACCTTGGACTGAGTCTTCAAGATATTTCGGGTGAAGAGCGCGCCGGCCTGCGCATCATTCGCGGACCAGCCGAGTTGCTGCCCCACGCTCAGTGTTGGCGGGGCATACAGCAGTGTCCCATCCAGATATTTTCCCGCAGTGAACCAGGCACGCACTTCATAGGAGTGGCCGCCAGAGTCATCGTCCTTGTCGCGGGCCGCAAAAAACGTGTCGCGGATGAAGTCGCGGCCGTACAGGGCCTGAGCGTCCACATACGCCGAATCATCCGAGAGATTCATATCCGACCGAATCTTGTTCCGCGTCGACGGGCAGATCGCCACGTTGTAGTCCGCGATGTACTCGGGAAACAACCACCCGATGTTGTCCTCCCAATCGAAGAACGCGGGGACGAAGTAGCCCTTCGCATTGTCGTTGGAGTATGAGTTGGCCGCGAGCGAGAGCTGCCGCAGATTCGAGACACACTTGGCACGCTTGGAGGCCTCCCGCGCCTTGCCCAGCGCAGGCAGCAAGATGCTCACTAGCAGCGCGATGATGGCGATGACCACAAGCAGTTCGATCAGTGTGAACGCGTGGGAGCCCGCGCCCGAGGCCCGGCGGGTAGTGGGGGAGTCGGAATCTTGTTCGCCACACGAGTCCATCACCCCCATCGTACCAGATTCCGGGGGAATTGCCCGATACTTTACCCTTCCGGCATCTTCCCGGACCGTGAACCCTTGGGCTGTCGGGCATCTTCTGATAAACTCTCCATCCTCGGCCCCCAGCCCCCTGGAGTGGATCATGCGTACCCCGATCTCCGTCGTTTCCGTCAGCCTCCTGCTCGCTGCGTGCGGCTCGGCCCTCGCCCAGTCGTCCACCATCGCCGTTGATTGCTCCGGCGCGAGTATCTCCTCAACCGCCGGCACCGTTCCCGACATCGTCCGCACCAGCACCACCACCATTCTTCCTGCGCCCGGGTACACATGGGGCTTCAATCCCACCGTCACCGGCACGGGCCTGTTCGGCGGATCGGTGGTCGGCACCAATCAGCCGCTCTTCAGCGTCCTGAACGGGTTGTTCACCGGCGGCGGCCGCACGCTTTTCGGCGCAATGCGCAATCCGGCGGGCACGCTGCCGACGAAGCTCGACACCGAGGTGGTCCAGACCATCGTGAGCGGCCAGAACATCTCGCTCACGTTCGAACAACAACTCCTCGCCGACGGCCGCGGCCAATCCGCCATCCGCAACATTGTCCGCCCGCAGTTTCTGCTCGGATTGAATGTGATCTCCGGCGGGCTTGTCGTCAACACCTTCACGCCACCCGCTCCTCTTGTCAGCGAGTGGCACTTTGACGGAAACCTGCAGAGCGTCAAGGAGTCGGGCCTCGCTCCGACCTCCGGCCCGAGCAAGCTCCGGTATCTCGACGATGCCACCTTCGGCCCGCTGCTGGGCGGCGTCGGCGGCGAGACGACGTATCCAAGCCCGGCGACGCCCACCAACGTCACGCAGGCGCAGTCCTCCTTCGGTACCACAACCACCTTCGGCATTCCCAGCATCGGCGCGAGTGTGGACACGGTGTACAAGACCTCCGCGCCGCGCAACGTCGGAGCTCCCACTGACACCGCCAAGTCACGCGGTCTCGGCCTCGCGCTCTGGCCAAACACACGGGACACCTGGCCCGATGAGCGGCTCGGCCAGTGGACCATCGTCGCCGACATCCTCATTCCGCAGGCCTCGTGGGACGCGGCCCGCACGAACGCGACTGCCAACAACCAGTGCATCCCGCTCGTCGAGGCCAGCCAGAACAACAACTCCTCGGCGGATGTCTACGTCCTCGTCACCGGCGCCGCGCCCGGCACCGCCAAGGTCGGCAATACGACCCCTTACGCCACCGCGCCCGCCGTTGCGGCGATCCAGCCCGGCGTCTGGATGCGGCTCGCCATCGTGAACAACCTCTACGGCACCGCACAAACCCGCGTCTTCGTCAATGGCTCTCTCGCCACCACCATTCCCGCCGCCGACTGGGTCTACAACGCCTGCAAATCCCTCGACCCCCGCTGGGGCGACAACATGACGCCGCCTCCCGCCACAAACGCGACGACGATTCCTGCCGCAACGTGGAACGGATGGGGCCAGTTCCCCAGCCCGTGGGCGTATTCCGGCTCGCCGGGCGGGACAGGCACGGCCACCGGCGCACCCACGGCCGCGACGCTTGGGCTCTTCTGCGATATCACCGGATGGGGCGAGAGTGTGTACGTGGCTAACATGCTCTTCACCGATGAGGCGATGAGCGATGCGTCGGTGATTGCACTGGGCGGCTCGAACGCTCGTGGGATCGTGTACCTTCGCCCAACTCCATGCCCCGCTGATTTCAACGGCACTGGCGGCCTGACCGTTCAGGACATCTTCGATTTCCTCAGTGCGTGGTTTGCTGGAACGGCTTCCGCCGACTTCAACGGCACCGGCGGCATCACCGTACAGGACATCTTTGATTTTCTCGGGGCGTGGTTCGCGGGGTGCCCGTAAAGCGTGCGCACGCCAACTCGTCCAGTTCCAGTAGTGCCGTTGTTCCGCACCGCCGGTCGTGTTGTACCCACGTCGAACCGATCTCCCCCTCATCCTCGTATGCTCCCCTGATGCTCCGACGCCTCCTCAATCCCACATCTCCCACCAAAGATCCGCCGACACGCGTCGAACCACTGAAACGCGAGCAACGCGCTGCCCTCGCCCATTTCCCTCACGCGCCGCTCACCTCGATGGCGACCAAGGCCCAAGCGTGGCCGTTCCCCTCACACCTGGACAATCCGAACTGCAAGTGGCTGCAAGCTCTGAAGCATGTCTACGCGCAGCCCATCACCTTTCCCGCATCTCTCTCCCCGCAGGCTGGCCAACTGCTGCACGCGCTCGTTCTCAACATCCAGCCCAGCATCGTCCTTGAGACCGGCACCTTCCTCGGCATCAGCACCATCTGGATGGCCGCCGCGCTCGAACTTGCCGCCGCTCGCGGCGTCAACGGCCACATCCACTGCATAGACGACTTCCGCCCCATCAAGCCGGGCCGCTGGCGAACCGAGCAGATGCCCGCAGGTCGCGACGCCAAGGTCCGCGAGCATCTCGAACTCGCCGGACTCGCCCACCGAGTTACACTGCACAACGCCGACAGCGCGGCCGGAATCGCCGAAGTCAGACGGCAGCTCGCCCCCTGTCGCGTCCAACTCGCCTTCCTCGACGCCGATCACACCCCCGCCGGTGTCCGCGCCGAGTTCGCCGCGCTCGAGCCGATTCTCGACACAGGCGGCTACATCATCCTGCACGACATCTACCCCGAAGTCTCCCGCTGGCGCGGCCCGCGCGAACTCCTCGACAACATTCACTCCATCGCCGCGGGCTGCTACGAGCAGCTCGATCTGTACCTCGCCCCGGCCAACTTCGGCCTCGGCGTGCTTCGACGCGTCGGCTGAGCGTCGATGCCCCAAATGTCGTCAGTACCCAAGCCGACTTCATACAATCTTTGCGCTCTCCGCCGCGCAAGTTGGCCGCATGCTTCCCATACTCCCCCTCATGTGGCGGGGAACCGCCCACAACTGGTGTTCCGTTTTCTTTTGAGGAGAGAGATATGTCTATTCGTTTCTTTGCGGCCTTGGCCGCTGCGTCGTTCGCGTCGGTTTCCATGGCCAACATCGTCATTACGGAAGCATCCTCCACGGGCTCTTCCGGCACCGTCGGGAGCGACTGGTTCGAGCTTACAAATCGCGGTCTGACCTCGGTCGACATCACCGGCTGGCGTGTCGATGACAACTCGAACTCCTTTGCCGCCTCGCTCCTGCTCAACGGGGTGACGAGCATCGCTCCCGGCGAGTCCGTCGTCTTCATCGAGAGTGCGCTCGGCGCCAAGATCCCCGACTACCGCACCTTCTGGGGTCAGATCGACTCGCTCCAGATCGGCTTCTACTCCGGCAGCGGCATCGGCCTCGGCTCCGGTGGAGACGCCGTGAACATCTATGACAGCACCGGTGTTCTGATTAACAATGTCACATTCGGTGCGGCCGTCCAAGGGGTCAGCTTCGGCTACGACCCGGCCTCCAGCACCTTCGGCGCGCCCAGCGTCGCCGGCATCAACGGCGCTCGCACCTCCGCCAGCGGCACCGATGTCGGTTCCCCCGGCGTCATCCCCGCGCCCTCCGCCGCCGCGTTGCTTGCCATGGGCGGCGTCATGGCCGGCCGCCGCCGTCGCTAATCGACGCATCTTCGCAAGCGTGTTTGCTCACACCCGCGCCGTCAGCCCGACGTGCGCGGGTGTGTTCGTTTCTGAAACGCCATCTCAGAGTTCAACACTCACTCACACCAACGGAGATATGGACCGCCAGCCCGCCCTCGGACGTCTCCTTGTATTTCCCCTGCATGTCTAGCGCGGTCTCCCACATGGTCTTGATCACCCCGTCCAGCGAGACTCTCGCCTTCGCCGGATCGCTCTCGAGCGCAATGTGCGCCGCCGTAATCGCCTTGATCGCCCCCATCGTGTTCCGCTCGATGCACGGGATCTGCACGAGCCCGCCGATCGGATCGCACGTCATACCCAGATGATGCTCCATCGCGATTTCCGCGGCCATCATCGCCTGCCCGGGCGTTCCGCCCAGCACCTGCGCCAGTCCGCCCGCGGCCATCGCGCTGGAGACGCCGATCTCCGCCTGGCATCCGCCCATCGCAGCGCTGATCGTTGCCCCCTTCTTGAAAAGCGATCCGAGTTCTCCCGCCGTGAGCATGAAATCGATAATCCCCTGCTCGCCGATCCCGCCGATCTTCCCAGCCGATTGCTGACAGAAACACCACGCGTACATTAGCACCGCGGGGATGACCCCCGCCGCGCCGTTTGTCGGCGCGGTGACAACACGTCCGAACGCCGCGTTCTCTTCGTTGACCGCGAGCGCAAACGTGCTCACCCATCGCAGAATCTGCTGAAAGTCCCGCGTTGAGTGCCGCACCAGTTCAAGCCATCCATCCACATCGTCATACTCGCAGCGCCCCGAGTATCCCGAGCCGTAGATGAGCTTGCGATTCATCGTCGCCCCACGCCGCGTGACATTGAGCCCGCCCGGCAGCACACCCTCGGTGTGGCACCCGCGATAGATGCACTCCGCCATCGTCCGCCAGATGTTCAGTAGCCCCGCCCGGACTTCGGCTTCCGATCGCCAAGCAAGCTCATTCGCCATCACCACCTGAGGGATCGTGCGAACATCCGGCAGCGATGCTTGTGCGACTGGCAATGAAACCCTCACGCCATTCTGCGCCTTCCCACTGCCCACTGCCAACTGCCCATTGCCCCCCTCTTTGCACCACCGCGCCAGATCATCCGCCTTGTCGATCGGATGCGGCAGCTTCACCGCGCGCGATCCTGACGCCGTTTCCCCTTCCTGCACGATGAACCCGCCGCCCACCGAGTAGTACGTCTCGCTCACCCGCGATCCGTCCCCCAGCAGCGCCGTGAACATCACGCCGTTGGGATGAAACGGCAGCGACTCATTCATGTGGAACACGATGTCGAGTTCGTGATCAAACTCGACGCTCTTCCCCCCCTCGCCGCCGAGCCGCATCCGCCCTGCTTCCTTCATCGCATCGATCCGCGCCGTCAGCGTCGCCGGATCGATCGTCACCGGATCTTCGCCCGAGAGTCCGAGCATCACCGCGATATCCGTCCCGTGCCCGTGCCCAGTCTTGGCGAGCGAGCCATACAGGTCCGTAACCACCCGCTCCGTGGTTGTCAGCACACCGCGATCGCGCAGCACGCTCACAAACGCCTGCGCCGCTCGCCACGGCCCCATCGTGTGCGAACTCGACGGCCCAACGCCAATCTTAAAGATGTCGAAAACGCTGATGGATTCCATGGTGTCTCGCGCCCCGCTCTCCACCGTCTCTGAGTGACGAAAGCATCCGCCCAATCTGTCCTGATTGTTGGCGCGGCCGCGTTCATATTCGCCCGGGTGAATTTCCGCTTCCCATTGACTCCCCGAACATAACGACAATCATCTATATGTCTCCGTTCCCCAGTTCGGTCCGCTGGAGGTGCCCATGATCGTGCCGCTCCGACTTTGCCTGCTCGCGCCCATGGCGATCGCATCACTTGCGATGCTCCCCGCGGGTTGCAAGCCCAAAGACGCTTCCTCCGCCGCACAGAAGCCCGCCGGGCCTCCCCCTGAAGTAGTCGTCCGCACGGTGAAGCCCGAGACAGTCCCCGTCGTCTACGAGTTCGTTGGCCAGACCGCCGCCTCCAAGGTCGTGGAGATCCGCGCCCGCGTGCAGGGTTTCATCAAGGAGCGCGACTTCGAGGAAGGCAAGCCCGTTCAGGAAGGCCAAGTTCTCTACAAGATCGATCCGCGCGTCTTCGAGGCCGATGTCGAAGTCGCCAAGGCCACCCGTGAGCGCGCCAAAGTCCAACTTGCCAACGCCACCCGCCAGCTCGAACGCCTCCAGACCCTTGCTCTACAGCAGGCTGCCACGCAAAAGGAAATTGAAGACTGGCAGACGACCCAACAGCAGGCCCGTGCCGACCTGCGACTCGGCGAGGCCAACGTCGCAATTGCCGAGCTCAATCTCAGTTACACCAGCGTCACGTCCCCGCTCAAAGGCAAGGTCGGACGTACCTTGAAAGAAGTCGGCGCGCTCGTGGACGACGGTTCCAACAGTCTCCTCACCACCGTCGTGCAGGTGGACCCGATGTACGTGATCTTTTCCATTCCGGAGCGTGAGTGGCTCCAGTGGAAGAGTGATGTGGATGCCCAGCGCGTGGTCCTTCCCGAGCCGTCTGGTTCCCGTCTCGAACTCATTCTGCTCGACGGAACGAGCTACGAAGTTCCCGGCAAGCTCGACTTCTTCGACTCCAATGTAAACCCCCAGACCGGCACAGCCACCGCACGCGGCGTGTTTGAAAACAAAACACTCCCACCAAAGCCCGATGCCACCTCGTCCGAAGAAGCCCTCAAGCCCGGGCAGTTCGTCCGCGCCCGCATCCTCGGCTGGCAGCGCCCCGGCGCGCTCGTCGTTCCCCAGCGCGCTGTCATCCAGACCCCCAACGGCCCGATCGTCATGACCGTCAATGCCGGGAGCAAGGTCGAAGTCCGCCCCGTCAAGACCGGTGTCTGGGTGAAAGACGAGTGGATCATCTCCGATGGGCTCAAGCCCGGTGACAAGGTGATCGTCGAGGGCTATGCCAAGGCCCCGCCAGGCACCGTCGTCAAGATCGCGTCCGAGTTCGTCCGTCCCGCACCGCTCGTGGAAAATGCGAAACTCTCGGTACCCAAATCCGCCGAACCTCCTGCGGCCGCACCGAAGAGTGGGGGGGCCACCCACCCATGATCAGCAAGTTCTTCATTGATCGCCCCGTCTTCGCCTCCGTTCTCTCCATCGTCATCATCCTCGCCGGCCTCGTCTCCATGCGATCCCTCTCGATCGCGCGCTTCCCCGAAATTGTCCCCCCCAGCGTGCAGGTTCGTGCCACCTACCAAGGCGCCGGCGCGGAAACCGTCGCCCAGTCCGTGGCCGGTCCAATCGAGCAACAGCTCTCGGGTGCCAAGGGCCTGATCTACTACCAATCCCAATCCGCCAACGACGGCTCAACCACGCTCACCGCCAGCTTCGAGATCGGCGCGAATCAGGATCTCGCCGCCGTCGATGTCCAGAACCGCATGGCCATCGCCCAGCCGCGCCTGCCTCAGGATGTCGTCCGCACCGGCCTCCCTATCACAAAGACCAGTTCCAACATCGTCTGCGTCGTCTTCATCACCAGCCCGACGCGCCAGTTCGACGATGTCTATCTCGCCAACTACGCCACCATCAACGTCATCGATCAACTCAAACGCATTCCGGGCGTCGGCGACGTCTCCGTCTTCGGCGCCAAGGACTACGCGATGCGCATCTGGGTTAACCCGGAGCGTCTCAACCAGCGCGGCCTCACCGTCAGCGACGTGGCCACCTCGATCCGCGAACAGAACGCCATCTTCGCCGCCGGACGCATCGGCCAGCGCCCCAACAATGGCGAGGTCGACATCACCGTCCCTGTTCTCACCCGCGGCCGTCTCTCCGACGCCTCCGAGTACGAGAACATCATTCTCCGCGCCGGCAACGACGGCACCATTCTCCGCCTCAAAGACGTCGCCCGCGTCGAGCTTGGTTCGCAGAGCTACGACAACATCGGTCGCATGGACGGCCAGCCCGCCGCGCCGATCATCGTCAACCTGCAAACCGGCGGCAACGCCATCCAGGTCTATAAAGACATCAACAGTGCCATGGAAGAAATGGCCAAGGCCATGCCGCCGGGTGTGAGCTGGAAGATCCCCTACGAAACCGTCAGCTTCGTGCAGGTCTCTATCGACGAAGTCGTTCACACACTCATCGAGGCCGTCGCCCTGGTGCTGCTGGTCGTCTTCCTCTTCCTCCAGAACTGGCGTGCCACGCTCATTCCACTTCTTGCCGTCCCCGTCTCCATCATCGGCACCTTCGGCGGCATGTATCTCCTCGGCTTCAGCGTGAACACCCTCACGCTCTTCGGCCTGGTCCTCGCGATTGGCATCGTCGTGGACGACGCCATCGTCGTCGTCGAAAACGTCGAACGCATCATGCAGGAGGAGCACCTCCCCGTCCGCGAAGCCACCATCAAGGCCATGGAGGAGGTCACCGGCCCCGTCATCGCCATCGTGCTCGTGCTCAGCGCAGTCTTCCTCCCCGTCGCCTTCCTCGGGGGCCTTACCGGTGAGCTCTACCGCCAGTTCGCCGTCACCATCGCCGTCTCCGTCACCATCTCCGGCTTCGTCGCACTCACCCTCAGCCCCGCGCTCTGCCGCCTGCTGCTTAAGCCGCACGACGCCAAGAAGGGAATCGCCCAGCGCGTTCTCGATGCCGTCATCTTCAAGTGGTTCAACATCGTCTTCGGTTGGATCACCCACGGCTACACCGCCGGTGTCCGCCTCACCATCAAGCTCGCCGTCGTCGCCATGCTCGTCTTCGCCGCTCTCGGTGCGGGCACCTACCACCTCTTCAACCGCATCCCCAGCGGCTTCATCCCCGATGAAGATCAGGGCTACTTCATCAATGCCATCTTCCTCCCCGACGGCGCATCCCTGGATCGCACCGACCGTGTCGTTCGCGATGTCGAAAACTATCTTCTCAACGAAGAAAAAGACTGCGTCGAGCACACCGTCGCTCTCATCGGCCTCGACCTCTTCGCCGGCCGCGTGAACTCCACCAGCGCGGCCATCGTCTTCGGCCGTCTCAAACCCTGGTCCGAGCGCACCAAGCCCGGCATGGATGCCCGCGATGTCATCGGCCGCGTCATGAAGAAGTTCGGCTCCCGCCCAGACGGCATCGTCATCGCCGTGAATCCGCCCTCCATCCAGGGCCTCGGCCAGCGTGCCGGTTTCGAGATGCAGTTCCAGGCCAAGGCCGGTCAGGACATCCGCGATCTCGTCGCCTCGGCCAACCGCTTCGTCGCCGCCGGTTCCAGCCGCCCCGAACTCACCGGCATGCAGCTCGCCGTCCGCGTCACGCAACCCCAGCTCTACGTCGATCTCGATCGTGACCGCGCCAAAACCGCCGGCGTCCCCATCGATCAGGTCTTCGACGCCCTGCAAGCCAACCTCGGCGCGCTCTATGTCAATGACTTCGACAAGTTCGGCCGCGTCTGGCGCGTCCAGCTCCAAGCCGAGCCCGAGTTCCGCGAGAGCCCCGAGGCCCTCAGCAAGATGTACGTCCGCAACAAGAACAACGAAATGGTTCCCGTCGCGGGCCTTGTGAAAACCGACTTCCGCGTCGGCCCCAATCTCGTCAGTCACCACAACGGCTATCCCGCCGTGCAAATCACCGGCGTCCCAGGCCCCGGCCTTTCCACAGGACAGTCCATCACCGCCGTCGGCGAAGTCTTTAGCGAACTCAACCTCTCTGCCGAGGGTTACGGCTACGAGTGGTCCGGTGCATCCTTTCAGGAAGTTCGCGCCGGCAACACCGCTCCCCTCGTCATCGCCTTCGGCCTCGTCGTTGTCTTCCTCGTTCTCGCCGCGCAGTACGAACGATGGACGCTCCCGATCGCCGTCATGCTCGCAGTCCCCCTCGGTGTTTTCGGCGCTCTCGTCGCCGTCTACCTCCGCGGCATCACCCGCGACATCTACTTCCAGGTCGGCCTTCTCACCCTCGTCGGCCTCGCCGCCAAGAACGCCATCCTCATCGTCGAGTTCTGCGTGGTCCTGCGCGATCAGGGCAAGGGCATCGTCGAGGCCGCCGTCGAAGCGGCCCGCCAACGGTTCCGCCCCATCCTCATGACCTCCCTCGCCTTCGTGCTCGGCGTCCTCCCGCTCGTCATCGCCAAGGGCGCGGGCGCCGCCGGCCGCCACTCCATTGGCACCGGCATCATGGGCGGAATGATCGCCGCCACGGTCCTCGCCGTCTTCTTCGTCCCCCTCTTCTACGTCCTCATCCAGAGCGGCACGGAAAAGATCGGCAAGTGGACCCGCGGCGCCCTCGTCCGCGGCGGCCATCCCCCATCCCCCGTTCCCAGCTCCCCCGATCACCCCGCCTGACAATCCGAAAAGAGAATCAAACACACGTTTGACTCTGCATTTCTACGCTCATACGCTCGCTTGAAACATATGATTGAATCACCTGTTCCAACCCTTTCCACCGCCGATTCCACCCGCCAGCGGCTGCTCGAAGCCGCGGGTGAGGTCTTCGCCGAAAAGGGATTCCGCGATGCCACCATCCGCGAGATCTGCAAGCGTGCCGGTGCCAACATCGCCGCCATCAATTACCACTTCGGCGGCAAGGAACGCCTCTATTCGGATGTCCTTCGCTTCGTCGATGATGCCGTCCACGACCGCCACCCCGCCGCAGCCCCCGAAGTCTCGCGGCTCACGCCCGAGCAGCGCCTCGAGTTTTTCATCACGCACTTCATGCGCAAGGTGTTCGATTCCGATCGCCCCGCGTGGCACCAGCGCCTAATGGCCCGCGAAATGGTCGAGCCCACCTTTGCCCTCGACGAACTCATCGATCGCAACATCAAGCCCCGCTCGCTCATTCTCCAAGCCATCATCCGCGAACTTCTCGGCCCCGGCGCGACAGACACCCAAGTGCAGCGCTGTGCCGCCAGCGTCGTGGGGCAGTGTCTTTTCTACTGGCACTGCCGCCCCATGATCGCACGGCTCATGCCCCATCTCGGGTACTCACCCGAGAATCTCGCATCCATCGCCGCCCACATCACGAACTTCGCTCTCGCCGGCATCGCCGCCGCCCGCACCCCCGCCTCTCGTGGAGCCCGCCCATGAACTTCGTCGCGCTCCGCATGCTGATGGGCGACAAGGCCAAGTACCTCGGCATCATCTTCGGCATCGCCTTCGCCTCACTGCTGATGACGCAGCAACTCGCGATCTTCGTCGGCCTCATGTCCCGCACCTTCGGGTTCGTCACCGACACCGGTCAGCCCTCCGTCTGGGTGATGGACCCCAAAGTCCAGTTCATCGACGACCTGAAGCCCCTCCAGGACACCATGCTCTACCGCGTCCGCGGCATCGAAGGTGTCGACTGGGCCGTCCCGCTCTACAAGGGCCTCCTGAAAGCCCGTCTGGACAACGGCTCTTTCCAGACCTGCAACGTCATCGGCCTTGACGATGCCACCCTCATCGGCGGTCCGCCCGTGATGGTCGGTGATGCCAAGCTCGCGGACCTCCGCCGCGCCGACAGCGTCATCGTCGATGAGAACGGCGCGAACGGCAAACTCGCCCGCCAAGCCCCGCTCGATCCCAAGACCGGCAAGCCCACTGGCCCTCCGATCCCGCTCAAAGTCGGAGACTTCCTCGAACTCAACGACCACCGCGCCGTTGTCGCCGGCATCTGCCGGGTTTCCCGGACCTTTCAGAGCCAACCGGTCATCTACACCACCTACAACCGCGCCACGACCTTCGCTCCCCGCGAGCGTCGCCTCATGACCTTTGTTCTCGTCGGCGCCAAGCCCGGCGTTGAACTCGCCGACCTCTGCACACGCATCACCACCGCCACCGGTCTCGCGGCGTACAAATCCTGGGATTTCTCCACGCTCACCTACATGTACTTCATGAAGTACACCGGCATCCCCATCAACTTCGGGATCGCCGTCGCTCTCGGCTTCGTCGTCGGCACCGTCATCGCCGGACAGACGTTTTACAACTTCACGCTCGACAATCTCAAGCAGTTCGGCGCGCTCAAGGCCATGGGCACCAGCAACTGGCGCCTCTTGGGCATGATCGTCCTGCAAGCCCTCGTGGTTGGCCTGATCGGCTATGGCCTCGGCGTCGGGATCGCCTCTCTCTTCGGTCTCCTCAGTGGTCGCTCAGAACTCGCCTTCCGGCTGATCTGGCAGATCCCGGTTGCCACCGCGATCGCCGTCACTGTCATCTGCGTCATCGCCTCCCTCCTCTCCATCATCAAGGTCATGCGCCTCGAACCCGCCATCGTGTTCAAGGGATAAGCACGATTTCGGACTTGCCGCCGTGCGTGAGAAGATCCTCTCCGCCGCGCGCGAGCTCTTCATCGCGCACGGCTACGACGCCGTGTCGCTGCGCAAAGTCGCCGCCTCCATCGGCTACACCGCCCCCGCCCTCTACACCCACTTCCCCGACAAGTCCGCCCTCATGCTCGCCCTCTGCCAGCAGGATTTCGCAGCGTTCGCAGCCATTTTTTCCCGGTTGAACAAAGTCGTCGATCCCGTCGATCGCATCCGCCGCGGCGGTGCCGCCTACATCCGCTTCGCTCTTGAAAACCCCAATCACTACCGCTTTATGTTCATGACCCCCGTCCCCACGGACGTCCAGCCCGATGCCGCCTGCATCGCCGATCAGGGCGATCCGGACCTGGATAGCTACGCCTTCCTGCACAACGCCGTCCACGAAGCCATCTCCCTCGGCCGCTTCCGCCCCGAGCACAATGACGCCGAGCTCCTCACCCAAGTTATCTGGTCCGCTCTCCACGGCGTCGTTTCTCTCGAGATCACCCACAAGCAGGATCCTTGGCTGGACTGGCGCCCCTTCGCACGCCGCGCTCGCACCCTGACCGACGCCCTCATGCGCGGCCTCCTCGCTCCCGCCGCCGCGAAGGAGGCCGGCCTGTGAACATCGTCGCCATCCTCATGCTCACCGGTGATCGTCTCAAGTACCTCGGCCTCGTCGCCGGCCTCGCGTTCACCACGCTCATGATCACCCAACAGGCGTCCATCCTCCGCGGCATGGCCAGCCAGACCGGCGCGTTCATCCGCGACACCGGTCAGGCCGACCTCTGGGTCATGGATCCCCAGGTCGAGTTCTCCGAAGACGGCAAGCCGCTGCAGGACACCGCCATCTACCGCGTCCGCGGCGTCGAAGGCGTCGAATGGGCCGTTCCCGTCTACAAAAACTGGCTCAAGGCCCAGCTCCCCGACGGCCGCAAGTTCACAGTCATCGTCGTTGGTCTGGATGACGCGACCCTCGTCGGTGCCCCTCCCGAAATGATCCAGGGCCGCCTCGAAGATCTCCGCCAGGACAAGGCCATTTTCATCGAAGCCCGCGACTCAACCACCAAGTTAATCCTTGAGAAGGGCCAGTTCAAGAACAACCCCCGCGGCCTGCAAGTCGGCGATCGCATCAGCATCAACGATCACGAACTCCGCGTCGCCGGAACCATGAAGCTCAGCAAGTCGTTCTTCTGGGATCCGGTGATGTACACCACCTACTCCCGCGCTCTCTCGTTCGCCCCGCCCGAGCGCCGGCTGCTCAACTACGTCCTCGTCAAGGTCCGCCCCGGCTACGACCACAAGCAGGTCGCCGCTTCTATCGAACGCGCCACCGGCCTGCACACGCAGACCGGCCCCGAGTTCGAGAAGACGACCATGATGTACATTCTCGGAAAGACCGGCATTCTCATCAACTTCGGTCTCGCTGTCGGCCTCGGCGTTCTCATCGGCCTCCTCGTCGCTGGACAGACCCTCTACGCCTTCACCCTCGACAACCTCAAGCAGTTCGGCGCGCTCAAGGCCATGGGCGCCGGCAACTGGCTGATCGTCCGAATGATGGTGGTGCAGGTACTCATCGTTGCTCTCCTGGGCTTCGGCATCGGTCTGGGTGCCGCCGCGCTCATGGGCAAGGCGATCCTCGCCACCGATCTCGCATTCCTCATGACGTGGGAGATCATCGGAATCTGTGGAGTCGCTCTTCTGCTCATCTGTCTCGTTGCCGGACTTGCCAGCATTCTCAAAGTCCTTCGCCTCGAACCCGTCGTTGTTTTCAAGACCTGATTCACTCGCTCCGGATGAATGAGTCGCGCACCGAATCCCTCAGAGACCGCACCCCGAACGCATAATCATGTCAACAGCCACGCTTCCCATCACCCAGCCCTCCGCACGCGGTCCCGCGGCCCTCGCCATTCGCTGCCGCGGCGTCACAAAGGCCTTCGCCACCGGCAACACAAAGGTCCACGCGCTCCGCGGCGTCGATCTCGATGTCGCCGTCGGTGAGCTCATGATGCTCGTTGGCCCCTCCGGCTGTGGCAAGACCACACTGATCTCCGTAATCGCCGGCATCCTCGATCGCGATGAGGGCGAGTGCGATGTCTTCGGCGAGGATTTCTCCAAGATGTCCGGCGGCCAGAAAACCCGCTTCCGCGGCCAGACCGTCGGCTTCGTTTTCCAGCAGTTCAACCTCCTCCCCGCACTCACCGCCGCGCAGAACGTCGCGGTCCCGCTGCTCATCAACGGCGTCTCGCACTCCGTCGCGATCAAGAAGGCCACCGAACTCCTCGGCCGCGTCGGCCTCGGCGATCGCGCCGGCAGTTTTCCTCGCCAACTCTCCGGCGGCCAGCAGCAGCGCGTCGCCATCGCCCGCGCTCTCGTTCATGACCCCAGGCTCATCGTCTGTGACGAACCCACCAGCGCGCTCGACCACGAAACCGGCCACGTCGTCATGCGTCTCTTGAAAAATGTCGCCCTCGGTGAGGGCCGCACCCTCGTCATTGTCACCCACGATGCCCGCATCTTCGGCTTCGCGGACCGCATCTCCAAGATGGACGACGGCCGCATCGTCCAAACCATCGTCGGTCGCGAAAACATCGCCGCACAGGCGGCCCGTTGAGTCCTGAAACACATCCCGCGAGCCACGCTCGCTTCGCATCGGAGTCTCGCCCATGTTCATCAAGTACTTCCTTCCGCTCGCCGCCATCGCCGGTGTCATCTTCGTCGTGTTCACGGTGATGGCCCAGAACAAGCCGCTCACGCCCGCACCACCGGTCGCGGCCCCGGCCGCGTCCCCCTATCAATCGCAGGTTCCCGGCGCGGGCCTCGTCGAGCCCAGCACCGAGTTCATCGCCATTGGCACCAACGTCTCCGGCATTGTGACGAAGGTCTTCGTCAAGCCCGGCGACAAGGTCAAGCAGGGCGACGCGCTCTTCATGATCGACGATCGCTCCCTCCGCGCCGAGCTTGCTTCTCGCGAGGCGATGGTCCTCGCCGCGCAGTCCTCCCTCGAGAAGCTGCTCGCCATGCCCCGCGTCGAGGAACTTCCTCCCGCCGAGGCCAAGCTCCGTGAGGCAGAGAGCCAGGTCGCCGACCTTTCCGCCCAGCTCTCCATGTGGGAGAAAGCCGACAAACGCGCCGTCAGCGAGGAGGAACTCAGCAAACGCCGCTTCAGCGTGCTGACCGCTCAGACCCGCGTCGCCCAGGCCAAGTCCGACCTCGACCTGCTCAAGGCCGGCGCATGGAAGCCCGATGTCGACATCGCCCGCGCCAATCTCGCTTCCGCGCAGGCCGACGCCGCCCGAGTCCGCACCGAGATTGATCGCCTCACCGTCCGCGCCCCCGTCGATGCCGAAATCCTCAAGTCCAACATCCGCGCCGGCGAATACGCCCAGGGCGGCGCGAACGCGTCCAACTCACCCGACGCGCCGCTCATGATCATCGGCGGCACCGACATCCTCCACATCCGCGTCGATATCGATGAGAACGATGCCTGGCGAGTCACCTCCGGCGCGAAGGGCTTCGCCTACATTCGCGGCAACAGCAAGCTCCGAACTCCCATCACCTTCGTTCGCTTCGAGCCCTACGTCATTCCCAAGAAGTCTCTCACCGGCTCCAGCGGCGAGCGCGTCGATACACGCGTCTTGCAGGTCATCTGCGCTTTTAAACGTTCCGACCTTGGCGCACCCGTCTATGTCGGCCAGCAGATGGACGTCTTCCTCGAGGCCCCACCTCTCGGCGATGCCAAGTTCGGTGCCGATGCCGAACAAGCTCAGAAGGATCTCACTTCTCCTTCGCGCCAGTGACAGAAACCGCCTGGAACAAGCGATTCTGCTCAAACGAAAGTGCGAATCCCGCGAGTACTTCCGTTCCTACTCTCCGTCCTCGGTTCTCCTCACCTTGAGCCCCACACCCATGATCCGCTCCTCTCGCATCCTTCTCTTCGCTCTCATCACCACCTCCGGCGCGGCCTCCGGCTGCAAAGTCGGCCCCGATTTCATCCCGCCGCAATCCAGCGTCCCGCCTGCATTCATGCACACAGGCGATGAGAGCTTCGGCGGCCCCAGCGCGATTAGCGCCGCCAAGTCCGTGGACGCCGACTGGTGGAAACTCCTCGGTGATCCCACACTCGACACCCTCATCCAACGCGCCGCAGCCGGCAACCTCGATGTCAAGCTCGCCGCATCCCGTCTGCGCGAGGCGCGTGCCCAGCGCGGCGTCATCGCCGCAGACGCGTATCCGCAACTCGACGTGAACGCCAGCGGTTCCCGCTCGCGCCAAAGCGAAAACACCTTCCAGTCCTTCCCCGGCGCCAACGTCGGCGAGGCCCACAACCTCTTCCAGGCCGGCTTTGATGCCAACTGGGAGCTCGATTTCTTCGGACGAGTCTCTCGTAACGTCGAGGCCGCTACCGCTGATATTCAGTCCGCGGAGGAGAACCGACGCGATGTCCTCGTGACGCTCGTCTCCGAAGTCGCCCGCAACTACGTCGAACTCCGCGGCTTCCAGCAGCGCCTTGACATCGCGCGTCGCAACATTCAACTCCAGCAGGAAACGCTCGACATCGCCGCGTCGCGGCTCAAGGCCGGTCTGACAAACGATCTCGATGTCGCGCAGGCCGAGAGCTCGCTCTCGCAGGCCCGCTCCACGGTTCCCCCGCTGGATCGCTCCGTCCAGGCCGCCATCCACCGTCTCGGCGTCCTTCTTGGCCAGCAGCCCACCGCGCTTGCCGCCGAACTCTCGCAAGTCGCTGCGATTCCCGGTGTCCCTCCCGAAGTCCCAGTCGGCCTTCCGTCCGAACTTCTCCGACGTCGCCCCGACATCCGTCGCGCCGAGCGCGATCTCGCCGCAAGCACCGCGCGCATCGGTGTCGCCACCGCCGATCTCTACCCGCGATTCTCTCTCACCGGCTCGTTCGGATTTGCCGCTGACAAGGTGCCAACGCTTCCCGACGCCTCCAGCCGCTTCTGGTCCTTCGGCCCTGCGATGAAGTGGCCAGTGCTGGATTGGGGCCGCATCCGCGCCAACATCAAGGTCCAGGACGCCCGCGCCGAGCAATCGCTCCTCACCTATGAGAAGGCGATTCTCACCAGCTTCGAGGATGTCGAGAACGCTCTCACGAGCTACACCCGCGAGCAGTCGCGCCGCCGCACGCTCGCCGAATCCGTCGCCTCCAACCAGCGCGCCTTCGATCTCGCCAGCGAGCAGTACCGCTCCGGCATCATCGACTTCCAGCGAGTCCTCGACACCCAGCGCACACTCTTCCTCAGCCAGGATGCCCTCAGCGACAGCGACCGCGCCGTCTCCAGCAACCTCGTCGCGATCTACAAAGCGCTCGGTGGCGGCTGGGAGGCATTTGCCCCCATCGCGGATACCGTCCCCATGTCTCGTCCCGGTCCGAGCTCCCATTTCCAGTCGGGACGTGAGTCGAACTAAGCCGATGGTCTCCGGGAACCGCCTCAGCATCCGCCCGCAAACCACGCCGAGAGAAAGTCAAAGATGTCTTGAACCGTGGGCTGAGTGTTGCCGATCCCTCCAACCACGGTGAGCGTGCTGCCCTGGAACCAGTCGCTGAGATAATCGAAAATGTCCTGGATACTGATGCCGTTCACCTTGTTGAAATCGGCATGGCAGCACGGAAAACGCGCGTTTCCCGGTGCATTGCACGTTGGCGAGCTTCCAAACGCGCGACCGGCCGTGTTGCCCGGCGGTATCGTGCAGTCGGCGACGCTGATAAACGCGCACGTCGTTCCGCGGCAGCATGCACCGGTCGTCAGAGGAGTGATCAGCAGCGTGTATGTACCAAAGTCGGGTGGTTCAAAGTCGAATCCGGCGACACGAACAACGTAGCGAACACCGGCGGTAACCGAGACGGCCGGAAGCTCCGATCGATTCAGCGAACTGCAGCTCAGCGAATCGTCATTGCAGGCCACAACGCTCGCGTGTGTACCAGTACAGTTGGTCAGGACCGCCAGGGTCGTGTCGAACCCCGACGAACACACCGAAAACTTGTGCGGTGCCGTAACGGTCGGAGTGAATTCGAAGAAGACATCCCGTCCGCCTCGTGAGCCGGGGAACGATCCACACGCGGTCGCCGGGAGCGCGAAGTCCGTCGTGGCGGCCAGTGTCGTTCCGCTTCGGGGCTGATTGGCCAGAATCGTCTCGGCATTCGCGCACAGGTCATTCATGCTTGACGCCGCGCCCACCACGTTCAGTTGGAACACGTCCGCGTCCGTGTTGTTGGCCGAAACCCGAATCTTGATCATCTGATTCAACGTGAGATTCAGCGCGATCGCCGACCAGTAGTATCCATTGGCGGCGTCGATATCGTCGTTGCACGCGAGTTGCGTGCCGCCGCACGAGCTGTAAATGGCCAGCGTTGTGTCAAAGAGAACGCTGTTGATCGTGTCAAACGTCCAGAGTCCCGCGGCCGGGGCCGTGAAGGTGTACCACACATCAAGCGAATCGCCCAAGCCGCACGTCTGATTGAAGTCTGAAGTCGCGTTCGCTGTGGTGCCGTTGACCGTGACCGCCGTACGCAGACCGGGTACGGTGATGCTTTGCGCATTGGCGCAAAGGTTGTTTGCCGGCTGAGCCAGCGAACCGGATGTCGCGACCGAAAATGCCGCCGCGGCACCGATTGATCTCAGGGCTGGAAACACATTCATCGCATGGTCCTTGGTCTGGCCCGAATGGGCTCACGAATGATGCAGTCGATACCCGATCTCTCCAGTATTCCGTTTTCTGATCGGAAGACAATCCCGCGATTCGGGGCCGTCTCTGCCCATCTCGCCGTTCCCGGCGGTGCAATGACTCTATTCTCTCCGTCTGTGATCCACAGTCGGATCACCGAAAGACCGTGGGAGTGCCGCATGAGATTGGTTTGGACCAGACTTGGCGTGGTTCGTGGCCTGCTCTGGCCTGTTGGGGTGGGGTTCTCCTGTGGGCTGCTGGGTTGCAGCAGCGGACCTGCGACGCCGCGGATGCGGCTGGGATCGATCCCTTTTCCCGGGCCGTTCACGCTCTACTCCGTTGCCGATCCGAATGCGCTCGGAACGCATCGGTACGAAGGGTGGATGGACCGGCACGATGGCCCGAACGAAGTGGATCGTGGGATTCTTTACACCCGCCGCGCCGGGTTTCTGGATCTGTCGCACGTTCGCGAGTCCATGGACATCGTGAAGTACGCCCACGACCGGATCCTCGAGCAGTTTGCCGGTGGAAAGGGTGGGGTGTTCCACGTCGACTGGGCGGACACGCGATACGACATCTGCGTGAAGGTTCCCGACTGGTGGGCGCAGATATCGGAGGCGGATCGCGCGGAGGTTTCGCGGGAGGCCGCGATTCGGCAGGCGCAGCGGCTCGCGGTTGTCGTCGGATCCTGGCATGAGCTGGGAACGTGGTACGGGCAGATGACCATTCCGCCGTTTTCCGAGAAGGCCTCGGCGTTCACGTGGGATGATGCCGGGTCGCATATCGTGGCGGCGATCGTTGCCGGGAACGCGCTGCGCGATTCAGGCACACCATGGAACGCGGCGGTGACCAAGGCGCTGGCGGATGAGCTTGCCGCGCTCGGCGTAGCTGACATCGACTTTGAGAGCAGAGCGGTTGAGCAGGTCCATGGGCGGTGGTGGTGGGGCGGAACGGCAATCCGGCGCGACTTGGATACTGGGCTTGCGAGCAACATCAAGGTGCCGTGGCTGGTGACCGGGCTGGAGGGCAATATGCCCGATGAGAACCCGGGCCTGCCGCCGCCGGCTCTGGAACATTGGCGGGCCGCGACCTGGAGCTGTTTGAAGTGCAGGTGGTTCCGGAGCGGTGGCTGATGCGGCGTGCCCTCGGATGCGAAACGTGCCCCGAGGCGCTCGTGAGCGAGCAGGAAGTGGTGGATGCGATCGAGCGGGTACGGCGCCGAGGTCAAAGGAGTTTGGTCCGGGAGGCGGATCAGCCGTAGAAGCGCTGGCCGCATTTCCTGAAACGCAACACGCCGCGCCTCGGGCGAGGTGGAGTGCCCGGTGCAGCGCGGCGTGTTCGGCGTTGTGGGTCGTAGGTCTACCGGCCGGTCATCATGGAGTTGCCTGATTCTCCTGCTTGGGCGCGGTGATCAGGACGCGCTGGTTGTCCACGAGCAGCATGACCTCGGCGTTCATGGCCAGCAGCTCGGAGCGATTGCCGCCCTCTTCATCGGCGAGGCGGCAGGCGAGCGCGAAGTGCTCGGTGGAGCCGAACTCGATGGTCTTGTCCGGCTTGGCGTTGTCGCTGTCCTTCTGCTGCATGATGCGCCCGTCGATCCAGCGATTGCCGCGGCAGAAGAGCGTCTGATCGGCGACCTGCTGCACGGTGCTGATCTGGCGGCGAACCATCTTCTCGTCGTAGCAGACGTTGCTCGGTGAAGCGCACACCTGCGCCTTCGCTTCCTTCAGGTTGAGCGATTGATTCACCGCCCTTCGCTGTTACCGCTTGGATGCTCGATCCACAATCCGGAACTCCACGTCTTGGATGCTGGGTCGTCGAACTCGGTGCCATGTGCCGCCGCGGGGTGCCTGGCTCCGTTAGCGAGGAACGATGTGTACTCCGTCAAGATACCCCACCGCGTCGAAAGCTCCACAATCTCCTTCACGAGTTCCTTCGTTGGTTCTTGTCACCCGTGGACGTTCCGGCGGCTTGGCGAATCTCGTCGATGAGGTAGCCGATGCGGCGAGGCCCAGAGGCGGGGGACGAAGGAGTTCTTGGTGGACGCCGCGGCGGGATCGAAGTCCACATCCATCGTCTTCTTGGTGCCGCGGTAGTCGCCCTCGATGCGGAGTTGCATCTTGTCGGTCTTGGTGTAGCGGCCGAGGACGACGATCTGGTCGCCCTCGAAGAGATCGAAGCGCGCGGCGGCATCAGGTCGCGGACAGCGCGGGTGCTCTCGGGGCCATCGCCGCCCGCACCGGTGCGCACGGTGAGGCGGGTTCGTTCATCACGGGGCCCATCAGCCGCTTGAAGACCTTGGAGACGGCGATCTCGACGTTCTCCTTGGGGAGCACGTTGATGCTCGCGCCGCGGTTGGCTTCGGCGAGGTGATCCAGCAGCGGGGCGTTGAGGTCCATGCCGACGCCGAAGGTGAAGACGCGGCGTTTGTGCGTGTTGGCCTGCGCGGCGTTGGTGCGAATCTGTCCCTCGCTGGTCACGCCGACCGTGGGCAGGCCGTCGGTCAGGAAGAGCACCATCGAGCATGTTCGCCGTGGTTTCCGCGCGGAGCGCTTCCATGAGGGCATCGTGCAGGTTGGTGCCGCCATCGGCTTGCAGGTCGCGGACGTGTTTCTTGGCGTCCGCGGTCTTGGCGTCCTTGATCACGGGCTGCTTGCTGAACTTCTCGACGGTGCTGGAGTAGTCGATGATGTTGAAGGCCTCGCCCTCGGCGAGACCGTCGATGACCTGGATCGCGGCGTTGCGGGCCTGCTCGATCTTCTCGCCGCGCATGGAGCCGGAGCGGTCGATGACCATGATGACTTCACGCTTCTGCTGCTCGTGTACGCGTGCTTTAGACTCGGGCGGGACACCGCCGAGGAGTAGGAAGTAGCCGCCGCCATCGGGGTTCTGCGGATCGGGATAAGCGATAATGGAAGTTGATATCCATCTGCACCGGCTTTGTCTCACCGCGGAGAGTCTGAACGAGCCGGCTCGGCGATCGCGGCCTGCGGGACCTCGAAGGCAAGTTCGCGATCGTTGGTGCATGTGGTGCGCAGTTCGTGGCTCGGAGAGTAGAGCGTGGTGATCGGGCGCGAGGAGCGGACGCGACCTTGACGGACCACTGCGTTCCGGTGGACTCGAGCGAGCCGGTGCGCGGGAGGACGAAGTCGATGCGGTCGCCATCGCGCGGCAGAACCTGCTCGTAGGTGAGCGAGATGGTCTGGCTGCCGCCGGGGGGAACGGGAAAGACGCTTGACTTCACGAGCGAGTAGCCGACGAACTCGAGCAGCGCGGGATCCTGGGCCTTGCGGACGATTGCCTCGTAGATGCGGCGGGCTTCCTCCTTGGGGAGAATCTTGGCGGTCGGTTCCATGCCGCCGCCATCGAAGCCGAAGGTGCGGATGGCCGCGCCGGCGGGGATGGGAACGAGGAGTTGGGCCTCCTGCTGCACGGAACCGGGGTTGCGAAGCGTCATCTTGACGTTGGTGGTGCCGACGCCGTCGTTGATGTCGATATCGCCGGCAACAGCAGAGACCTGGATCGGTTGCGCGCCCTGCGGCGGCGAACGCCAGATGATGCCGTGCCCGTGCGAGGCCTGCGGGACGACGATATTGGTCACGCGGACATCGATGACATCATCGGGTGCGGTAGTGCGCACTTGCACCGAGACTTGGGCCGCGACGAGGGTCGCGAGGGCGACGCTGGTGGCGGCGGAAAGGGCTGTCAGGATCGATCGAGTTCGCAGTCCGTTGCTGGGCATGTGCTGGCTCCTGAAGAGGTCGGTTACGGGGTGACGTGCTCGGTGCGCGCTGGCCGCGCGGCCTGCACATACTCATGGCCGCTGCGGTGTGGGTGTCCACGGTCTTCGGATGTCAATAGGCGATACCCGGCGGAAGATGGGGAGTTGCGGGAAAGGGTGCGTGTTACACCTGTGACATGGCCAGCGGGTTTGGGGCCGTTGCCACTATCATCGCGGCCTATGGGCACCACATTGGCGACATCGCTGGGCGGAACGGAGACTGGAACGGTGCTGCTCGCTTGCGAGTGTCACATGCGTACTCGCGGGTATCAAGCCGATCGGGCGGCAGCCGGTCCACACGATCTATGGAGGCGGGCATCTGTTCCGACGCGATTCGGCGCGGCGGCTGGGTGATCTTGCGCTGGCATCGCTGCGGATGTATGCGCGCCCGGATGCGGGGAGCTTTGCGGCGGCGGTGGGGGCGAACTGGCCTGCGCCGCTGGCGGCGGAGGTGTATCGGCGGACGGTGGAGAAGCTGGAGCGCGAGCCGGTGGAGGATTTCGGATCGACTTTGAGGATGGGTATGGCGTGCGGGCGGATGCGGAAGAGGATGCGCATGTGGCGCAAGCGGCGATGGAGGTGGCGGCGGGAATGAAGGATGGCACGCTGCCGCCGTACATCGGGATTCGGATCAAGAACTTCGGGCCGGACACGGTGGCGCGGGGCGTGCGGACGATGGACATCTTTCTGACGACGCTGAGCCAGCAGACCGGCGGGCGATTGCCGGAGAACTTCGTGGTGATGCTGCCGAAGCTGGTGTCGGCGCAGCAGGTGACGACGATGGTGGAACTCTTCGAGCTGTTCGAGGGGAAGGGGCTGTTTGCGAAGGGTTCGCTGAAGATGGAGTTCATGGTGGAGACGACGCAGTCGGTGATCGACACACGCGGGGTGTGTCCGTTGCCGGACTTCGTTCGCGCGGCGAAGGGGCGGTGCATCGCGGGCGCGCTGGGGGTGTATGACTACACGGCGAGCATCGGGTGACGGCGCAGGAGCAGAAGATCGATCATCGGGGGTGCGACTTTGCGCGGCATGTGATGCAGGTGTCGCTGGGGGCGACGGCTGTGGCTTTCGGATGGGGCGACGAACATCATGCCGGCCGCGCGCATAAGTCTGATGAGTCAGGGGCCAGCGGGGTCGCTGACGGCGCTTCGTGGGACGGAGAGGCGGGCGGCGGTGCATGCGGCGTGGAAGCTGAACTTCGCGAATGTGCGGCGGTCACTGGCGCACGGGTGGTATCAGGGGTGGGATCTGAATCCGGCGCAGTTGCCGGTGCGGTACGCGGCGATGTACTCGTATTTCCTGGAATATCTGCCGGAGGCGACGCATCGGCTGCGGAACTTTGTGGACAAGGCGGCGCGGGCGACGCTGGTGGGGGGCGCGGCGGGAGGTGTGTTTGATGATGCAGCGACGGCGCAGGGATTGATCACGTTCTTCATTCAAGGATTGCGGCGGCGCGCGATCACGGATGCGGAGGCCGCGGCGACAGGGCTGACGCAGGAGGAGATCGGGATGCGATCGTTTGTGGGGATTTTGGCGAAGCGGATGAATGCGGGGAAGAGTGAGTGCGGAGCCCGCGGGGGAGGGAGTTAGGGCCAGTGTTCGTTGGAGCGTGAGAAGGGAGAGGGTGGCCGCGGCGGCGGTTTGGAGGAGAGCGGCGGGGAGTTGGTGTCGGTGAAAGTCTTCTCGCCGACGGTGTCGACGAGCGTGAAGTCGGCCTCGCCGGTGAGCTTGCGTTTGATGAAGTAGATGACGCGCGAGACGCCGCGCGGGTTGGCGCACTTCCAGGTCATCGTGATCGACCCGTCGGAGTTCAGCTCGGCACGGATGTCCGTGGGCTGCGCGGGGGGCTGACCGGTCTGCGAGCGCGGATCGGGGGGCGAGATTTCCGCCAGCGCGTAGATCGTCGGATCGTTCGTGCTCTTGGCCTTGTTCTGGATGGTGCGGACGCAGTCGGCCGCGCTCGTGCGCAGGTTCGCGACCGCCGCGTAGTACGCATCGGTCGCGGCCTTGCTGGCCTGCCGGGCCGCCTCGGCCGCGTTGAAGGCGACGAGCGCCTTGCCGGACTTGGACTTGAAGTCGGTGAGCTGCGGGTCCGAGAGTCCGATAGCCACTTTGTTCGTGGTCCAGGGCATCTCGTGCGTGTTGCCGAACATCACCATCAAACGCTTGTCCGTAGGAAGCACTGTTCCCATAGGACACCAACCTTTCCCATCGCCATCGATGGAAGGGAGAAATGCGATCCGGTGCAGGCGGGACGAACGATCTTGGCCACGCCGGAGAACATCTCCGGCGCCCGGGCCGCGTGGGGGGGGTCGCACCTCGCATCGGCGCGGCTCGCCGTGCNAACACCTCCCCCGCCAGGGCCGTGGGAGGGGGGGCGGGAGGCGAAGAGGCGTGGGGGGTTGTAGGTGGAAAGTTGCAGGATGCGGGTGGCGGTGCGGCGGAGGGTTTCGAGGGTGCGCTGGCGGAGTTCGGGGGAGCGGGCGGGCGTGGGGGCTGCTGAAGGCGATTGCGTGGATGGGGAAGAGACGGGCGGGACGCTCGTGGCGCGGGGTTGGTCGGAATCGAGTTCGGCGTTGGCGGCGTCGAGAACGCGCGAGAGTGCGGCGATGGATTTCGAGACGAGGAGCGAGGAGAGGTAGCGGGTGTGGGTGATGGCGATGGAGTGGAGATGGTCCAGACGCTCAGAGGTTTCGGGCCGGGCGATCCAGAGGGCGAGGGATTCGAGGGTGGTGTTGTGGCGGGCGGCGAGATCGGCGAGGGAGAGGGTCGGGTCGCTGAACTGGGCGAGCAGCTCGCTGGCGAGGGCGAGGGAAGGAGTGAAGGTTGGCGTTTGAGCGGGAGACATGTTTGGTGAGTGTACAGTGTTTTAGGAAGATGTCAATCGGGTTTTGATTGGTGACGCAATTTTCTGTAAGTCGTTACTTGATAGATAGTTGCGCAACGCGAATGGCAAGCGACCGCCCCAAGCATGGAGCATTTGCTGGGAGAGCATGATCGGTCGCGGTTGCGCCCGGGCGGGGCTTCACCGCGCTCTGGGGATGGTCGATGATCGTGGTATGGAAGCTCCCTCAAGATCTCGGTGCGTGCTTGTGTTTTTGTGGTTCGCGGTCGCGATGAGCATGGCCACGTCGGCATCCGCGGCGGCGGGGACGATCATGTTCGTGGTGGTCAACTCGGCGAGTCTCACCGCACCGGAGACGACCAAGAAAACGCTGATGGAGAGCTGGGGCTACACGGTCGTGCCGATCTCGGCGACGGCCTCGGCGGGGACCTTCAATACCGCCGCGCTCACCTCCAGCTGCGCGTACATCTCGGAAACGATTACCTCGAAATATCTGAACACCAAGCTCAAGAACACGACGATGGGGGTGATCTCCGAGGAGCCCGCCCTCGTGGACGATTTCGAGTTTCCAGCAACACGCTGTTCAACGCGACCGCGATTGACGTGATGAACGCCATACCATCACTGTACAGCCGCGTTGGCCATGACGATCTGTTCCTCCAGCGTGAGCTGCTTTGTATGCCTGGCACGCTCGGGTCGTTCGCGACGTCATGAAAGAAAGCTGTCCGTCGCCGTGCTCTTGGTCATGGAGAGGGGCGACGACTCATGGATTGGGGACGGGTCGTGCGGCGGGGCGGCGCGTCTTTCTGCCGGTGGGCGGGAAACAACTCCTTCAACTTCAACTCGCTGAACGCGAACGGGCAGACGATCATGAAGCGCAGCATCGAGTGGTGCCTGATGCCGATCGCGTGGTACAAGCTCAACGATGCCTCGGGCACGACCGCCCTGGGCTCCGGCGGTGGCGGCTACAACGGCACGCTGGTCGGGCCGACGTGGACGACGGGCAAGATCGCCGGTGGGCTCGGTTTGGACGGTGCAAACGACTACGTCTCGATCGCGGATGCGACCCGCGTTTGATGTGACCAATGCCCTGACCATCACGGGCTGGATCAAGCAGACCGCGGCGTTTCCCACGGGCTCTGCGGTGTGCCCATTCTCCGAAGGGCGACGCCAACCCGAACAACTGGCAGTTGAGCATCGCCAACGGAAAGATCGAGTTTGTTCTGGACGAGTATGACGACTCCGGCATCAAGGGAAATACGACGCTGGCCACCAACGTGGTATCACGTGGCGGCAACCTGGGACGGGGTCAAGGGGCGTGTGTACCTCAATGGGGTGCTGGACAACACTCCGGTAGCAAGGGCGGCGCCGATCGGTACGGATACACGAGCGGTCTATCTCGGCGGGCGCAGCGGCGGAACGGACATCACCAACGGAACGGTGGACGATGTGCGGTTCTACAACCGCTGCCTGACGGCCGCGGAGATCGCGGAGCTTGCGAATGCGAGCCCGACGATCAAGACCTGGACGCAGGTGAATCCGAATCCGTGAGCGGGTGAGCGGAAGCCGGCTCGGCCCGGCTGTATCGTCGACCCACAGAAGAGCCCCCTCGTCACCGGGCAGTTTGGATCGGTGGGCGGCGGCCGACGGGGGTTGACGTTCTCGATGACGGAATCCGCGGTGAGGAAGATCGGCGCGAGAGAGAAAACAAAAGGCAGTGGCGAATGGGCAATGGGGAGAACAAACTCATCCCACCCAAAGTCCCAGCACCTTTGTGCGAGTCAGGTCACATCGGCGACGGCTTTGGTCCGCCGGGCCGCTGTGTTGGCAAGCTGGGGAAGTTTGAGGTGGCGTGAGAAGTGGCTCGGGGAACCCCGGAGGAGATGCCGCCGAATCAGGGCAACCGGATTTCGGGTATCTTGCCCGCCCGGCCCGGGTTTTCTGTCCCGGGGCGGGTTAATCGGGCAAAGTTGTGATTCCGATGAGCAAGCGGTGGGCGACGGGGACTTCGAAGGAACGGAGAGGATGCACATGCAGCACGGGAAGCAGGCCGCTGGGATGATTGCCGCATTGGTGTTGGGATGTGGGGGCGTCTGTGCTGTGGCGTGGGGCGATGGAACACCGGTGAGTGGGTCTGGGATCGCCGCTTCGGATCAGACGCGGGATCAGGCCGAGCTGAATCAGAAGAAACTGGAAGCGTTGCTGCGCGATCCGGAGGGGTTGCCGAACTTTGATGCGCACTTCGGTCCCGATGGCGAGCCGGTGGCGAGCGTGAAGTCGGGGATGGCGAAAGTGGCGACAGCTCGGGCGGGGGAGCGGGCGAAGACCATCGAGCGGCTGCGCGGGCGGGTGGCGAATCTGGCGATCGATGAGGATGCTGCGCTGGGGACGCCGCGGTTTGTGCGGTCCTGGAGCCAGATGCTCACCGGCGACAACGTCGGTTTGGATACGAAGACGATCGTGAAGGATTTCATTGCGGAAAACGCCGCGCTCTTCGAGATCGACGGGGCGGAGGTGGTGAACGCTCGGGTGACGCGCGACTTCGTGACCGACCACAATGGCGTGCGGCATCTGACCCTGCAGCAGCAGATCGGCGGGTTTGATCTGTTCGATGCGGGGATCAAGGCGAACGTGAGCAGAGAGGGGCGGCTCATCAATGTGTCAAGCACGATGCTGCCGCGGCCGGCTGGCGACTTTGAGGTGAAGTCCGGGGGCATGTCGGATCTGGAGGCGATCAGGGCCGCGGCGAAGGCCGTGGGGATCACTGTAACGCAGGACCCGACGCGCAGCGGCGAACCGAAGGCGGGATCGCAGCAGCAGGCGTGGAACAACTCACCGGACTTCCGGGCGGATCAGGCGGTGACGAGCCAACGGGTCTGGTTCCCGATGACGCGAGATGACATCCGCGCGGCGTGGTGGGTGACGATCCCCACCAAGGGCGTCGGGCACACGTATGAGATGGTGATCGATGCGAACGACGGGACTTTGCTGCATCGCAAGAACCAGCTCAACAACGAGGTGGGCGAGGTGACGATGCGGGTGTACACGGGCCGCAGCCCGACGCCCGCACAAGGGCTTGCGTCTGCTACGGGGTTTCAGTTTCCGTTCGATTCGCGGCAGCTCGTCACGGTGACGCCGAGCTCGGTGGCGGCGTGGTCGCCGTTTGGATGGATGGACAACAACGGCGTGGCGGGGGCGGAGTTCACGGACACGCGCGGGAACAACGTGGATGCGCATCTAGATAAGAATGCGGACAACGTGGCGGACTCGCCGCGGCCCAGCGGCGGCGCGGGGCTGCTCTTTGACCCTGTTCAGAACAATGGCGCGGATCCGCTCAGCTGGGGGGATGCCTCGGTGGTGCAGGGTTTCTACTACGTGAACTGGTATCACGATCGGCTCTACGCGCTGGGCTTCAACGAAGTGGCCGGGAACTTCCAGACCAACAACTACGGGCGCGGCGGGGCCGGGAACGACGCCGTGCAGTTGGATTGCCAGGACGGCTCGGGAACCAACAACGCCAACTTCGGCACGCCGGCGGACGGGGCCGCGGGGCGCTGCCAGATGTACCGCTTCACCGGACCGACTCCGGATCGCGATAGCGCGATGGATGCGGATGTGATGTTCCACGAACTGACGCACGGGCTCTCCAACCGGCTCACGGGCGGCCCGGCCAACGCGAGCGCGCTGAACGCGACGCAGTCCGGCGGCATGGGCGAGGGATGGAGCGACTTCGTGGCGATCTGCCTGGAGGGAACGGTCGGCGATAATCCGAATGCGACGCTCAACACTGGCGCGTATGTCACGAACAACTATTACAACTCGATCCGGCGGTATCCGTATAGCACGGATATGGCGAAGAATCCGCTGACGTGGGACGCCTATGGCACGAGCGGAGCCACAGCCAACGGTGTGACGCGATCCACAGAGGTGCATAACACCGGCGAGATCTGGTGTCAGACGCTGGTGGAGTGCCGGGCGGCGCTGTTCAAACGTTACGGTTTTGCCGGGAACAATCTGATCCTCCAACTGGTGGTAGATGGCATGAAACTGCAACCCGCAGTGCCGACCTTCGCGCAGGCGCGGGATGCCATCCTGCAGGCGGATCTGACGAACAACGGCGGGGCGAACCAGTTCGCGCTCTGGAACGCGTTCGCGAAACGCGGCCTGGGTGTGTCGTTCGCGACGGCGTCATCCGCCGCGACGGCGGTGACGCAGGCGTTTGATACGCCCGCGGTCGCGGAAGGCGGGGACGCGGGCGAACTGACAGCGACGGCGCAGGTAGTTTCCGGGAACGGGACGCTCACGCAGATCGATGGCGTGCTGACGACCGGAAATGTTGACCTATACCGCATCGGCATCTGCGACTTTGCGAACTTCTCGGCAACGACGGTCGGACTGACTTCGCTCAACACGCAGCTCTTCCTCTTTGACAGCACTGGGCGGCCGGTATCGTTCAATGACGACGCGGCGGCGACGACACAATCGCGGATCACCGGAACGTTTCTTACGGCAAACGGTGACTACTACCTCGCTATCAGTGGGGCGGATCGCGATCCGATCTCGGCCAGCGGCGAGATGTTCGTGGATGCCCCCGCGACGACCGAGCGGCAGCCAACGGGCTCCGGCGCGGCAGGAACGCTCACAGGTTGGACGGGAACGGACGCCACGGCGGGCGGTACTTACTCGATCCAGTTCACTGGCGCGTGCGCGACGACGCTTGGCGATGTGGCCCAGCAGCCGCGTGCCCTCACGGCATTCGGAGCGCCGGTGCCGCATGTGTTCACCTATGGCACGGGTGGTGTGACCCTCTTCAAGGTGTATGTCGACCCCGGCACGCTGCCGACCTCGACAGGCGTGACGGTCACGCTCAACGCGTCGGCGGTTGGGCTGGGAACATTCACGCTGCTGGATAACGGCGTGGCTCCGGACGCGACCTCCGGAGATCGCATCTTCACGGCGCAGAGAACACTGGGCGTGATCGCGCCCGGCAACTATGAGCTTCCGTATCACGTGGCCGATGCGCAGGGACGCGTTGTGGATGACATTGCGCTGCTCACGGTTGTCGATCTACCAGGGGCGTGCTGCCTGGCGGGTGGATCGTGCGTGTTTCAGGGAAATCTGGCGTGCAGCACTGCCGGTGGTGTGCACAAGGGCGCGAATGTGCCCTGCGAGGTGTTGCCGTGCCGCAACAAGACAGAGACGGAGCCGAACAACGGCATCGCTCAGGCCACCAATGCCATGGGGCACTTCGTTGCCTACACCGGGAACCTGTTCCAGATGGGCTTCTCGGGGGCGATTTCATCCTCAACGGATGCGGACTACTTCAACATTGGCGCCTTGCAGGTGGGTGATGTCCTCACCATCAGCGACTCGGGAGCGCCCTCGGGTCGCGGAACGAATACGGACGCGTATATCCGGCTGTACCGCTCGGGTTCCGCGAGCGTGCAGGCGTTCGACGATGACAGCGGTCCGGGCTTTGACGCGCTGCTTTGGCGGTTCACGGTGGCGACGGCGGATACGTACATCGTGCGCGGTTACCGCGCCGCAACAACGAACACCGGTACCTACCAGATCGGCATCTCACTGGAGAACGCAGGAACCGCTCCCACCACGGGAGGAACGTTCACCGTTGAGGCCGAGCCCAATGAGACTATTGCCACGGCGGATAGCGCTTCGAATGCGTGGCGACCGGTGCAGTACATGGCGAGCACGGCGGGATCGATCACCGCCGGGGATACAGATTTCCTGTCGTACTCATTTAGCGCGGGCGATCTGGTCTCCGTTAACATCGTTGGGACGGGCGGGTTGGATGCTCGCGTGACACTGCTCGACGCTGTAGGAACGTCACTGGCGTTCGAAGATGGCACATCTGTCGGCCCGACCAGCGGCCAGGATTCTCCGATCTTTGGTTACGTGATTCCGACCACCGGGACATACTTCCTGAACGTCTCCGCAACGAGCGGGACGGGCAACTACTACGCCGTGGTGTACCTCTCCACGACGGTGCCTCCGCCCCTGTGCGCGGCGGACTTCAATGGCGCCGGCGGGCTCACGGTGCAGGACATCTTTGATTTCCTGGCAGATTGGTTTGCTGGAAATCCGACGGCGGACTTCAACGGCGTCGGTGGTCTGACGGTGCAGGACATCTTTGATTTTCTGGCGGCATGGTTCGTCGGTTGCTGAGGATGGCTTCGTACTGCCCACTGAAACAGAAACCCCCGCGTGTGCGGGGGTTTTTCCTTGGCTGGGGAAGTTCAGTGGTCGGCAGCCGCTACTTGCCCTCGTACCAGTTGGCGGCCCAGTGTGAGTCCACTTTGAGCGGCACGGTAAGGGTCATGGCGTTTTCCATGATCCGAACGATGGCTTCGGACGCGGCGGGGGCATCGTCTGCGGGGCACTCAAAGACGAGTTCATCGTGGATCTGCAGGAGAAGGCGCGAGGTGTGAAGCGCGGAACTCGAAGCGGTCGGCGAGATTGCCGAGTAGACGTCCACCATCGCGAGCTTGATCAGGTCGGCGGCGGAACCCTGAACGACGGAGTTGATCGCGGTTCGCTCGGCAAAGGCGCGTCGTGCGGGGACAGGAGATTCAATCTCCGGAATTGGGCGGCGGCGGCCCAGGAGCGTCTGCACATAGCCGTGTTGCTTGGCCTGCTCGACGCATTCGGCGAGGAAAGTGGTGATGCCGGGGAAGCGACGCTTGTAGCCGGTGATGATCTCGTCGGCCGCGGAGTTGGAGACGCCCAGACGGCGGGCGAGGCCGAACGGGGTGACGCCGTAGACGATGCCGAAGTTGACCATCTTCGCGCCGTTGCGCTGCTCGCGAGTGACGCTGTCCAGCGGAACGTTGTGGATCTGAGCCGCGACGGCGGTGTGGATGTCCTGACCCTCGTGGAAGGCCTTGATGAGGGCCGCGTCGCGGGAGAGATGGGCGAGGAGGCGGAGCTCGATTTGCGAATAGTCCGCGGAGATGAGAACGTGTCCGTCTTCGGCGATGAACGCCCGGCGAATCTCGCGGCCGACATCGGTGCGGATCGGGATGTTCTGGAGGTTGGGATCGCTGGAGGCGAGGCGGCCGGTGACGGCGACCGTCTGATTGAATGAGGAGTGGATGCGGTGCGCGCCCTCCACTCCCGGTGGGTAGATCGCTTCCGCGAGCGCTTCGAGATAGGTGTTCACGAGCTTGGAGAGCTCGCGATGCTCGACGATCAGTTTGGG
Source organism: Phycisphaerales bacterium (assembly GCA_044222255.1). Lineage (GTDB taxonomy): Bacteria > Planctomycetota > Phycisphaerae > Phycisphaerales > UBA1924 > UBA4658. Next base: position 36,669 of record JBGANP010000024.1, read on the forward strand.
GATCGGATTGGAGATGGCGGGGTCTTCGGCAAGCTTCTCGAGCACCTCGGCGTCGGTGGAAGGGCCGGTTTTGTTCTTCTTGATGACTCGGAACCCGAAGCCGGGGCCGCCTTGCTCGTCGGTGGCGTCGGACTTGTTGAAGAGCACCGCGGCGAGCTGTTTGGGGGAATCCGGATTGAAGGGACGGTGAAGCGTGTCCTCGGCGTAATCAACAATCTGCTTGCGAAGCTCGTCGATGCGTTTCTGCAGACGGTGCCGCTGGCGGTCCAGCTCGGCGGGATCGACGCGGATGCCGTTCCACTCCAGTTCCGCGAGCACCTCGACAAGGGGCATCTCGACCTGCGTGAAGAGCGGTATCAGGCCCATCTCGATAAGCTGCGGGAGCATTTTCTCGCGGAGTTGCAATGCGACATCGGCATCTTCGGCGGCGTACTGCGTCGCCTGATCGAGCGGGACCTGGTCGAATGTCCGCTGATCCTTGCCGGAGCCGATGAGATCTTTGATCGAGATATTGGTGCGGCCAAGGAGGCCAAGGGCGAGCGAATCAAGTCCGTGGGAGGATCGGTCGGCGTCGATCAGGAAGGACGCGACCATGGAGTCGAACGTGGTGGCCGTGAGGAGCGACGAAGTCGCCGAGTGACGGAGCGACGAAGCGGAGGAACCGGAAGGAGCGAGTGCAAAGCAACCGCCGAGGTGAATGCCCGCCCTGCGAAGGACGAGCATGTCGAACTTGAGATTGTGACCGCACTTGGGGATAGTGGGATCTTCGAGGATTGGCTTGAGCGCGGCGATGACGGTGGGCTCGTCGAGATGATCGGCCGGATTGGGCGAGCGAACGGGGATGTAGACGCCCGTGCCGATCTGCGTGGAGAGGCAGATGCCGACGAGGCGATCAACGAGCGGGGAGAGGCCCATTGTCTCCGTGTCCACCGAGATGCACTCGGCGGCGCGGAGCTCGGCGCAGAGGTCCGCGAGTTGCTGTTTGGTGGTGATGCTGCGATATTCGCCGGAGTGCGGCATGATGATGGCGCGAGGGGCATCGCCGCCATCGGAAGGTTGAGCGGGCTGATCGAAGAGGCCACCGGGAAGAAAGTCCGGCGCGGCGGACTTTTTCGATCTCGGGAGCGAAGGCGGGGGCTGCGTGGGAGAGATCGCACCGGGACCCATTTGTGCCGAGCGAGGCGGCGCGGCGGGTGAAGACGTGGTAAGTATCGGATTATCGATCGGCTGGCCGAGGAGGGCTTTCACCTCGTCCTGATAGCGATTGAACCCGAGGGTCTTGAGGACCGGGATCAGTTCTTCAAGCTTGAAGGACTTGGTATCCGCGGAGGCGAGTTCCAGCGAGGCGGGGGCATCGTGCCGCAGGGAGACAAGCTGTCGCGAGAGCCCCAGCCGCGGCGCGGCGGCGCGGATGTTCTCAAGTCGTTTGCCCGAGATCTTTGACTTCTCTTTCGCCGCCTCGGCGAGCACACCATCGAGCGAGCCGTATTCCGCGATGAGCTGTGCGGCGGTCTTCGGGCCGACGCCCTCCACGCCGGGCACGTTGTCCGCGTTGTCGCCCATCAGAGCGAGGAAGTCGATGACCTGCGTTGGTGCGAGTCCGGTCTCCGCCATCAGTGTGTCGGCGGAAATCTCGAGATCGGTGTGCACGTCGTACAGCGTCACGTGATCGTTCACCAGGAGTTGCTTGAGATCCTTGTCCTTGCTGATGATGCGAATGCGAAGGTCCGGGTGCTTGGCTCGGAGCTCGGTCACGAGCGTGGCGATGACATCGTCGGCCTCGAATCCCTCGGCACCGAGAATGGGAATGCCCATGCTCTTGAGCGTTTCGAGACAGCGTTCGACTTGTGGAAAAAGGTCGTCCGGTGGCGGTGGGCGATGGGCTTTGTAGTCCGGATAGAGCTCGGAACGAAACGTGCCGCGATCGCCGGAGACATCGAGTGTGACGGCAACGTAGTCGGGCTTGCCGCCCAGGTTGCCCTCGCCGCGCAGAAGTTTGAGGAGCATTCCGATAAACCCGAAGGACATGTTCGTCGGCTCTTTAGTCACCGGCGAGGACATGGGCGTTCGGATGGCGTGGTAGGCCCGGAAGAACTGGGCGTAGCCGTCGATAAGGTAAAGGGTGGGCATGGGAGGAAAATGGCAAATCGCAAATGCGGAGGGACAAGGCAGGATAGCGGTGCGTGGGCGCGAGTAGGACGTGGAGCAGTCTACCCGGCCTGCTTCCAGGCATGCCACGCACCAAGGAGGAGGAGGCCGGCGACGATTCCCACGGAGCCAAGTATGACGTATTCGACACTCTGGCCGTCCAGAACTCGGCCAACGACAAAGAGAATGGGCGCGGCGAGAAGAATCGGGAGCCAGATCCAGATGGGAAGCGGGCGTTTGCCGACGGGCGCATGCCCCGGTGCGGTCAACGAGGTCCCATCCTTGCCGCATTCGGGACAGAGCGTTTCGATTGAGAGCCCGGTGCGGTCGTAGCCGCAGAACCCGCAATAGGTGCGGGCTCGCTTGCCCGCGTTTGCGAGGACGATGAACGCGGCGATGAGAAGCCAGAGCGGGAGGCCGCACATGAGCGACGCGCTCAAGAACGTGCTCAGCGAGCGATTCACGATGGCGATCGTGGCGCAGATGAGCAACTCGGCGATGAAGACCGCGACGATCCAGAGAACCCATCGCGGCGTCGTGGGTGGTCGGGCCATGGCGAGAGATTACCGCAGGCGGCGGCCGAGCAGGGCGAGGAGCAGGATGGAGCCAACAGAAATCGCGGCCCAGAAGTGGAACACATTGGTTCCCCACGAGGCGATCGAGAGGAACATACCGATGAGGAAGCCCAGGCCGAGCAGGGCGTAGGAGAGTTGCCAGAGCCATGTGCGAGATGCGCTCATGGCTCAGCGGCTCCCTGCCAGAGCATGCAGGCGAGATATGTAGGCGGCTGTTGGCGTGATCTTCCGCCGAGCCATGACCGTCTTCGCGATGTCGATGAACTTGTCGATCGCAAATGACTTTGTCCCCGAATCCGTGATCCACGAGAGCGATGGACTCGTGCCACTCAGCGGCGCTGAGGCGGCGAACATGGTGCCCGTGCCGACGATCGCGCCCGTCATGATGCGGGAGCAGATGGAAGTCTTGACATGATCTCCGATCGTCGCGCCGAGGAACTGTTGCCCGGTCCGTTCGTTGGAGCTGGGCTTGCCATCCGCGCCAAGCGGGCGACAGACAACGTCGCCGTACGTGTTGAGCAGGTTGGAGTTGGTCGTGCCTGCGCCGAGATTGGCCCACTCGCCGATGAAGCTGTCGCCGAGATGGCCCTCGTGTGCCTTGTTTGCGTAGCCCTGGAAGATCGTGCCGCTCACCTCACCGGCGACCTTGCAGAACGGGCCAATGGCCGTGTTTGTCTTGATGAGCGCGCGTTCGAGCACCGTGGAGCTAGGGCCGATGTACACCGGGCCGACGAGGATCGCGCCGGGGCGAATCACGGCGTGGTCGGCGATGACGATGGGGCCGGGCTCGGTGTCGAAGATAGTGGAGGGATCGACGATCGCGCTGGGGGAGATGTACAAACGCGGGATGGACGAGTGGGGGGGTGAGGGCGTTGACGAGATCGCCGCGGCGAGCGCGGCCAGATCAGCGGCGATGCAGGCATCCCGGCAGGCGCGAATGTGCCAGGGGCGGGTGAGTGCGGGCACGTTGGCGGCGTGGTGGACTTTGAGACCGGCGGCATCGCCGGTGAGGATGCGATTGATCCCGGCGCGGTCCGTGCGGATGTGGGCCTTGATGATCGTCCCACTGGCGGGATCAACCATCGCCTCGCCGAGTTCGACGCCCGTGGAGTCGGTGTCGTTCAGCGGGCACGCCCCGTTCACGAGCAACACGCCCGCGGCCAGCGCGGCAGGGTCGTTCACGCGAAGTGTGGGGTGTTTCTCGCGCGCCAGATCGGCGAGCGGCTCGGGGACGAAGAGCGCATCGGGCTGCGGCAGATCGTGCCGCCGCGCGTGAAGCGATAGACGTTCGAGCGTCGTGAGCGCGCCGGTGCGGATGTCAAAGCATGGGCGAAGATCGGTGAGCGGCGACAGAAGGCCACGGCCGTCGTCGAAGATGGCAACGGATTGCATGGGAGGAGTGTATCGAAAAGAGAACGAGCGGGCAGGCCATGACACGTCACCGGCATCAGTACCGCCGCGAGAAGGGGCGGCGGATCGAGGGATCCTGGAAGCCGAACCATGGGGCGAGCGGGAGGAGGATGGCCGCGAGCACGAGTGCGGCAGCACCGGTGTAGCACCCGTCGAGAATGCGCTGCCAGAGGTCCGGCAGCAGCGAGCCGGGGAGCCCATCGGCCCATGATCCGTGGAAGAGGGTCCGGCGGATCGCCAGCACGCTGACCACCACCACGGCCGCGAGCCACGAACCGATGACCGAAAGGGCGACCATCGTGACCACATTCCGCCGCATCACCATGGGGCGGAGGGTGAGAATCATGTACGCCGCCGCGGCATAGCCGAGGGCATGGGGGCCGACGATGACGATCGGTGCGCCGCTGGTGGCCCGGAGTGTGGTAATGTCCACGGCCGCGCCGACAAGCAGGGCCGTCCACATCGCCGCGTTGCTTGAGGCGAGTAAAGCGATGAAGACAACGAAGGGGAAGATCAGCGAGGGGGAGACAGTCCCGATGCGGACATACTCGCGTGCGACGCCCTCGAGCGCGAGCAGGAGATAGCCCACCAGCAGAGGAACAGGCCACTTCATGGCTTGCCTCCCGTCGTCGTGGGTATCGAGGCCGCGCCCTTGTCGGCGACACGGATCATCACCTCGCTCACGCGTGAGATGTCCTGGAAGGGCTCGACGGTGATGATCGGCCGCTCGTTCGCGCCCGTCTCGACCTGCACGACGCGGCCGATGGTGAGCATCTGCGCGCTGGCGGGCCAGGACTCATCGAAGAGTCGCACGAGCATGTCGTTCACGATCGTGGGGCGATCCTCGCCGGGCACCGGTGCGTCGAAGTAGATGCGGCCCACCATGCGGCCGTTCTCGATGGCATCCAGCTTCCACGTCGGGCCGCGTTTCTGGTCGTCGAGCATCACGACGCCCTTGAACTTCTCGCCGCGATACATCTTGGGAAACGCGGGATCGGTGATCGGCAGCACCGTGCAGGTGCGGGAGTCCACCTTCTGCACGCGTCCGACCAGTTGCACGCCCCGCACCACGACGACGGCGTTGGGCTCCACGCCCTCCATCTTGTTGGGACGCACCGTCAGCAGGCCGCCCGAGAGATCCGAGCCGAAGCCGATGACCGATGCGGGAATCTGCGTGACGGCGAGCGATGGATTCAGTTCAACGCCGCGCGACAGATCAACCACCAGCGACCGCAGCCGCTCCGTCTCCACCTTCGCTTGTGCCAGCTCGAACTTCGCCTGATCCAGATCCGTCAGCACGCGATCCAGTTCCGGCGAGAGCCCGGCCACCGGAGAGTTCGCCTTCGGTCCGCGCAGCCAGACCATCAGCGTCCGCACAGGCGTCTGCACCGGCGCGAGCAGAAAGGTTGCGGGCGTGTTGAACGCCGAGACCAGCGGCAGCAGCGGCCGCGGCAGCAGCGCAAGCCCGCCCGCTGCGGTGATGGCGAGGGCGAGGTTGGCGCGTGGAGAGGGCATGGTGGATCAAAGGCCCCCGCCTCACGAATCCATGTCGTTCTCGAGCGTGATCTTCCACTCCTCGAGGTGCTCAAGGTAGATCGCCGTGCCGCGGGCGACGCAGGTCAGCGGGTCCTCGGCGAGTTTCACCGGCAGGCCCGTGGCGTTGGAGATGACGATCCCCAGCCCACGCAGCAGCGCGCCGCCGCCGGCCATGACGATGCCGTTCTCAACCAAGTCCGCCGCGAGTTCCGGTTCGGCCTTCTCCAGCGTCCGCGTCACGGCTTCGGTGATCGCCTGCACGGGCTCCTGCAGCGCCTCGCGGATCTCCTCGCTGGTCACGACGGTCTTGCGCGGCAGCCCGCTGATCATGTCGCGGCCGCGGACCTCCATCGTCTTCTCGTCGTTGGCGGTGCCGGTGGGCGCGGCGGAGCCGATCTCGATCTTGATGCGCTCGGAGGTCTGCTCGCCGATCATCAGGTTGTAGGTCTTCTTCATGTGGGCGATGATCGCCTCATCCATGTCATCGCCCGCGACGCGGACGCTCTCGCAGACGGCGATGTCCCCCAGCGACATGATGGCCACCTCGGTGGTGCCGCCGCCGATGTCCACGATCATGCTCGCGGTCGGCTCCGCGAAGGGGAGCCCCGCGCCGATGGCGGCCGCGATGGGTTCCTCGATCAGATACGTCCGCCGCGCCCCGGCCCGCTCGGCGGAGTTGAAGACCGCCTGCTTCTCCACCGCCGTGATGCCCGAGGGGATGGCGATGACCACGCGCGGCCGGATCATCCGGTTCTTCCCCGTCACCTTGGTGATGAAGTACTTGAGCATCTGCTCGGTGATCTCAAAGTCGGAGATCACGCCGTCCTTGAGGGGACGGATGGCGGTGATGGTGCCGGGGGTCTTGCCGAGCATTTCCTTGGCCATCCAGCCGACGGCCTCGCCGTTGCGAACGACGCGGTTGGTCCCCTTCCAGACGGCGACCACGCTGGGCTCATTCAGAACGATCCCTTGCCCGCGCACGGCAACAAGGGTGTTGCAGGTGCCAAGGTCGATGCCCATATCAATGGAGAAGAGGCCGAGGAGGCGGTCGAACACTGTGGGGAGGGTCCTGAGGAGGGGGAATAAGGGGGGTCTGGGTGTGGAGGGTAGTCTATCAGTTGGGTGGGGCGACGGGGTATAGAAGGCAGACGGGGAAGGAGGAGGGGAGGGAGTGGTGAGTAGGCAGTGGGCCGTGGGGGGGATTGGCCAGGCACCGCATTTCTTCCCCGCCCCCTCCCCGTTCCCATTCCTTGCATCCCCACTGCCCCTCCCCTACTGCCCACTGCCTCTCCAGTCCCGCACTCCGGGCAGGCAACATCGGAGGGCATGCCCTGCAGGTCGTACCCGCACTGTTCGCAGAGACCCGAAACGCGTCGCCCGCGGCGGCGAAGTACTTGCGGGATCTGCCAAGGCCCCACGCGATCCCCGCGTAGAAGAACGTGTTGAAGGCAGAGCCGAGGCCAGATGGGATGCAGCGGCTGATACCGCCAACGGCCCACTTGTCCACGTACTGGCCGCCGTTGTTGCTGTCGCTGATCATCCACCGCTCAAGGGCCCGGGCGGGCTTCACGCCGCTGATGGGTGGCAAGGGCTGCCCCACGGCTCCTTCTTGCTCGTGCTCCACCCGCCCGTGATGCGTCGTGCATACAGCATCTCGTCACCGCCTCCAGATCGTCGGCGGAGGCCAGTTGCCAGGGGCATACCGGCCACACCGGGCCCCGGGCGTACGGGGCGTCCAGCTCGCGGCGGGAATCATCTCGGAGACGACCGCGAAGAACCACGAGACGGCGACCATGAGGAGCAGCACCAACACCCAGCCAAAGCAAGCATCTTCGTATCACGCTCAACTTGGTGGGCACAGCACGCATGCTCACAGTCTACCAGATCGCTCTCCCCTCCCTCGCCCCGCTCAACGCTTCCCGCCACACTCCGGACACGCGCTCCACCGCGATCCCCTTGAGTCATACCCGCACCGCACGCACAGGCCCTTCTTGGAACGGCTTCGCCGCCCGGAGCGCGGCGGAGTTGCCAGAGGCCCCACGCGAGCGACGTAGAAGAGCGTGTTGAGGGCGAAGCCGGGCCAGAGGGGCGGATGGGAGATGCCGAATCTCGCCGCCCCCGGCGCGGATGTCGCCGAAACCGCGGTCCGCCCAGTCGAGCGACGGCGATCGGCGTGCCTCCCGCCGGCAATATTTCACTGCGTTGCGTTCGAGATATCCCAAACTGTGCAATGGCAAACTGGCTTCACGCGGTCTGCCAGCGATGAACTCTCGAATGGAGACTGGGAATGAACAGTGGTTCCTCGGGTTGCGGGTTACAGAAGACGCCCACCTCGTAAGACTGCTCCGCCCGCCACGGTTGCCGCCAGTCGGCGGGCCATGCTCCAGTCCAACCTAGCGCACAGTGACCGACTCTCGCTCCTTCATGAGCCAATAGCTTTCAGATCTCAGCACCACTCCCCACGCCACACCCACCGTGATCATCGCTCCAACCACCACCCACGCCAGCACGCGCATGATCCTGATCCCAATCGGTGCCGCACGCCGCTTCATGCCGCGAGTGTATCAAATCTCGCCGCTTCCCCGGTCCCTTCCCTGCAAACAAAGCAGCCCCGGGCATCTCCGCCCGGGGCCGCATCGCATCACGCGCTGTCTCTCCCCCCTCCCCCCTTGATGCCTCGTTGCCTCGATCCCTCGATCCCTTCCCCCTCCTCACTTCGGCGCCCGAAACCACCTTCCCCCCGGCCGCACGAAACCTCCCTGAAAGTTCTGCACCTGCATGTCCTGGTAGGGGACCTCGACGAAGCCGACGGTGTCGGGGATGATGCCGTCGTATTTGAGGATGAAGGTGGTGTTGGAGATGACCTGCACGCTCAGGGGATCGATGCTCACGCCGCTGTCGCAGTCGATGACGCTCCACGCCGGGGCCCGGATCACGCAGGGCTGCCCCAGCGTGACGAGCAGCTGCGAGTGCCCGGCGAACTCCTCATACACAACGTCGTAGTCCGTCAGCGGCCGCGGATCCGGCAGCCCGGCGGAGGCGGGGGTCGTGCGTGTGCGCTTGTTGGTTCTGGGTTGTTGGGTGAGTGTTGTATTGGTGGACATAGAGGCACTCCGAAGAAGATTCACCACTGAGCACACTGAGGGCACTGAGGAAGACAGAAGAGGGGAGAGGGAGAGATGCAATAGACGAGGCATTCGAGTGCCGCCGCTGCATCCCCTCTCTCCCCCCTTCCCAATGCCTTTCTCAGTGCCCTCGGTGCCCTCAGTGGTGAACCCGGTTTGTTCTTACGCCGCGATCGCAGCGGAGACCGCCTGGCTCCACGGCCCGACTTCGCCGCGTGCGTTGGTCCACCGCGCGAAGTAGGTCACCGTCTTGCCGCGATCGGCCTCGGTGAAGGTCGCTTTGAGCGAGGGCTTGCCGACGAAGGTCAGGAATGTCGCATCCGCCGGGGCGTTGGTGGATTCCGCGCCCACAAAGCGGTAGACCAGCAGCCCGACCGAACCGGCGGGGCGGGCCCGGCTCAGGGGTGTGGCCTCATCGGTCGCCTGCACATCCTGATATCCCTGCGCGATCTTCGCGATCTTCAGCACGGGCTGCGTGACGGGGGGCGGCACGGGCGTGCGCGTGGTGTCGGGAATGTGCAGGCCCAGGCCGATCTTGAGCTCGTTGGTGATGGCCTTGTTCACGCGGATCGTCGCCGCATAGCCGCGCACCACCGAGAGCATGCTGGCCTTCTGCAGCTTCTTGGTCTCGATGGTCGCCTTGGTGCGCGTCGTCGGGTTGGTCGCCGCGAGAAACGCGGTGTGCCAGCTGTTGAACGCGCTGGTGATGGCCGTCGCATCGGCGGCCACCAGACCGTACGTGGTCGGCGACGCTGCGATCAGCGTCTTGAAGTTCGAGGCCCAGTCGTCCAGCTGCGCATCCTTGCTCGGAATATACGAAGGCATTTCACTGCTCCTTGTCGCCATCGCGGAAATGCGATGAGCGTTGTGCGAATCGGATCGTCCGGACTTGCAATATTCTTGAGTCAGGACATGCAAGTTGCGAGTTATCACAACAAGCAACCGCCGCTTCACTTGCAACGCCACGTTCTTCCCCTGCTCCGCCTCGCACGAAGCGATGAACGACTCGTACGACCCTTCCACCGGATCGGGTGAAGGGTTGAACGCACCGTTCACCACGAAGAACGGCCCATTCACCACGAAGAACGCACCGTTCATCACGGCGAACCGGTCGTTCATCACGAAGAACGGCCCATTCAACCGGTGCGCCGGTGCGTTCGACGGGAAGAACGACCCGTTCATCCCTTGCGCTGGGGCGTTCATCACGAAGCACGATGGTGCCGACCCGTTCCCCGATGCGGCGCAGGGGATGCGGAAGATGGCCCCATGGTTGGGGGAGGCGGCATGAACCACGGCAGGGGTGTTTTGCTCTAAGAACCCGTGCCACCGGTTCGCTGCCTGCTCGGAGGCGGCAACCGGTGCGGGGTGCAATCGGAACGCACGCGAACCATTCGCGCCCGCACCGGCGTTCCGGGCAAAGCACCGGAAAGCTGGTGGCACGTCACGGGGGTCTAGACGAGAAAGACCGGGCCACCCGCCCTTCATCGGCGGTTGCGCCGCACCCTCATGCACGCCCCGAGCGCGGCCAGCGTCGCGCCTGTTAGCGCGGGCGCCGGGACGACGGAGATGTCTAGCGGCGAGGCCACGGTAAATGTGTTGCCGCCGCCTGTGCCGCCGTGGTCGCCGAATGGCTGAAATCCCCACAACCCAATGACATACTTGAGCTGCACGGCGACATCCGCCGTCGCATCCTGGAGCGTGAATCGCAGGGAACGCGGCGTCATTGACGAGACGGTGTAGCGGAAGTGATACACGTCGATGAACTGCCCGGAGGCGAAGTATGGGCCCGTCAACGCGGGATCCAGCGCGGCCAAGGTTTCGTTCGCCGGCGGCACGCCGCTTCCGTTTCCGCTCCAGGTGTCGGGATTGCCGTCGCTGTCCTGATCCAGACCCGGGGTTCTGAGCAACGCGCTGCCGGTCGAGATCCCGGTGACGGCCAGGATCTCCTGATCCGGCCCGTTCGGAAAGACACTGACCGCCTGGTTGATAGAGCCGTTGAACCCCGGGTTGATGCCCGCGTAGTAGGTGTATTGCGACGCCAGCCCGCCTCGGCCAACGGTGTTGTTGACCGCCAGCGAGTTGCTGTACGTTCCATCGGCGTTGGAAATCTCGCTGCGCTGCAGCGTGCCGTTTGCTTCCGGCTCTC
>JBGANP010000144.1:0-6737 GCA_044222255.1 Phycisphaerales bacterium
GCGTCAAAGTATCCGGCGTACAGTAGGGCCATTAGGTTCGATGGAGAGTAGGAACTAAGCCACAAAACCCTTGCAAGATGTCACACCTGCATCGGCCAGGAGTTTGTCGGGGTCTCCGTCGCGCGCAACCTGAATGACGCCGACACGCTCTTCTCCAACCACCGCGGCCACGGCCACTACCTCTCCTACCGCCGCAATATCCTCGGCCTCATCGGCGAGATCATGGGAAAGTCCGTCGGCATCTGCGCCGGCCGCGGCGGCTCCCAGCACGTCCAGCAGGACGGCTTCTACTCCAACGGAATCCAGGGCGGCATCGCCCCCGTCACCGTCGGCATGGGCCTCGCCGCCAAAATGAAGAAGACCGGCGGCGTCAGCGTCGTCTACATCGGCGATGGCACCCTCGGCCAGGGCGCGCTCTACGAATCCCTCAACATCGCCAGCAAGTGGGACATCCCCGTTCTCTTCGTCAACGAGAACAACCTCTTCGCCCAGTCCACCAGCCAGACACAGACCCTCGCCGGCGACATCAACGCCCGCGCCGAGGCGTTCGGCATCAAGACCTATCACTCGAACACATGGGACTGGCCGCAACTCTTCGAGAACATGCGGGCCTGCATCGAGGAAATCCGCCGCACCGGTCGCCCCGCGTGGCACCGCGTGGACACCTTCCGCCTCATGGCTCACAGCAAGGGCGATGACAACCGCGCCGAGGACTACGTCGCCCCTTTCCGCGAGAAGGACCCCATCAACGTCCTCCTCAAACAACACGAGAATGACCCTCGCTGGCAATCGCTCATCAAAGAGATCGAAGCCGAGATCGAGCAGGCCGTGCAGACCGCCGACGCTGCCCCATGGGGCAACGTAGACGACGCCTCATCCCGCAATATCCACCGCGCCCGCGATTATCGCTGGACCCGCCGCACGTTCGAGAAAGAAAAGTGCGTCGCTGCGGTCCGCAAAGGCCTCGAAGCCGGCCTCACAGATCACGAGAACCTCGTCATCATCGGCGAGGACATCGAATCCCCCTACGGCGGCGCGTTCAAGGCCACGCAGGGCCTCAGCGCCAAATGGCCCGAGCGCGTTCGCAACACGCCCATCTCCGAGCACGCCATCAGCGGCATGGGCAACGGCCTCGCCATGCGCGGCATGATTCCCGTCGTCGAAATCATGTTCGGCGACTTCATGACCCTCTGCATGGATCAGTGGATCAACCACGCCGCCAAGTTTCGCTTCATGTTCAACGACAAGGTCCGCGTCCCCGTCATCCTCCGCACACCCATGGGTGGCAAACGCGGTTACGCAGCCACCCACTCCCAGAGCATCGAGAAGCACTTCGTCGGCCTCCCCGACACACAAGTGCTTTGCCTGAATCACCGCTATTCCCCCGCGCTGCTCTACAAGGACCTTTTCCGCACCGTAGATATGCCCACACTCGTCATCGAGAACAAGCTCCTCTACGGGCAGACCATCTCTCCCGAGCCGCCCCCCGGCTACGACCTGCTCTTCACCGATGAGACCTTCCCCACAGCGCGGCTGAAGCCCGACCTCGGAGGCATGACCCAGGCCGACGTCACCATCGTCGCTCTCGGCGGCATGTCTCTCGATGTCGAAGAAGCCGCGATCAAGCTCTTCCAGGAGGAGGACATCGTCGCCGATCTCTTCTTCCCCACGCGCTTGTACCCCTTCGACATCGGCGTGCTCGAACAGTCTCTCACTGAAACCCGCAAGCTCCTGATCGTTGAAGAAGGTCAGGGCTTCGCCGGCATCGGCGCGGAGATCATCGCGCAAGCCGCCGAGCGCTTCGGCCAACTTGGCCTCGCCTGCCGTCGCCTCAGTGCCACGCCAAATCCCATCCCCGCCGCCCGTCCGCTCGAGCAGCACTGCCTGCCCGGCGTCAACCACATCGTGGCCCGAACTCTGGAGGTGATCCGTGAGTTCGTCCACTGATACTTCCAAAACCCTCCTCGCCGAAATCCGCATCCCCCGCGAAACCGTCAACGACGACACCGTGACGATCCAGTCCTGGCACGCCGCGCACGGCTCTCGCGTCACCGCCAAGCAGCTCGTCGCGGGCATCGAAACCTCCAAGGCCGTTCTTGAAGTCGAGGCCGACGCTGAGGGCTACCTCGACATCATCCATCCCCAAGGCGCGGAAGTCCCCATCGGCGAGCTCATCGGCCGCATCGTCGCCGAGCCCCCCGCAAGTCAGTACCCCCGCGGTCACGCGGGGGCCACAGAGGCCGCACACCCCACAACAACTCCTGCGCCCACCAACGGCCACACCCCCGCCCGCTCCTCCAACCGCCTCCGCGATCGGATGCAGCACGAGCCTTCCGCGCAAGCGGAGGAACCCGCCGCTACTCGCAATGCTCTTGCCCCCTCCGCTCGCGCGGAGGCCTCGTATTCCGGCTCCACCACCCACTCCCTCCCCGCCGGATCCGCGACCCAAACGATCTCGAAAAAAGCCCAGCGCCTCATTGATGAGCACGCTCTCAACGCCGCGCAGGTCTTCGCCGGCCTCGGCCTCGTTCGCGAAGTGGATGTCATCCGCCATCTTGAATCCCAGGCCGCCGCTCGCCTCGAAGCATCTCCCATGCCGCCGAGCCCCGCGACGCTCGCGCAGCAGGCCCCCGCCCCGCGCATCGCCGCCTCCACCGTCAACAGCGCGTACACGCCCACCAAGTCCAAGGGCCTCTTCGGCGATGCCGCCTCCAGCGCCAAAGACCGCGGCAACAAATCCGTCCTCTGGCTCGCCTGGAACTACCTCTGGCGCAACTGGTTTCTCGGCCACGCCGTCCGCGTCGCCCCGCGTGGCGTCATCCTCACCCTCCACCGCTGGCGCGGCGTCAAAATGGGCCAGGACGTCTTCATCGACCCCACCTCCATCATCGAGACCGCCTTCCCCGAGAACATCACCATCGGCAACGATGTCCGCATCACCGCGGGTTGCGTGATCATGAGCCACATCAAGGCCCCCCACTACCTCCGCGAAACCGGCCTCGTCCCCGTCGTTCTCAAACCCGTCATCCTCGAAGACCACTGCTTCATCGGTGTCAACTCCGTCATCATGCCCGGCGTCACCGTTGGCAAGGCCAGCGTCGTCACCTCCGGCTCCGTCGTCGTCAACAACGTTCCGCCATACACGATGGTGCAGGGCAACCCCGCCAAGGTCATCAAGCAGTTTCCAAAGCCGGAGTGATTCGAGACCATCGCCATGACCGCATCTTCCGCTCAACCCCTCAACGCCTTCTGCGTCGATCTCGAAGAGTGGTGGCACATCTGCGCTGCCGACACGCCGTACACCGATCCCGCCACCTGGGACGCCGCGCCCCCCTTCGTTGTCAAGGACACCGAAGTCCTCATGCGCCTCCTGGACGAAACCGGCGCCCGCGGCACCTTTCTCACCGTCGGCTGGGTCGCCGAGAAATACCCCTCGCTCATCAAGCGCCTCGCCGATGCCGGCCACGAGATCGGTTGCCACACCTACTACCACCGCGTCGTCTACGAGCAGACCGCCGAGGAGTTTGATTCCGACATCGGCCAGTGCCTCAAGGTCCTCCGCGACATCAGCGGCCAGCCCGTCAACACCTTCCGCGCTCCCGGCTTCTCCATGAAGCGAGAGGCCTTCGCCTACGCCTATCCCATTCTCCGCAAGCACGGCATCGACATCGATGTCAGCATCGTCCCGGCCGCGCGCGACCACGGCGGCGTCGAGGGCTTCACCCGCGACCCCTTCCTGCTCAACATCCCGCAGACCAAGTGGGGCCCGCAGAATCAGATGAAGTGCTGGCCCGTCAGCGTCATGGACATCCTCGGCCGCACCACCCCCTTCTCTGGCGGCGGCTACCTCCGTCTCTTCCCCATGTCCATCGTGAAGGCCGGCTACCGCCAGAACCACGCCGCGGGCCGCCCCGGCATGTCCTACATCCACCCACGCGAGATCGACATCACCCAGCCGCGCCTCAAACTCCCGTGGAAGAAGTACTTCAAGTACTACGTCGGCATCAAGGGCTGCGAAGAGAAGCTCCGGCAGACGCTGAACTCCTTCAAGTTCACGACCATCTCCGAGACACTCAAGCATGTCCGCAACTGGCCCGAGTACCAACTGACCATCCGCGGCGAACGCGATGGAGACATTATGCCGGCCCAAACCCGCTCTGCCGCGATTGGCCGCGCCGCATGACACGCCCCACCCTCCTCATCCTCTCCCAGGTCTACATCCCAGACCCCGCCTCCGTCGGCCAGCACATCGCCGACGCCGCCGCGGAGATGGTCCGCCGCGGCTGGCGCGTCAAGGTCCTGACCTCCGCCAATGGCTACAACGATCCCAAGATCAAATACCCGCCGCGCCAGACCATCGACGGCGTCGAGATCGTCCGCCTCCCGCTCTCCTCCTTCGGCAAGAAGTCGCTTCCGATCCGCGCCCTCGCCGCCATCCTCTTCATGCTTCAGACGATCATCCACGGTGTCTTCACGCGCGGCCTCTCCGGTCCCTCGGGAAACTCCGGCGCGATCCTTGTCTCCACATCACCCCCAATGTGCATCGTCGCGGCCCTCATCATCCGTCTCGCACGCCTCGGCCGCGTGCCCATCAAGTTCTGGGTGATGGACATCAACCCCGACCAGCTCATTTCCCTCGGCAAGATCGGCGCAAACTCCTTTCCCGCCAAGCTGATGAACTTCTTCAACCGCCGCATCCTCGCAGCATCCAGCGATGTCGTCGTCCTCGACAAGTTCATGGCCAAGACCATGAACGACAAGCTCAACGTCGCGTCCAAAATGACCATCCTCCCTCCATGGCCCCACGAGGACTCCATCGAGCCCATCTCGCACGACGACAATCCCTTCCGCAAGACCCACAATCTCGGCGGCGGCGGCAAGCGCGTCCTCATGTACTCCGGCAACCACGGCATCGCCCTCCCCCTCGAGACCTTCCTCAAAGCCGCCATCCGCTTCAAGGACGACCCGCGGGTCGCCTTCCTCTTCATCGGCGACGGCGTCCGCAAGAAGGAAGTCGAAGCGACAATCCGCGATCACTCCCTCGCCAACATGGTCTCGCTTCCCTACCAACCGATGAGCCAGCTCCGCTTCTCACTCTCCGCGGCCGACGCCCACCTCGTCTCTGTCGGCAACGAGTCCGTCGGCACCATCCACCCCTGCAAGATCTACGGCGCGATGGCCGTCGCCCGTCCCATCGTCCTTCTCGCGCCCAACCCCTGTCATGTCTCGGACCTGGTGTCCGGCGAGCGCGGCCAGGAAGACCAGCCAACCAGGAAAGCGATCGGCTGGCACATCCCCCATGGCGACATCGACCGTGCCGAGCAGGTCATCCGCGAGATCATCGAAGCCCCGCAGGAAGAACTCGCCGCCATGGGCAACCGCGCCCGCCAGGTCGTCGAAACCCAACTCTCCAAGCCCACGCTCTGCGGCGCGTTCTGCGATGTCCTTGAACGCGGCCTCGTCTCCCCACGGGCATCCGCCCCACACTCCACAGAAATGAGCAAAGCCGCCTAGCCCTTCTTGATTTGCCATTTGCGATTTGCTCCTTTGCCATTTGGCATCATGCACCCCGCCACCCCGCAGCAATCCTCCCCCCACTCCCTCGCCAACCGCATGGCGCGAGTCCTCTGGTCCTTCGTCTACCTCGTCTTTATCCGCTTCTCCCCACGTTTCCTCCACCGCTGGCGCAACTGGGTCTACCGCGCCATGGGCGCGAACATCCATCCCACCGCCCGCATCTACCCCACCGCCAAAGTCTGGGCACCCTGGAACATCACCATGGGCGAGCACGCCTGCATCGGCGACCTCACCGACATCTACTCCGTCGCCCCCATCACCATCGGCCCGCGCTCCACCATCAGCCACTACTCCTTCCTCTGCGCTGCCAGCCACGATTTCGAGGACCCCACCCAGCCCCTCACCACCGCGCCCATCACCATCGGCGCCAACGTCTGGCTCGCCGCCGATTGCTTCGTCGCCCCCGGCGTCACCATTCCCGACGGCGTCGTCCTCGGCGCGTGCTCCAAGGTCTTCACCTCCGACCTTCCCCCCTGGCACCTCTGCGCCGGCCACCCCGCCAAGCCCATCCGCGAGCGCAAGCTCCGCCAATAGTGGCGTGGGTCTACTGGCCCATGTTCGGATGAGTTCGGGCCACCGCGGCCCGAGTGCCTTGGTCGCGAACTTCAGATCTTGCCCTGAACCGCACCCGGCGCGGGCCAATCGCCCTCTGCCTCACTACCCTCCGCCCGTGACCCGCCGCACACTCGCCAGATCAACCTCATTCTCCGGCATCACGCTCTTCACGGGCGTCTCGACGTCGATCACCATCCATCCCGACACCGAGCCGCGCGGCATCCGCTTCCGGCGCGTGGACCTCCCCGGCGAACCCACAATCCCCGCCACGGTCGCGCACGTCGTCCCCGAATCGCGCCGCACCGTCCTCTCCGCAAATCCCGCCGACAAAGCCGCACCAACCGTCCAAACCATCGAGCACCTCATGTCCGCCCTCGCCGGGCTCGGCATCACCGATGTGCTCATCGATCTCTCCGGCCCTGAGATTCCCATCGGCGACGGTTCCGCGCTCCCGTTCGTCGAGGCCCTCTTCGCCGCGGGCAACACCACTCTGGGCCTGAACTCCACCCCCGCGGTGATCGTCACAGAACCAATCGTTCTCGACGACGGCAAGTGCCGACTCGAAGCCCGCCCCCGCCCCGCGGCCGCCCGCCCCGGCCTCGATC
>JBGANP010000145.1:0-2544 GCA_044222255.1 Phycisphaerales bacterium
GCCAGTGTCTTGTGCGACTCGTGCACGCACCCGAGCCAATCGTGGTGGGGGGATCCCATCCCCGCGATCGCCCCGCACTTACGCCCCGCTACTCGCCTCGCCCACCTCCACCATCACCCACTCGAACACACTCTCAAACCCCGCCCGCCGCAAGTTGTTCTCCGACGTCATCACCGCCGAAACCGTCTCGCTCACGCACACCTCGCATCCCCACTCATCCGCGATCCGCACCCGCTCCGCGATGATCGCGCTCTGACACCCCCGCCCGCGATACCCCTCCGCCGTTCCGCCTGACGACAAATATCCAATCCCCCTCGCGCGGCCGCTCCCGCCCGCTCTCCCCGGCGCGATCAACATCCCCATCCCCGCCACGCGCCCCTCCGCAAACCCCAGCACCACCGCGTATCCCTCACGCCCCACCGCATTCTGCGTCGCCGCGCCCGACCCCGGCCGGCCCCAGATCGCATCGATCTCCGCCGCGTGCGTGCGCACATCCGCCACGCTCGCTCGCCGTACCTCGATCGCGGAACTCCGCGGGGTCACAGGCCCCGGCTCACGCGCCAGCACCGGATACCGCACATGCGGCACCACCCGCGCTCCCACCGCCTTCATCGCAGCGCCGATCTGCGCACCCGTCGCCCCCGGCCCAATCTCCGCAAACCAGTGCGTCACCCCCGCCTCCGCGTACAAGTCCCGCGCCGCCCGCAGCGTTTCCACCAAGTCCGCCGCGCACGGGTCATACACCGTCACCCGATTCTTCGTCGCCGATGCAAACGGGCTGTCCATCCCCGGCAACACCCCGACCCGTGCCCCAGCGAGTTCCACCACCCGAATCGGTACCGGCCGCACCGCGTTCAGCATCGCGTGCGCTCCCGCCAACATCCCCGCAATCTCGCGCGGCCCGATCATGCAGTCAGCGTACCTATCTCCGTCACTTTACGGTGCTGGCGTCGCTTCCGGCGCCTCGTTCGGTGCTTGCTTCACACTCGTCGGCATCCGCGACCACACCAGCAACACCGGCACCGGCGCCAGCACGCACAGCAGCGCTCCCGTCAGAAACGGAGCCCCCGCCCCCGGCCACGTCGGCGCATGCTCGCTCGTGAAGTAGAAGAACACCCCGCTCCCGATCAGCGGCCCCCCGATTTGCGCGATGCTCGTCAAGCTCCCCATCGCGCCTTGCAGCAGCCCCTGCTCCTTCGGCCCCACCGCCTTCGAGCTCATCGCCTGCGCCGCCGGCCCCGCCACGCCTCCGATCGATGCGATCGCGATCACCACGAAGATCATCCACCCATGCGTCGCCAGCCCGTAGCAAAGAAATGCCACCGCACCAATCACCAGCCCCGCCACCAGACACGCCCGCTCCCCGAACCTCGGAATGATCTTTCGCGCCAGCCCCCCCTGCACGATGGCTGATGACACGCCGACCACGCACAAACTCGCCCCCGTCCACAGCGGCGTCCACCCAAATCGCTTCTGCATCGAGAGCACCCACGTCGCGTGCAGCCCGAACTGCGCCAGGTTCGAGATAAACAGCGTCGCCGCCAGCATCGAAACGACCCGATGCCCCATCAGCCACTTCAGCGCGCCCATCGCGTGCGCCTTCGCCCACGAGAATGGCCGATGGTTCTCCGGCGCGAGCGACTCGGGCACCACGAAGTATCCGTACAACCAGTTGATCATCGTCAGCGCGCCCGCCGCGTAATACGGATACGTGATGTGCCCATGCCCCAGCAGCGGCAGCGGCGTCTTTTCATCCCCCAGCGCGCCCCCGATCAGCGGCCCGAACGCGAACCCCGCCCCGAACGCCGCGCCAATGATCCCGAACCCCGCCGCCCGCTTCTCCGGCGGCGTCACATCCGCGATATACGCGCTGCACACCGGAATCGTCGCCCCCGACACGCCGTTGAGCGCGCGCGTAATGAACAGAAACGTCATCCCCGTCACCGCCCCGAACAGCTCCGTCACATGCGGCGCCTGCGTCGCCGCGAAATAGTCCAGCCCCGAGCCGAAGAGCGCGATCAGCAGCACCGGCCGCCGCCCGAAGCGATCCGAGAGCGACCCGAGGATCGGCGAAAAGATGAACTGCATCGCCGCGTACGTCGCGAACAGCAACCCCACCGCCAGCGACGCATCATGCTCCGCCCCCTCCGGCGGCAACCCCCGCACCACCGCGATCAGCTTCGGCGCGACCGGAATCAGTAGTCCGAACCCGAGCACATCCAGCAGCAGCGTGAAGAACACAAACGAAAGTGCGGGCTTGGACCGGTGCATGGCAGGCAGCGTAGCCGCCCCTTTCGATATGCTCACTCCATGCCCCGTCCAACCGCATCCCATCCGATCTTCTTCCTGCTCCTCTTCCTACTCCTGCTCCCTTCCTGCGCCTCCCATCCTCCGACTGCTCCCATTCCGCCCGCCATCTCCCTCCTCTCCTTCGACCACGAAATCTGGTCCCCCCGCATGTCCGCCGCGCACATCCTCTTTCAGGATGGCGCACAATCCATCCCCTGCGATGGCGGCACCCTCTGGCTCTTCGGCGACACCTTC
>JBGANP010000145.1:2576-6484 GCA_044222255.1 Phycisphaerales bacterium
GAACTCAAACCCAACTACACCGGCATGCTCGGCGCCACCATCGCCTTCCTGCCTTCATCGTCTCGCCTTGTTGCCTCGATGCCTCATCCCTCGATGCCTTCCCCTCTCCCCTTCACCTACTTCACCGACTCCACCAACAACGCCGCCAACCCCCTCTCCCTCCTCCCCTCCGAATCCCCCGACCTCCACCGCATGTGGCCCCTCGGCGGCATCACCCTCCGCGGCCGCACCTACCTCTATTACGCCATGATCGAAAAAACCGACGGCCAAGCCCCCTGGAACTTCAAAGACATCGGCGGCGGCCTCGCCTCCTCCCCCACACCCCTCGGCCACTACACCCGCCTCACGCCAAACAACAACTGGCGATTCCCCATCGAGCCCTTCCAGGTCCTCCACATCGGCGACTATCTCTACCTCTTCCAAATCCGCGGCCAGCCCCCGCTCAAAGGCGCCTCCCTCGCCCGCGTCCCCGCCGCATCCATCGAAGACCCTGCCGCCTACGAATGGTTCAATGGCCTCTCCCCCCGCGGCGACCCCACCTGGTCCCGCGAGCCCACAGAATCCGCCGTCATCCTCCCCGAAGCCGCCGGCCAGTTCTCCATCGCATGGAACAAAACACTCAACGCCTGGCTCGGCGTCACTTCCTCCGACTTCTTCCACCCCCGCGAAATCCAGTTCCGCACCGCCGCGCACCCCTGGGGCCCATGGTCTGAGCCCACGCGCCTCCCCGTGCAGGACAAGCCAAACAAAACCACCGACCTCATCTACTGCACCGCCCTCCACCCCGAACTTTCAAAAGAAGACGGCTCCGAGGTCGCCCTCACCTTCTGCCGCATGCTCAAAGGCGACTGGGAACTCTCCAACCCCGAACTGGTTCGCGTTCGTGTGCAACTCTCCCCGCATGCAGTACCCCCGCGGTAACGCGGGCGGCCCCCCAAGTCGCCATCCTCTCTCCTCGCACCAGCCCCACAAAGCGACTTCTCATCGCCCCTTCCCCGCCACGACCGCGCCTCGGCGAAAATCACCCTCCCACATACACATGCGGCACAAACCTGCTCGTATTCCGCGTAATCACACTCGCATCCTCCCGTACCCCCACCCCGCACATCGCATCCCCCACGATCCATCCGCCCACCGTCGGCGTGTTGCCATCAAACGCCCGCAGCGGCACAAATCGCTGATAAATCATCTCCCCGTCATACGGCCCATTCGTCTCCTCCATCGTCGCCCCATCGCGCACCACGCGAATGTTGCACCCCTCGCGCGACCGCATCGGCTTCACCACATGATCCCCACTCAGCGGCCGCGTCGATGCTTCCAGCAAGTTTTCATGCCCCGGGAACATCTCCCACAGCACCGGCAGAATCCCCTTGCTGCTCAACACACTCTTCCACGCCGGTTCAATCCATGTGGTTCCACCGCGAGAAATGTTCGCCGCGAACGGCTCATCCATCATCCACTCCCACGGATACAACTTGAAGATCGTCGAGATCATCCTCTCCTGCTCATCGACAAACGCTCCCCGCCGCTCGTTCCAGCCGATGTCCTCCACCGCGATCGGAATCGTCTCGATGGGATTGGCATCACTCCCCGCCTGCATCGCGCAATCCCGCAGGTAGTTGATCGTCATCCAGTCCTCATCCATGTCATACATGCACGAGAAATGGATCGGCCCCGACCGCGTCCCCGCGATCTGTCCCCACCGCCGCACCAGTTCCTCGTGCAGCGTGTTGAACTGATCCAGATCCGGATGCACATCCTTCATCCAGTACCACTGCACCACCGCCGCCTCGACGAGTGATGTTGGCGTATCCGCGTTGAACTCCAGCATCTTCGCCGGCCCCGTCCCGTCATACGCCAGATCGAACCGCCCATACAGCGACGGCTCTCGCTTCCGCCACGACTCCGCCACCATCGCATGATGCGCCCCGGGAATCCCGATGCGCGAAAGCTCCCCGCGATCAATCAGATACGCGACCGCCTCCAGGCACATCTCCCACAGCGCGACTGTCGCATCCTCCAGCGCAACCGCATCCCGCTCATCCAGCTCGTAGTACGCGCTCTCATCCCAATACGTCTTCCCATCCACCGTGTGATACGTCAGCCCCTGCGACTCCACGATCTGCTGCCACTCTTTTCGTACCGCCGACACATGCCTCTTCATCGAACCCTCATGCTGTACCCCCGCGGTCACGCGGGCGGCCCCTTGCCCATCCATCCTCGCGGTCCGTTCAACTTCCCCCACCTCCATGCCCCGTCCCACCAAATCCACCGCGCGATGTTCCACCCGCGGCGTGTCCAGCGCTCCCGCCACCCGAGTACGAACTCCCTCCGCCACCCAGTGAGTGATACCCACCGTAGTAGCCACCACTACCGCCGGAGCCGCCGCTTGTGCTGCTCCCCTGCTGTCGATCATCATCCAGCGCGTTGTACAAACTGATCGCCCCCGCCGTCACCACAACCGCGGCCACGCTTCCCACCAGAATCAGCGGCACCGCGTTGCTCGATCGCCCAACTTTCTCACGCACCGTTCGTCCAAATCCACGTGCGCCGCCCGACTCATATCCGCCCTGCGAAGCCATGATGAACCTCCCGATTCATCATTCGGAGCCGCGCATTCCCAGTTCCGATTGCTGCTTCCAACCCCCCGCCAAGCCCCGCAAACGCCCCTCACTCGGTATCCGTCACCCCCGATTCAAGTCCCCACATTCACACGCCGGGATGACTCCGACACACGCCGGGGATGAGGCCCTGCGAATCCCCGGATTTCTTCCTCTACTACTACTCCACTCCTCTACTCCTTCACTCCGCTCCTCCCCTCTACCAACCCCTCGTCGCCTCCGAGCGATTCTCATGCAGTACCCCCGCGGTCACGCGGGCGGCCCCATGCAGCCCGCGCCCCCACAGTCACTTCTCGATCATCCTCCTCGTCGCCTCACCCCGATACGCAAATATCTCATCCAGCCGCGGCCGCACAAACCACGTGTGTACCAGCCACCCCATCATCACCTTATATCGCACGCAATCCCGCACCACCGTCCCCTCGCTCCCATCCGCGAGCCGCACCGCGTCAAACGTGTGCTCGTGAATCCACTGCCGATACGGCCCGCGCCGCTGCTCATCGACAAACCGCGCCCGCCCCGCGCGCCCTTCCACCGGCGGCTCCCACGCCGTGATCTCCGTCCGCCACGAAAACCCGATCTTGTGCAGCTTCAGCGCATACTCAATGATCGCCCCCACACGCATCTGGATCGGCCGCGCCGAAGTGATCCGAAACTCCAGCCACGGCGGCGTAATCCCCTCCAGATTCCCCGCATCCCCAAAGAACTCAAACACCCGCCCAATCGGTGCCCGCAACGTCTGCTCCGTCTTCAGCACATACTCCCGCATGTCGCCCTCGTTCCCAACCCACATCCCAAACCCCGGTCCCCGTCTATCCTTCGCCGTTCGCTCGGGGCGCGATTCAGATCGCACTAGTGCCTGATGCCCAGCGCCTAGTGCCTTCTTCCTCGCTGAGATGCACCCGTAGAACCTGATCCGGTTCGCACCGGCGTAGGGAAGCGATGTTCTTGGCTGGTGGCACGGCTCTCCAGAGCCGTGCTCCCCAACTCATCAAATCCCAACGCCGCACGCGAACTCTCACCGAGGAGTCTTTCGCATGTTCCACAACGGCGCGCACATCGCTTCCCCTCTCTCCCGCTTCCGCCCCCCGATGCACGGCGCGAAGAACCCCGGCAACACCCCCGGCGTCACCACGCCCGGCTCCTTCGCCCTCGCCCCCGACATCGGCGGCCCGCTCATGTTCGCCTCCCCCGACACCCCGAACATGCCCGCCCCCAGCACCAAAACCGCCTGGGACTTTCTCCCCGCCGGTTGGTCCATGCGCTTCATGCCCGAAGGCACCCCCC
>JBGANP010000146.1:0-6225 GCA_044222255.1 Phycisphaerales bacterium
CCCCCCCCGGCATTCCCAAGCACTGGAAACCTCGCGCGCCGCGAGGTTCTTGGATTCCAGGGCATGGTTTTTTCATTCAGCCGCAAGGATTTCTCAGAGAACTATTCGGCCCACGAGATTCTCCGCGTGGTTGTTCCGCTCAATGGCATGGCTCGGCGGGTGGCCTGGTCTTTCTCCATCACGCAACCGGGGCGTGCCACCGGCTTTCCGGTGCTTTGACCCGAACGCCGGTGCGGACTGCAGCGGAGATGTCACGCTATGGGCATCCCCATGTGTGCGGTCTCGAACCCATGCGAATCGCTTTCCACGTGCGCAGTTCTTCCACTCAGAACGGCAACCCGCCCCCGCCACCCGAGCACCCCTGCGGCGGATCCACGACCCGGGCGAACTTCTTCACCGCCACCGCTCCCACCGCGAGCATGATCGCCGCGCCGCCGACGATCAGCAGCAGCACCGCCACCGTCCACGCCGAGGGCATCCATCGCCGCAGCAGATCCGCCCACATCTGATTCTCAGTCATCGCGCGCCGATCGGCCCGACGCTTCTCCACGATCTGCTCAACCCGGTCATACCCAATGCCGCACTCCGGGCATCGCCCGCGCCCCGGCAACCCCGACAGGTCATACCAGCACGCGCGGCAGTTCCGACTCGCCCCCGCCAGTTCCTCCGCCTGCACAGGCCGGTCATACGCCGCGCCGCACTCCGGGCATTTGCCCTTGAGCGGCAGCCCTTTGAGGTCGTACCGGCACGCCACGCACTGCCGCGTGGCGGCAACGTACGGAGATGTCCGTGCCTGACTCACGTACTCCGATTCGATCGGCCCACCCGTGCGGTTGCCGCGCTTCGCGATTGCAATCGGGCCTCACTCCACCTTCTTCATCTCCCTGATCCGCAAATTCCAGAACCGCACCTCGCGCGGCTCCGTCTCCTCCCCCACATCATGCACCTGCAACCCAAACCGCCCGCGCGGCCCCGCCTCGCCGTACGCATCAAACACACTCGCCGCGGGAACGCCGTTGATCCACGTCCGCACGACCGGGCCGGTCGCGAGGATGCGGAGGTGGTTGATGCCCTTGGCCGCGTCCTCGGGTGAGCCGCTCGGCGGTTTGATCGACTCATCTCTCGCCATCGGCAGCGGCCGGAACGCCCGCCGCGCGTATGGCGCATCGATCAACCGCGCCAGCCACCCGCGGCCGCGCTCCTCATACAGCCCGCCGGTGTACGACCGCGCCGGGTCCGGATCGATTTCCACCTGCACGCCGCGCAGCGCGCCCTTCCGCAAGTCATACCCGCCGAGCACCTCGCTGCGGATCTGCACGCCGCTGTTGAGCTTGGAATCCACGGTGAAGTCCACCAGCAGCTCGAAGTCCTCATACTCCTTGCGGCTTACGAAGAACGTGTTCGGCGACTTCGGCACGCTCGTGCCGACGAGCGTCTTGCCATCCATGCGGATCTTCGCCTGCCCGCCGCGCACGACCCAGTCCTTCGGCAGGCCATCCTCGCCGAGCGTATCAAACGGCTTCTCCCACTCGCCGCTCACATACTTCGTGTCTTCCAGCGGCGCGATCCAGATGTTCCGGAACCGCACCGAGCCCTCCGCCCTCGTCTCGTGATCCTGCAATCGCAGCGGCCCCGTCTGCACCGGATACGCGCCACTCTCCCCGACAGCCGCTTTCGCCCCAGTCGGCCCCTTCATCACCACATCGTTGTGTACCAACACGCCATTCCAATACACGCTCACGCGTGCATCGCTCGTCTTCCTCCCGCTCTCAAACCGCGGCGCGCGAAACCAGATGTCATACGCCTGCCACGTCCCCGGACCCGTGCTCGCGTTCACATCCGGCGCCTTGAACTTGTAGATCGACCCCGCCTCGTCGTTCTTCTCTTCGCGCCCAAGCTTCTCCGCTGTCGCCGTGTTGAGCACCTGTATCTCATACAAGTCCTGAAGATAGATTCCGCTGTTCCCCGCGAGCTGCCCCTCGCCGCCCGCGGGCGAGTACCACTCCACATGCAGCCTCGCATCGCCGAAGACGCTGCTGGTCACCAGGTCCCCGGTCCCCTGAATCTCCACATACCCCGGCAGCTTCATCAAGTCCTCATCGCTGCGCTCCCCGCTCATCCCGCTCTCCTTCGCGCCACGCGGCAGATCCTTCCGCTTCCCCGAATGAAACATCGGATCCGCCGAAGCGCCGATCAGCGTCACTCCGCTCGCCGGAGGCAGCACCCCCACACCAACGCCAGCTTTCTCAGCATCGATCTTCTTCCCCGCGATCGTCGCCGCCTTCGTGGGCTCGGCGCGAGGAATCTCATTCAACGTGTACCACGCCTCCGTCGACCAAATCTGCTCTCCCTCCGCCGACTTCGGATCCATCCGCAACGAAACACACCGCCCGCGCTTCAGCCCCGCGATCTCCAGCACTACACGCTTTCCATCGCTCGAGGGCGTCGCTTTCACAACCTGCAACTTCTCCTCGTTCACCTTCGGCCCGCCATACTTCTCCGTTGGCGTGTACATCCATTGCTTCACCGCGAAGTTGCTCGCATCGCTGAGCCACGCGCCCGCGTTCGCCACGGGCTTGGTGAACTCCACATCAAATCCGTTCGGTGTCGCCCGAATCGCAAGCATCTCAAACGCCGTCTTCCCATTCGGCGTCAGTCGCTGCAACCCGAACTTTGTGCCGCGCCAGTTCCAGTCGCCTCCCGCTCCGATCCCGCCGACATACAGCGATCCATCCGGCCCCCAGATCATCCGCTGCACCCCGCTCTCCAGCCCTTGCGTGAACTGGAACAACGCCCCCTGCCACTGCCCGTTCACCTTCTCGATGAACGCCCGCCGAATCCCGCCGCCCGTCAGTTCTCCGATATACATCTGCCCCGCGTACATCCCGCTTGTGATGAGCTGCGGCTGCGTCGGCGAGTTCACCGCCTCATTGTGCGGCATCATCAAACTCGCCGGCGTCCGCGGCCTATCACAAAAAACACTCGCGACGCCCCCCTCCGGAAACCGTTCCTTCAGTTCCGGCACAAAGTTCGTCCGGTTGTGGTGCCCGTAGAACCGCCCCGCAATCACCTCGCAGAACTGGCTGCACGGCATCCACGCGCCCTGATTGTCCAGATACCACAGCGAATCCTGCGGCCCCAGTCCAATCCCATTCGGCGCGCGCAGCCCGCCCGCGATCACGGTCGCCGTGTTCGATGACAGATCAACTTCCAACACCCCGCCGCGCATCGCCCCGTTCGGCGCGGCGTTCGTCCCCATCCCCTCCCACCCCGGAGGCGCCATCGCCGTCGAGAGCGTCGCGTACAGCTTTCCTTCCTTGTGCACCAGCCCAAAACAGAACTGGTGATAGTTCCATCCCTCCCACCCCTCCGCCACCACCTCACGCGTCTCGAAGTATCCATCCACGCGTCTCGAAGTATCCATCCCCATCCTTGTCGCTCAACTTCACGATCGAGCGGCGATTCGAGCAGTACAGATCATCCCCCACCGCGCAGAGCCCCAGCGGCTCATAGAACCCATCCGCGCACTCCTTCACCTCGATCTTCGCCGGATCCCCCATCGCCCCGCTGATCGCAAACAACTTGTCCGGCTTCTTGCTCTCGATGTCCGGCAGGTTTCGGTCATCGCGCTGCAGCGGATTGAACGTCCCGACAATCAGCCGCCCCGCCTTGTCAAAGCACATCGCCCCGACCATCGGCTCGAACCCCTGCGGCCGGATCGTCGTCACATTCCACGCCGGATGCACCCCGCTCACCGGCTTCCCATCCCCCGGCCGCGTCCCATCATCAATCTGCTTCGTCCCCGGCGAGGTCACCCGCGTGAGATCCTTCTCTGTGCGCAACGCCTCCGTCGGAATCAGCTTGAACCCGTCACTCCCCGGCGTCTTCCACTCCACCGTCAACTGCTTCTTCCCCGCATGATCAAAGTGCTCCACCAGCAGCGCGTGCATCCCCACATCCAGTTTCACCCCACCGCTCATCTTCGCCGTCGCCCCGTGTGTCCCATCATGATCGATGAGGCGCTTCCCATCAATCGTCAGCCGCGACCCATCATCGCTCGTCAGCTTGAACTCATACTCCCCCGCTTCCTTCACATCGATCCACCCGCTCACCAGCGAGAGAAAAGACGCCGGCACCTTCCCAAACCCCGCATCATCACGAAAGTCGATCGTCGGCCGCAACTCATCAAAGTTCGGAGTCTGATCCTTCACCAGCGTCGGGATCGCCTTTAGATCTCCCTCAACGTGATACACCCGCAGCGTCACGCCCGGATCAAGCTGCATGTTCGCTGGCGGCGCCTGCCCCATCGAGCCACCCATCACCGCGCCCATCACCACCATCGCCATCATCCCGATCGCCATGCCGCCTCCAGTTCGCGCACCACCCACGCACACTCTACCAGACACCGCGACTCCGCACGCATGAACGATTCTTCGCCCCTCAGTGCTTCCCCTCCGTGGCCCTCTGTGGTCCACCGTGTTTCACTCCCGCTCCTCCTCTACCCTCCGCCCATGGACCACTTCACCTACACCGACGGCCGCCTCACCTGCGAGGGTCTCGACCTCGCCACCCTCGCCGCGGGCGTCAAGACCCCCGTCTACGTCTACTCCGCCGCCACGCTCAAGCTCCACTACCAGCGCCTCGCCGAGGCCTTCGCGCCCCTCGATCCCCTCATCTGCTTCTCCGTCAAATCCTGCTCCAACCTCTCCATCCTGAAAACCCTCGTTGATCTCGGCGCAGGCCTCGACGTCGTCAGCGGCGGCGAACTCTGCCGCGCCCGCCTCGCCGGCGTCACCCCCGACAAGATCGTCTACGCCGGCGTCGGCAAGACCGATGAGGAGATCATCTCCGCCCTCGGCCGCCCCGCCGACGACGAACCAGCCCTCCCCGATCACCACGGCAACACCGACCCCATCGGCCTCTTCAACATCGAGTCCGAGCAGGAGTTCCAGGCGATCGCCACGCTCGCGCAGAACCTCAACGTCAAAGCCCGCGCCGCCCTCCGCGTGAATCCCGATGTCGATCCCCTCACGCACAAGCACACCACCACCGGCAAGGCCGAGACCAAGTTCGGCGTCGACATCGCCCGCGCCAAGGCCTTCTTCAAGTCCTACGACGGCCACCCCCACCTCAAGCTCAGCGGCCTGCACATCCACCTCGGCTCCCCCGTCCTCTCCCCGCAGCCATACGTCCAGGCCATCCTCAAAATCCTCGCGCTCATGGATGAGCTCGAGCGCGACGGCCACCGCATCGAAACCCTGAACCTCGGCGGCGGTTTCGGCGCGGATTACACCACCGGCCAGTCCATCCCCGCCGTCGAATACGCCAAGGAAATCGTCCCACTCCTGCACGAACGCCTCGAAAAGCACTGGGCCGACACCGGCCGCCGCATCAAGATCGTCCTCGAGCCCGGCCGCACCATCGTCGCGAACGCCGGCATCCTGCTCACCCGCGTCCAGTACATCAAAACCAGCGGCAGCAAAAAATTCCTCGTCTGCGACGCCGGCATGCACACCCTCCTCCGCCCTGCCCTCTACGACGCCTTTCACTTCATCTGGCCCGTGAACGTCGCCCCGCAACACGTCCCCACTACACGCGAGAAAACCTCCGACCTCCCCGGCCTCGACTCCTGCGACATCGTCGGCCCCATCTGCGAAACCGCCGACTTCCTCTCCACCAATCCCCACTCCCGCCCCCTCCCCCCCATCGCCCGCGGCGACCTCCTCGCCGTCTTCACCGCCGGCGCGTACGGCATGTCCATGTCCAGCCGCTACAACTCCCACCCCCTCCCCGCCGAAGTCCTCGTCAGCGACGGCCACGCCACCATCATCCGCCAACGCGAAACCAACGCCGATCTCGTGCAGCACGAGCTCGACCCCGAACACATCGGTCTCTGACGATTCTCCTGCTCCCAACGAGCCCGACGCGCAAGCGAGGGATGCTTCACGACAAAGGCAATGTTCACCGCAGAGGACCGCAGAGGACCGCAGAAAGCGGGGAGAGAGCCGACGCATGAGCCGCCATCTTCAGCCCGGTTCATCGGGTTTTCGCGCTTGTAGCCCAGGGTTTCAACCCTGGGTGCGAGGCCGCACGATGCGTCCCGATCCGATAGCGAGGGAGGGAACAAACCCACGCCACACATGCCTCCACCCCCTCAATCCCCCTCCTCGCGCCCCTTCCCCGCCCCGCCCCCGGTCCCCTTCCCTCCCTCATTCTCATTCTCCC
>JBGANP010000025.1:0-42120 GCA_044222255.1 Phycisphaerales bacterium
CGTCGGGTCTTCCCAGAGGCCGGCGTTTTCCGCCGTGGCTCGCGTGACGCCCGCTCGCAGCCGGGCGAGCCGCAGGTCCGCGTTGAATACCAGCGCGAGAATCTCCGCTTCGGCGCATGTGATGCCGTCTGTGGAATTGAACCCGTTGGTGCCCGGCGAACGTGCTGCGAGGCCTTCCGCGAACGCCCTTACCTCGGGGCTTTCGGGCGTACGCGCGAGGAACGCGGCTTGGTGGCCCGCCATGTCCAACGGGCGGCGCTCGTAGGACTGACAGCCGCCGGCCACCAAGGCAATCAGTAGGGCTACTAAGAGGCCCCCGGGCCGCAGTCGCGACTGACCTTGGGCGATATTGTCGAACGATCGATGCATGTGGAACTCCGAACGAGTGAGCGATCAGTCGCGATGTCGGGGTTGCAACGCCGGGACGCGTTGAAACAACGCGGAACGCGATCCGATCCTTGTTGTGATTGGAATCAACGCCAAGAACCCGCTGCACAAGCCAGGCGGCTCGCATCAGGCAAAAACGACATCGCCCGGTGCTCGGGACAACTTTCCCCAAGGCGGCAGGCGGAAACGTCGGCGCTAGATAAGGAGGCGGGTGGTCTTCAGCGCGAGCACCTGATCAGAGGTGCTGAAATCAGGCGGTTGAACTCGCGCTGCAACCGCTACGGGGGGATCGAAATCCCAAGCCAAGACTACGGCGACCACGAAGGGGATAAAGAACGTCCTAGAGTCGGGACCGTCGCCCTTTGGATTGCTAGGAACCTGTCCTTCGTCCGGAACCGGCACATGCAGATGGCAGCCGCACTCGTCTTGCGGGTGGAACACTGTGCTGAATGGACCATGCTCTTGGCCCGAACCGCCTTTGCCACCGCCTACTGCCGAACTCCCGTGGGATTCGCAGTGGTCACACGCCGCGAGAACTTCCGATTCGTGTTTTCCGCAGTCTCGAATGGGGATGCACAGCACCCGCCCGGGAGCCAACGCGATCACCCCCTGCACCACGAGCAGGAGGATGGCAACGAGTTTGACGATCGCAGGGGGCATCTGATAATGCTATCGGTTCGGCAGTGTATACCGCTCCAGTCCTGTTTGGGTTCGTTCTGGAACCTGGCCGAGTCGCGCGTAAACCGATCTGTTTGGTATATGTTTGCAATTAGGGATGGAGCATCGGTTCGTGAGAGTTGCGGATACGGACGCTCAACTCATCACATGCGGTCGCATGACCGCAGCGGGTGAGACGCGCCAGTTCCTCCGATCCTGGCGGCGACGGGCGTTAGCGGCGGAGCCCCGTTCGATCCCCGCTGTCTATCCTCTATTCCACTTACCTGCGACCGGCCGTCACCCGACGGCCGGTTGTTTGGTTTTGGGGGCGGAGCGATCGCCGTTTCGCACCCGTTGCCCGACGTGGCGGCGTGGGCGGCGGCAATCAACTCGGCTCCGCCCCCACTTCGATCTCGGCCCCTACGTCGCCCGCGTCGGCGAAGAGTCCAGCGTTGACCGCCATGTATCCGGACTTGGTGCCCGGCTCGATGACGATCTCGTCGATGTACGAGGCAATGACCGATCGAGCACGCTCGTCGCGACGGCCCTACATGGAACATCGACCGCTACGTCCCGCGCCCAACCCGTAGCGGCCAGATACATCTCGTCTGCTGTATGCCGCAAGGGTTTTTCAGTAATTTTCGGCGTCTAAATCCATGCGGGACAAGCTATTACAGATGATCCTTCCAATCTGCGAACAAATCGCTTGAACGGCATGTGTTTGGATGTAGACTCGGAACATGAGTTCGGAGTCTGAACGGATGTTTTCTCTCGGCCACTGGCGCGGTAATTCCGCCCAGATGCAGGCCCTCGTGCAGGCGATCTCCGCGCTAGAGCGGAGGGATGCGCCGGACAGACCCGGACGCTCAGTCGATCTTGGGTGGAACGATCGCGGGACTGATTCATCGCGCCCGGAGGTCTGGCCCGGCGGCGTGCATGAATGGTTCGAGCCCGAGCCCACACCTAGTGCGTCTGCGATGTACCCATCGGCCCCTGTGGCTGCGCTGGCGCACACGGCTCGTGCGCTCATCCGCGCCAACGAACGACCATCAGGCTCGGAACCGGGCGGCCCCATCGTTTGGATCGGCCGCGCGTGCTGGCCCAACCCCACTCTGCTCGGCGATGTCCTGCCGCGCAGCATCTGGGTCGATCCGCCGGATTCCCATTCGCGATTCTGGTGCATCGATGTCGCGCTCCGCTGCTCCGCCGTCCGCGCCGTGATCGCGGATGGGAGCGGGCTGGACATGGCGGGGTCGCGCCGTTTGCAACTCGCAGCCGAGTCCGGCCGCACTATCGGGATACTCGCGCGTCCCGCGCACGAGCGGCGCGTCCTCAGCGCCGCGGCCACCCGCTGGGTGGTCTCTCCGACATTGTCACCAACCAAGTCACCACGATGGATCGTGGAACTTCTGCGCTGCAAGGGAGTGCGGCCTCGCTCGGGATCGTCCTCTGACTTCGGACGATTCGAGGTGGAGTGGAACTATGCTCAGGGCGCTCTCGCTGTTCCTGCCGATGTGGCCGGTCGATCTGCTGCATCGGCGCGATCGGATGCGTGGCCGGGCCGCCGCGCCGGGTGAGACGATTCTGCTGGTGCGCACGGAGCGGCAACGGCCCATCGTGGCGGCGTGCTGTGGTCGCGCTCTCCAAGCGGGCGTGTCGGTCGGTATGACGGTCGCCGATGCCCGCGCCCTCATTCGCACTGGGCACGTCCGGATCGAACCGCTGCGCCCGGATCGGGATGCGGCCGCGCTGGAATCGCTGGCGCGGTGGGCGGTGCGATTCTCGCCGCTGGTGGCGGTGGACCCGCCCGATGGGCTGCTGCTGAATATCACCGGGTGCGGGCATCTGTTCCGGGGCGAGCGGCGGCTCGTGCAAATGCTGCTCAAGCAAACCGAGCGGCTTGGGTGTGTCGCATCCGCTGCGGTCGCGCCCACGTTCGCGGGAGCGTGGTCGTTGGCTCGCTTCGTGCAGGGGAATCCGATCATCGACGATCGCGCGGGCATCCGGGCCGCGCTTGCGCCTCTACCGATCCGGGCACTCCGGCTCGCTGAACCCACGGTTGTCATGCTCGCGGAAGTCGGCATCGTCCGCATTGGCGAACTGATGAACCTGCCCCGGGCGACGATCCCGTCGCGGTTCGGGCTGGTGGTGCTGGACCGGCTGGACCGTGCGGTTGGTCTGGCTACCGAGACCATCGAGCCGGTGCGGCCGCGCGAGCCGATCCTGGCGGAGCGAGTGCTGGATGGTCCGACCACCGATCTGCATGTGCTTGGGATCGTGGTGCGCCGTCTGCTGGAGACGGTCGTGGAGACGCTGACCACGAACTCGGCGGGAGCGCGGCGACTCCGCACCACATTCGATCGCCCCCGTCTGGACCCGATCGTGGTGGAGGTCATCGTCGGCCGCCCGAGTCGGGACGTGAAGCATCTGTGGTCATTGCTCTCCCCGCGATTGGAACGCATTCCGATGGGCAATGGCATCGATCGCGTAGAGATGGATGTGCCCTCGTGGGCGCGGCTGCGGGATCGACAGGCGACATCGTGGGTGGGTGTGGGAACCGACGAGAATGACGAAGCCCCGGCGGAAGTCGAGCGGCTCTGCGACACGATCGCCAATCGCATCGGCCGCGAGCGGGTCTGCACGATCCGGCTGCACGACACCCATATCCCTGAACGGTCGTGGCGGATTGTGCCGCGTCATGCTCGGCATGTGCCATCTCCACCGGTCGCCACGCTGGATCGCCCCACGCTTCTGCTGCCCAACCCGGAATCCATCCGCACCATCGCCGGCTCGGGTGACTCACCCCCGTGGCGGATCGCGTGGCGCGGCCACGATCTGATCGTGACCACTGCCGTCGGCCCCGAGCGCATCGCGGAGGCGTGGTGGCACGCATCGGGCGGTCCTGCGCCCGATCTGGCGATGGCCCGCGACTATTTCAAGGTGCAGGACGAGCGCGGCCGCTGGCTCTGGGTGTTTCGGGAGACGAACACGAATCGCTGGTTCGTGCATGGACTGTGGGCGTGAACCATGCCGGAAGTACCCGACCCCAATCGTCGCCCGCATCCTGCCAAATCACCGCCTCGCGCGGATGAAGTGCCCGTGAGGCGTGTTCGCGCTCCCGGCGAGCCGGAGTACGCCGAACTCCAGGTAACCAGCAACTACACGTTCCTGACCGGCGCGAGCCATCCGGAAGAGTTGGTCATCGCGGCGGCGATGCTCGGTCATTCTGCAATCGCGCTCACCGATCATCACTCTCTCGCGGGCATCGTCCGCGCCCATGTCGCGGCCAAAGAGCAGGGCATCCAGTTGCTCGTCGGCGCGCGGCTGTCCCTCTGGCCCGAGGCGTGGTGGCCGATGCACGGCGAACCACCGGCGGACTGCGCACCCACCGGGCTTATCGTGTACGCGACCGACCGGGCCGCGTACGGGCGGCTGTGCCGCTTGCTCACACTCGGCAAGCGGCGTGCGCCCAAGGGACAGTGCCGACTCACGCTGGATGATCTGGAGGAACTGCATGTGGGATTGCTCGCGATCGCCATCCCGCCCGAGCAGGCCGACGAGAACGCTGTGGCGATCCTCCAGCGGCTGCGCGGCTTGTTCGCGGATGATCGGCTCTCGCTCGCGGCCTCCTGCGCGTTCGGCCCCGACGACGCAGCACGGCTTGCCGAGCTGGCCGCGCTTTCTAACCGCCTCCGCATACCCCTCGTGGCCACCAATGACGTGCATTACCACACGCTGGAGCGGCGGGCCTTGCAGGATGTGCTCACGTGCGTGCGGCACGGCTGCACGATCCAGACCGCCGGGCGGCGATTGCTCTCCAACGCCGAGCGATGCTTGAAGTTCCCCGAGGAGATGGCGCATCTCTTCCGGGACTACCCACACGCCATTGCCCGAACCATGGAGATTGCCCGCCGCTGTGCTGGGTTCTCGCTGGATCAACTGCGGTATGAGTATCCCGACGAGGTCATCCCCGTCGGCTCAACCCCCGCCGAACACCTCGCCACGCTCACACGGGTGGGCGCGGCGGAGCGGTATCCCGATGGGGTGCCGGAGAAGGTGGAGGCGCAGATACAGCACGAACTCGCGCTGATCGCGGAACTCAAGTACGAGCCCTACTTCCTCACCGTGCATGACATCGTGGTCTACGCGCGGTCACTCGGCATTCTCTGTCAGGGACGCGGCGCGGCGGCCAACTCCGCCGTCTGCTACATGCTGGGGGTGACATCGGTCGATCCGGCTCGCATCGATGTGCTGTTTGAGCGGTTCCTCAGTCGGGAGCGGAACGAACCCCCGGACATTGACATCGACTTTGAGCATGAGCGGCGCGAGGAGGTCATTCAGTATCTGTACCGCAAGTATGGCCGCGACCGGGCCGCGCTCACCGCAGTGGTCATCACCTACCGGGGACGGAGCGCGGTGCGCGATGTGGGCAAAGCGATGGGCCTCTCGCTGGATGCCGTCGATCGGCTGGCCAAGTGTCTGGATTGGTGGCACACCGGCGTGGTCACGCCCGAGCAGATTCAGGAGGCGGGATTCCATCCCGGAGATCGGACCATTCAGGCGGTCGTCGCGCTCACCGAGCAACTCATCGGGTTCCCCCGGCATCTCTCGCAACACGTCGGCGGATTCGTCATCACGCGCGGCCCGCTCAGCGAGAGCGTGCCCATCGAGAACGCGGCAATGGAGGATCGGACAGTCATCGAGTGGGATAAGGACGACATCGATGCGATGGGGATGCTCAAGGTGGATTGCCTGGGGCTCGGGATGCTCACCTGCATTCGCAAGTGCTTCGGGATCGTCGAGCACTTCCATGGACGACCGCTGACACTGGCGACGGTCCCCGCCGAAGACTCAACCGTCTACGACATGATCTGCAAGGCCGACACCGTCGGGGTCTTCCAGATCGAGTCGCGGGCACAGATGTCCATGTTGCCGCGCTTGAAGCCACGGTGCTTCTACGACCTTGTGATCGAAGTCGCCATCGTGCGGCCGGGACCGATCCAAGGGGACATGGTCCACCCCTATCTCCGCCGCCGGAACGGAGTAGAGACCTTCATGGCCATCGTGGCGGCGGGGTTCACACCCGGGGAAGCGGACCAGCTCCGCCGCGCGATTGCGGCGTGGAAGCGCAAGAGTGGGCTGATCTACCAGTTCGGGGCCAAACTCGTGGCAGGGATGATCGAACGCGGATACTCACAGGACTTCGCCGAGCGGTGCTTCGAGCAGATCAAGGGGTTCAGCGAGTACGGATTCCCCGAGAGCCACGCGGCCTCGTTTGCGCTGCTGGTGTACGTCTCATGCTGGCTCAAGTGGCATTATCCGGCGGCGTTCGCGGCCGCGCTCATCAACTCGCAGCCGATGGGGTTCTATGCCCCGGCGCAGATCGTCCGGGATGCGACCGAGCATGGCGTGGTGGTCCGACCCGTGGATGTGAACGTAAGCCGGTGGGAATGCACGCTGGAGGGAGCAGTTGATGCGCCCGCGCTCCGGCTGGGAATGTGTCTTGTGGATGGGTTGCGGCAGGAAGATGCGGAGGCGATCGTGGCAACACGGGCGCGAGTTGGGACCGCCACTTCCATTGAACGGTTGTGGCGTACCAGCGGGATCGGAGTGGGTGCGCTGCGGCGTCTCGCATCCGGGGATGCCTTCGGGACAATGGGGCTAGATCGACAGACCGCGCTCTGGCATCTGCGGCGGCTCAAAGATGAACGGCTGCCGCTCTTTGATGCGATGGCAACGGACGCGGCCAGTGATGAACCGATCGCCACACTGCCGACGGTCTCGCTGAGCCGCGCCATCAAGCATGACTACGACTCGGTCGGGCTTTCGCTCAAAGCCCATCCACTCTCGCTCGTGCGGGACAAGCTGAACACGCTGCGGGTGGTGACGGCGGCGCACCTGCGCGATCCAGTCGCCTCACCGCACGGAAAGCCGGTAGCGATCGCCGGGCTGGTGCTGGTCCGGCAGCGGCCGGGCACGGCGGCGGGGATCGTGTTCATGACGCTGGAGGATGAGACCGGGGCATCCAATCTCATCCTGTTCCCAAACGTGTACGAACGATTCCGCAAGGCGGCACGGCACAGCGTGGCGGTGGTGGCATGGGGAACCGTGGAGCGTGCCGGGATGGTGGTGCATGTCATGGTGCGGCGGATCGTCAATCTCCGCGATGCGGTCGAGTTCCAGACCATCACAGAGCCGGTGTCGCGGGATTTTCGGTAATGACGGCCGCGCCAAAGCGACATCGATCAGACGAACAGACCGCCGTCAGAATTGCCAGCGTCTCTCGCGGGATCGGACTGCTCGTCTGCCGCTGCGGCCACCGGCTCGATGCACTTGGGATCGTTGTGAGCCGGCGAGTTCACCCACGTGCTGACCGGCGTCGCGGTCATGCGATCGGATGGGAAGGGCGCGAGGACGTCCGCGGGCGGTTCCTTCTGTGCGGGGTCCAGCCACGCATCGAAGTCCTTGGCCATCACGATGCAGGGCATGCGGTTGTGGAACTCGGCCATCAACTCGCTGGGCTCGCGCGTCAGGATCGTGAACGTCTCCAGCGGCTCGTTCGGTACCGCCTTGTCGTTGCGTTCCCACAGACCGGCGAACGCAAAGACCGGCGAATCGGTCACTGTGAAGTGGTACGGCTGCTTGCCCTTCCCGCCCTTGACGCCCCGCCACTCGTAGAAGCCGCTCACCGGGACCAAGCATCGCCGCGTTTTCCACGCCGCGCGGAACGATGGCTTTGTGGCAGCGTCCTCGGATCGGGCGTTGATGGCGCGGGAGCCGAAGGACAGATCCTCGGTCCAAGACGGCACCAGCCCCCATCGAAGCATCGCGGTCTCGGGGCCAGCTTCCGCGGCCCGAATGATGAGCGATGGCTGCGTTGGCGCGACGTTGTAGCTCGGGAGCAGCGGCAAGGTCATGTCCACGCCGACGAGCGAGTACAACGCGTGGAGCTGCCTCCAGGTGTAGAGACGGGTGAATCGGCCGCACATGCCGTGACGGTACGCACAAGCTCGTAGCTGACACAGATGTACCACCGGGGCGATATGAGAGCGCGGCGTTTTCTCGTCGTACACTCTCGTGGGTGCTACACATCTTCTGTCGAACCCGACACCGCTGCGACCGTTGCGAAGAGCACCTCCAGTCATCGAATACACTCGCCGTCTCACTTCCCGGGTGCATTCGTCTCAATCCGTTCGAACTCGTGCTGTGAAACAGACCTCGTGCGACGGCAACCTTTTTCACATCGCAGCTATCATGCGACCGTGAATGACACCGTTCCCAACCCGGACGGCAACCATGACGCCCGCGAGCGTCTGATGGAGTCTGTGTACGCACATTTGCGAGCGATCGCGGAGATTCAGCTCCGAGGAGAGCGCACGGGGCACACACTCACGGCGACCGCCCTGGTGCACGAGGCGTTTCTGCGGCTGCGCGATGACCAGCGGGCGGACTCGGAGTATCGGGGGCTGGTTCTGCACGCCGCGGCGGAAGCGATGCGCCGCATTCTGATCGAGCACGCTCGGTCGCGTGGGCGGGTGAAACGGGGTGGCAGGTTGGGCAAGGTGTCGCTGGACGCCATCGGGGATGTCGCCGATCTCGCCATGGCTGAACGCGAGGGCGGAGAGTTCATTATTGCGTTCGACGAGGCGTTTCGGCGCCTTCAGGAGAAAGAGGCCAGAATCGCAGAGGTGGTTCGCTTGCGCTTTTATGCGGGGCTGACGGTGTCGGAGACCGCGGCGGCTCTGGGTGTTTCGGATCGAACCGTCAACAACGACTGGATCCTCGCGCGTGCCTGGCTGGCACGGGAACTGGATGGAATAGAAGTCAGAGGGGAATAGCGGCGGACCATCCGGAGACACGCATGGAGAACCCGAACTGGGATGGAATCGCGGAGGTGATCGCGGAGGCCATGCGGCACGAGTCCCGAGAGCGCGCCGCGTTTGTTCATCGCTCATGTCCGGATGAGGCGTCGCGGACTGAGGCGATGAGTCTTCTGGGCGCGCTGGAGCGTGCTGGGGGATTCATGGATCGGCCCACACCTGCCAACGCTCGCGCCGCGGCGGGGCACGGCGAAGCTCCGGGGACGGTGGTCGGGCGATACGTGCTGATGGAGCAGATCGGAGAGGGCGGATTCGGGCGTGTGTTTCTGGCGGAGCAGCGCGAACCGGTCGTGCGACGGGTCGCGCTCAAAATCATCAAACTCGGGATGGACACCCGCCAGGTGGTCGCACGCTTTGAAACCGAGAGGCAAGCGCTGGCTGTGATGGATCATCCGAACATCGCTCGGGTGCTCGACGGCGGCGCGACTGAGACCGGACGGCCCTACTTTGTGATGGAGTTCGTGCGGGGCGAGCCCATTACAGCCTTCTGCGATGGGCATCGGCTGGGCATCCCCGATCGGCTCGACCTCTTTCTGCAAGTCTGCGCGGCCATCCAGCACGCACACCAGAAGGGAGTCATCCATCGCGATCTCAAGCCCAGCAACATTCTGGTGAGCGAGCAGAACGGCGTGAGAACCGCGCGGGTGATCGACTTTGGCATCGCCAAGGCAACCAATGCTCGCGAGCGCGAGCAGACGGAGTTCACCGAGCGTGGCGCGCTGCTCGGAACACCGGGCTATATGTCGCCGGAGCAGGCCGCGGGGAGCGCGGATATCGACACCCGAACGGATGTGTACTCGCTCGGCGTGCTGCTGTATGAGCTGCTGACCGGCGTAACGCCGTTTGACGAAGCGCGTCTGCGCTCGGCGGCGTACGGGGACATTCAGCGCATCATTCGGGATGAAGACCCGCCCAAGCCCAGCACACGCCTCGGCGAGTCGGGCGAAGCGCTTTCGGGTGTGGCCGCGGCCAGACTTCTCGAGCCGAGCAAATTGACGACAATCATCAAGGGTGATCTGGATTGGATTGCGATGCGAGCGCTGGAAAAGGACCGCACGCGACGGTACGGCGGGGCGGGAGACCTGGCGCAGGATGTCGCGAGATATCTTGATCATCAGCCCGTGCTCGCCACACCACCGACCATCACGTATCGAGTGCGAAAGTTCGCGCGGCGGAACAGGGGCTTTGTCGCCGCGAGCGCGACCGTGCTTGTCACTGTGCTTCTTGGCACCGGGGCCACCATGGCGTTCGCAATCGGGCAGACGCGTGCGAGGAGAGCAGCGGATGATGCAAGTGCGGCCGCTCAACGAGCCGAGGCGACGGCGGCAAAGCGGGCGGAGGAACTGGCGCAGGCGGTCGAGTTCCATCGCGAGCAGCTCAGGAGTGTGGATCCGCAACAGATGGGAGTGACACTTCGATCGGGACTGCTGGAACGTATCCGGGCGGAGGCCGCGCGATCGGGCCTGCGATTACCAGACATTGACGCCCGCGTCGCGGGTGCGGACCAGATGCTTGCCAAAGCGGACTTCACCGGGCTGGCACTTGATTCGATTGAACGGAGTTTTTTTCAGCCGACCATTCGATCGATCGACGGGCAGTTCGCGGATCAGCCGCTGGTGCGTGCGCGGCTGCTCCAGACGACGGCCACGACCATGAAGGAACTGGGACTTCTCTCGGGCGCTGTCGAGCCGCAACAGACGGCCCTACGCATCAGGGAGGAAGAACTGACTGACTCGAACGAGGAGACGCTGGACTCGCTGCTTGAACTGGGCATGTTGCACCTGCGTCAACAGAAGCCGGAAGCGGCGGAGCCGCTCATTCAGAGAGCACGGAACGCGTGCGAACGCCGGTTTGGAATGGCTCACGCCGTGACGCTCCGCGCCGAAACCGCCTTGGGATTTTTGAGAAACACCCAGGGACGTCACGCCGAGGCGAGAACCACCTTCGAGCAGGTGCTTCCAGTTCAGCAGCGGGTGCTGGGCGACCTCCATCAGAACACCATCGCAACACTCTCGACCATCGGCATGCTCTGCAGCGATGACCGAGAGTGGGCAACCGCCGAGCGGCTGCTCCGCGAGGCACTGGAGAAGCGTCGTCGGACACTCGGCGCTGGTCATCCCGACACGATTCAATCACTGAACAATCTCGGCTCGATGCTGGTCGACTTGGATCGGCTGAGCGAGGCCGATGTGCTGCTGACCGAGGCGTTCGAACTGCGCCGCAAGCTGCTCGGTGAAGATCATCCGGAGACTCTGACCACCGCGAACAATCTTGCGGTGTTGCTCCGGATGCAGCACAGGTTCGGCGATGCCGAGCGGATTTTTCGCGATACTCTCCAGCGCCGGCGGCGTGTGCTGGGGGAGTGGCACCCGCAAACGCTCGACTCGCTCAGCGGCGTTGGAATACTGATGATGGACCTGGGCAGGCGAGCCGAGGCCGAGCCCTATTTGCGAGAATCGCTTGAGAAATCTCGACACACTCTGGGCAACGATGATCGCAGAACGGTCGTTTGCATCGTCAACCTTGCGGAGTTGCTCCGCAGTCGGAGCAAGGGCGATGAGGCGGAGTTCCTGTTCGCTGAAGCGCTGAGAATCCGCCAACGAACACGGGGCGATGCGAACATTCTGACATTGCAAACCCGATCGCGGCTGGGCCGATTGCTCGTGGAGACGTGCAAATACGGGGATGCGCTTCGGGTTTTGGAGGAGGGAAAGGATGCCGCGCGGCTCGTCTTCGAGCCCGATGACGAAAGGAATCTGGGGAACTATCTCATCGATACGGCTTGGGCACAGATCGGGCTGGGATTGTTCGCAGAGGCCGAGCTGAATCTCCAAGAGGCAAGCACGATTGGTGCGGAGCGCAAGCACTCTTATGGGTACCGCGCGGAGATGTGCAAAGCGTTCACCGCTCTGAACGAGTCGTGGCACGCGGCACATCCCGCGTTGGGCCGCGATGCCCTAGCCCGAGAGTGGCGTGCGAAGTTCAACAGTCTCGTCGCGCCCGCTGGCCCGTTGCCGTAGATCGGCGGCGCGGCTGGATCTGGCCTTGGGTACCGCCGGCCGAAATTACGCGGTTCGCGATGCGTAGTCGCCTCAGAACCGGCGCCTTGGGAGATAGGCATCGGTGGGCCAATCGGCGCACGGCCGGAGTGGCGACGGTGCGCAACTAAGGAGGCGACGATGCGTCCGAGCATGTCCGGTTCATCAAATCACTTGGCGGGCATCTGCCGGGCGGCGGCTCTCGCGCTTCTGGCCAGTGTCTCAACGACCCCCGTCCATGCGCAGTCACTCTACGCGATTCCGCGCGACGGCTCGGGGCGGCTCCCGAACGTGCAGGCGATCAGCCTCGAAGGCGATACCATCGTCGGCTTCGCAGGGTTTCCGGGAGATCGGCAGGCATTCGTCTGGTCGCCGGCAATCGGGTACTCCGAGATCGGTGGCATGCCTGCGGGAACGCTGCGCTCCGATGCGATGGGCGTGAGCGAGGATGGAAACGTCATTGTCGGCAACTACTACAGGGCCGCCGACAAGGGCATCTACCGCTACGACCGCAATGGCGTGACCGAGATTCACGGATCGCCGCTGGAGGACCGCGTCGGTCCCAACTGCCTGGCGGCGGATGGTGTGTGGTTTGCGGGCTCGTGGTCGCTTACCAACTCGGCACAGTGGGGCGGGTGTTTCCGGAGCAACGGCACCGTCGGCGAGTTCTTCGCGCCTGTGGGCGAGGCTCGCGGGCTGAGCGCCGACGGCACGACAGTGGTGGGCTATCACGTGCCCGGCGGGCCAGGCACCGAAGGCACGTACCATTGGCGGTTCGGCACGCTCACCTCGCTCCCCATGGACGCGCCCACCGGCGTGAGCGCCGACGGCAACGTCGTTGTCGGGCCCCAAGTGGAGATATTCTCCCCCAGTGATTTCATCCTTCGCGCCATCAAATGGCGCGGCCCGCTCAGCGGAGGTCCAGCCGGCACGGTTCAACTCACCATCGCCGGCGCGACGGTGACCGCGCCCCAGGCGATCAGCGCCGACGGGGAGACTTGGGGCGGGCGCTGCTCGTTCATCGACGGCACTCAGTTCGCATGGATCAACTCAAGAGGGATCACGTCTTCGCTTTTGACCTATCTGCAGGACCACGGCCTGGATGTCACCGGGTGGAGCTTCCGCGAGATCTACGCCATCTCGATGGACGGGCAGGTGATCGCCGGATATGCCACGCGCAACAATCTGCCTGTCGCCTTTGTCGCCGACCTGCGCAAGGACTGCGACGGAGACGGTCTGTTCGATGATTGGGAGACCAACGGCATCCCCTACCTCTATCACGGCCAGGTTGCACGGTACATGCTGCCAGACGCCAACCCGCTGAAAAAGGACGTGTACGTGGAGGTTGATGGCACTGCCGGGCAGGTGAGCCTCGCCGCGATCGAACGCGTCGTGCAGGTGTTCAACAACGCTCCAGTACCGGCGGTGCCGGATGTGCCCGGCGCACTTCCGGGTGTCACGCTGCACGTCGACATCGACGAGGGCGATCTTCAGGTTGACGGGAACTTCACGATCAATCGCGGCTGGGAGGAGTTCCACGCCGTGAAGGCCGTGTACTTCGGCACCTATCAGGAACGCCAACAGCTTGACTGGGAATCGATCAGGAAAGCCAAGGCCAAGGCCTTCCGATATTGCCTCTGCGTCAACCAGCTCCCGGGCGCGCTGGGCCGGGCCGAACTGATCGACAACGGCACCGATGGAGCACGGGAGGCCACCAATGACTTCATGATCGGTCTGGGGGGCTTCAACCCTCCGCCGGGGCGCTCGATCGAAGATGCCCGGGCCGCGGCGTTCATGCACGAACTCGGGCACACGCTTGGCCTGTTTCACGGCGGCGCGGATGCCAGCCAGAACTTCAACCCGAATCACTACAGCATCATGAACTACTTGTGGGCCGGGGTTCGCAACTACGGCGGAACCGCGAGCCTGCTGCTCAACTATTCCGACTGCCAGCCGCCTGCACTCACTGAGAACTCCCTGGACGAATCGCTGGGAATCCAGCATCCGCACAGCTATATGGTGCCAGTGGTCATGCGGGCGAGCATCACCGAGAGCCCGTGCTTCGATCCGCCGACCAACCACGGGCGGTGCTTCCGCACGAATGAACACAACGTGCTGTACACCTGCCTCAACCATGTCCCGAGCCAGGGGAAAGTGGACTGGAACAACGACCGCGCGATCGCGCCCTTCGGCGCGACGGTCTGCGCCGATCCCAACGGGCTGCTCTCCCGCAGTTCGGGCGAGACGCTCGCGAGCGTGAACGAGTGGGAACTGCTCGCGTACAACTTCCGCGACTCGCAATATTTCGACGATGCCGCGTTGCCA
Organism: Phycisphaerales bacterium; assembly: GCA_044222255.1. Classification (GTDB taxonomy): domain Bacteria; phylum Planctomycetota; class Phycisphaerae; order Phycisphaerales; family UBA1924; genus UBA4658. Next base: position 14,288 of record JBGANP010000025.1, read on the forward strand.
GTCGGCGAGCACCCATGCCCGAGCGCGCCGGTGGAGATGTTCCTGACCACGCTCGAGCCCGCCGGGCCGACGTGTTTCGGCGCTGCCCCAAGCCTCACGATCCCGGACCCGCCCGCGGCGACAGGATGCAGGGCGCAGGTCGTCGAGTTCACGACATCTTCAGCCAGCGAAGGGCCGTTCGACCTGCGCTGGCAGTGGTTTGACGCCGCGGCGATGCCGCCCGTCTGGCGCGATCTTCACGACGGCTACCTTCCGGGCAACACCGTGATCTATGGCGCCAATTCATGGGTGCTCAAAATCGAGAATCCCCAGATTGAAGCCTTCGGCAGTGCCACGGTCCAGTTCTCCTGCCGCGCGACGGACCTTTGCGGCATGTTTGCGAGCAGCCCGCCGTGTGTGCTGACCATTGGCGAACTGACATTCGCGCCGACTTCCCCGGTGCGTGTGGTCACCTGCCCGGGCGGCTCGGCCTCGTTCTCAATCTCCGCCAGCAGCAACGCCGGACCGGTTGAGTATCAATGGCAGTTCGCTTTCAGCTCCAGTTCCGACCCGCTGGTAGATGGCGTGCTCCCGCACGGCACCGTGGTCAACGGCGCGCGCACGCCCACGCTGACATTGACCAATGTTCAGCCGGAGGACTTCCTGTCTTATCCGCTTTACCTCCTCTCCTGCGAGCTGACCAACTCTTGCGGAACTGTCTTCACCGACTGGTTCACGTTCTCCTCAACAGGAGTCATGATCTTTGGCCAGCCCGGCGATATCGATGGCGGGTGCACGCCGACCTCGGATGCCGTGTTCAGCGTGGATGCACTTGGCGCCGGCCCGATGAACTATCGGTGGCATAGGAACGGCATCGCGCTCTCCGATGGCGGACGAATCTCCGGCGCCCGTGCCCCGACACTGACGCTTTCCCCGCCGCTCGCCACCGATGGCGGAATCTACACTTGCCTCGTTTCCACATCGTGCTCAAGCGAAGCCAGTCAGCCAGCCAAACTCAACTTCGGCGCGCCGGGCATCTTGACCGATCCGCCCCTCTTTGTGCCGGTCTGCATCAACGAGACTGCCGATATGCCCGTGGTCGCTTACGGCGCGGAGCCGCTCACGTACCAGTGGATGAAAGACGGCGTCGATCTCACCGACAGCGATCACTACATCGGGACACGGTCGTCCTACCTCGGCATATACAACGTCGGCCCGAGCGATCTGACCAGCTACAGTCTTCGGATCACCAACGCTTGCGGCACGTTTGTCAGTCAGCTCGGAACGCTCACACTGGCGCAGCCGATCCAGTTCACTTCCCACCCACTCAGCCAGACTGCCTGCCCCGGGGCACAAACGGTGCTGTCGGTCGCAACCGCCACCAATCAGCCCAATCTGCTGTACTTCTGGGAGATTGAAGACCCGCAATCCGCCGGAAACTATGTGCCGGTTCCGGGGCCGCTTGGCTCGGGCGCTTCAAGCTGCGCATACGTCCGCGGCCAATCCACACGACAACTGACACTTACTTGGAACTCCGCGTGCGCAAATCAGTTCCGGTTCCGCTGCGCCGTGTTCAATGGTTGTGAGTTCTTTCAGTCAAACGTTGCGGCCGTGACCATGTGCCGGCCCGACATCGACTGCTCGGGCTCGGTCGGTGTGTCGGACATCTTCGCGTTTCTTTCCGTGTGGTTCGCGGGAGTACCCGCAGCGGACTTCGACCAGTCGGGCGCAGTAAACGTGCAGGACATCTTCAACTTCCTAAGCGCGTGGTTCTCGGGCTGTTGACCGTTCTTTCATCCAAGCAATGAACCATTTGGGGCTCCGACCAGCATTGATCGGAGCCAGATGGCAAAACGGCCGTCGAAGTAATGACCGTCTTCGACTTGCAGTATTTTCGTTGCGCCGGACACACTCGAACGCTCTCAGGGCTTTACCACCACTGTCCGCGTTGAGGTGGGTTCGCGATCCGCCGTGGCTCAAGCCCAGTCCGAGCACCCATTCCTTCGTCGTTCCATCCGGGCTCCTGACGATGCTCGGTGGTTGCGCCGCACGCGAAATGTCGAATCACGCACTGTGCGAAGTGCATTTGGCGCAACCAGGGGCAAATCACCATCACGTTGCTCGCACTCAGCGGCCACTCCGATCGCGGCTCAAGCAGTGGCGGGAATATGCGACGGCATCATCTGCGAGAGATCGATGCCGAGATGTCCCGCAACGCGCTTGCCGTAGTCCTCGTCGGCCCGGAAGAAGTGGCAGAGCTGACGCATTTGGACTTCCTTGCGTGCCTGACCAAGCCCGCCGGCGATCCGCCGCGTGAGGCGATCGCGGTGCGCCGGATCGAACAGACGGTACAGGTTCCCGGGCTGGGTGAAGTCGTCGTGATCGACGGTGCTGTCGAAGCGATCAACGATGGTCTGCCCCAGTGTCCACGCGGGATCGGCGAAGGCGGGATTTGGCTTCGGGGACGAGGCGTGGGTGTTCGGCCAGTAGTTGGGCGCTGAGCCGTAGTTGGCCGCGTCGGTGAGAGCGCCGTCTCGGATGTAGTTCATCACAGGGCAGCGGGGCTTGTTGACCGGAACCTGATGGTGGTTCACGCCAAGACGGTGCAGGTGCGTGTCGGCGTATGACATCAGACGGGCTTGGAGCATCTTGTCAGGCGAGGAGCCTATGCCCGGCACCAGCGCCGACGGCTTGAACGCGGCCTGCTCCACCTCGGCGAAGTAGTTCTCCGGGTTACGGTTGAGTTCCATGATGCCGACCTCGGTCAGCGGGAACTCCTTGTGCGGCCAGACCTTGGTCAGGTCGAAGGGGTTCCACCGGAAGGTGTCCGCCTGCGCCTGCGTCATGATCTGCACGCAGACACGCCACTTGGGGAACTCGCCGCGGGCGATCGAATCGAACAGGTCCCGCTGGTGGGTCTCGCGGTCGGAACCGATGAGCCGGGTCGCCTCTTCATCCGTGAGGTTCTTGATTCCCTGCATGGTCTTGAAGTGGAACTTGCACCAGACACGCTCGCCGCTCGCACTGATGAGGGAGTACGTATGGCTGCCGAAACCGTGGACGTTCCGGTACGAGGCGGGAATGCCACGATCGGAGAAGAGGATCGTGACCTGATGGAGCGACTCGGGACACTGGCTCCAAAAATCCCACTGCATGTCCATATCGCGCACGTTGGTCTGCGGGTGGCGCTTCTGCGTGTGGATGAACATCTGAAACTTGTACGGATCGCGCACAAAGAAGACGGGGGTGTTGTTGCCCACCAGATCCCAGTTGCCCTCCTCAGTGTAGAACTTGACGGCGAAGCCTCGCACGTCACGCTCGGCATCGGCGGCGCCTCGCTCACCGGCGACGGTGGAGAATCGCATGAACAGGTCGGTCTTCTTTCCGACCTTGCCGAAGATCGCGGCCCGGGTGTGCTTGGTGATGTCCCCCGTTACAGTGAACGTTCCGTACGCGCCGCTGCCCTTAGCGTGGACAACTCGTTCGGGGATGCGTTCACGGTTGAAGTGCTGCATCTGCTCGAGCAGAGCAACATCCTGCATGAGCAGCGGACCACGCGGGCCGGCTGTCAACGCCTGCTGCACACCGATGGGCGCGCCGTTGGCGGTTGTCAGAACTGGACAAACGGCGTCCGACTTTGGCTGATGACCGTTGTTCATGGCGAGGTCCTTTCGAGTCAAACGTGAGCAGAAACAGGGCAGAGGAACTGGGGCAGTTTATCCGCACGCGTGTCAGAGATCGCGTCCAATATCCCGAATCCATGGGTAAGCCCGGGTCCGCGAAGACAGCGCGAGCGGCGGGCAAGTTGCAATGTCAGAGTGAGCGGCGAGACGGTGTGGACGCGCTCCCAGCGCTAAGCGATGTTCACGACCTCGGTTGCTGCGATTCGATGACTCCGGCCGCCATGTGTGCCCGTGCTCGAGCGGTTGCACCTATCGGGCCGACCACAGTCTGAGGTTCCGAATGTGCGGTCGGATTCTCTCTATCGCTCGGGCCGGAGAACCTCGTATGATGACCGTGCGTTTGTAGAACCCCTGGGTCATCGTGATCCGGGGGTTGTTCTTTGAACCGGGCACGCAACGTGGAAACTACGAGACTCTGCACGCACATGCCTCATCAGACGCCAACTTCACCTCCGCAACTTCCGATCCTCGCTCGCCGCGATGAGATCGTCGAGGCGATTGGGCGGCACCAGGTCGTCGTCATCTGCGGAGAGACGGGATCGGGAAAGACCACGCAGCTTCCGCAGATTATGCTGTCAATGGGGCTTGCAGAAAAGGGCATGATCGCACACACCCAACCGCGGCGGCTTGCCGCGCGTGCCGTTGCAGCCCGCATCGCCGAAGAGCGTGGGGAAAAGCTGGGAGGCACTATTGGTGTCAAGGTGCGATTTCAGGACACGACCAGCCGCGCTACAAAGGTGAAACTCCTGACCGACGGCATGCTACTCGCCGAACTCACAGGCGATCCAAACCTCCGTGCGTACTCGGCGATCATCATCGACGAAGCCCACGAGCGGTCGCTCAACATCGACTTTCTGCTGGGCTATTTGCGAGGCCTGCTTCCGAACCGGCCCGATCTCAAGCTCGTCATCACATCAGCGACGATCGATCCCAAACGCTTCGCCGATTATTTCGCATCTTGCCCCCCCACTTCTTCACCTCGAAACGTCGCCGTCCTTTCACGGCCGACGACTTCTCCAGTCATTGAGGTGTCGGGTCGCGGGTATCCGGTGGACATCCGCTATCACCCGTTCAACGAAGATCCGGACACTCAGGCCCGCCCGGAGGTGCAGGTCGAGCATGTTGCCGACGCGGTTGAGGAGCTTGTCTCAACACAAGCTGGAAGTGGAGATGTACTTGTCTTCCTGCCCGGCGAACGCGAGATCCGGCTTTCCGCCGATGCGCTGCGCCGTCGCCGCCTGAACGCCGATGTGCTGCCGCTTTTTTCGCGTCTGACGAATGAGGAGCAGGACCGTATCTTCCACCCGACGGGCCGCCAGCGTGTGATTCTCTCAACCAACGTCGCGGAAACTTCGCTCACGGTTCCGGGGATTGTGTACGTCGTTGATACCGGGCTGGCACGTCTGAGCAGATACGACCCAGCCCGAAAGATTCAGCGGCTGCCAATCGAACCGATCTCCCGCGCCTCCGCCAACCAGCGCGCCGGACGCTGCGGGCGCATCGCCGCTGGTGTGTGCATTCGTCTGTACTCGGAAGACACGTACGCCAGCAAGCCCGCCTTCACGGACCCGGAGATTCGTCGAACGAATCTCGCGAGCGTGATCCTGCAGATGAAGGCCCTGAAGATCGGCGCCATCGAGGATTTTCCCTTTCTCGATCCGCCGGATGCAGCGGCCGTCAAAGATGGATACGAGACGCTATTCGAGCTCGGCGCGATCACACAAGCCGATCGCGAAGGGATTGTCACGCCCATCGGCGGGCGGATGAGCCGCGTGCCAACCGATCCACGCATCGCACGCATGCTGATCGGGGCTGAGCGAGAGAACGCTCTGGGAGAAACCGTTGTGCTTGCCGCCGCGCTCTCCATTCAGGATCCGCGCGAGCGTCCCGCGTCGCGCCAGCAAGATGCCGATCGTGCGCATGCTGTGTTTCGAGATGATTCCAGCGATTTCCTCACGCTCTTGAAGCTCTGGGATCAATACCGCCACGCCACCGACAACATGTCGGGCGGCGAGTTCTTCTCGTGGTGCCGCGAGTTGTTCGTCTCTCCCGCGCGGCTGCGCGAATGGACGGAGATGGCCCGCCAGATTCGTGATGTCGTCGAAGACCTGGGCATGAAGCTCAACGACACGCCTGCCTCTCCGGATGCGATCCATCGCTCACTGCTCACGGGGTTGATTTCGAATGTGGCCTGTCGCGAGGGCGACGGCTCGTTCGACTATCGCGGCGTGCGGGGCAATGTGGTCCAGATTTTCCCTGGCTCGGTTATGTTCAAGAAGGGCCCGAAGTGGCTTATGGCCGCAGAGATCGTGCAAACCACCCGTCTTTATGCCCGCACAGTCGCCCGCGTGCAGCCCGAGTGGGTTGAAGAACTCGCCGGGCACATGTTTCGCCATCAGTACAGCGATGCCCATCTTGATGTGGAGAGCGGTGAGCCCAGCGCGTGGGAGCGTGTCAGCATGAGTGGCATTGTCGTCGTGCCGCGCCGCCGTGCAAACATCGCGACGCTGGCGCATTCCGATCCACAAGCGAGGCAGCTCGCCGCACAAGCCCGCGATCTCTTCATTCGCGAAGCCCTGGCCGCGTGCAAGTGGAAGACTGACGCGGCATTCATGGTACACAATCGTGGGATTCGCGCGTCTGCGGCTGTCGTCGAGTCCAAGCTCCGGCGCAAGAAGATACTGAAGTCGGACGATGATCTCGCCGCGTGGTTCGAGTCGCGCGTTCCACAAGACATTTGCGAGCCGGTCGCCTTTGACAGTTGGCGAACGGAAGCGGAGCGGAGCCATCCTGCGATTCTGCACCTCTCGCTCAAAGACATCCTCCGACCAGAAGCCACTCCCGGCCTTGACCAAGCAAAGTTTCCGGATGAAATCGAGCTCGGCACCGGTCCTGACGCGGTGCTCTGCCCCTTGGAGTACGCCCTCTCTCCCGGCAGAGACGAGGATGGCATCACGATCACCATCGGCCTCGCGTCTCTGCCTCTGCTGACACCGGAGCGAGCCGAATGGCTCGTTCCGGGCCTTCTGCCCGATCTCAACGCCGCACTCATCCGCACACTTGCAAAGCCCCGTCGTGCGGCCATCGAAGCAAAGGCGGACGCGGCCGGCATCGCCCCGGCGTGCGCCGAAGCGATGACATTCGCCGTCGGCTCACTTCCCGTCGCGCTTTCCGAAGCACTCGAAGTGCTCCACGAGATCCGTATTGATCCCTCCGAGTGGTCATTCCGCGGCCTGCCCGCGCACCTTCGTCTCCGCGTTCGCGTTGTTGATGATCTCAATGCCGCAGTTCCGAAGGAACTCGCCGTTGATCGCGATCTCCCTGCGCTATTCAAGCGACTGGAGCCGCGTCTCAAACAGCTGCGCGCTAGCGAGTCTCGCGTTGCCTTCGGCCGCCGCGGCCTGACCACTTGGGATTTCGGAACCCTTACCGAGACTTACGAATCGCATGGCGACGGTGCACTCGCCGTGATGCACCCCACTCTCTCGGATGACGGGCAGACCGTCTCCCTGACGCTCGCGGCCACGCCACTCGAAGCCGAAACGCGTACCCGCGCCGGTCTGCGCCGCCTGTTCGCGATTGCGATCTCGGATGAGGTGAAGTACTACCTCGAATCACATCCAGCCTGGGACGCTATGCAGAATCAGTTCTCGCAGCTCGGCAACCCGGCGGAGTTTCGCGATCAGCTTACCTGCATCGTCGCGGAGCGCACCTTCATGGACGGCCAACCCACGATTCGCACGCAGGCCGCGTTTGAAGAGCGACGCACAGCGGCGTGGGGACGGCTCTCATCGGTCGCGAGAGAGACATGCGACGCGCTGGCACGCATTCTTGATGCCCGCGCCCAGATCGCCCGTCGCTTCTCGGGTGGCACGCCACGGCTCTGGGCCGAATCCGTCGCGGACATTCGCGAGCAGGCGGCGTATCTCATGCCGCGAGGGTTTCTCACTGCCGTACGTTGGGAGCAACTCCGGCGATATCCCGTGTGGGTGGAGGTCATGCGAGAGCGTTTGCTCAACCTGCGCGAAGACGGCTCCAAGTCCGAAAGCGGAGCCCTTGCTGCGGTCGCGCCACACTGGAAACGTTTCACCGGTTGGGTTGCCGCCGCGTCAAAGTGCGCTGGGAGCGAAGCAGTATCGCACGTTGCTGACTCCGCGGCCGAGCCATCCGCCACTTCTAAGACCAAATCCCCGCTCCCGCAAGCCAAGCGTGCCGCACCGACCGTCAATCTCGACGCGGGCGAGTGGGCCATGCGTCCCGGGCACCTTCCGCCGCCCATCGAGCGCTATCGCTGGGCTCTTGAGGAGTTCCGGCTGGCGCAGCTCGCCCCCGAAAAGGCAGCCAAGCCCCCCATTTCATCGGGCGATCTCGACAAACTCTGGAAAGCCGCGGCCTCGGGATGATCGCGCATCGCTCCTCCGGAGTCGGTACGATATGAATTGCTGGTCGTCCACTCAAACTTCCCACTTCCGATTTCCCACCTCCGACTTCACACTCCATGGCAGAAATCACACTCAATCGCGTTGACAAGATCTACCCCGGCAAGAAGCCCGCCGGCGGTTTCCACGCCGTCAAATCGCTCGATCTCGCGATCAACGATGGCGAGTTCCTCGTGCTGCTCGGCCCTTCGGGATGCGGCAAGTCCACCACGCTTCGCATGATCGCGGGGCTGGAGGAGGTTTCTGATGGCACCATCTCGATCGGCGGTCGCGTCGTGAACGATGTGCACCCGAAGGATCGCGATATCGCGATGGTCTTCCAGAACTACGCGCTCTACCCGCACATGACGGTGCGCGACAACATGGCATTCGCGCTCAAAATGCGCAAGCTTCCCAAGCCCGAGATCCAGCAGCGGGTCTCGGCCGTGGCGGAGATGCTGCATCTCTCCGAGCTGTTGGACCGCAAGCCCGCCGCCCTCTCGGGTGGACAGCGGCAGCGCGTGGCGGTTGGCCGGGCGATTGTCCGTGAGCCGAAGGCGTTTCTCTTCGATGAGCCGCTCTCAAACCTTGACGCCAAGCTCCGCGGATCGACCCGCGCCGAGATCAAGTCGCTGCACCAGCGGCTCAAGACCACGACCGTGTATGTCACGCACGATCAGGAAGAAGCGATGACCCTCGGCGACCGTGTCGCCATCATGTCCGGCGGCATTATCCGTCAGCATGGCTCGCCGATGGAGCTGTATCGGGCTCCCGTGGACCGCTTTGTCGCTGGCTTTCTCGGCACGCCGCCGATGAACTTTCTAAACGGCCGCGTCGAGTCGCATCGCGGCGAGTTGGTGTTCATCGAGGGCGCCCCGTCGCCCTCTGGCCCGCCGACCACGCGCATTCCGCTTCCCGCGGCATGGACCGATCGTCTGAGCGCTCACGTCAACAAACCCGTCGTCCTCGGCATCCGGCCACAGGCGATGGAACTTGTGAGTGCCTCGCATCCCGCCGGCACGCACTCAACCGTTACGCTTCCGGTCTCCCTTGTCGAACCCCTTGGCGACCAGATGGACCTGACCTGCTTCACGCCCGCACCGAACAACCACAAGTTGATCGCCCGCGTGCAGGCCCGAGAACTGCAGGCGGGGCAGCCGATCACCCTCGCCATCGACACGACACGCGGCGGGCTGCATGTGTTCGAGCCGGGGGACTTTGGAAAGAACCTCACCTGCTGATGTGAGCGAGAACGGTGCAAGGCCGCGACAACTCGTCAGCTCCTTGTCACCGTCACCACCATCGACTTGCTTGCCGGCTGATTGCTCCCAGCGGCCACGCTTCCGATCGGCACCAGAACGTTCATCTCCGGGAAATAGCCCGCAGCGCACTTGAACGGAATCTCGTACTCAACGACCATGAACGCCCTGGCCACGCGCGACTCGCGCGGCTGCCCCTCTGAGCCTGGAAACCAACTCGTGATGTCCACACGATCGCCTGACTTCAGGCCGCGCTGCGCCAGATCGTCGCGGTTCATGAAGATCACGCGGCGTCCGCCGGTGATACCGCGATACCGATCGTCCTCGCCGTACACCGTCGTGTTGAACTGATCGTGCGTGCGGATCGTCATCAGCATCAACTCGTCGGGCGCGAGATTCCATCGCGGGATCGGATGCACAACGAACTTCGCCTTGCCGCTGGGCGTGGTGAACACACCATCACGCGGCCCATTGGGCACGTAAAACCCGCCCTTCTCTCGCACCCGTTCGTTGTACCGCTCACACCCGGGCACTACACGCGAGATGTGATCGCGGATCAGGTCGTAGTCCGAGCTCATCGCCTCCCACGCCACGCTCGACCTCGCACCCAGCACCGCGCGAGCAAGCCCGCACACGATCTCGACCTCGCTCCTCAGATGCTCGCTCGCAGGCTCCAGCACGCCCTTCGATGCGTGAACCTTTCCCATTGAGTCCTCAACGGTCACGAATCGCTGCGTGGAACGGGCGACCCGTCCGTGTGCCTTGGACGATTCGCTCCCGGCCGCGCAATCGATCTCCGTCCTTCCCAAACACGGCAAAATCAACCCCGTCCGCCCCGTCACCAGATGCCCGCGATTCAGCTTGGTGCTCACCTGCACCGTCAGCGAACACCGCCGCATCGCCTCGGCCGTGAAATGGGTGTCCGGCGAGGCACCGAGCAGATTTCCACCCATCGCGACCAGCACCCGCACACTCCCCTCGTGCATCGCCCGCAAGGACTCGACCACATCGAGTCCATCCTTCTCCGGTGGCGTAAAGCCGAACTCGGCTCCAAGCTTTTCCATGAACCAGCGCGGCATCCGCTCGCTGATCCCCATCGTCCGATCCCCCTGCACATTCGAGTGGCCGCGCACTGGGCAGAGTCCCGCTCCCGGTCGCCCGATCTGCCCACGCAGAAGGGCAAAGTTCGCGATCGTCTGGATGTTCCCCACCGCGCTCGCGTGCTGTGTGATTCCCATCGCCCAGCAGACGATCATCCGCTCGGATCGCATCGCGATGCGTGCGGCTTCAGCGATGGTCGCACGCGGCACACCGCTCTGCTCAACGATCACATCCCAGGATTCCGCACAAATGTCCGCCGCGAACTCTGCGAATCCTTCTGTGCGAGAGTCGACGAACGCCCGATCGATCACCCTTTCGCCACGGTCCTCATGCTCGAACATCTCCTTCATGATGCCCTTGAGAAACGCGATATCTCCGTTGATTCGCACGGGCACATGCAGCGACCCGATCTTCGTGCTTACCCCGAGCAGGCCGAGCACTTCCTGCGGATGGGCGAAGCCCTCGAGACCCACCTCACGCAGCGGGTTTACACCGACGATCACGCAGCCGTTTCGCTTCGCGGTCAGCAGACTGCTCAGCATGCGCGGGTGATTCGTTCCGGGGTTTTGGCCGATGATCCAGATCGAATCAGCTTTCTCGAAGTCATCGATCGTCACCGTTCCTTTTCCGACTCCGATCGACTCCGAAAGCGCGCACCCGCTCGACTCGTGGCACATGTTTGAGCAGTCTGGCAGATTGTTGGTTCCGAACTGCCGAACGAAGAGCTGATATAGAAACGCCGCCTCGTTGCTGGTCCGACCGCTGGTGTAAAACGTCGCCGCATCCGGCGTCGGCAACGCATTCAGCTCTTTTTCGATCAGTGCGAAGGCCTCGTGCCACGTGATTGGAACGTAGTGCGTCGCGCCTTCCCGCAGCACCATCGGCTCGGTCAGACGCCCTGCCTTGTCCATCCATGAGTCGCTCCGGCGCAGCAATTCCTTGACCGAATACTGCGCGAAGAACGCCCGATCAGCACGTTCGCGCGTCGCCTCGCTCGCCACGGCCTTCGCGCCATTCTCGCAGAACTCCGCACCCGCCCGCTTGTCATCCGGATCCGGCCACGCGCAACTCGGGCAGTCAAACCCATCGAACTGATTCACGTTTGCCATCGCCTTCACTGTGCGGCCGATCCCCATCTGCTCGACCGTCACCTGCACGGATCTCACGACCGCGCGCAATCCCGTCGCCACCTTCGGCGTCTGACTCACAACCGGAGTTCCCGCATCGATCGGCGGCTCTCCGTTACAACTATCTCGCACCTGCAAATCGTGCGTCATGCTGTTCACTCATCTCCGTGTGAGCAGTTGTCCTTCGACGGATTCGGGAACGCCCCTTCATCACTCTCTCTTCGCATTGGATTCAGACAGGCAAAGTCCTTCTCCACAAGCACCCGCAACTCCCCTCCATTGTTCAGCGGCGACGCGAACTCCAGCCCGACGACCGACCCCCGCGCCCACCGGGCCGCGGCAGCGGCTGGAATCCACACGATGATCACCCCATCTTTGTACCCAGCCCCTGGCTCCCGCGCATCCCCATCCGTGACCAATCGATACACCAGAGCCCCGCCAGCGGGAAACACTGTCCGCTCTTCTACAACACCATTCGCGGCCAGCGTGGCTACCTCTGGCTGTGTCAGCCGCAGCCGCACCGAGTTTCCTTTGATCCGCAGCTTCATCTGTCTCTCCGATCGTGGCATGGGGCTATGGGTACCTGTTCGGGCTGCCGCAACCCGCGTGTAGTGTTTGTAGCTTCATCACCGTCACCCATCATGTCCTGCTCAAACTTCTCCACATCATCTTCGCGATTCAGATTCGCCCACACCCTCTCCCCCCACTCGCGTGGCGCATCCACCACACATACAGCTTTCTCCTCCATCAAACCGCCCATCGCACGCTTCCCCGCATGTAAACGCGAGCGTGCAACATCCTCAAACCCGCTCCGATAGAACGATGGAAACGGCTCGCTCCGCTCTGCACCATTCACCATTCTCCGTGTCATCACACACATCGCGTCAGGCGACTCACTTGCACGCTCGACCACCCAGGCCAGTTCCCGTGCCCCGATCCCCGGCATGTCGATTGGCACCACCACCATCGTGCTCGTTCGGCACGCGGCCATCGCGGTGACGACGCCGCGCAGCGGCCCCTCGCCGCTCACTTCATCCCTCACGGCGACATCTACCCGTTCCTCGCCTTCCACACGCGTTCCATCCGCCGCGCACACCAGCATCGTCGGCCCACACCACGCGGCTCGTTCAAGCATCCACGGCACAAGCCCCATTCCGCACACGCGAATGAGGTCCTTCCGCTTCCCCATCCGCGAACCCGCGCCGCCCGCAAGCAACACCAGCGTCACATCTCCAACACTCATAGACCCCGTCTCACTCATCCCATCACCACCCTCTCCACCCCTGCGTACACATTCATCCGATTCTCTCTCAGAAACCCCACGAGAGTCATCCCCATCTCCCGCGCGAACTCCACCGCGAGCGACGACGGCGCACTCACCCCCGCCACCACGGCGACTCTCGCCCCGGCCGCTTTTTGCACAATCTCAAAGCTCGTCCGCCCCGATACCACCAGCACCGCATCCTCCAAACCAGCACCATCCAGCACCGCGCGGCCGATCACCTTGTCTACCGCATTGTGACGACCGATGTCCTCGCGTACAACGATCATCCGACCGTCCGCTGCGAACAATCCCGCCGCGTGCAAACCACCGGTTCGGCTAAATGTTCCCTGCTGCGCCCGCATCGCACTCACCATCCCAAGCAGTATCTCTGCGCGCACACGCACAAGTGATTCAACCGGCGCATGACACATCCGCACCTGCGCGATGCTCGCCTTCCCGCACAGCCCACAGCTCGATGCCGCGAATACGTGTCGCGTCAGCCGCTCAAAGTCCACATGCACCAGGGGCGCGAGCAGCACATCCACCACGTTTCCCCACTCGTTGCGCACGCAATGCTTGATCCGCTCGATATCCGCTCCCGAACGAACGACTCCTTCGGTCAGCAGAAAGCCTGCGGCCAGCTCTGCATCCTCAACACTCGTCCCATCCTCATCGACAACTCCCGGTGTCCGCATCGTCACCGTAATCGCCCGTCCCCGCACCCGTACCTCCAGCGGCTCCTCCGCGGCCAGGTCTTCCATCGCCCGAACCGAGCGGCCACTCTCCCACTTCACGGCCTCCACCGATGTCGGACTGCTGCGCGTGTTGCCGACCATGGAAACTCCCGGTTCGATCGCCACCGCCATTGCCTGCTTATCTCTCACAATACACCGGCACCCCGTATCTCCACAATCGCTCTTGGTTCCTGTTACCATCCCCCACCCACACCCCCGCGAGCGCTCCATGGCCCGTCTTCACGAATACCAAGGCAAAGCCGTTCTCTCCCGCGGCCACCTCCCCGTCCCGCGCGGCGGCCCCGCCGCCACTCCCGACGAAGCCGCTTCCGTCGCCAGGCAACTGGGCGGCCCGACTGTTGTCAAGATCCAATCCTGGAGCACAGGCCGCGCCGCCATCGGCGGGGTCGCCTTCGCCGACACGCCAGAGCAAGCCGCCGACCACGCCCGCCGCATGCTCGCCATGACCGTTGGCAACTTCCCGGTCTCCCACGTACTTGTAGAAGAGAAACTCTCGATCGCTTCGGAGATGTTCGTATCCTTCTCCATTAGCGACCGGGAGCGTGCCCCCGTGATCCTCCTCGCGTTCGGAGGCGGCTCAGGAATCGAAGACCGCGCAGCCAGCGTCAAACGCCTTCCATGCGATGTTCATGCCGGGCCGGATGCCACTGCGCTCGCCGCCGCCGTGAACTCCATGCCACTCGCCACCGACATCAAGCCCAAGGTCATCGACGCCGTCCGCCGCATCTTTGACATCGCTCGGTCCACCGAAGCCCGTTCGCTGGAAATCAACCCTCTCGTCGTCACCACCGACGGCCGCGTGATCGCCGCCGACTGCCGCGTCACCATCGACGACTACGCCGTCTTTCGTCATCCCGAGCTCAACATCGAGATCGCCCGCGAGCTCGACCACCCGCCCACCGAGCTCGAACGCATCGCCTATCGGATCGAGCAGGAAGACCACCGCGGCACGTTCTTCTTCGCGCAGATGAACACTGCCGCGAAGCCCGGCTCCAAAGGACTGATCGGCTTCCACGGCGCAGGCGGCGGCGGCTCCATGATGTCCATGGACGCCATCACCAACGAGGGCTTCACGATCGCGAACTTCTGCGACACTTCGGGCAACCCATCGCCAGCCAAGGTCTATCGCGCCGCCCGTATCATCCTCGCCCAGCCCGGCCTGATCGGCTATTTCGGCTCCGGCTCCGGCGTCGCCAACCAGGAGCAGTTCTGGTCCGCTTACGGCCTCGCCAAGGCGTTCTGGGAAATGAACTTGAGTATCCCCGCTGTCATCCGGCTCGGAGGCAACACCGAAGACCGCGCCGTGGACATTCTGCAAGGCGCTTGCCGCGCCGCCAACCTTCCCGCCGCCGTCGAGGTCTACCGCAAAACCGATCCTCCCTCCCAGATTGCCGCTCGCTTTGCCGCGCTTGTCGCAGAGTCCCAACACCATGCCACGAAGGGCGGCACGGGAAGCTTGCTCGCCAGTGATGCCGCAACTTGGACACCCCGCCACCCTCGTCGCCCACCCTTCGCCAGCCCACCCAACCCGTTGTCATTTCCTATCAAGAGCGGCCGCGTCTGGATCGAGCCAACGACGTGGAAATCTCACGCCCCTGCCATCATCGCCCGTTCCAACGGCCTTCTCAAAGACGATCACGGCAAGCCCGCTCTGACCACCACCCCCGAGGCCTTTCTGAGCAAAGACTCCGACATGATCGCTGCAGAAGTCGAGTGCCGTCGCGACGGCATTGATGGCTTGTTTGTCGAACTCGAGATCCCGGGTCTTGAGCAGTACCTTGCCGGCATCTCGAAGGAGGGGCGGTAAATGGCCATCCTGATCAACGAATCCTCACGCGTCATCGTTCAGGGCATCACCGGCCGCGAAGGTCAGGCACGCACACGCCTGATGCTCGACTACGGCACGAATGTCATCGGCGGCGTTACTCCCGGAAAAGGTGGCACCGAGGTCTTCGGCCTTCCGGTTTTTTGCTCCTGTGCAGAAGCGACCGCCGCGCTCGGAACGATTGACATTTCTGTGCTCTTCGTCCCCGCGGCCGGTATCAAAGACGCCGCACTCGACGCCATCCGCGCCGGCGTCAAGCTCATCGTCGTCGTCGCCGATCGCGTCCCCGTCTGGGATGCCATGGAGATCGCTCACGCCGCCAAAGCACACAATGCCCGCTTCGTCGGTCCCAACACCCTCGGCATCGCCTCACCCGGCAAGGCCGTCGTCGGCATGATCGGCGGCCGTGCCGAGTCCGCCCGCGAGTGGTTCAAACCGCCCCTCCCCGGCGGCACCGGCGTCGGCATCATCTCCCGCTCCGGCGGCATGTCCTCCTCCACGGCCTACTACCTCGGCCAAGCCGGCGTCCGCATCTCCTCCATCGTCCACATCGGCGGCGACGCCGTCCTCGGCCTCCGCATCCCCGAAGTCGCGAAAATGTTCCAGGACGATCCCGCCACCGACGCCATCGTCGTCTTCGGCGAGATCGGCGGCACGCAGGAAGAGGAACTCGCCGATCTGATCGCCAGCAAGCAGATCACCAAGCCGGTCGCCGCCTATATCGGGGGCAAAGCCGCAACCGCCGGCACTCGCTTCTCACACGCCGGCGCGATCATCGAGGGCAATACCGGTACGCACGCGGGCAAGGTGGCCGCGCTTCGCACCGCGGGAGCCGTTGTCGCCGATGCCTTCGGGGAGCTCCCCGCGGTCGTCGTCCAGATGCTCCGCGCCGCGAACTCCCGCTCGCTCATGTCCGACGCCGAACGCAGGGCCGTCTGGACCTCCGCCATCACCCGCATTCGCCCCAACGAAGTCGCCGTCCGCGGCCACGACATCGCCTCGCTCATGGGCAATGTCTCGTTCGGTGCGGCCGTCTATCTCATCCTTACGGGCAAACTCCCCACCGCACCCGTCGGCAAGCTCATGGACGCCATCCTCGTCTCCAGCATCGACCACGGCGCGACGCCCCCGTCCGCCCTCGCCGCGCGTACCGTCGCCAGCACCGGAGCATCCCTCTCGCAGAGCGTTGCCGCGGGCGTCATGTCCATCAACAAACACCACGGCGGAGCGATCGAAGACGGCGCTCACTACATGTCCTTGCTCCTCGCGAAGGCCAAGACGTCTAATCGCTCCCTCGATGACATTGCGGCGGAGGAGGTCGCCCGCATCAAATCCTCCGGCGACCGGATCAGCGGCTTCGGCCATCGAATCCACACCAAGGACCCACGCACCGCCAAGCTCTTCGAGCTCGCCGCCGCAGCGGGCCTGTCGGATTCTCCGTCCACGCACATCGGTGCCGCCCGCGCCATCGAACGCGCCTTCGCCGCCATCGGCAAACCACTTCCGATCAACGTGGACGGTGCCCTCGGGGCGATCCTCTCCGACCTCGGCATGGACCCCAGGGTCTTCAACGGCATCTTCATGATCGCGCGGACACCCGGCTTGGTGGCCCACGTTACCGAAGAACAAACCCGTGAAAAGCCCATGCGCCGCATTGATCCGGTGAACCACGCGTATGACGGCCCATCACCCATGTGAGCATCGCGGGTACGCTCTCTCCATGCAACGCTTTCCCCACACCCTCCGCTTCGCCCCCCTCGCCCGCTTTGCCTCCAACGCCAGCGGCACGCCTTGGGCCTTCCTCCTCGCAATTCTGGTCATCATCGTCTGGGCCGCTACTGGCCCAATCTTCCACTACAGCGAAAACTGGCAACTTGTCATCAACACCGGAACAACCATCATCACGTTCCTGATGGTCTTTCTCATCCAGAACGCGCAGAACCGCGATACCGCCGCCATGCAGATCAAGCTCGATGAGCTCATTCGTACCGTCAACGGTGCCCACAACGCTCTGCTCGACCTCGAGGAACTCGAAGAGTCCGAGATCGCGCACATTCGCTCCAGCTATCGCAAACTCGCCCATGCCGCTCGCGAAGAGCTCCGCCGCGGCGGAGCCGATACTGCGTGCCCCGAACTCGAAGAGCAATAGCTCCGAACCGGGGAAATGCCGACACACACTGCGATGCAGCCGATACCCCCGCTGTGATATCCTGACCGGATGATAACGCTTCTCCGCCGCGCGTTCCTCACGCTCCTTGTCTTCGCAGTGCCCGCTCTCGCCCAGCCGGTCATCGCACCCGATTCAGCGATCGCAACTCCTGCCCTCAAAACAAGAAACGTCATTCTGATCATGGTCGACGGCCTCCGCTGGCAAGAAGTCTTCACCGGAGCGGACGACCGGTTGATCAACAAAGAGAACGGCGTCAAGAACATCGACACCATCCGCTCCGCCTACTGGCGCGACACCCTCGAAGCCCGCCGCGAGCTGCTCATGCCCTTCCTGTGGTCCACCGCCATCCCGCGCGGCCAGATCTACGGCAATCTCCTCGCTGGCTCCGACGCCCACATCAACAACCCGTGGAGGGTTTCCTATCCCGGATACTCCGAGACATTCTGCGGCTTTCCAAACGACGCGATCAAAGACAACCGCAAGGTCATGAACCCAGACACAACCGTGTTCGAGTGGCTGCAGAACAAGCCCGCGTTTAGGGGCACCGTCGCCGCATTCGGCACATGGGACCTCTACCCTTACATCATCAACACCGAGCGATGCAATCTCCCCGTGGACAACGGCATGGGTCCGCTCACGTTCGGTAAACTTTCCGACACGATCAAACTCTGGAACTCCGCTCGCGCCGAAACTCCATACCGCTGGTCCGGCTCCTGCTTTGACTCCATGCTCTTCCGACCCGCTCTCGATTGGATCAGGCTCAACACACCCCGCGTCGTCTTCCTCGGTCTGGGTGAGACCGACGAGTGGGCCCATGAGGGCAACTACGAGCAGTACCTCATCGCCGCCCACCGCGTGGACGCTTATCTCCGCGAACTCTGGGACTTCATCCAATCCACCCCAAACTACAAGGACACCACCTCCATCATCCTCCTCTGCGATCATGGTCGCGGCGGCGATGCTCCGCTCACAACGCCCCCGTTCACGTTTCCCACGCTCGAAGGCGTCGAACAGAAGCAATGGCGAGACCACAACTCCAAGGTATCCGGCGCGCAGCAAATCTGGATTTCCATCTGGGGCCCGGATACTCCCGCGCTCGGCATTCGCTCGAACGTTCCGCCCGTCACGCAGTCCCAGGTCGCCGCAACGCTCGCAGCCCTACTCGGTGAAAACTATCCCGCCGTGGAGCCACGGGCGGGGAGCCCCATCAAAGACGCCTTCAACAAACCCTGACCGCGAGACACGCTACTCGTCATTTTCCCGCAGCTTCGCCACTACCGAGAAATCCTCCAGCGTCGTCGTGTCCTGCGTGATCTTCTCAACGCCCGCGGCCACATCTCGAAGCAGGCGCCGCATAATCTTTCCGCTCCGGGTCTTCGGGAGCGTATCGGTAAACCTGATCTGATCGGGCTTCGCGAGCGCGCCGACTTCCTTGCCGACGTGCGCGGTCAGTTCACGTTTAAGCGTTTCGTCCGGCTGCCGGTTGTTCGCTCGTAACCAGTGCGTCTTCAGCGAGACAAACGCCACGATCGCGTTCCCCTTGATCTCGTGCGGAATCCCCACCACCGCCGCCTCCGCGACCGCCGGATGCGAGACGAGCGCGGACTCAACCTCCATCGTCCCGAGCAGATGCCCGCTGACCTTGATCACATCGTCGATCCGTCCCTGTATCCAAAAGTACCCATCGGTATCGCGTCTTGCCCCATCCGCGGAGAAGTAGTACGGCATGCCGGTCGCCGGATCCTTCACTCTGGCGAAGTAGTTCGAGATGAAGCGCTCTCTATTCCCGTACACGCCGCGCAACATCCCCGGCCACGGCTTGCGGATCACAAACAGCCCACCCTGATTCGCCCCGATCTCCTGCCCCTGCTCGTTCACGATCGTCGCGTCGATCCCCACCATCGGAAGCGTGCATGAGCCCGGCTTCGTCGCGATCGCTCCGGGGAGGGGCGTGCAGATGTGACCACCCGTCTCCGTTTGCCAATAGGTATCCACGATCGGGCATGTGTCACGCCCGATGTGCTTGCGATACCACATCCACGCCTCGGGATTGATCGGCTCGCCGACGGTGCCGAGCAGTTTGAGCGACGACAGATCGTGCCTCGCGGGCAGATCATCCCCCCATTTCATGAACGTCCGGATCGCCGTCGGAGCCGTGTAGAACTGCGTGACCCTGTGCCGCGCAATGATCTCCCAGAATCGCTCGCCCAGTCCGGGACGATCCGCGATCGCCGGAAAGTTCGGCGCGCCCTCGTACAAGAGCGTCGGAATCCGGTTGGTCAACAGTCCGTACAACACATACGAGTGGCCGGTGATCCACCCGATATCCGCGCTGCACCAGAAGAGCTGACCAGAATCCGGAATGAGATTGAATGTCAGCCGCGCGGTTGTGTTCACAAATGTGAGATACCCGCCGGTGGTATGGACAATCCCCTTTGGTTTGCCCGTTGACCCCGACGTATACAGCAGAAACAGCATGTCCTCCGAGTCCAAGGGCTCGCAGGGGCAGGAATCAGAGCATGCTTTTCCATCCACCGCGTCGTGCCACCAGTGCCACTTCGTGCCGGGATTGAACCCTTCGCGCGGCTGTCCGGTGACGAATCGGCCGCTCGGCGCGATGTGCCCCGTGCGCTGAACGCACAAAACGTGATTGATGATGTGCCCGTGGTTGGCGAGGAGCTGCACACCTTCATCCACGTTCTTCAGGAGCGGCACGACATCGCCACGCCGATAGCCACCGTCGGCGGTGATGATCACTTTGGAGTTCGCATCGTGGGCCCGTTCGGAGATCGCCGTTGGCGCGAAGCCGCCGAAGATGACACTGTGGGCCGCACCGATCCGGGCACAGGCAAGCATGGCGATGGCGAGTTCGGGGATCATCGGCATGTAGATGGTGACTACATCGCCCTTGTTCACCCCCAGCGACTTCAGCGCCGCGGCGCATCTGCTGGTCGCAATCTGGAGATCGCGATACGTAAGGCGCCGAATCTCGGGATCGTGCGCATACTTCGAATCCGGGGCCGGGTGCGCCGTACGCGGCGCGACCGGCTCGCCCTCCCAGACGATCGCGATCTCCTCGCCATGCCCCGCCTGCACATGTCGATCCACGCAGTTGTAGCACGCGTTGATCTTCCCCCCTATGAACCACTTTGCATCCGGCGGGTTCCACTGGTGCACCTTCGTCCATGGCTGAAACCACGCCAGCCGCGCGGCCTCCTCCGCCCAGAATCCGTCCGGGTCCGCGATGGAGCGGGCGTGCAACTGCTTGTACTCGGCGAGCGACGCGACATGCCACTTCGGAAACCCAAGAGTGCTTGCCGCGGTGGGTGGAAATATGCGATGCTCCTGGAGCGTCGAGTCGAAGGACTGGCTGGTTGCGTTTACCTGGTTGGGGGGCGTGGACATGGGAAACAGGATAACACCCGCGCCGGAATGCGACGCAGGAGATTTTCCACCGACAAACCCTGAAACATCGGGCCATAGAGTGGAGACTCAAACCGGGCAAACCACTGGAGCGTGATCATGCGTTTTCGTCCCCTCGGCCGCTCAGGAATAAACGTGTCGGAAGTCGGCTTCGGCTGCTGGACGATGGGCGGCCCGGCGTTTTCTCCCGCGAATGGCGCACCCATCGGTTGGGCGGATGTGGACGAGGCAGAGGTGCTCGCTGGCATCAAAGCAGGTCTGGACGCGGGTGTCAATCACTGGGACAACGCTGATGTCTACGGAAACGGCCGCGCCGAGCGAATGCTGGCGACCTGTTTTCGAAAACTCGGCATCCAGCCCGGCTCCCAGATCATCGCCACCAAGGTGGGGCACATGAAGGGCACCGCTCCGTACGCCTTCGAGCCGCGCCACATGCGAGCGCAGTGCGAGCAATCCCTCCGCAATCTGAACGTGGACTGCATCGACATCTATTACTGCCACCACGGCTCATACGTCGGCCCCGGCTACGACGACGCGACCCACGACTATCTCCCCGAAGCCGCGGCCGTCATGCAAGCCCTGAAGAAGGAAGGCAAGATTCGCGCCATCGGCCAATCCGCCTATGGCGATGACGACTTCGCCCGTGCCATCCCCGTTCTGAAGCCAGATGTCCTGCAGAGCAAGGCGAACATGCGCTATGACGCCTTCATCAAGCCCGGCTGTGCCCTGCAGAAGCTCATGGATCAGCACGGCTGCACCTTCGTCGCGTTTGGGCCGCTGGACCAGGGAATCCTGCTCGACAAGTTCGATCCGGAGAATCCCCCGAAGTTTGACGAGGGCGACTATCGCGGAAGTCGCAAGGACTTCTCTCCGGATTCTCTCCGTGCGGTTCGCACAAAGCTCGCCGCGATCAAGGGGCGGTTTCACATTGAGGCGCTCACCGGCGAAACTCTCACCGCCGCCCTCTCTTCGATCGCGAGCCGGTGGGTGCTCGCCCATCCGAACGTCTGCTCCGCCATCCCCGGCTTTCGCAACGCCCGTCAGGCCCGATGCAACGTCGGCGCCGGTGTCGATAGGCCCATGAAAGCGGAGGATGTGGCGTTCATCCGAGACCTCTTTGCCTGATGCATAACCAAGCTTCGAACTACAGCACATGCCCGGCCGACTGCCACTGCTTGATCGCCTCGATAGGGTAAATCAGCATGATCACGTTGAGCGTGAGGTTGTCCTTGACCCAAATGAGGGTTGTCAGTTCAAAGATGAGGAATACCGTCAGCGTCTTCCAGAAGCCCAACGCGCGAGCAATCAGGACGCCGCTGATGCAGGCGATGATGTCGAAGATAGAGTTGATGACGCTGTCGCCGGTGTAGCCGATCGAGATCGTGGCAGCGCGATATCTGTTGATGATGAGGGGCGAGTTTTCAAGAATCTCCCAGCCACACTCGATGATCGTGGCGACCAGCAGCACCCACGAGAACCGCAGTCGCTGGTACTTCAAGGGAAGCCAGATAAGCAGGCCGTAGAACCACAACCCGTGGCTGATGTGGGAGAACAGGTATGGGTCCGCCAGATGCTGGGAGCAATGCTCGGACCAGATGTCGGAGGTCCACGGGAACAATCGGCCACATTTGCACCACCAGATGCCGCCCTCCGCCCGCAGTGCGACGACCGTGAGCGCCACGATCAACAGCGACAAAGCGTGCGGCCACAGCGTTCGCCTGGCATCCGCACTCTCATGAATCGATGATGGCATCCCGGGACTTCCTCTCAATCGCGATGTGTGATGACTTTCCCCGTCGTTGCCGATGCATTCGCTCGTCCGTCATCCTGCACCTCTCCGCGAAGCGTTTCGATCGCATGCGGCAGAATATCTAGCATCGCCTCCAGCATTTCCGTCGCCCCGCGCAGCGAGCCGGGCAGAGTGATGAGCAGCGTCTGGTTGATCGTTCCGGCGATTCCCCGGGAAAGAAAAGTTCTCGGAGTTTTCGCGTAACACCGCAGCCGCGCCAGATCCATCAGCCCGGCATGAGGACGCTGGATCACACGGGCCGCCGCCTCCGGCGTCACATCGCGCGGCGCCAGTCCCGTGCCTCCCGTCGAGAGTATTAGATCGACTGCTCCGGTAGGTTCTGCCCACGCAGCAAAGCACGCGGCCAGTTGGTCCGCCTCATCGGGCAGAGTTCCGGTCCGCACGATCTGAGCTCCCACCTTCGTCCGTAGCATCTCACAGAGCGCCGGACCCGACGTGTCCGTCGTGATCCCCTTGGAGCAACGGTCGGACACGGTGAGCACGGCAGCGCGAATGGGTTGGTCGAGATTCATGGTGTGATTGTTCTCCGTTCAGCGTCGCGGCGGGCGCGGAGAAGCAACATACGTCCCGCTCCTCCCACCTCGCTTCTCCACCACTCGCATGCCTTCTACAACCATCTCCTTGTCGATCGCTTTTCCCATGTCGATCACAGTCAGCGCGGCCACTGCCACCGCAGTCAACGCCTCCATCTCCACACCAGTCCGTGCATGCGTGCGAGCCGTAGCAACAATGCACACGCGCCCTGCTATCAGCACGGCCTGCACATCAACCGAATCCAGTGGCAGCGAGTGGCAAAGCGGAATCAGTTCATCCGTCCGCTTGGCCGCCTGAATGCCCGCCAGCCGCGCGACCTCAAGCAGGTTGCCCTTCTTGAGCTGATTTCCTTTGATCGCACGAGCCAGCGCGGCAGAAATGCGAACCGTCGCCTCCGCCGTGGCCGAACGCTCGGTGATGGGCTTCTCCCCGACATGCACCATGCGAGCGCGGCCCGCGGAATCCGTGTGGGAGAGTGTTGATGGTTTTTTCGGCATGATATGAGGACAGTTCGGAATGAGAGGCCGTATTCTGCGAAGAACGTCACGTGAGACTAGACCGCCCACGAGTAATACGGCCACGGACCGGCACCTTGCTGATTCGGCGGTACTTCGACAAAGCCATCCGCGCCCGCCGCGCCGGGCACATCTCCGGACGATCGTGAACTCAACAGTTCGGCGTGTCCGGGTGTCGCGAGTTTGACGAGTCGATGATGCCAGAGTTGGATGGAAACCGAATCGGGATTGGCGAGGTGAACAAGGTGCGAGGAACCGCTCGGACATACCACCCCCGCGTGACAGCCCGCGCGTGCAAACAACGCCGGCAGCGCCGATCGACGCGCTGTGACCAGCACCGAGACCGGATTGCCGGGAAGCGCCAGAACCGGACGACCATTCAGCCCGATCCCCGCCAGCACCGGCTTCCCCGGCTTCTGTGGCAGTCCATGAAACACCGTGCGCACACCCGCCGCGGCGAGCGCATCCGCAACATAGTCGCGATGCCCCATCGACACGCCGCCCGTAAGAATCAGGGCGTCAGAGCCGGCGATCGCGGCGGCTACCGCGTCGTTCATCATCACCTGGTCATCCGGAATGTGCTGGTGGACGATCTCAACAAACTGCAACGGCTGGAACATCGCACGCAGCGCAGCGGCGTTGGAATCACGCAGCTGCCAAGGCGTCGGCATCATTTCGGGCGGGACGACCTCATCCCCTGTCGTGAGGATCGAAAGCCGAACGCGCCGAAACACGGTGGGCCTCGCGACGCCAAAGGCCGCGAGCGCTGCCCCGATCGCAGGCGTGATGGCTCGCCCGCCGAACGCAACCGAAGCACCCGAGAGCAGATTCTCTCCCGCACGCCTGATGTTCTGGCCCGACTGAATCTTCACCTCATGCGGCAAAGCAACGCGATCGCCATACTCCACGACATCTTCCCGCTTGATCACCGCATCCGCCCCGGCCGGAATCGCCCCGCCCGTGACGATGCGAAGACACGCGCCCTCAGGCAACTGCGGCGGCTCGCGACCAATGCGAACCTCTCCCGCGATTGGCAACTCGGCAATCGCGAGATCCGCAAGTCGCACGGCATACCCATCCATCGAACTCACATCCACAGATGGGCTCGGACGATCCGCGATGATGGCCTGAGCCAGGATGCGACCTGGAGCTTGCGCGAGCGATACCGACTCGGTCTCCACCGGCTGGACCTGCGACAGCAGTGCAGCGAGGGCTTCGGCTGGCGAACGGAATGCGAAGTTGAAGGGAGTTTCGCGGGGCATGTCAGGATGATGAACAAGAACGAGCGGACAAGACATCGAAAACACGGCCTCACAGGACCATCTCGCACAAGCCAGAATACACTACCCGCATGGAGGTGACTGTGCTTCTCTTCGGCCCGGCGGCAATGGCGCTCGGAAAAGATCGGGCGACTGTGTCTACGCACGCGGCCACAACGGTCGCTGAGTTGCTGCGCCTGTTAGGGGCCAACCACGCCGCACTCACCCCCTATGTCGCCCTGGGCGTCGGTCGGCTGGCTGTGAATCACGCGTTTGCGTCTTCCGGACAGACCATTGGCCCCCACGACGAGGTCGCTCTCATCGCCATGGTGTCCGGCGGATGAGTATCGAAATCCACATCGTCGATGGCCCAATCCGAGGCCATCCGGCCGTCCAGCCGCGAACAGGTGCCGGAGCATCCATCGTCTTTGATGGCATCGTTCGTCCCACGGAAGACGGTCGTACCCTCGCCGCCCTTTCTTATGAGCATTACGAGCCGATGGCCTCGGAGCAACTCCGCGTGCTGGCGGAGGACATCCTGCAAAAGCACACGCTGGTCGCGCTGCGCTGCGAACACAGCCGCGGCCGCGTGAACTTCGGCGAATGCTCGATGCGCGTGATCATCTGGTCCGCCCACCGCAAAGAAGCCCTTGCCGCTATGGGCGAGTTCATTGACCGACTAAAGAAAGATGTGCCGATCTGGAAGTCGGTCATCTGGGATTGACGGGAGCAATCACCTCACCCGCCGATCGCAGACATTGGCCGATCCGGCTGCACGAAGTCAGCCGAGCTGATTCCATGCCCCTTCTGCTTGGCCCAGACTGCCGCAAGCAACGAATCTTCAAGTGCCACATCGCGTGTCGGCTCGTCGCCTGATGGCCCGCGCAACACCGCCAAGAGATCGTGCTCCTGCAAACTGAACAAACAGGGTCGAATCTTTCCATCCGCAGTGACCCGCAGCCGCGAGCATGCGCCGCAGAACGGCCGCGTCACGGGCGCGATAATCCCAATCCGTCCCGGCCCCTTCGGTGCATCCGCGAACACATACGTCTCCGAAGTCGAGTGCGAATCCACGCGATCCAGAGGAACGAGCGCCGCGCCCTCCCCCGCTAACCGCACAATCTCCTCCGCGGGCACCAGCAGCGAGCGATCCCAGTGATGCCCCGAATCCAGCGGCATGTACTCGATGAACCGCATCTCGAAGCCCATCTCCCGAGCCAGCTTCGCCAGCAGCGGCACCTCGCGCTCGTTCCGCCCGCGAATCACCACCGCGTTCACCTTGACCGGCGCGAAGCCCTCCTTGACTGCCAGCCCGATCGCGGTAATCACCGATTCGACTCCCCCACTTCTGCCTCCTGCATGTGATCGTGTCATCGCCGCGAACACCGCCGGCGTCACCGCATCCATTGAGAACGTCAGCCGCCGCAGCCCCGCATCCTTCCAAGCCCGCATCGACTCGCGCGTACACAGCGACCCGTTCGTCGTCATCGCCAGATCTAGCACGCCCAACCCCGCCACGCCCCGGATGATCTCCACCAGTTTCGGATGCACCGTCGGCTCCCCGCCCGTCAGCCGCACATTCCGCACCCCCAGCGCCATACAGGCCCGCACCACCCGCACCATCTCCTCCACCGTCAGCAACTCCCGTGCATCCGAAAACCTCACATCCGGCTCCATGCAGTACACGCACCGGAAGTTGCACCGATCCGTGATCGAGAGCCGCAGATCCCGAATCGTCCGCCCATGCGAATCGATCAGCACACGCCCCAGCGAGACGGGGCGTGTCGCCCCTCTTTCCTCACGCGCGCGCTCACTCCCGTGCGCCGT
Organism: Phycisphaerales bacterium; assembly: GCA_044222255.1. Classification (GTDB taxonomy): domain Bacteria; phylum Planctomycetota; class Phycisphaerae; order Phycisphaerales; family UBA1924; genus UBA4658. Next base: position 41,237 of record JBGANP010000025.1, read on the forward strand.
CCCGCGTGCCGCCCCGAACTGCTGAAGTGATACATCAGACTTCACACCTCAACAATAGGTGCCCGCCCGCCAAATCGTGTACGCTCCGTCCATGTCGCACGAGGCGTACATCATCCGAAGCTCCCGCATCGTCGCCGAGAATCGCATCGCCCCCGGTTCCATCCTGATTCGCGGCGACACTATCGAGCGCATCGAACTCGCTTCCGAAGACGGCCGCACCCCCGCATCCCCGATCCCAGGCACCTATCCCGAACTCGATGCCGGCGACCTCGTCGTCATGCCCGGCCTCGTGGACACCCACGTCCACGTCAACGAACCCGGCCGCACCGACTGGGAGGGCTTCGTCACCGCCGGCCGCGCCGCCGCCGCCGGTGGCATCACCACCATCGTCGTCATGCCCCTGAACTGCTCACCCGCCGCGACAAGTGTCGCCGCGCTCATGGGCGAAGCCGAAGCCGCCGCAGGAACATGTCTTGTCGACTTCGGCTTCTGGGGCGGCCTCGTCCCCGGCAACCAGCACGAACTCGAACCCATGTGGAACGCCGGAGCCCTCGGCTTCAAGGCGTTCATGGTGGATTCGGGAATCGATGACTTCGGTGCCGTTAGCGAACGGGACCTGGAACTCGCCGCGCCCATTCTCGCCCGTCTAGACGTACCACTCCTCGTCCACGCAGAAGACGCTAAAGCAATTGCTCGCGCCTCAAGACCGAGCCCGATCAAGCGGGTCGCCACTTCATACAAGGATTATCTCGCCACGCGTCCGCTGGAAGCGGAGGATCGCGCCGTGCAAGCACTCGTCAGTCTCTCCGAGCGATTCGGCATCCACATCCATGTGGTTCATATCACGTCCATGAGCCCCCAGATGTTCCTCGCGGCACACATGC
>JBGANP010000147.1:0-7205 GCA_044222255.1 Phycisphaerales bacterium
GCCAGCTCCATCGCCATCCCCCGCTTGAAGATCTTCGTCGTCTCCCCGGCCGCTTCCGCGGGCTGACCCGCCACCCGATTCCGCAGAAACAGGTACGCCGTGCGTGCCTCGGGCGTCAGCACGTCCATCGCCCGCGGGTTGAGTGTCGGCCGATTGGGCAGGAAACCCTCGAACACCGGCAGCGTAGAGGTCAGGGCGACGTGGTGCGCAACCAGGTCCTCGATCAGGGCCTTGGCCTCCGGCCCGTCCGGCTCGGCGTGCTGGAGGAATGCCTGCGAGTCGTACAACGGGCAGATGTCGGGTTTCTTGTCCGCCGCGAACTGCGTATTGGCCATGAAGCCGTGCTCGAGATTGTCGATGCCGAGCGCGATCGCCTCCGGGTAGGTCACCGAACAGAGATGCCCGGTGACCTTCAGACCCCGCGTGTGCGCCGCATCGATGGCGGCACCAAGCTCGTCCCGCGTGATGTGCATGTACGCCTTGAACGATGTCGCCCCCGCATCCGCCCAGAAGTTGACGAACCGCCGCGCGTCCTCCGCATCCTTCAGTTGATACATGTGAATGAACGGTCCCCCCGTTCCCTGGAGGCACGGCGCCGTGACGTCCATGTGCGGGCCGATCAACCTGCCCGCATCGATCTGGTCGCGGAGGTTGATGTCCGATTGACCCTCGACGCTTCCCGCCGTCCGCACCGTCGTCACCCCGCACGCGAGGTACAGCCGAGGCGAAGTGAACATCATCTGCGGCACGATGATCGGATCCTCACTCCTCCCCGCCGCGTTCAGGTTCGGCATCGCCACGTAGTACATGTGCTCGTGCATGCCCACCAGCCCGGGCAGAACCGTGCGCCCGCGCATGTCAAACACGGTGGTCTCGCCCGACGACACAACGTCCGCGCCCGGTCCGATCTCGGCGATCTTGCCGTCCTCGATCATCACGTTCTGATCGTCCAGGGCGGGCTTGCCGGTCCCGTCTATGACGCGGACATGCGTGAGCACAATGCGCTGCGTCGAAGCGCGAATGTACGGCTTCACCCCCTCTGCAAACTTCGGCGGCGCCGCCCCGGCAACGGTGAGTGCAACAAACCCGAACACCACGGCTCCAGGGCATCTCATGCGTGTCTCCTTGCAGTCCCGGCGTGACGGTTCGCACGGTCTACCGGCTGATTCACACTCGGATGCCAACGGTTCCCACCGCGCGGAGCCAGCAGCGAAGGCAACGCATCGCAGTGCGGCAAGACCGTAGTTCTGACCGCCCAAGGCCGACAAACAACTTGGACCCCCGCGCCCTTCTTTGAAACTCAGTCCTGGGTGCCCGATGGTCTGCCCCGGAAGACCCGATTTCGTCTTGAATTCCAAGGAGTTGGTGTTAGCATCTGAGTTTGGCTTGAGCGCACTGCCGAGTCCTTTGGAGCGTTCCATGCGAATTGCACTCCCATCCCGTCTCCCGCTGTTTCCCTGTCGTTTCGCCCGGCACTTCGCCGTTCTGATTTCGTCCGCTCTTTCCGCCGGCGCCGTTGGCCAGTCCACGGCGTTCGACTATCAGGGAGACCTGCGGGTGTCGGGGCAACCCGCAAGCGGGAACCACGACATCCGTTTCAAGCTGTTTGACGCTCCGACCGGCGGCACGCAGATCGGCTCGACCACCTGCGTCAACAACGTCCCGGTCATCGAGGGCAAGTTCACCACCACCATCGACTTCGGGCAGCAATTCGTTTCGCCCGCGCCGCGCTACCTCGAGATCACCGTCCGGCAGGACAACGGCCTTCCCTGCACAGACAATTTCCAGTATGTCACACTCTCGCCGCGTCAACTCATCACCCCGGCACCGCGTGCCGCGGCGGCGGGCGTTGCGTACTCGCTCGCCGCACCGGACGGGTCGCCGGCGAACGCGCTGGTCGTCGATAACGACGGCAAGATCGGCATCGGGACCGCAACGCCGACGCACAGCCTTCACATCGCCAACCCGGCCCCCACGCTGGCTCTGCAGGACACCGACTCGACCATCGATCAGGTCGGATACGTCAGCTATCGCGACAGCGGGAACGTTGAACGCGCGTGGGTCGGCTACGGCTCCCCGGGCGACCCGGACTTTTCCATCATCAATGCCCGCGCCGGCGGCGACATTGTGCTCAATTCCCTGGGCAGCGGCAAGGTCGGCATCGGAACGGCGTCGCCGCAGTCGGCGCTCGAAGTGCACGGGAGCGTCCGCCTGGGCTCGAGCGGGCAGTACTTTGCCGCGGCGGGCGACGAGAACCTGCGGATTGTCCGCGGCTCGGTCGCGCCGCCGGCGGACTGCGCCGGGGCGCCGACCACCACAGGGGCCGGATTTACGGTGACCAACCTGAGCTGCGGCGAGATACGCATCAACTTCAATCCGCCGTTTCTCGCCGCACCCGTCGTCGTGGCGTCGGCAGAGTGGGATTTCAACTCGGGCAGCAGGTACGCCACCTGCTCGGACGTGTCGGCGACCAGCGCCGCCATACGGGTGTTCCTGAACAACGGAAACAACGTGCGTGCGAATTTCAAGTTCATCGCGGTGGGACCTCGGTAATGGCCGAAAAGGAATTCCCCATGAGAATGGCGACTCTCTTCCTGGCATTGCTGACGGTGGTCGCGACCGGTGCCCTTGCGCAGACGACGGCGTTTACCTATCAGGGAGATCTGCGGGAGGCGGGGCAAGCGGTGAGCGGGACGTTCGACATGCGCTTCCGGCTGTTCACTGCGGCGAGCGGGGGCGCTCAGATCGGCTCGACGATTTGCTCAAACAACGTGACAGTGTCCGACGGCACGTTCACCACGATCATCGACTTCGGGCCGCAGTTTGTCTCCACCTCGGCGCGGTTCCTGGAGGTCATCGTCCGGCCCGACACCGGGCAGGCATGCTCCACCGACGCGGGTTATGTGACGATCTCGCCGCGCCAGCAGATCACCTCAACCCCGCGCGCACTTGCGGCGAGCATCGCCAACGGCCTTTCGGCACCGGACGGTTCGCCGGAGAACGCCCTCGTTGTCGACGTGGACGGCAGGATCGGCTTTGGAACCAGTTCGCCGACGCACAGCGTGCACATCGCCAACCCCTCCCCGACGCTGGCTCTCCAGGACACCGACTCCTTCGCGCTGCACGTCGGGTACATCAGCTATCGCGACAACGGGAACGTGGAGCGGGCGTGGATGGGGTACGGCTCCCCGGGCGACCCGGACATTTCCGTCATCAACGCACGCCCCAACGGCGACATCGTGCTAAATCCGCTCGGCAGCGGGAGGGTCGGCGTGGGCACGGGCTCGCCGCTCGCAACGCTCGACGTGCGGGGCGACGTCCGCATGGGGTCGTCCGGGCAGTACCTCGCCGCGACCGGGGAAGAATCGGTGGACATTGTGCGAGGAACGGTGGAAGATCTCAACAGCGGGCACTGCGCATTGCCGTCCGTTCCCATTCACGCGGGCAGCGGCTTTTCCGTGGAGGGGGTTCCGGGAACTTTGGGCGAGTACCTGATTACGTTTGATCACCCCTTCGCATCGCCTCCCGCGGTGGTCGGGTCGTCCTATTGGGACAGTTTCTTTGGTGGCAAGCGCGTGATTGTCAACGGGGTCACCAATTCCACGGCGAGGCTGAGGGTGTTTGAGTCCAATGGCGACGTCATCTGCCGCCAGTTCTCGTTCATAGCGATCGGGGTGCGGTGAGAAGAAGGCGCCGGGCACCAGATACCCGCACGGAAGGAAGGAATGAGTCGCTAGCGATTCCAATCGAACGAAGAGATGGGTGTCCGGGCCAATCCTTTTCTGAGGTGCGTAACTTTTTTCCTTTCCGGTGCAAGACCGTGCGGTTTCAGACGCAGACTCGGGAGGGGGCCGACCTTGGCACGAACGAGGGGGCTGGAACGGGTGTGGTGACGGAGGAGCAGGTCATGAAGAATTGCACGAGTCTGCTTGGCTGCTGGGCTGTTCTCGCGATGGCGTCGGCCGCGGCTTCGGGTGTGTCGCTCTTTGTGACCGGAGATCTGGGGAACCACACCGGGGTCGCGCCGCCGGGAACGCTCAATAGCGGCGACACCCTGAACGCAACATTCCTGTACAACATGGCCGGGCGCGGTTCGATTGAAGGGGAGATCAACGCATCGAACACCGGAGGCGTGTTCAGGCTGAGCTTCACCAATCTGTATTTTCAGGCGCTCGACTGGTCTCCCACCGGGGAGACCACCGTGCGCCTGGAGATGACGCAGATTTTCAGCGGATTGCCCGGGAATTATGTGACGGGGCAGGCGATCGACGGCATGACGAATTCCTCTTCGGACGGCTGTGTTGTCGTTGCGAATACGACGCTTGATTACGGGTTTTCGAACGCTCTCCTGCCGGTGGTGTTTTTCGGTAGCCCGCCGGGTGGACCCCACACTTTCAGCGAGGGACCCACGTTCGCGGGCGCGACCGTGACGCACACAACGTTCGTCGTGAAGATGCAGCTTGACCTCACGATCTTCGGCTACGGAACGATCCTTATGCCGGGCAGTTTCGAGTCGGAGACGATTCCCGCTCCCGGTAGATGCCCGCTGACCGGGATGCACGGCGGGGTTGGTGGCTGGCAGGGCTGGGGCTCGCTGCTGACGGCGCATCCGATAAACGTCATCCTGTACGCACTGGCGCACGCAATAACGTTCTCGATCCACCCTGACCGACGCCGGATATCGGCGATTGTGGTCTGATAACCTTGATCGTTTTGAGAAATTTACCCGGCGGAGAACGCGACAGACAGGCACGCCTGTTCATTTCTACACGAGTTGTTAACAAAGGCGTCGCCCGGATTGGGGGAGCTTCTGCTTGGCACAGGCGGGTTGGCCGGTTTGGGAACGGGCTTGGCGTTGGATTTGGGGTGGGCTTGGCTGGGGCTTCTCCGAGCTTTGCGATCCGGAGGAGCATGGCGGAGGCTTGCATGGCGGTTTTGTCGAAGCGGCGATCGTTGTGGTCGTCGCCGGCCATGCTCTTGGGGTTGTGACGCCGGAAGATCTGATGGGATATGAGGATTCGGCCGGCGGAGGTGTGCTGCGGGGAGGAAGGATTTGGCGACGAAGCGGGCGCGGACGATGGATGCGCTGGCGATGGATTCCATGCGGGCGGCGACATCAGTGCGCACCAGCCACGTGGAAAGGGCTTCGAGAGAGATCTCGAATTCGTTGGCGATATCGATGAGCGAGGCGTGCGGATCGGCGAGGGCGAGGAAGAGATCCTGCTCCATCTTGGGCTTGATGGGGCGGTCGAAGTCGGGCTTGGTTGGAATCTCAAAATCGTGCGGGCGTTCGCCGGGTTTGAGAGGGTCGGCGATGTCGGGGGCATCGAAGCCGTCGATGGGACGGACGAAGCGCTTGATGTCGGGGAGGTAATGTCCGGGTGAGTTTCCTTGGATCATGGTGCCGGGCACTATACCATACATTTGCCGTACAACTCTGAACAATCGCTGATTTTGTGGGAGATTTTTGTAAGTCGTGGCGGATGGGGGGTTTGGCCGTGGGGCACGAGGGACATCGAATTTCTGATTAGAAATATCGAACTGATAGGACGATATTCGTATACTAAAGGTGTCAGTGAAAGAGCTCGAAACCAACCTCGTAGTCGATGCTCTCCGAGCCACCGGAGAACTGCTGGGGCCTCATGGAGACCCGGTGGAGTTGGTCTTGGCAGGAGGAGTCGCGGGATTGCTCGGCGGCCTTCTCGCTCCATCGTGCGCACAACCAGTGACTGCGACGTGATGTCGATCAAGGACTCGAAGCATTGGAAGGAGGTTGTCCGAGCGGCCTCGGAAGTTGCAAAGCGGCTTGAGTTGCCCGACGAATGGCTGAATCGGCAGTGTGCAATGTACGCGTGGATGCTTCCGCTGCAGTTTGTTGATCGATGTGAAGAGGTAGGCACGTTCGGACGTCTGCGCGTGGTGCGGCTCTCCCGTCTCGATCTCATCGCGACAAAGGTCATGGGAGCTCCGAAGCGCCCGCAGGACTTGGAAGACCTCAGGCACATGAAGCCAACGGCCGCGGAGCTTGAGTTCGTTTCAGCGAACGTCGATCGGCTCGAAGCCGAGAATTTGGACGGTGCCACATTCGAATCTGAGCGGGCCATCTTGACAGATCTGGGTGACGGAATCGGGGATGGGAATGGGGGTGACGCATGAACACGCACCGCATTGCATCTGTTGAAGCAGCGTGGAGTCGGCTTGGCGTTCTTCTGCCGGTTGAGCCGCAGCACGAATCGCCCGATTTGGAGCGGCTGCTTCTGGAGACCGTTCGCCAACTCCCGACCAACGCACGCTTGTTCCAAATCGCCGTCACCTGGCTGGCAACGTTCGGCGGCTTTGTCGCGAAACATCGATTGAAGCGGCTCGTGATCACCGAGCTTGAGCGAGAGTCTCAGCCTGTGCTGGGTCTACTCCTGGAAACAGCCATTCGTTTGGGATCGCCGCAGGAGCTCGACCAGATAGCCGAGGTTTGTCATCCCTCCGAACTTCCGCGGCCGCTGTTCAAATCGCAGCAAAGCTCTCCGGCCGTGTCTTCCCTGGCAGAGTCGAATGCTTCCGCGCTCTCTCGCAAATGGGGCGTTTGGGCGCCAGAGATCGATCTCAAACGAGGCGTGATTCGCCCGGTCGGATGGGTTCTCAAGCACAACAAGGACTACCGCGATCGGATCGTTCGCAAGGGCGATCTGCGGTGCAGCATCATCGAGACGCTTCGCAGAGATACGAATGGCGAAGTACCTTCCGAGGCTGAATTGGCGCGCCTGTGCGGGGCAAGCCGCCATGCAATTCGAAAGTCTTTGGAGGCATTGAAGCTGGAAGGAGACATCGAAGACGCGAAGAAGCCCGGTAGCGCTCGAAATCACGCGGTGTCGCTTGCGGCGTGAGGGGTTGCGGCTGGCACGGCTGGTGGCATTGACGTCGTGGCACTGACCTTATTTCAAGGTCAGTGCGTTCAGAAGAAGGCAGAAAGGCACACTGACCTCGGAGGAACTGTACAGACCGGAGACATCCCTGACAACGTTTGGGGACATGGCTGACACATTGGCCTGAGGATGACAGACCTTCGAAGAGGTCGGTCATGCCATGGCAAGCGAGGTCGGTCGTGTCTCAACGGGAAGAGTTCGTGGCATTGGCAGCGGCGGGATCGAACGTCACACTGTTGTGTGAGCGGTTCGGCATCAGCCGTGAGACCGGCCATTTGTGGATGC
>JBGANP010000148.1:0-5947 GCA_044222255.1 Phycisphaerales bacterium
CTCCCGACCCAACCCAGAATCCCCCCGGCGAGTTCTCCCCCTCCGGCACCTGCGTTCCGCATCCCAGGTTGCTCAAGCACTACACGCTGCTGTGCATCCTCACCGGCCCGGGCTTCCTGCTCACCTTCCCGCTCTCATACTTCCGCTACCTCACGCTCCGCTACCGCTTCGATGCCGATGGCGTCACCATGACCCACGGCATCCTCTTCAAGAGCGAGGTCGCCCTCACCTATCGCCGCATTCAGGACATCCACCTCACCCGCGGCATCATCCAGCGATGGCTCGGCCTCGCCACAGTTTCCTGCCAGACCGCCAGCGGCTCATCGAGTCCGGAACTCATCATCGAGGGAATGCTCGACTACGAGAAGGTCCGCGACTTTCTCTATCAGAAGATGCGCGGCGCAAAGGAAGGCCACTCGCCCACTTCACTCGACGCGGCCGCGTCTCCCGCTGCCGCCGATCATCCCTCCGACGAAGCCCTCGCCCTCCTCACCGACATCCGCGACCGCGTCGCCGCGCTCTCGCGCGAGGTCGAGTCGCTCCGCGGCGCGGCATCGAAGGAGCCGCCACATGGCAGGTAACTCCACTCAACCCGCCAAGCCCGACACCATCGAGCGCGCCTGCGTCTGGATCTATTCCGGCCTCTGGGGCGTCCTCACGAATCTCTTCCTGGTCCCCCGCGATCCTCCCTCCATGCCTCTCGGTGCGCACGAGATCATCGGCTCCTTCCGCCCCTCGCCCGGCTATCTCCGCTACACCAAGCTCTTCTTCTGGATCGGCCTGCTCGGCATGGACATCGTCTTCATCATCGCCTGGCTCGCGATCGCCATCGCCGTCCCGGTGCTTGGCATCATCCTCGCCGTTCCAGCGATCATCATCATCGTGCTTCCCGACATCCTCGCCTACATCGCCATCCATCTCCGCTACGACACCACGTGGTACGTCCTCACCGACCGCTCCATGCGCCTCCGCCGCGGCGTCCTCCTCCTCAACGAAACCACGATCACGTACGAGAACATCCAGAACGTCACCGTCGAGCAAGGCCCCATCCAGCGCGCCTTCGGCATCTCCGATCTCATCGTCCACACCGCCGGTGGCGGAGGCGGCGCACCCGGCGGCGGCAAACACGGCGGTGGTGGGGGGTTCGGCCACATGGGCCGCATCGTCGGCGTCGACAACGCCCACCACATCCGCGACATGATCATGGCCAAAGCCCGCGCCTCTCGCAGCGCAGGCCTCGGCGATGACCGCCACGCGCAGCACGCCGACACCCACTCCCCCGCGGCAAACTCCACCCCAGCCGCCCCCGGCTGGACCCCCGCCCACCTCGCCGCCCTCAGACAGATTCGCGATGCCATTCGGATCACACGCTGACACGTTGAACACAGAATGACTCTCATGAACCGCCCTCCGCGCATCCTCATCCTCACCGCCTCCGTCGGCGCGGGCCACATCCGCGCCGCCGAAGCCGTCGAGCTCGCCCTCAAGCAACTCTCACCGAATGCGCACATCCGAAACGTGGACCTGATGACCTGCGCCACCGCCGCGTTCCGGCGTGTCTACTCCAAGTGGTATCTCGACCTGGTCTCCAAAGCCCCGCACCTGCTCGGCTATTTCTACGACATGACCGACCGCGCGCCATCGCCTAAGAGCCCGCGCGACAAGTTCCGGCTGATGGTCGAGCGCGCCAATCTCACCAAGCTCACGCCCATCCTCGAAGATCCCGCTGGTGGGGGGTGGGACATCGTCGTAAACACCCACTTCCTCCCCGCCGAGATCATCGCGCGCCTCCGCCGCAAGAAGAAGTGGATCACGAGCGGTCACACCGGCAAGCCCGTGCCGCAGTTCACCGTTGTCACCGACTTCGACGCCCACGGCCTCTGGGCCAACGACCCCACCGATCACTACTTCACCGCCACCGAAGAGGCCGCCATCTCTCTCGGCCGCTGGAACGTCCCGCGCGAGATCGTCTCCATCACCGGCATCCCGATCCATCCCGTCTTTGCTCAGTCCAAGCAATCGCAGGTCTGCCGCGCCAAGCACGGTCTCAGCACCGACCGCGCGGTCGTTCTCCTCCTCGCCGGCGGCTTCGGCGTCGGACCCATCGAGCAACTCTTCGAGGCCATCTTCAAAGTCCAGAAGCCCGTGCATCTCGCCGTCGTCTGCGGCAAGAACGAAGCTCTCAAGAAGACGCTCTCCAAGTTCCATGTCCCCGCGCCGCACAAGGCAACCGTGATCGGATTCACCAAAGAGATGGACGAACTCATGGCCGCGGCCGACATCGTCGTCTCCAAGCCCGGCGGACTCACCACCAGCGAGATCCTCGCCCGCGGCGCGGCCATGGCCATCGTCAATCCCATCCCCGGCCAGGAGAGTCGCAACTCCGACTACCTCCTCGAAAACGGCGCGGCCATCAAGATCAACTCCGCCTCCGTCCTTCCGCACAAACTCAACCTGCTGCTCGCCGACCAAAAGAAACTCGCATCGCTGCGCGCAAACGCGAAGTCCCTCGGCCACCCCCGGGCCGCGTTCGATGTGGCCAGGGCCGTGCTCAATCTGTGCGAATGAACACGCCCCGCGTGTGTTCGCCAACGAACCCGGCGTGCATGCGCGTTCCTCCGGGCGCGTGCATGGACACTGCGTCACTTCCCCGTCCCCACGATCGCGAAGCTGAACTCCGGCGCCCAGTGATCGCTGTTCGGGATGAACACGCTCGCGAAGTATCCGCCGACCGCGAGCGGATCAAAGTGCACCACGAACGTCTTCGACGCCCCCGGCGCCAGCGTGGACACGCCCGGCCCCACGATGGTGAACCCCGCGCTCCCGCTCCCTTCAATCCGCACCCGCGGTGTCCCCGTCAGGTTCAGCGTCCCCAGCCCCATGTTCGTGATCACGAATGTCCGCTCGATGAACGTCGCGCCGGCGGCCGTCGTCCGACCGATCGACGTCCCCGTCGCCAGCGTGCCCGTGGCCGCACCGTTGGCCACGGGCACGAGCTTGTCCGCCCGCTGCACGTGGATCACCCCGAACGCCAGGCCATTGCCGCGGATCGTGAACACGAACGGGCTCGCCAGCGGATCGCTGGAGTACACCGAGACCGTTGCATACCGGAACCCCGTTCCCGAAGGATCGAATCGCACGCTGAACGGCGTGCTCCGCCCCGGCGCCAGCGTCGTGGCGGGCACACGCACCAGCGTGAACTCACCCGCGTTCGCCCCGTCGATCTCGATCGAGCTGATCGAGAGAGTCCCCGTCCCCGAGTTCCCCACCACGAACACCCGCGTCTTGGTCACCCCCGCCAAATCGATCCCACCGTAGTTCGTTCCATCCGCCACCGTCTGCGAGTCATCCCCCTGCCCGATCGCGAGACCTCTGCCCTCCAACCAGAACCCCCTCTTCGCATCAAGCTGTGGCGACGAGACCAGCCCAAACTCGACGGTCTCTTCGAACGGGCCCGTAGACAGACTCGTGCCGCTCTCGTGGCGCTGCATCCGAACGAGTCCGAAGCCCAACACTAGCCACTGGGTCTCACTGGTCTGGCTCGTGATCTGCATCTGCCCGGGACCCACGCCCGTCGTCACCACCTCACTGCCCGTGCGATCCACCCTCATGGCGCGGAAAGTCCCCGCTCTCGTCCCGACCGTCTCCTCCCCGACGATGGTGAATGATCCGCTGAACACGTCCGTGAAGGTCTGGCCGGATGCTCCGCTTCCATTGAGCGTGCCGGCGTAGGTGTATCTCACGCCGATCTCGACCGTCGCCGGCAGCAATCGGATCCCGGAGCCCGGCGCCACCTCGTATAGGTTGAATCCATTGGTCCCCAGATATCGCTGGTACAGCCGCAGCCCCGTTCCGTCCAGGCGCAGGTATTGCCCCTCTGTTTCCAGGTCCGGTGGACCGTTGATGTCGGTTTTCTGGTATGTGCAGCTCAGCCCGGAGTTGGTTTGCCCCGCCGCGTTCGAGCGAAACGCCGTGGCGGGGCGCTCGTCGAGAGAGCCCTCGTACGACCAAGTCGTACGACCAAGACAACCCCGCCGCCAGCGGGAAGTAGTCACTCACTGCCACCGACAACAGCGAGCGAGACTCCAGCGCCTCGAATCTGCATCCCTCGTCGCTCGACATGCCTTCGCCGTTTCCTCGCCCGGTCCGATTCTGCATGCACCACATAGGTCACCCCTTCCGCACCCCCGCTCCTACACACGAACAGTGTTGTGGCGCGGTCTGCGCGGACCATCAGGGAAGACTGCTCCATTTACTCAGTCTGACCCCGCGACTCCCCCGGGTCAACTTGGGGTTCCCAATGCACCCGCGGACCAGCCCATCCGCAATTGCGCAACCCCGCGCCCACTTCCTACACTGGCCCGACCGTCGATTTGCCCTCTGTTCGCACCCCCACCCATTCGGAGCGGGACCCATGCCCAAGCGGATCGTCTATACCGCACAGATCGAGTACCTCCAGCTCCTTGATGAGCATGGCAAACTCGACGAGAAACTCGCGCCCAAGGGCGATCCCTCGCGACTCACCGACGAGCAGGTTGTCTATCTCTATGACAAGATGATCGACTATCGCACGCTCGACGAGGTCGCCTTCAAGCTCCAGCGCTCCGGGCGCATGTACACCTATCCGCAGAACAAGGGGCAGGAGGCCGTCGCGCTCGGCGTCGGCGCGGCGATGCAGAAGGGGAAGGACTATCTCGTCCCCTGCTATCGCGAGAACGCGGCCCTCTTCCTGCATGGGCTGGATCCGAAGTACATCCTCCTGCACTGGGCCGGCGATGAGCGCGGCAACGCGATCCCGCAGCAGTCCTTGCACGGCGAGCAGGGTGTGAATGTCTCTCCGATCGCGATTCCGATTGGCACGCAGATGCTCCACGCGACCGGTATGGCCTGGGCCTACAAGCTGCGCAAGGAAGACAAGGTCGTCGCCACGTTCTTCGGCGACGGCGCGACGTCCGAAGGCGACTTCCACGAGGCGATGAACTTCGCGACCGTGTTCAATGTGCCGTGCATCTTCGTCTGCCAGAACAACCACTGGGCGATCTCGGTGCCTCGCGATCAGCAGATGAACTCCGAGACCGTCGCGCAGAAGGCCTTCGCGTACGGCGCGCACGCCGTGCAGGTGGATGGCAACGACCTGTTCGCGGTGTACAAGGTCATCAAGGAAGCCCGCGAACGTGCAGTGAATGGCGCGGGCGTGACGTTCATCGAAGCGATCACCTATCGCCTCGCGGACCACACGACCGCCGACGATGCCCGCCGCTACCGCGCGGATGCCGAGGTCGAGTCCTGGAAAGCCAAGGACCCGATGATCCGCCTGCGCAAGTACCTCGAATCACAGGGTCTGTGGGACGATGCCAAACAGGCCGCCGCGATGGAAAAGGCCGAGGCGTGGACCAAGCAGATCGTGGACATCGTCCTCAACTACCCGGCCCCGCACCGCAACGAGATGTTCGAGCACGTCTACGCGGAGTTGCCGGAGGAGTTAAAGCGTCAACGCGATACGTGGGCGACGCACTCGCTCGGTCAGTTTCCGGAACAGTCAGGCCTGAACTCCAATCACCAGCACGCTTGAGCGAGATCACACCATGGCAAACCTCACACTCGTACAAGCAATCACCCTCGGTCTCCAGCAGGAAATGGAGAAGGACTCGCGCGTCATGTGTCTTGGCGAGGACGTCGGGCTCAATGGCGGCGTGTTCCGAGTGACCGAAGGGTTGCAGAAGCGGTTCGGGGCGGATCGCGTGGTGGATACTCCGCTCTCTGAGTCGGGGATCATGGGGACTGCGATCGGGCTTGCGATGGCCGGGATGCGGCCGATTCCTGAGATTCAGTTCGAGGGGTTCATGGGGCCGGCCTATGACCAGCTGGTGAACCACGCCGCGCGGTTTCGCAACCGGACGCGCGGCGAGATCACCGTGCCGCTGACCGTCCGCGTGCCGTGGGGCGG
>JBGANP010000026.1:0-41581 GCA_044222255.1 Phycisphaerales bacterium
GGCGTGGGCGCCCACGCCGTCGCTGGCGACCTCTGGGTTCTGATTCGATCCGAACCCGAGTTTGAACGAGACAACGAACTAGAAGTTCCCCCCGCCGTCGGTGCCCGAGAAGTACGCGCCGGCGAAGTTGAACACGGTGTTGCTGCGGTAGACGCAGCTCCCCGTGGCGACGTTGAGGCCGATGCTGCCGGCAACCGAGGACGTGTTGACCATCACGCAGCGCTCCACCACGCCCAGTGCGCCAGAGACCTGGATGGCCCGGAACAACCCTGTGCCCGAGCCGTTGTACATCATGCGCGAGATCAGGCAGTCCTCGATGCGTGAGCCGGTCCCCGCCACGTTGATCCCAAGAAGGGTCAGCGAGCCATCGGACGCGATGGTCGTGCTGCCAGTGTCGTAGATGCGGCACCGCCGGACCACGCACCCGCGGGTGGTTGACGACGAGATGTTGATCCCGCTGTTCTTGGCGTCGGAGATGTTCAGGTCTTCAAGCAGCAGGCCCGAGGTTGTGCCCCCGGCGCCGCTCTGCGAAACGCCTGCGTTGCCGCCGGAGATCAGGCCGTTGCGGATGGTGATGCCCTGGAAGGTTCCTGTTCCAGAGATCGACACAACCGCCGTCCCGGCGGTGGTGTTCGATAGCCGGAAACCATTGAGGTCCAGCGTGACGTTGCCCGTGGCGATGCTGATGGCGTTGACACCTGTGGAGACGGTGATGTTCCCTGTCAGCACATACGAACCGGGCTGCGTGATCGTGACGCCAACAGTCCCGCCCGCGATCGCGATCCGCCCATCCCCGCTCGGCTTATCAAAAATCTCCTGCAGCGTCTTCCCCGTCGGCGCAATCGCCCCGCTCGGCGGCGTGATCGGCCCCGCCACCACCATCGCCCCCACCACCAGCATCGCCCCCACCACCAGCATCGCACACGCCCCCACCACCCACACGCTCCGCCCATCCATTCGCCCGTTCATGTGCATCCCTTTCATGGCCGCCAGTCCCCACCCCATCCACCCAGCGACATCCCACGCTCAGCGTCACGCTCACAGCCCGTTTTTCCTCCCAAATCATTTTTTTTCGTCACGTAACACTCTGCAAATACATCACTTAGAGCCATATACCAAAAAGCGACCAAACTTTAGTTTGCACATCCGTACAAAGCACGTATATTCATCGACATCCTGATTCTGTTCCAACTGCCCACTGCCCACTCACCACTGCCTTTTCCCTGGGGGTCCCCATGTCCGCATTCGCCATCAAACACCGCGCCGAGCCGCTCCGTCCCTACACCGATCCCGAGCCCTCCTCATTCAAACTCCGCCCAACCGCGGCGACCGCGCCCGCTGATCCCGCGATCGCAACCGGTGAAGCGCCCGAATACGTCTACAACCCCATCACCGAACTCTTCCAGTTCGCCCCCGGCACACCACCCCCGAAGCACATCATCCCCGCGCTCCGCTTCGATCCGCCTGAAGACATCGTCAGCAAGATCCTCACCGACCTCTGCCGCCCCGATGCCACCCCCATCTCCACCTTCTTCAGGGCGAAGCCCTAACAGCAAGTAGCCGAGGGCAAACGCCGCCGCGAAGCGGCAAGTGCCGCCCCCGGAAAGCCCACGCGCATTTCAATACCCCAAGGTCGCGCAGCGAGCTCAAGCCGCGCAGCGGCGCCAGTCCTCCGCGCAAGTCCACCAAGCACGCACCGCCCCCACCTCACTCACACACATCATCCCGCTCCCCTTCTTTGACATCCGCACATCCACACCCCTCCCCGCCCGACAGGGCGCACGATCGTTGCCGGGGGCGCAGCGAGTCTTCGAGCAAGCCCCCGGTTCCCCCGAGGTGCGAAGCACCTCAAGCCGCTCAGCGGCACCAGTGCTGTGCGCAAGTCCACCATGCACGCGCACGCAAGCCCTCGCCCTCCCAACTCCCCTCTGACATTTCAAATTTGAAATTTCAGATTCCCCTCTCCAAATCCCTACTTCTTCCCCTTCATCAAAAAACCCGGCAACTCCTTCTCGTTGTACGCCTTATCCCAAGACCCATGATTCGTCTTCGGATACAGCGTCAGCTTTACATCCGTCGCCCCCGCCTTCTGCATCGCCTCCACCACCCGCTTCGATTCCTCCGGCACAACCACGTTGTCCTCCTCGCCGTGGAACACCCACATCGGCACGCCCTTGAGCTTCGCCGCGATCTGCTCCGGCGTCAGTTTGCCGTTGTGTCCATCCGCATACCCGCAGATCGGCGCCAGCGCACACCAGTAGTCCGGATGCGCGGCCCCGATGCTCCACACCCCATGCCCACCCTGCGAGAGGCCCGTCAGGGCCACGCGAAAGTTGTCTACCGCATATTCCCGCTTTGTCTGCGCAACCATCTCCATCACCAAGTCATCCATCTCCTCCCACTGCAACTTCGACGTCGGCTTCTGCGGCATCATCACAATGCACGGCCACCGATCCGCGTTCCACAGAATGTTCGTCCCGATCCCCTGCGCAATCTGCTTCTGCCCATCCGTCCCGCTCTCCCCGCTCCCATGAAGAAACACGATCGCAGGCCAATCTTTTTCCTTGGTATACGGCCTCGGTACGTACACCACGTAGTCCATGGACCGCTCACCAATCTTCACGGTCTTGAAGATGAATCCGGGGGGGCCTTTCTCCATGTTTTCCACCCGCGAGGATCGACTCAAACCGCCCACCGCCTGCCCGCACGAGAAGCACAACACCAAGCACATACCCACCACGACCAAAGCCATTAGCAGCGTGCGCATAGCAACATCCTCATGAAGAGTGACCATTCCGCCTCAACTCTACGGCCACTCCCCCTCAGCCCCCACCACCCACAAACACCGACGTCACCTCCCCCCAACTCTTCATCTCCGTCCCGCTCCAGGTCATCCGCCCCGGCGCGTACTGCTGATAGAGCCCCACATGCCCATCGATGAACCCGATGTTTGATGCCCCCTCGCCGCGCACGCCATTGGCCGCGAGGTTCCCGCCTCCTCCCGGCTGGCTCGGATCAATCGCCCCGCTCGATCCGCTCCCGCCGCCGCCATCCGCATACTTCCCCCCCGAGTGCGGCCTTCTCTCGTTCGCATAAAACACCCCCTGCCACCGCGCATCATCCGGATCCACATTCGGCGGCTTCACCGAATCCCCGTACGACCGCGCGAACAGCACCGGATTCGTCGCATCCCCCGTCAGCACAAACCGATCCCCGAACTGCACATCCGGCACATTCAACGAGGTGTACAACCGCCCCGCATTCTTCGACGCCGTGTACCGCGATTGCAGGAAGTACGCCACCTTGATCGCGCTCATCTTCCGCGACGGATCGGTGAACGCCTCCATTGTTTGCACCTGATCCTCAATCAACTCCGCCCACCCCAGCCCCGGATTGTCCCCCGCCGCCGGCATGTCCGAATCGCCGTGATACGTCTGCCAACCCGACCAATGCGGCCCCCGCTCCCGGTTCTCATCCGCGTACATCGTCAGCGCCTGAATCACCCCGCGCAGGTTTGATCCACACACACCCGCCCGCCCCGACTCCCGCGCCCCCTTCAGCGCAGGCAGCAACAAAGCCACCAGAATCGCGATAATCGCGATCACCACCAGCAGCTCAATGAGCGTGAATCCTCGTTCCCATGGCGTCGTGTTCGGTCGGCCCATCGGTGCCTCCCATCACACATGCTACCGCCAACCGCCCCATCCGCCGCACATGGACGGATGAAATCCGGTCACGGCCTGGGTGCCGGCCGCGGCTGGTCCTGCGTCTGCCCATGCCCGGGCCCGTTGTTCACCTCGACCGTCCGGAAGATCACCACCGGCGCGCCGCCAACACCCGGCTCAACATCGTCGGGCATCTCGATATCGTCCGCGATCACCATGTCCCCGCCCATCCCATCGCCGAGCACGGCGATGCGGTGCCCCATCGCGCCGCCGCCCATCATCTGCGGCTCCGGAATCGCCGCGATCTGATCCGGAGTCAGCAGCTTCTCAAGCTGTTCGCGGGCCGCGCTGTCCACATCCTTCCGCGCCGAGCGCGCCGATGCGAACGCGGGATCGACGTTCTCCTTCCCGCCCGGCCCCATCATCATGAGCCCACCACCGGTGGATCGCCCCGCATCCTCCGCCGCCTTCTGTGCCGAGGCCCACGAATCGTTCGCCGCCTTCGCGTCCCGCTTGTACTTGGCGATCATCGCTTCCAGCGACTTCTTCTGCTCCGCCGAGAGGGAGTCGAGCTTCTGAGCCGCGGCCATCTTCCTGCCGATCGTGGACTCCTTGTAGATCCCGCGATACGCCCTCGCGTCGTAGGTCTCGGTGAGCTTCCTCGCCCACTCCTCCGGCAACGCCGCGCCGATCTGGCGGACATACTTGGTGTTCACCTCACGGATCGCCATGTCCACCTTCCGGTCGCGCTCCTGTTTCTTCGCGAACGACTCGCCATCGAACTTTTGCACCGCGCCCATCGTCTTCTGCTCATCATCCACGTTGTGCTGCCGGTCCTGCAGCGGGCGATCGATGTCCACCTCGTAGAGTGCGAGCTGCTCATCAACCTTGGCGCGAAGATCACTCGGGATACCGAGCTTGTCGATAAGCGGGATGAGATCGACGCTCGATCCGCCGACTCCGCTGCCCATCATCATCATGCCGCCGAGGTACTGCTCGCGCCGCCGCATCCGCTCCAGCGATGACCAGCGATCCGCCTGATTCGGATTGAGGACCGAGCGCAAATCAGAGAGGAACGTGTCGGTCAGCTTTTTGGAGTTCTCCGACTGCTCGCGCATGGTCTTGGCCATGCGCTCCTCGAAGGCCTTATGGTCGCCATCTTCCATCAGCCCCTGCGCATCCTTCATCGCGGCGTGGGTCTTCTTGCTCGCCGCGGCGGTGTCCTTCTGATACGCCTCATACAGCGCCTTGGCGGCCTCCGTCTGCGCGGCGTCCAGTGTGAGCACCTTGGCGTATCGCTCGATCTTGGTCGGGCCGCTGGGCTTGGGGGCGGAGATCACCTGCCGCTCGACCGGCGCGGGCTGAGCGATCGCGAGTGTCGAGACGCCGAGAGAAAGGCCGCAGATGAGGAGGAGGCAGGTCGTGCGAGTCATGTGGTTGCTCCAGCGCGAACCCCGCCCCAGATGCCAGATGCGCGAGAATACCGAACCCGTCGGGGATTGTCGTGGCGGGCAGGATCGCGGAATCAGGGCTTCCAGACCTCGGTGGATTCGGGCTCTTCGTTCAGCCCCTCGCTGAGCTTCGGGAAGTGCTCGGGATGTGGGACGGCGAACCAGAGCTTGCTGCCCTCATCCTGCACGACGAGCGTGCGGCGGAGGGTGGTGGTTCCCGCGCGGAGCGTCACGTGCATGTCGACGAAGCGGACGCCGATCAGACCGTGTTGATCAAGGCCGAACGCGGCGGGGCCGGAGCTTGAGAGAGTGCGGGCGCGGTAGAGGTGCTGGATCGAGGCGGGCCAGTCGCGGTTGTTGGAGGGGACGGCGTTGCCGACATCCATCAGCGTGACCGTCTCATCGATGAAGTTGTTGTACGCATCGCGCTCAGGAGATCCGGGAGTGATGACAAAGCAGCAGGCGCGGAAGAGCTTGCCATCGGAGGCCGCGTACGCGCGGACCATGTCGCAGGCGACGCCTTCGGGAGTTGCCTGCCCGGATGGAAGGGCGTCGGTGATCTTG
Source organism: Phycisphaerales bacterium (assembly GCA_044222255.1). Lineage (GTDB taxonomy): Bacteria > Planctomycetota > Phycisphaerae > Phycisphaerales > UBA1924 > UBA4658. The sequence goes on from JBGANP010000026.1 coordinate 5,681, forward strand.
GCTGGCGCGGCGGCTGCGGGCGGTGACGTTGTGCTCGGCGCTGCGGGCTTGGATGACGCGGGGGGCGTCGGTGCCGGAGCCGCGGGTTTGGATGCCGAGGGCGCGGCGGGGGGCGTGGGCTTCTGATCGCACGCTACCAGAGTGATGCACAGGAGTGCGGGCGCGAGACGGAGGGTGGCAGCGGCGCGCAAGCGGGTGGTGGGGAGCATGCGGGATTGTTGCACCGAAGCCGGCGCGGAGGATTGGGGTCAGCGGCTTGGTTGAGGCGCGAGTGTGTAGCGGTCGATGATCGATCGGTTGGCATCGGGGCCGCGGGAGTCGGGCGCGTGGCCGGAGGGAAGAGCGGCGCGGACGAACTCGACGGTGGCGGTGTCGGGAGCAACGCGGACTCGGACATGTCCGGGACTACCGAAGATGGTGCCCGATTTGTAGCCGTATTCGGGCGCGCTTCGGGTGCCGCCGTCTAAGTTGCCGGGCTGGGGCACGCACTGGTAGGCCACGCCGTCGCGCTGGCTGTGGACGTAGAGATGATCGTGGCCATGGAAGACCGCGGCGACGTGGTGCCTGGCGAGCAGATCATGGATGGGCATGGCCCAGCCGGGGCGATGGGTTGCGAAACCAGCGGAACCGTCGGCGTTCTGGCCGCCCCACTCGAAGAAGAGTGACGCCTCCGCGCCGCCGCGATTTGCCTTGCCGACTCCGCCGACGAGGTGGTGGATGAAGACGAACTTGTGCTTCGCCTTGGAGGACTCGAGCGTGCGGGAGAGCCAGTCGTACTGCTCCTTGCCGAGGGTGCGAGCCCAGTTCTCGTCGGTGGGGGCGACATCGGCGTCTTTCTTATCTCGTCCCGGTCCGCCACCACCCCCACCACCCCCGCCACCGCCACTCCCGCCGCGCGGGCGCGTCGAGGTGAACCAAAACGGGTCGAGCACGATGCACTGCGCACTGCCCCAGGTGAACTCGTAGTAGTTCGCTCCCTGACCGCTCGCGTACGACGTGCGGCCGGTGTACATGTTCCCGCTGGAGGCGTTGCCGATGATCTCGGGAGCGGGAAAGTACTTGGTCCGCTGCGCGAAGGACCACGCGGCCATGCTGTCGGGGCCGCCGCTGGCGTAGCCCACCTCGCCATCGTGGTTGCCCAGCACCATAAAGAGCGGAACCGAGTGACAGAGCTGGCCGAAGTAGTAGCGCTGCGCGAGGTACTGCGGGAGCGTTTCTTTGTACTCCCGGCCGCGTTTGTCGGTCATGAACGTGTCGCCGAGATCGATGTGGAAGTCGGGCTTGTCGGCGAGGGCGTTGGCGAGGGTTTGCAGATAGACCTCTGGCGTCACGTTCGCGTCCAGATGCGAGTCTGCTTGGATCGTGAAGGTGAACGCATCGCCGGGGGCGCGAGGTGTGTGGAACGAGAAGTAGTCGCTCGATGAGAATGCCCCGGCCTCGGCGCCGGGCTCCGCCTTGACTCCCGGCGTGCTTTTGTCGGGAACTCTCCGATGCTTGAAGCGATACACATATGCGGTGTCGGGGGTGAGGTGGTCGAGTGCGAACAAGACGGTCTGGCCCGTCGGCAGTGGCTGCGATGCGCACCGATCCAGATGCGCGCTGTCGTCACGTCGATACTCGACATATCCCTCGCAGGCGTCTTTCTCGTAGCAGACCACGCTCAGGGTGATGGAGTTTCGGGTCGGGCGCACGAGCACGAAGTCCAGAGGGTGAGCGGGGACATCGGTCTTGAACTCCGTCATGCGGGCGAGCAAGCTGGGGCGATCGCCGGCTGGTTGAGCGGGGGCATCATCCCGTCCGCCGCGGCGGCCGCGACCTCGCCCTTCGGGACCCGAGGGCTGGGCATCATCGCGCCCGCTGTTGGAGCGTGCGTACTTCACCGGCAGCGTCTCTGATGCGAGCGTTGTGTCCTTGATCGCAGCAAGCAGCGCGTCGCGCGTGAGGGGCCCGGTGATCTGAGCCGGGGCGGAAAGGGCGTAGAGGGTGATCGTGTACGACTTGTCGCCGGGGCCTTGCGAGCAGGGCGGGGCGTACTCGTTGCGGCGATTCACGGTGTTCTGGCCCCAGGCACCGACCCCTCTTTCGCTCGTCTTGAGTTCGCGGGTCGCCGCGGGGATGTTCGCGAGGACCATGTAGACGTGCGTGTCCCCATCCGGAGGAATGTGGTGCATGACGACGGCGAGGGATTTGGTTCCCTCGGGCGGCGCGCTCCAAGACAGCGTGGGTGCGCGGCTCTTGCCATCGCAGGTGCAGTCGATCGCGAGGCGACCGTCGGTGACATCCGCGCTGGAGAGGGAGAACGCGCCGGGGTCGGCTTTGGCGGAATCGGGCTTGGATGGTGCGGGGGAAGCGGGATCGGGGCGTGAGCGGTCGCCTTGATCACGGGGCCTGCGGCCCTCTCCACGGCCGCCGCTTCCGCCGTCGCCACGCGGCCGATCGCCACCCGCGCCGCCGCCACCGGCGCGAGCCGTGAAGGTCTGGGACTTTTTCGAACCGTCGGGATCAACAAACTCGAAGATGTACTTCGCGTTCTTGCCGGCACCCTCGATGCGGTAGTTCCAGATGTGCTTCTTCCCGCCGAGGGTGTATTCGAGCGACCATGACTTTTCGGCGAGTGTCTTGAAGCCGGTGATGCTTGCACCACGGAGGGGCGTGCCCGCTTCGCGCACGGGAGTGGCGCGCGGCTGGGGGTCGATCTGATCGTCTTTGACGGTGACCTTGCCGCGCAGGCCGCCGTTGAGGTATGGATATGCGGCACTGGCGTGGTAGTGGTATTGACCGGGCTCGGAGACGGTCGAGGGACCGGGGCCATCGGCTTTGGTGGGCGTGCCGAGGTGGCCGTTCAGGGCGTCGAGTTTCTCCGTGCCGCGGAGGGGGCAGGCGTTGTCTTCACCGGGCTTGGCGGCGGGATCAAAGTAGCCGTAGATGGGAAAACCATCGAGTGCGTAGGCGACGGGCTTGTCTTTGCCGAGGACTTTCTGGAGGGCGAGGGGGGCGATGTGATAGTGGTAGTCGTCGGCGCGGCCGCAGTGGCCGCCGAACTCATCGAGCTCACCGGCGAGGAAGGTGTCGGTGCGGCCGTCGTTCTTGATGGGGTTGAAGATTGGGATGCCGTTAGCGGCGATGGCGATCGCGCCGCGGAAGAGCTGCTTTTTCGCGGAGACCGGCACCTCGGCAAACTCGGGCTTGAGGGGGAATCTCCAGGCGTTGTCGCCGGTGTACGCCTGTGGGAGCGGAACCTGCTGCTGCCACGCGGTGATGCCGACCATCATCTGATGAGAGACGGGAGCGTGGGGAAGACCATCGCTCTCGATAAAGAGCCAACGGTCGTCCCAGCGGGTTTTGACGAATGGCGCAAAGAGATCGAAGGACGCTGCCTGCGCCGGGCGAGGCGCGGCGGCGATGGCGGGAGAAGCGTGCGCGGGTTGTTCGTTGATCGTCAGCACGGCGGCGATGCGCTGCCGGGCTTCGGCCTGATCGGCGGGTGCGAGATCGGCGAGTGGAATGGAGACGAGCGCGCCGGACTCGCTCTGGAGACGAACGTCGCCATCGCGAGCGGAGAGGAACGCTGCGCGAACGACCTCGCCGGAGCGGGTGTTGGTCCAGATTCGCGCCGTGGGAATCGCCGCGGTTCTGGCCTCATTGTGGGCGGCGTCGTCCGGGTGGTGAGCGAGCGCGGCGCCGGCGAGAAGTGCGAGAGCGCATGCGCCAGAGAGTATTGAACGATGCGCGGTCATGGCTTCTCCGAGGGGCGGGGCTGGGCTGAGGGTTTGGCGGGAGTGATCATGGGGCGCGGCGTGAGCGTGTATGCGTGTGCGATGGACGCGTTAGTCTTGCCCTCGCCCTCATCCTGGGGCCGGAAGGAACGGATGTACTCGACCTTGGCCTGATCATGCGAGACGGTGATGCGAAGGTGGCCGGAGTTCGGGAAGATGTCACCGGACTTGTACGAATCACGGTTGAAGGTGGTGAAAGTGGAATCGGCGGGGTTGGGGACTGTCTGATAGGTCACGCCGTCGAGTTGCTGGCGGGCGTAGAGGTGGTCGTGACCCTGGAAGAAGATGGTGACGCCGGCATCGCGCATGAGATCGTGGATGGGCTGGGCCCAGGTGGGGCGCATCTGGAAGAAGCGGTCGAACCCACGGCGATCATCGCCCCCCCACTCGAACTTGTCGGCCTGTTCGATTCCGCCGCGGCCGGTGCCGAGGACGTGGTGAGAGAAGACGAACTTGAACGGGGCGTGGCTTTCGCGAAGAGTCTTTGTAAGCCAGCGATACTGAGCATCGCCGAGCGTGATTTGCCAGAGATCACGATTGCCTTTTCCGCCCCCACCGTTGCCATTGCCGGTCTCGCGAGCGCGACGCTTGGCATCTCGGTTGGATTCGCCGGGTTGTTGGGGCTGGCGACCGGCATCGGCCTGTGGGGCGCGTGTGCCGGCTTCGTTGTCCACGGGAACATCGGAGTGCCAATAGGGATCGATGACGACGAAGAGTGCATCGCTCCAAGTCCAGGCGTAGTAGTCGCGGAGAAGGCCGATGTGCTCGACCGGTTCGGCGTTGCCGGAGTAGAAGGAGTCGGGTGCGGGAAGGGGGTAGAAGGTGGTGCGGGCCTTGCCCGCGAAGACTGCGGCGTTCGTGGCGGTGCCATCCAAGAGGTACTTGGCGGCTTGCTCGTGGTTGCCGTTCACGAGCATGAGGGGCGCGGACTTGCCGACGAGACCGAGGAAGCCGCGCTGGTGGGCGTAGATCCGATCGACGGCGGATTGGCTGAGTGACTTTCGCTCGATGAGTCGTTCGATGCTGAAATCGTCGCCCATGAGGAAGTAGAAATCCGGAGCATCGGCGGCGACGTTCTGCATGGTGCGGATGTAGAGATCCGGGTCGTACATCTTGCCGGGACGCTCTGGGTGGGAATCTCCCTGCACGGCGAAGGTGAAGGAGGCGTTCGCGGCGCGGGCGGTGTGGAAGGATGATTCGGAGGATGGAGTGAAAGACTTGGCGTCTTTGCCGCGCGTCTGAACCCGGTAGAAGCAGGAGGCATTCGCAGGAAGACCGGCGAGTTCAAACTCCCGGGGCTGGCCGGGGGAGAGGGAGAGCGTTGGCGACTTAGAGGTGTATCGCCCGGGGGAGGTGCCGTATTCGACGAAGACATCGGCGGCGGCGGACTCGGAGAGGATGCTGAGCGTGGCGGCGTGGTCGGTGGGGCGGCCGAGCACTTGCGAAAACGCGGCGGCGGGGCCGGGGCGCGGCGATTGTTCGCCGCGCTGGGCGTGGGCGGTGAGCGGAAGGAGGAGAGCGAGGCACGACGCGGCGAGGAGTCCGGTGCGCATTGGGGATTCCAATGGGTTGAGAAGAAGGTCGTGTGGCCGAAATCGGCACGCTTGGAAGGGAAACGTCAGCGTGGAGGAGATATTGCGGTGGGATCTGGGAGATGGACGGGGCGGAGATTGATGGTGAATCGGGTTTTTTCGATTCTGAATGCTCCGAAAGCGGTGAGCGCGATATGATTTGTCGTACGCATCGCCACCCCCGATGCGTGATAAACAACTGGAATGGCCAGGGGGGCTTGGCCGCGGAATGAGGCACTGGGCATCGGGCACTGGGCATCAGTGGGGATCACTCCGACTGATGGGTGCTGCGAGGCCGAGTGCCAGGAGATCTGTCATGGCGAATGCCCCTCAGAAGTGGACGAAGAAGGAACTGCTCTCCCGGCCGATCGAGCACATCGACATCACGAAGTTCGATGCTCGCGGGATCATCGACTCGTACCGCGACATGGCGTACACCAGCCGCACGCTGGCGAACGCGGCGGACATCTACTCGATGATGCTCAAGGACAAGGAGTGCGCGGTGATCGTGACCCTCGCGGGCTCGCTCATCAGCGCGGGGCTGAAGAAGGCCCTGATCACGATGGTCGAGAACAACATGATCGACGCGATCGTCTCCACGGGCGCGAACATTGTCGATCAGGACTTCTTCGAGGGGCTCGGGTTCAAGCACTACATTGCGCCGGGGTCGCCGGAAGCTCCGCCCGTTGATGACATGACGCTGCGGAACCTGATGATCGACCGGATCTACGACACGTACATCGACGAGGATGATCTGCGCGACTGCGACGACACGACGCACGAGATATTCGACCAGTTCGCGCCGGGCGCGTATTCCAGCCGCGAGTTCATCGAGGCGATGGGGGCGTATCTGCTGAAGAACCACCCGAAGAATGAGAGCATCGTGAAGACGTGCTATCAGAAGCGGGTGCCGATCTTCTGCCCGGCGTTCAGCGATTGCTCGGCTGGTTTCGGCATCGTGCTGCAGCAGACCGAGGCGATTGAGGAAGGCCGCGGACAGGTGGCGATCGACAGCGGCAAGGACTTCCGCGAGTTGACGGACATCAAGCTGGCGTGCAAGGACACGGGGCTGCTGATGCTCGGCGGCGGCGTGCCGAAGAACTTCGCGCAGGACATTGTCGTGGCGGCCGAGTTGCTGCACGAGCGCAAGGGCGGCAAGGGCGGGGCGGACCTGCGGAAGACCAACGAGGTCGGGATGCACAAGTACGCGATCCAGATGACCGTGGCGGACAGCCGCGACGGCGCACTCTCGGGCTCGACGCTCCGCGAGGCGTGCAGCTGGGGTAAGGTCGATGTTGTTCACGAGCAGATGGTGTTCGGCGAGCTGACCGCGCTCTTCCCGCTGCTGGCCAGCGACGCATACCACCGGAAGAACTGGAAGAGCCGCAAGGGGTTCAAGTTCGCGGATCTGTTTGAGAAGGGGGAGGGGATGCCGAACTTCAATGTGAAGAAGAAGGTCGGGTCGAAGTAAGGCGAAGACGGAACCACGAAGGCACGGAGACACGGAGGGGGACGGGAGGGGGAACTTGGTTGGGATTCAAGGCCCCGGGCGCGTGCTCGGGGCTTTTTCATTCGCTGCGACCAAAGTACCACGCGAATACGCATATTCGGTAGACTGAGGAGATGGCGTGGTGGATTCGAGTAACGCTGTTCGTGGTGCTCGGGGCGTTGACTTCGATTGGGGCTGCGTGGTATCTGGTGTTGCGAGACGAATGGTCGTTCACATTCACACACAGCATTTCGGTGAACATCGCGGCTGCAGGGAAGCCGGTGCATATCGGGCATGGCAGCGTGAGTGATCAGTATCGGCCCGGGTTTCGGCGCATCGTCATCGCTGCGCAGAGCGGGACTTTGAATGCGCTGGTGGCGGAGCGGATCTCGGCGGACATGCTGGGGACGGATCGGACACCGGGGTATGCCGCGGGTCTCGAACCTGTGCAGCGGCCGCAGAGGCCGTTGTGGTTTGCGTGGGTGCCCCGGCCGCGGGAGGGAGAGGAAGGGATCGTGTCCGTCTCGGGACGCGCGGCGGGTTGGCCGCTGCTGTGCGTGGGATCGAGTCGCATCGAGCGAGGCGGGGGCACGCCGGTGGAGAGCGCGGGAGCGGTGGCGGTTGTGCCGAAGAGTTGGTACAGCAGAGCATCCAGCAGCGATCCGGATGTTGGCGCGGTGATGCTGATTCCGATCTGGAGCGGGCTGGTGGTGGATGCGGCGGTGTATTCGGTGCCTTGGGCGATGGTGGTGTTGGGGGTGCCTGCGCGGGTGGGGATGGCGAAGACGGGGATTGTGTGGGGGGTGTGGGTATGACAAACGCGGGTTGGGCGCTGGAGCAGTGTGTCCGGAGTGCGGGCGCGAGCGATGAGCTCGGAGACAAGCGTAATTGCTTAGAATGAAACCAAACAGTCGCTCTATTTAACAAACCGTTTAGAACAAAACCAGATTGTGATTCGGTTCATGCTTTCATGTTCACTTCTTTGTATCGCTGACGCTGTATTTTTCCTGGTTGCGTGCTAATAACCCACTGCTCCGTGCTTGCGCTTGTGGCGCGATCGGAGAATACTGTGAGGGACAGCACCATGATCAGGATCGTGTTTGCAGCGGCGGCGGCGTTTGTGTGCGCTTCGTGCGGACATTCGCGAACAGGCACAACAGCGAGCCCGGATGGCGGCCGCGTCGGCGTTGTGAGCGAGTCGGGGATTCGTCAGCCGGAAAAATTGATTGATGCCTCACGCGAGGTGCACAAAGCTGACGGAAGGCCGTCGCTGGGCGGGCGGCCGCTGGTTGACAACGGAGCTGGAATGCGGCAGCCGGAGGGTTTCCGGCTCAACGACCTCGTGTTTGCGAGCCAGGAGGAGTTCATCGCGACGGGGCGTCGATGTGCGACCGAGAATCTGACGGAGGCGCAGAAGAACGCGATCGAATCAGAACTCCAGGGGTTCCGTCTGGCGGCGGAGGGCAGGCGTTCGGCGGCGATCGTGGTGCCGGTGAAGTTCCATGTGATCACATCCGGAAGCGTCGGAGCGATCGGGAACGATGTGCTGCGGCGGCAGATCGACGTGCTGAATCAAGCGTTTGCGGGGAGCGGGTTTACATTTGAACAGTCGGGAGCCGCGAGCCGGACTGACAACGCGGCGTGGTTCGCGATGGGGTACGGCTCTGCAGCGGAGCGGCAAGCCAAAAAGCGGCTGGGGGTGGACCCAACGCGCTATCTGAACATCTACACAGCGAATCCCGGGGGCGGGCTTCTGGGTTGGGCGACGTTTCCGGCAAATCTCGCAGGGGACACAGAACGCGACGGCGTGGTGCTTCTGTACACGACACTTCCTGGCGTGGGCAACCCACCTTACAACCTCGGGCACACCGGCACGCACGAGGTCGGGCACTGGCTCGGGCTGTATCACACATTTGAGGGCTCATGCGGCGAGCCGGGGGATTATGTGAGCGACACGCCGCCGGAGAAACAGGCGGCGTTCAAGTGCCAGGTCGGCCGGGACTCGTGCCCGGGCGATGGCGTGGATCCGGTGCAGAACTATATGGACTACAGCGACGATGCGTGCATGAACACGTTCACGCTGCTGCAACACCTACGGGTGCAGGACCAGACTGCGCTGTACCGGCCGAATCTTGGCAAGTGATCAGGAGTGGCGTGCCGGAAGCCGGCGCGCCACACAACCTTCAGTTGAGAGGAAATGCATGCGAGCAAGAATGATCGGGGCTGCGCTGGCGATGCTGGCTCTGGCGGGATGCATCGGGCCGCGCACATCGGACATGATCGGCGTGCCGAGCTCGGTGGGGACGGGGGCGGCGGAAACGGCACGTGTTGGCGCGGACGGGCGCCATGCGGCGAGCGGGCCGCTGGGCGCGTTGTACGACCGCGTGCGTGCAAGCTCGGCAGCGGCGGCACTCGATGACCAGCGGATTCGCCGGGAAGGCAACGCGCGGGCGGCGGGAAACGATCCGCTGACCACATCGCGAGCTGCGGGATCGGTGATGGAGCACGCGTTGACGCGGCGCGTGGCGGAGGCGGTCGCGGATATTGAAGCGGGAAGGAAACCTCGGGACGACTCGATCGGGATCGGTGAGGTGATTTCGTTTGTAAAGGTGTTATCAAGGAGTTCACAGGACTTTGTGGATGAGGTCGCAGACGGGAGTTCGGGCGTGGAGCTCACACGCAACGGCCGGCCGACCTTCGATGGGATCCTGCTCGTGTATCTCAAGGAGTACGCGAGCGGAAAGTTCGTGGATCGCCGGGGCGTCAAGCTGGATCCGCCGGAGTTCGAGGGCGGGATCGGGAACAAGACGATCGGGGGGCTGGCGACGGTCTTTTTCGAAGCGCTGTTCGACAGCGCGATGCAGGACTTGCCGGTTTTCAAAGACCCGAAAGACACGGAGTCGTTCAGCCCCTTGTACGAGGCGAAGAAGCGGGCCGACGGACAGCAGGAACAGTTGCCCGATGGAACGCCACTCTGGCAGATCCAGGGATACTCGCGCGAGGTGACGGTGAACTTCGCCACCGAGGACGGTCTTGCGCCGACGTGGCTCAAGATCAAGGGCGCGGGCGGACCGGTGGCGCTGGTGGCCGACGGCACGGCAGGAATCACCAAGCGGGAGTTGAAAGTCATCCGCTTCGGATCGAACCTGGCGGGCAAGAAGGTGAAGGCAATCACCGGCGTGCTGTTCGAGTTCTTGAGCAACATCAACATCCAGTTCGTTCTCGGGGCGGACTTTGCGATTGGAGACAACGAGACTCTCGCGGAGCTTGTCAAGACGCTTTCGGAGGTCTCATCGCGGCGCACGGCGGAGTATCTGCTGTATCGAGGACTCAACGATTCGCATCAGGACACGGCGCGAGAGAGCACTGGGGGGCCGCGGATGGAATCGCTGATGGACGGGCTGAAGGAGATTGAAGTCGGATTCTGAAACAATGCGTCCGATTGACCGAAAGCGAGCTGCGGGACTGCCCGAAGCTCGCTTTCATTTTTGTCCGAAAGACCGGCACTGGACTGAAACGCGAGTTCCCGACCAGTGCGTCGTGCCGCGCGGCCGGCGCGGGTGATGCGGAGCATCTGGATGAAAGGGCGGAGGCGCGAGTTGCAGTTGGGCCCGCGCTTGCGCCCGGGCTTCTGTTGGGTAGGACGGGACAAAAGATCCGGATCGTTCTACCCTCGGCCATGAGCACGAATACACGGGTTCTTCGAGTGCGGCGTGGGATTGGCGCGGCGATGTGTGTGCTGCTGGTTTTGGGCGGATGCGCTTCGACGGCGCGGCGGGATGCGAGCGCAGCGACGGCGGATGGGCCGATCGCGGCGCGGTTGTTTGAGGGGATGGGGTCGCACAGGCGTGCGGTGACGACGTCATCGCGGGAGGCGCAGCGGTACTTCGATCAGGGGCTGACATGGGCGTATGCGTTCAACCATGATGAGGCGGCGCGGGCGTTTGCGCGGGCGGGGGAGTTGGACGCGAGCTGTGCGATGGCGTGGTGGGGTGTTGCGCTGGTGAACGGGCCGCACATCAACAATCCGCTGATGGATGAGCAGCACTCGAAGGCGGCGTATGAGGCGTGGAAGCATGCTTCGGAGCTGAGCGCGGCGGGGCATGCTTCGGCGGTGGAGCGGGCGCTGATCGATGCGCTGGGGAAGCGGTATGCGTGGCCCGCACCGACGGATCGCGCGGAGCTGGACAAGGCGTACGCGGGGGCGATGCGCGGTGTGTGGGAGAAGTATCCGAATGATGCAGATGTGGGGACACTGTTCGCCGAATCGATGATGGACCTGCGGCCGTGGGATTTGTGGATGCAGGATGGGACGGCGCAGCCGGGGACGGAGGAACTGGTGGGAGCGCTGGAGAGGGTGCTGGCGATGAAGCCGGAGCATCCGGGGGCGAACCATCTGTACATCCATGCGATGGAGGCATCGCCGCGGGCGGAGAAGGCGGTGGCGGCGGCGGACCGGCTGCGGGCAATGGTGCCGGCGGCGGGGCATCTGGTGCACATGCCATCGCATATCGATGTGCGTGTGGGGCGGTGGGACAAGGCGTCGGATGCGAACGTGCGGGCGATCGCGGCGGATGCGGAGTATCGGAAACTGGTGCCGCGGCAGGGGTTTTATCACGTGTACATGGCGCACAACCGCCACTTCCTGGCTTTTTCGGGGATGATGGAGGGGCGGAAGGCGGTGGCGCTGCAGGCGGCGCGGGAGATGACGGCGGGTGTGCCGGAGCAGTTCATCGTGAGTGCGGGGGCGATGGTTGATCCGGTGATGGGGATTGTGCTCGATGTGCAGAAGCGGTTCGGGATGTGGGATGAGATTTTGAGCGCGGCCGCGCCGGATGCGCGGCTGCCGATCACGACGACGCTTTGGCGGTACAACCGGGGGATCGCGCTGGCGGCGAAGGGGGACTTGGCGGGCGCGCGGAACGAGCAGCGGCTGATGCGGGAGAAGGCGGCGACGTTGCCCGAGGGGGCGATGATGGCGATCAATCCGGCGGCGACGGTCCTGCGGATCGCGGACCTGGTGCTGGAAGGCGAGATCGCGCTGGCGGAAGGGCGGATGGAGGATGCGGTGCGGCCGCTGCGAGAGGCGGCGGGGATCGAGGACACGCTGCGGTACATGGAGCCGCCGGACTGGATTCAGCCGGTGCGGCACACGCTGGGGGCGGTGCTGGTCAAGGCGGGGCGATACGCGGAGGCGGAGGGCGTGTATCGGGAGGACTTGAAGAAGTGGCCGGAGAACGGGTGGTCGCTGCTCGGGCTAAGCACGTGTCTGGAGAACGGGGGGAGCGGGCGGGCGGCGGAGTTGGCGGATGTGAAGGCGCGGCTCAAGCGGGTGTGGGGGCGGAGCGATGTGGAGATGGGGAGTTCGTGTGCGTGTGTGAAGGGGAAGTGAGCGGGACGGCTGTCGCTGGAGAAGTGAAGGAGAGGCCTCGACAGTGCGCGGTGGTGAGAGGTGCGTGATGCGAGGTCAAGGGTGCGCGGTGCTGGACGGAAGGGGTTGAGTGGCTTGGCCACCGTCGGGCCCGTCCCGGCCCCAGATACCGCCCCGATATGTTTTCCACCCCTCGGTTGCGGCTCAAGAAGGGGGTGCCGCACTCGCCCGAGACCTCTCCTTCATTTCTCCAGAATGATCTTCCAGTTGGCTTCCTGAATCTTGGCGTTGAGCTCGCGGATGGAACCGGCGATGTCGTCGGACTGTTTGTGGAGCTTGGATGCGTCGAGTTGGGGAACCCATTTGATCTCGCGCGGGCTGTAGCGATCCGGCTCGCCCTTGGTGGCGGCGGCGGCGTGGCGGAGGAGGGCGTGGTGCTGCTTGAGGCGGTCGCGCTCGGCGATGGCTTCGGTGAGGGTGCGGCCGTCGGTGAGCTTGGCAAGTGCGTTGGTTTCGTGGATGCGGACGATGAGCGACTTGAGATCGCTCATGATGCCGACGGCTTCCTTGAGGAGTTTTTCGGCGGATTCGGCGGGTTTGTCGCCGCGCTGGGTGAGGGCGCTGGCGGCGATGCGCTCACGGAGACTGGTGAGCTTGGTCTGCATCTCGGCGCGGAGGAGGAGGGCTTCGGCGAGTTTCATGGGTGTCAGGATAGTCGAATCAATATCCACGGGATTCGCTCGCCCCCCCACCAAGACTCGCTCATCCCGGGCGTGTGTTAGATGTAGCGATACGTGATGGGGGCTTCGACTTCGGGGTGCAAGCTGGCGTGGACGGGGCAGGTGTGGCCGACTTTTTCGAGGCGTGGGCGCATGTCTTCGGGTATGGCCGCGGACATGGTGACGACGACGGGGAGCTTGGCGATTCGACGCTGGGCGGGGGGAACGCTCATGTGTTTTTCGACTGTCGCGCTCGCGGGGACTCCCCCACTGTTGATGTCGAGGCCGTTGCGTTCGGCGTACATGGCGATGGTGGTGAGGATGCAGGAAGCGAGGCCCGCGGCGACGAGGTCCGTCGGGCTGAAGCCGCTGGCGTCGCCGCCGATGTCCTTGGGGGCATCGGTGCGGATGGTCGCGCCATCGGGGTGGACGAGGTCGCACTTTTTGTGGCCGGCGTAGCGGACTTGGATGGTGAGCATGGGGGAGGGTATGGGGAGGGAGTGGTGAGTGGGCAGTAGGGAGTAGGAAAGGGGGAAAGGGGGAAAGGGGGAAAGGGGGAAATTGTGGTACGCTCGTGGGATGGGAGGGGAGTTGGAGCGAGGCATGAAATCGAACTTGTCGTCGGTCACGCGGCGGGGCTTTTTGGCGGGTGGGATGCTGACTGGGGCCGCGCTAGCGACTGGATGCGCTTCGTCGCGTTCGAACATCGCGTCGAAATCTCCGGATGTGACGCCCGCGCGGACGGGGCGAAAGCCCAATCCGATCGGGGTTTCGACGTATTCGTTCTGGCGGTTCAATGACGACTCGAAGATGGAGATCGAGGACTGCATCCATCATGCGGGGCGGATGGGGTTTGACGGCGTGGAGATCCTGCAAATGCAGATGCCGCGGGAGGACCATGGGTATTTGCAGACGTTGAAACGGGCGGCGCATCTGGAGGGATTGTGCCTGATGGGATTCTCGACGCATCAGACGTTCATCTCGAAAGATGCGTCCAAGCGGCGGGAGAACATCGAGAAGACCAAGCACAGCATCGAGCTCGCGGGGGCGATGGGAATTCCGACGATGCGGGTGAACACGGGGCGATGGGGGACGACCAAGAGCTTCGATGAGTTGATGGCGAACCGGGGCGTTGAGCCGCGGCTGGAGGGGGTGAGCGATGATGAGGCGTTCGGGTGGGTGATCGATGCGCTGGCGGAGTGTTGCGAGACGGCGGGGAAATGCGGCGTGGTGATGGGGCTGGAGAATCACTGGGGGCTGGGATTGACGCCGCAGGGCGTGCTGAGGATTGTGGATGCGGTGAAGAGCCCGTGGCTGATGTGTACCTCGGACACGGGGTGTTTTCTGGAAGACCCGTACGACCGGCTGGAGATGATGGCGGACAAGACGTGCCTAGTGCAGGCGAAGACGTATTACGGGGGCGGGAAGTGGTACACGCTGGATCTGGACTATCCGCGGATCGCGCGGATGTACAAGAAGCATGGGTATCGCGGGTGGATCAGCTTGGAGTATGAGGGGAAGGAGAGTTGGGAGACGGCGATACCGAAGAGTTTGGAGTTGCTCAGGGGGGCGTTTGCGGGGGCGTGAGGGGGTTTCGGGTTTCGGGTTTCGGGTTTCGGGTTTCGGGTTTCGGGTTTCGGGTTTCGGGTTTCGGGGCGATGGTAACTGGGGTTGGGCGGCACTTTGTCACGGGTTGTCGGTACGCTGAAAGCGATGCGTACACGAATGGTTCGAGCATTATCCCTGCTGATGGCGCTGCTTGGCGGCGTGGTCTGCACGCTGATCTCGTCGTGGGTGGTGCCGCTCGGGTTGCTGCATTTCGGAGTTATCGAGCACGCGGCGGGCTCGTCGCAGACTTGGATTCCTCCCGAGCGGCAGTCCGAGAGCGTTTGGTATTCAGAGCTACAAGTAGCAGACTGGTGGATCGTGCGGCCGACGCGCGAGCACGGCGGACAAGTGCCGGACCACTTGCTGGCGGTTCTTCCCAGATGGGTGGCGCGGCCGGGGGAGTTTGGGCCGCCAGCATCGGAGACGCTCTACGAGGTGCACACGGAGGCGATGGGATGGCCGCTGCGGGCGATGAAGGTGGAGCGATGGGCTGGGTTTGTGATGCGCCCGGATGGGAAGGGCGTCTCGCGGTACACGGAACATGTGCGCGGCGGGGCGGAACTGGGGAAGGGGCTGCGTGGACGGATCATGCTGCCTCTGCGGCCGATCTGGTGGGGGCTAGTTGGGGATGTGGTGATCTATGCGGTGGTGTGCGCGTGGGTGAGGTCGATGTGGCGACGGGTGCGCGGGGTGGTGTGCGCGAGGAAGGGGAAGTGCGCGAGGTGCGGGTATGACTTGCGGGGGACGCCTGCGGGCAAGCCGTGCTCGGAGTGTGGTGCGGCGCGTGGGTGAACTACCTCGGGCGAGGCGCCCGAGGCATGGGCCGGGAGGCCCATGCCACTGTGCCATGCCACAAAAATAAAACAGGCCCGCACGCGAATGCGGGCCTGTCACATAGGAGGTGGCTTGGGTCGTGTTTCGCGGCAGGGGCAGAAGCCGCGGCGATTCGTGTGACCCACACCGATGATCTTCATTGCAAGAGTGGTGCCAGAGAAGATGGGGAAGGTGGATGCGGGATTGGAGGGGGCGTGAGCAGAGTGGTGGCCACGGGGAGGAGGCGCGGGGGCCAATGTTGGCCGCGGGGGGCAGTGGAGGCCGGGCCAGCGTGCGCCATCCCCTGCACGGGGCGTGAAGTTCCGGTAGTCTGGTGCGGATGGCATTTGGGCTGAACTCACAACAGACGAAGTCGCTGGTGGCCGCGTGGCTGGGGTGGGCGTTTGATGGGCTGGATGGGTTTCTGTATGTGCTGGTCGGGTTTCCGTTTGTGACGCAGCTGGTAGCGCAGGAGCATGGGATCGCGATCGAGGCGGTGCGAGCGAGCAAGGACCTGACCAACGAGGTGACGTTCAAGGCGTCGCTGATTCAGGCGTTCTTTCTGGTGGGGTGGGCGGTGGGGGGCGCGGTCTTCGGGCGGTTGGGGGATCGGCTGGGGCGATCGCGGACGCTCACGCTGACGGTGCTGACGTATGCGCTTTTTACGGGTTTGTCGTTTTTCGCGGGGGCGTGGTGGCATCTGCTGATCTTCCGGTTCGTGGCGGCGCTGGGAATCGGAGGCGAGTGGGCGGCGGGGAGCGCGCTTGTGAGCGAGACGGTGCCGAAACACTGCCGCGCGTGGGCGAGCGCCCTGCTGCAGTCGGGATACATGGTGGGGTGCATCTCGGCGGCGCTGACGACGAACTGGCTGTCGGGGTTTGAGCCCAAGTGGGTGTTTCTGATCGGGGTGATACCGGCGTTCGCGACGGTGTGGATCCGGAGCGCGGTGCCGGAGCCGGAGCAGTGGCGCGAGCAGGTGAAAAACGCGCCGCCGCCGCCGGTGACGACGCTGCTGTCGCGGGAGCATCTGTCGACGACAATCCTGACGACGTTGCTGACGGGGATCGCGCTGACGACGGTGTGGGCGTTCTGGTTCTTCCTGCCCAAGGCGATCCGGGGCATACCGGAGGTGGTCGCGTGGAACGACCATCAGCGCGTGGAGGCGCTGGTGAGCAACGTGACGATCGCGTCGCTGCTGGTGAACATCGTCGGGAACTTCTTCGCGACGTATCTGGCGAAGTTCACGTCGTACCGATTTGCGTTCACGTTTCTGTTCGCGACGGGGCTGGCGTGCTTCATGATCGGGTTTGCGCGGCCGCTGACGATGGCGACGGTGTATGTCGTGCCGTGCGTGACATCGTTCTTCATTCTCGGAGTGTTCGGGCTGTTTCCGCTGTATGTGCCCACACTATTTCCGACCTTGGTGCGGACGCTGGGCGCGGGCGTCACATACAACGCGGGGCGACTGATCTCGGCGGTGGGGACGTTTGTGGCGGGGTGGCTGACGATCCACGCGGGGGGGCCGGAGGGCGCGCTGTGGTGGATCGCTCTGCTGTATGTGCCGGGGTTGATCGTGACGATGATGGCGCCGCGGCCGCGGTTTGGGGGGGAGTGCGCGGAAAAATAGCACGGGCGGGGCCGTGCTATCGACGGGAAGTGCGACTCCGGGGGCGCGGCGAGCCACGTACGACGTGACGACACAACCCCTCCGTCGCTTGCTTCGCTCGCGACACCTCCCCCGCCAGAGCGTTGGAGGAGGGGGGAAAGTCAGTGGGACTTGGGCTGGGGCTCGTTGTAGTCGTTCATGTTGGGAAGGACGTAGATGTAGACGAAGGTGGGCATGCCGCCCTGGTTGGCCTCGCCGAGCTTGGGGGCGCAGACGATGTAGCGGCGCTTCTCGGGAATGAAGACGCTGGTGCGCGCGCCGGGGGCGGTGTCCACCTGGTGCTCGACGCGCCAGCCGGTTTCGGCGGCGAAGGCCTCGATCTTGGCGACCTTGGCGGTGAGTTCGGCCTGCTCCTTGGTGAGCTTCTCGGCGCTTGGATCCTTCTTTTCCAGCAACGCCTTGATCTCGTTCAGGCGGGCCGTTTGGACCATCGTGTTGGGAGTGGTGCGAGGCTTGTCCCAGAGCATGGAGATGCCGCCGGTTCCGCCGCCGCAGGAGACGTAGACGCGGCGGCCCATGGGGTCCCACCAGCAATCGGCGGCATCACCGCCGATGTCGAGCCGCGCAAGTTCCTTGCCATCGTTGGAGTTCAGGACGAGGAGCTTTGTCGGGTTGCGGCAGGCGACGAAGAGGCGGCTGTTCTGTTCATCGAAGGCCATCGGGGCAGGCTGGCCGGCGTCTTTCAGATCCCAGGTGCCGGTTATCTTCCACTCGCCGCGGTCGATGATGAGGACCTGGTTCTTGCTGGGGATGCTGACGAAGATGCGTGCGGAGGCGGGGTCGATCGCGATGCCCTTGGTGGGGCCGGGAAGTTCGAGGGCCTTCTCGCACTTGGTGGCGTCGGCGGGATTGATCCAGCTGAGGAACTTGCCGTGACCGAAGTAGGCCTTCTTGCCTTTGGGATCGAAGCGGATCTGGTCGGCCTCGCCAGGGAACTGCATGGACTTGTCGACTTTGAGCGTTCCAGCCGGAGTGGGCTTGCCGTCGGCACCGGTGCCCGCGGCCTCGATGTTGAAGATTTTGACCGAGCCATCGCCGCCGGTGAGGATGAGCTTGCGACCGGCGGCATCGATGGCGATGCCAGTGGGCTCGCCCAGATCGCGGAGGACCTGGATGCGGGTCATGCCCGAGGGATCGAGGACGATCAGCGCGCCGCTGCGGGGAGCGGCGAAGTACATGCACTGGGTTGCCGGGTCATAGGCGATCGCGCCCATGCGGCCCTCGGGAACGCCGGTGGCGTCCGTGGGGTCGTTGAGGACGCTGCGCTGGATCATCGGGAGCGCATCTTTGAACTGCGCGTAGACCTGCGCGGAGGCGAGCGAGGCGCAGGAGAGGCCCGCGCTGAGGGCGAGCAGGAGGGAGCAACGACGGAGGGTGTTCATGAGCATGGAAAATCCTAAGCGTTGATGGGCCGCGGAGGTTGTACGGGCGGGAGGGGTGGGCGTTTGAGAGGAAAAACGGGGAAGGGAAAATAGGCACTACGCGATCGGCGACAGGCACTCGGGAGAGGGCGTACATGCACCTGACGTGGCAAAGTGAGATCGCGATGATGGCGGGGGTGATCCGCAACTGAGAGGATTACGCCGCGTGGAAGTTGGGTGATTTCTGAGGGATGCAAGGGCACTCGGGCCGCGGCGGCTCGAACACGGCTCGGGAGAGCCGTGCCATGAAAAGCACATGGGCCGGGAGGCCCATGCCACATTTCAGGCGGCCATTTGCTGCATGACGCGCATGAGCTCGAGGAGATGGGCGTGGGGTGCATCGTCCAGACCGAGGAGGTGGCCGATGGACTCGGGAGTTTCTTTCGAGGGGCTGACGGTGCAACTGATCATGCGCTGGCCGTCGGAGGCGTTGATGTAGGCGATGACCTCGCCATTGCGGCCGGGCTCGACCTCGATCTGCTGGCCTGAGATTTCCAGGTGCTCGGTGCCGCCGCGGGACTCGGCCTTGACGGCGCGCTGCATCTGCTCATCCATCATCTCGACGAGCTGGCCTTGGACGGCATCGGAGATGTCGTCGGTGTCGCCGATCGAGTCGCCGACATCGGCGAAGACGCCGAGCATGTCCTGATAGGACTGGCCGGTGGAACGAACGACGCTCTCGAGATCGGTGGGGAGGACCTCGAACAGGCGCCGCGCGATGGAGGACATCGGGGCGCGAACGTTGGGCTGGCTGTTGCGCTCGTTGAGCTGGACAGCGCCGACGTAGAAGGCGATGCGGTGGAGGAGGACGGTGGGGTCGATGCTCTTGCCGACCTGCGGGGCGGTGTGGTGGGAGCAGATCGGGCGAGCGAGGATCGAGGGGAGCTTCCAGCGGGTGACGAGCGCGCTCACGACGTCGGCGTGGGTGAACTCGAGTTCGGAGTATTCGGCGAGGTGGAGTTTGTGGGGGTTGCGGTGCTGGGCGTGGAGCTTTTCGTATTGCTCGCCGAGGAGACGGGCCATGATGGGCTGGCCGCAGTCGAGCATGAGGCCGACGATGAAGGCCTCGGGCGCGAGATGAGGGCAGATGGCTTTCGCCATCGCGGAGGCGAGTGAGGCGCGGTAGACGGACTCGCCCCAGACCTTGCGGCCCATCGTGCGGGCGCCCGCGCTGGCGGCGGAGCGGCTGAGATAGAAACCGAGAGAGACGGCCTTGGTTTTCTCGATGCCAAGGATGACGAGGGCGCGTTCCAGCCGGGTGACCGGCTGGCGCTGGGCGTAGAAGGCGGAGTTGGCGAGGCGGAGGATGCGGGCCGTGATCGCGGCGTCGAGCTTGATGGCGTCCTGATAGTCCTTGATCTGGGCGTCGGTGTTCTGGGCGAGTTCGAGGAGGCGCTGGGCGATTTTGGGCTGGGTCTCGACGCCGACGCGATCGAGCTGCCGGTTGAGGCGCTCATAGAGCGACTCAAGCTCGTTGGGGGGCAGGTCTTTGCGGAGCGTCGGCACTCGGAACGTCCTCGGCCGCACCGGCCATCGTGGAACGAGGGCGCGGCACGCGATGTCTGGTCCTGCGGCGGAGCACGGCGTGCGCCGAAACAGGGGGCTTGATGTCACAAGATCGACCCGTAACGGGCGGAGGATAATGCCCGGTTCGGGGAATTCACGGCGGGCGGGCGTGAACCTAGGGCCGGAAGGTCCGAGAATCTCGCGGAGCGTAGAGCGATTCCAAATGGTCAGGGTTGCAGCCGCGTGGCGGACCAGGGTGTGGCGGCGACGAAGGAGCATGGCGTACCGACGGGTTCTGGACGGAGCGTGCGGGTCCAGGCGGCGCGATCGTGGAGGCGGCCCGCGCCGGCGCACCAGAACTCAATGCGCTCGGCGTGGAGGCGGAAGCCGCCCCAATGCGGGGGACGCGGAATGTTCACGACGGCGTCGCGAGCGGGCGGGAAGGCGGGATCGAGCCCGAAGCGGTGCATGGTGGCTTCGAGCTTGGCTTCGAGCGCAGCGCGGGTGGCGATGGGCTCGGACTGGTCGCTGGTCCACGCGCCGATGCGGCTGAGCCAGGCGCGGGATGCGAAGTAGGCGTCGCTCTCGGCGGCGGGGCTGCGGACCACGGGGCCCTCGATGCGGACTTGACGATCTTGATGGTCCCAGTGGAAAACGGCGGCGGCGCGGCCGGTGGCGAGGAGTTCGCGGCCCTTGCGGCCGCGCTCGTTGGTGTAGAAGACGATGTGGCCGGAGGCGGTATCAATACCCTTGCACAGGACGATGCGGGCACTGGGTTGGCCGACGGAATCCACTGAGGCGAGGGTGAGGGCGTTGGGATTGGGCTGGTCCTTGCGCTTCTGGGCGGCGTCGAACCACGAGCGGAAGAGGGGGAAGGGGTCGGCGGGGAGAGGATCGGGGAGCATCTCGCCGTCGAGCGAGGAGTTGTTGGACTGGTCGGCGTTTCCCAAGTTGTGGAGATTGGTGGTGTCGTCGGGCATCGGAAACAGGGTATGGGGGGCGTGGGAGGGTGGACGGGGGCGAGCCGGGGAAAGTTCCTTGAAGCGGCTGTCGGTCGTGTGGGAATCCTGCTCCAATGACTGCACGCTTGGTGTCGATTGCGAGCCGAAATGGGATGGGTGAGGCGGCGGGCGGAGTAGCATCGGCGCATGGCAGAAGGAACGGACTCCATACAGGAAGCGAAGCCGCAGCGCGACCGATTCGGGAAGCGCGAGCGGGTGGTTCTGCCGCTGGATAAATTGTTTGACAAGCCGCCGCCGCACGCGCCGCTGGCGGAGATGTCGCTGCTGGGGGCGATGATTCTTGAGCCGTCGGTGATCCACGATGTGATCGGGATTCTGAAGGACTCGCGGGCGTTTTATCTGGAAGCGCACGCGGCGATCTACAGCGCGCTCGTGAAGACGTACGACCAGAAGCAGGCGGGGAACCTGGTGCTGCTGGCGGAGTCGCTGGCGGACACGGAGCAGCTCAAGGATGTCGGGGGCGTCAAGTATCTTGAGAAGCTCGCAGCGGAGACGCCGGGACCGGCGACAGCGGTTCACTTCGCGAAGATGGTGGCGGACAAGTACCGGTTGCGGAAGCTGATCGCGGCGGGTGGGCAGATCGTGTACGACGCGTACCACGCGGGGGACATGGGGCCGGATGGGTCGCGGGAGATCATCGACGCGGCGGAGTCGATGGTGTTCGAGATCGCGCAGGCGGAGGAGACCTCCGACGCGGAGTCGCTCTCGCATCTGGTGGAGCAGGAATATCAGCGGCTCCTCGCGCTGCAGGGGAAGGGCTTCAGCGGCATTCCGACGCACTTCAAGGATCTGGACGAACTGACGACGGGGATCCAGCCGGGAGACATGATCATTCTGGCGGCGCGTCCGTCGATGGGCAAAACCGCGATGGCGCTGAACCTGGCCGAGCAGGTGGCGATGGGCGGGACGCCGTGGACATCGCAACGGACGGCGCCGATGCCGGTGGCGTTCTTCTCGCTGGAAATGTCCAAGAGCGCGATCGCGCAACGAATGCTCAGCGCGCGATCGGGCTTCTCTTCGCATGACATGCGGTCGGGGCGTTTGCGCGATGTGGACTATGACCGGCTGGGCGAGGCGATGTATGAACTGCACGAGGCGCCGGTGTTCATCGATGACACGCCGGGGCTGACGGTGCTGGGGATGCGCACGCGGGCGCGGCGGCTGGTGTCGCAGCACGGGGTGAAGTGCATCTTCATCGACTACCTGCAACTCATGACCGCGCCCGGGGCGGCGCGGGAATCGCGGCAGGTGGAAGTGGCGGCGATCTCGCGCGGCGTGAAGGGATTGGCGCGTGAGTTGAATGTGCCGGTGATCTGTTTGAGCCAGCTCAATCGCGGGGCGGAGAATCGCGGGGATAATCGGCCGCGGATGAGCGATCTGCGCGAGTCGGGCTCCATCGAGCAGGATGCGGACGTGGTGGCGCTGCTGCACCGCGAGTCGTACTACCACGTGGGTGATCAGGCGTGGCTGCAGGAGAACGAGAGTAAGATCAACGAGGCGGAGCTGATCATCGCGAAGCAGCGCAACGGGCCGACGGACTCGATCAAGCTCACGTGGGACCCGAGCACGACGCGGTTCAAGGACTACGGGAACTTCTCGGGAGGAACGGGATTGTCGGGGGGATACTCCGCATCCGGGCCGGCTCGCAAGGGCGGAGGGGGAGGCGGTGGCGGAGCTGCGCCGGCTGCGGACCCGTTCCGGGTGGAGGTGGTGCCGTTCTCGCCGGGGAAGAAGACGGGGCCGATTGAGAACCATCGGGATGGGGGCGGACCGGATAAGGATGATGATGGGGCGGATGTGGGGTTGCCGGAGTGAAGGTGCGTTCGGCGCACGAACTCGCGATCGTTTCGCAGTCGCCCCGGTTACTATTACCGTTCAGATTCGGGGGGTCGGTCGTCGCGGTGCCGCATGACAGCCATCCTCCACAATCGCTGGAACACCCTCTGCGAGCGTGTTGGCGTGTTCAAGTCGGCGCACGAGAGCGATGTTGCGTTTGAGATGCTCTCGACCCTGTACTCGAATCCGCCCAGGAAGTACCACAATCTGGAGCACATCGCGCAGGTGCTGGGGGCGTTCGACGAGGCGAGAATGCTCGCGAGCGACCGGAATGTGGTGGAGTTTGCGATCTGGCTGCACGACTGCGTGTACTTTGCGGAGCGGCCGGACAACGAGGAGCGCTCGGCGGATGCGGCGGGGATGATCGCGGGGCTGCTCGGGTGCGAGCCGGATTTTCTTTCTCGCGTGCGGCCGTGCATCATGGCGACGCGCCACTCGGCGACGCCGGAGAAGGGAGATGCGTCGCTGGTCGCGGATCTGGATTTGACGATACTGGGGAGTTCGCGCGAGGAATACGACCGATACGCTGCGGCGATCCGGGCGGAGTTCGCGTTCGCGCCAGATGATCAGTATGTGCCGGGGCGGATGGCGTTTCTGCAGCGGATGGTTGACAAGGACCGGATTTTCCACACCCCCCACTTCTTCGGGAAGATGGAACACGCGGCGCGGAACAATCTGTATCGGGAGCTGGATCGCCTGGAGAAAGTGGCGCACTGAACGATCGTGCGGGGACGAGTTGACACGAGCGGCTCAATCCGGCGCGATCGGCTTGGCGAGGTTCATGGGCTCTTCCATGCCCGGAAGCGGCTTGGCCTCGCTGAGGCCGAGGGCGGTGGCCATGACGGCGTGGAGCTCGATGTTGTCGATCATGGAACCGTTGCCAGCGCCGATCAGATCGGTGCCGGGGCCGGTGGCCGTGACTTCGACATAGTCCGCGCTGTGGTTGCCGCTGATGAAGGAGACGCCGAAGCGATCGGCGAGGATCTGGCCGAGGACGCTCGTCCACTTGTTGGTCTCGACGAAGGGCATCACGCGGTGGTCCTGCATCGTCTCTTCGAGCAGTCTCTGGTCGCCGGGGGTCAGCTCGTGGCCGGTGGCCTGCAGAACGGCGGGAACCATCTTCGCGACGCGATCCTTCGGGGGCTTGATGCCCGACATCTGGGCATCGATCCAGTCGAAGGACTTCTTGACATCGGCAAGGCGCGCGAAGCCCTCGTTACCCTGCGAGCCGTAGAGCGTGAGGCCGGGATTCGCGTTGGCGTGGTCGGTGGTGAGAATGATGAGCGTGTCGTCGCGGTTCTTGGCCCATTCCAGAACGGCGGCGATGGTCTGGTCAAACTCGACCTGCTCGCGGATGAGGGAACCGGCGTCGTTGTTGTGCGCGGCGTGGTCCACGCGGCCGCCCTCGATCTGGAGGACGAAGCCCTCGGGGAATTTTTCCAGACGGGAGAGCGCGACCTTGGACATTTCCACAAGGCCGGGGCGGGTGGCGTCGCGATCCAGCACGTAGGGAACGTGGCCGGAGGCGAAGATGCCGAGAAGGCGGCCGCCCTCACGTGCGGTGCGCAGGTCCGCGGCGTGATTGACGACCTGCACCTCGGGGTGCTTGTCGAGTTCGGCTTTCGGGAAGTACGCGCGGCCGCCGCCGAGGGCGACGTCGATGCCGCGTTCCAGGAGTTGCGCGCCGATCATGCCCTCAAAGTCGCGGCGCGGCGAGTTGGCGTAGAAGCTCGCGGGCGTCGCGTGCGTGACGCGGGCGGTGGTGACAACACCGGTGCCCTTGCCGTTCTGGCGGGCGCGGATGAGGATGGGCATGAGCTGCCGACCATCGGGCGAGGTGTTGATGCAGCCATTATTGATGTGAACGCCGCTGCCCCAAGCTGAGCCGCCAGCGGCGGAGTCCGTTACGAGGGAATCGAGCGCATGCGTGCGCGCCGTCGCGCGGCGGGTGCCCTCCTTACCCCAGAGCGACATCCACGCGCTGCCACCGGTCCATGAGGCCCAGTCGCGGCCGGCGGCGGTGTGGCGGATCATCATGTCCGCGAGGCAGAGCGTGCCGGTGGACATGCCGTCGGCGACCATGAAGATGACGTTTTTCGCTCGTGCGGGAGCGGAACGGGAAGGGCGAGCGGCCAGCGCGGCACGGGTGGGGAGTGCCAGACCGGCGGCGAGACCCATGGCCGCGCCGGCGCGGAGGAGGTCGCGGCGGCCGAGCCGCGGAAACTGATGGTCTGGGTGCTGGTCGATCGTGGACATGGCCGGATCATTCGCCGCGGAAGGAACCGTCGCGAGGGGCTTTGCGCGATCTTTGCTCAAATCGCTTTCATCAGCGCAGCCCGCTCGCGGAGATAGGCAATGAGCCCGTCGAGGCGGTACTGAGCCAGTGAGATCGTCCATTCCTTGTTTCGCTCCTCCCCATCGTCGATGATGCGATCGATGCAGAGGTAAGAGGTGCTGGTCTTGCCGCGGCGGACGGTGCGGGAGCGCACATCGGTGATGCTGGCGAGGGGGACCGTCCATTCGGACTTCGTGCCGCCCATCGGCGGGATCGTGAGGGTGGAGCGGAGGGTGTCGATGGCGATGAACTTGTCCGCACGCGGGCCGAAGAGGTACGTCAGAAGCGCCGCTCCGATGCCCAGGCCTAGCACGATGCCGAGGACCACGCCCATGCCGGTGAGCGAGAGGGACTGGTCGAAGCCGATCGCGACCACGAAGATGGAGAGGAAAGAGGAGATGCCGAGTGCGAGCAGGCCGGTGGTGAGCGGGGACCACCAGGAGACGCGGACGAGGGTGATGCCATCCTGATCCTGGATTTTCAGGCCGCCGCAGGGGGGCTTGGTGATGGTGCGCCAGACAGCCCCGCCGGCCCATGACCAGACGCCGATGAGGATGGCATTGAACGGCATCAGAAACAGAATCATGAAGAGGGCTTGCGGATGGAGGCCGACATCGAGCGTGGCGTCGGCCGGGTCGTCGGGGTTGTAATGAACGGTCGCGGGTGCGCCGACTGGGAAGCGGTTGGCGACCGCGTAGGCGGCGTTCTGCGAACTCGAGCCCATGAACGCGCCATAGGCATAGCGATCACCGAGGTACGTGCGACCGTCGGCCGCGTAGGTGTACTGCGACCGTCGGCCGCGTAGGTGTACCCGATGACGGCTTGATACGTGCGGCGTCCCTTGCTGCTGCGCGAGACCTTCACATCGCTGCGATCGATCGTGCCGATCGCGGTCGGCCAGGATTTGGCCTGCTGCTGCTTGTACAGCGACCAGCCGATCGCGCCGTCGAAGGAGCCGACGGCGATCGTCCAGATGATCGCGAAGACGACCAGGAAGATGTTGGTGCCGATGCGGCCCATGCGGGGAGTATCGACCAGATCGGAGTCTCTTGCAAACCGGCGGAGCGGTGCGGCTCAGTTCGTCTTGCCGACGCCCACCTGCTCACGGATGGCGGCCAGCTCTGCGGGAGTATGGATCGGCTTGCCGGCGAAGAGCTTCTCCAGCTTCGCCATGAGTTCTTTTTCCTTGCCCGGGAGGTAGCCGTTCTCGATGTCGGCGACGTTGCCTTCCTGATCGATGATGATGACGCAGGGAATGGAGTTGGTGGTCACGAAGGCGGTGGCCGCCTTGCCCTCAACATCGTTGAACTGCTGGATGGTCAGGTTGCGCCGGGAAAGGAAGGGCTTGACCTTGCGCTCGTCGCCGGCGTGCTCGCGGTTCATGCCGATGAGGACGAAGGGCTTGTCGGCGTACTTTTCCTTGATCATCTGCATGGAGGGGAGGGAGGCGCAGCAGGGGCCGCACCAGGTGGCCCAGAAATCCAGCACAACCACCTTTCCCTTCATGCCGGGAATGTCCACGGTGTTGCCATCGAAGTCGATTCCCACCAGAGCGGGAGCGGGCTTGCCGATCATGGCGATCTGATCTTTGACGCCGGGGTGGATGACGAAGACGAACTTCTCGACCTTGCGATCATCCGGGCCGGGCTTGAAGACGAAGGTTTCGGGGGCGATTTTGGCGTTCAGCTCGCGCTTGTAGGTGGTGGTGGTGCCGACTTTCAGATACCGCGCTGCCTTCTTGGGCACCGC
Source organism: Phycisphaerales bacterium (assembly GCA_044222255.1). Lineage (GTDB taxonomy): Bacteria > Planctomycetota > Phycisphaerae > Phycisphaerales > UBA1924 > UBA4658. The sequence continues at coordinate 32,563 of JBGANP010000026.1, forward strand.
GAGCCCCTCGCTATCTTCGGCGGCAATTCGGTCGGCCATGTCCTGGTACATCGCCGTCATGTCCTGCTTCACGGCGTGGACCATGTGGTCATCGTCGGAGTAGAAACGCTCGAAGGTGTAGGGATTGCTGCCGGGCTGGCGATCGTCGATGGCGGTGCCGGCAACCCAGAGGCCGGACTTGCCGTTCAGATCGCCGTTGCGGAGGCGCTCGACAGAGAGGATGCCGCGGAGGGTCTGCTCCAGCGACATACCCGGGCGGAGGACGGCCTCGCCGGGAATATTGCGGATCTGGCCGCTGGAGATCTGCTCCAGGGTTTCGCGGAGGAGCCACATCTCGGGCATGGGCTGCTGGACGTACTGCTTGAGCCACTTGCTGTAGACGGTGACGGTCTTGCCGTCGACATAGGCCTTCACATCCTTGTTCTCGATGAAGAGCTTGGAGGGCTTCTCCAGCACATAGGTCATCGTGAAGTCCTGCTTGATGGGCTGCTGGCCCTCGACTTCATGCTGCCAGGTCGAGGTGCTTTCGCCCTTCACGCTGCTCAGGGCTTTAACGAGGTCGAGTTCCTTCTCGAGCACCCAGCGAGCCTCGGTCCAGATCTCGACCTTGCGCTCCGGGGCTTCCATGCTCGGCTTGTCGGCGAGCTTTTTCTCGGAGCCGGGCGGGTTCAGGACGGGCTTCTCGACGGGCTGATCGGCCTTAGGTGGAGTAGAGGGGGTAGCGGGGGCAGCCGCGGGCGGCTGCGCGAGGGCCGCCTCGCTTCCCATGCAAAGGCCGGCAGCGGCAAGGAGCGTCCAGAGTGCTGTAGCGCGAACAGGGGTGGGATTGCTCATGCCGGACCTTTCGATAAATGATGAGCACAGGGCGCTCAGTCCTTCTCAGTGTACGGGTGCCCGGGAGACGGGTTCACTTCCGACTTCCCGGGCCGGGACAATGCGTCATCGGCGTTGGGGATGGCCGGAGGAGCGGGTGGAAGCCAGAAATATGGTCCATCGTCGCCGGGGCGGGCTCGTTATCGAACCCCGGCCAGCCGATCCCATACAACCTGATACAGTCCACACCTGCCGCGCATGGATGCACCCGCTACACCACCCCCTCGCCCTGCCTCCCCGCTCACCGCCCAAACGCCTGCCGGTGGCGGCGCGGCCCGACTGCCCGAGGCGGATGCGCAGCTTTATCTACACCCGCAGACCCTCGCGCGGTTGGGAACGCTGGAGCTTCGGGCCAAGATGATCGTCGAGGGCGTCATGACCGGCGCCCACCGGTCGCCGTATCACGGCTTTTCAGTCGAGTTCGCGCAGCACCGGCCGTATGTCGCGGGCGATGACATCCGGCACCTGGACTGGAAGGTGTACGGTCGCTCCGACAAACTGCACCTGAAGCAGTATCAGCAGGAGACGAACCTTGATCTGGTGGTGATGGTGGACTGCTCGGGGAGCATGAACTACGGATCGCGGTCGTTTGAATCGGCCAGCGGCATGGGGCGGACGGTTTCGCCGGATGGGCGGAACTACTGGAGCAAGTACGACCACGCGACGGCGATCGGGGCCGCGCTCGCGTATATGTCGCTGCACCAAGGGGACCGCGTTGGATTGACTGTTTTCGCCGACGAGGTGAAGCACATGCTCAAGCGGACGAGCGCGATGAGCAGTTGGCGGCAGATCGTCGGCGCGCTCGCCGGACAGCCGGTGGACAAGCCGACGAACATGGCGCGGGTGATCGATCAGACTCTGGGCAAGCTGAACAACCGCTGCCTAATCGCGCTGGTGAGCGATCTGTTCATCGATCCCGAGGACTACCGGACGGCCCTCGCACGCATCCGCCACAAGCGGCACGACCTGATCGTCTTCCAGATCGTGGACAACCGCGAGAAGGAACTGGACATGAAGGATGTCGCGCCGTTCGAGGGGCTGGAGGGCGAGCCGAAGATCCGCGTGGACCCGCGGGCGATCCGCGATGCGTACAAGGAGGTCTTCGCGGAGCATCTGGCGAAGATCGAGCAGATCACGCGGTCGTTTAACTTTGACTATCAACTGGTAACGACGCACGACTGGCTGGGGCCGCCAATGGCGGCGTTTTTGGCGAAGAGAAACTCGCAGATCAAGCGGAGCAAGTTTGGATGACGAAGGGATTGAGGCAACAAGGGATCGAGGCACCAAGCGCGGAGCAATCCGTGTGCTTGCTGCTTTGCCTTTGCCTTGATGCCTTGATGCCTCACCCCTTGATGCCTTCTTCGGAGGGCTTGCGATGACTTTCCTTCATCCCGCACTCCTCGCCGCCGGCCTCGCGTGCATCGCGATTCCCATCATCATCCACCTGCTCATGCATCGCCGGCGCAAGCCCGTGATGTGGGGCGCGATGCGGTTCTTGCTCGAGGCCTACAAGCGGCAGCGGCGGCGGATCATGCTGGAGAAGTGGCTGCTGCTGGCGTGCCGCGTGTTGCTCATCGCACTGGTGGCGCTCGCGCTCGGAAGGCCCCTGCTAGGGCGGCTGGCACCCGGCAAGCCGGGGAAGACCATCTACATACTTCTGGACAACTCGCTCACCTCAGGCGTGCGCGACTCTTCGGGTGCGACGGCGCTCGCTCGCCACAAATCGGCGGCGAAGCAGGTGCTCAAGTCGCTGCGATCGCTGGCATCGTCTGGCTCTGAATCGGATCGTGTCGGGCTGATCGCGCTGGGTGGCCCCGCGGAGGGGCTTGTGGTTCCCGCATCGGCGAATCTCGGGTCCGTTGAAACGCTGATCGATGCCGTCGAAGCGACGGACTCTCGCGCGGACTTTCCCGGCGCGCTCTCGCTGCTTTCTGGCTCGCTCTCCCCCGCCGAGGGAACGGGCCTCACCGCGCCGCGGCCCGATCGCTCGTTCGTTGTGCTGCTCTCGGACTATCTCGACGGCTCGCTCGATCTGGCAGCGACCTCCACGGATGCATCGCAATCGCTCGGCGGCGTGAAGCTCCCCGATGGCGTGCGGCTGATCTCATCGACGCCGACGGTCGAGACCTCATCCAACATCTCGATCACCGCGCTGGAGCCGCTGCGCTCCGTGCTGGTGGATGCCGCGAAGGGCACTGGGGCAAGCGGGAACGCCGATCTCTCGGAGCTTGTGCGTGTGATGCTGCGGCGGTCGGGCGACACTTCGCAGCCCGCCATTACCACCGTTCGCGCCCGTATCGCTCCGATCGGTGATGACGCCGATGCCACGCCCCGCGTCGAGAATCCCAGCGAGCGGGCGATCGTCCGCTGGGCGGCGGGGCAGGACTCGGCCGTCGCGGTCGTGCCCGTGCGCGCGGATCGGAAGACTTCCAGCAAGCCCGGCGCTCCCGGTACCACCAGCGGTGCGGCAGCCGTCATCGTCGCGACCATCGATGATGACGCCCTTCCGGCGGACAACCGCTGGCGACGACCCGTTGAGCTGCGCGATTCCCTCCGCGTCGGCGTGATCGCGCCGGTGCGCTTCGGGAAGGCCGAGCGGATCGACAAACTCGACCCCGGCGCGTGGGCGCGGCTTGCGCTCGCGCCCGCGGGGGAGAACTCAGGTGTGGATGTGATTGATATCGAGCCCGCTTCGCTTGATGCGGCTCGTCTCGCAGCCCTCGATGCGGTCGTGCTTCCGCGGCCGGATTTGGTGCCGGAGCAAACGTGGGCGCGGTTGAAGTTGTTTATTGATTCGGGCGGGCTGGTGCTTGTCACACCGCCTCCCGGCGTGACGGTTCACCTCTGGGGCGATGCGATGAGCAAGTCGCTCGGGCTGGACTGGACCGTCGCGCGGGAATCGCAGGATGCCAGCGGCAAGAAACTCCGCCGCGGCACGCCGCCCTCGACGACGCCCAACACCGAGGCCCCGTCATCACTTCTGAATCTCGTCGAGGGCGAACTCGACGATCTGCTCTCACCGATCTCCGTGCTGCGCACGCTTCCCATGTCCAGCACGCCTGACTCCGGCGAGGCGTTGCTGCGGCTGAATGACAGCTCCGTGCTGATGTGGGCGGGAACGCCGGGCGTTGCTGAGGCGAAGCCCTCCCCCACTTCTTCCGCGAGCGAGACGAAACGCCCCGCATCCGATCTCTCGCAGGGCCGCGGCCTGCTGATCTATCTCGCCGTCGCGCTCGATCTGGAATGGTCCGATCTTCCCGCCAAGCCGCTGATGGTGCCGCTGGTGCAGGAAGTGTTGCGGCAGGGAATCGGCAAGGCCCGCGGCAACTGGACGGCCATCGCAGGTTCGCGGCCCGCCGTTCCCACACGCACCTCCGAGCTTCAGGAACTCGCGGACCCGGCCAAGTCCGGCAGCGATCGCCCGAGCGGCGGTCGCATCCGCGTGGATGTTTCCGGCCCAAATGCGCTCGCCGAACCTGTTCGCCGTGCGGGGCTGTGGCGAGCGGTGGATGAACGCGGCGCGAGCCGGGGCGTGATCGCCGCGAATCCCGATCCGCGCGCCGGTCGGGCGCAGACGCAGACGAAGGATGCGGTCTCCGCCGCGCTGAACAAGATCGCGTCGGGACACACCGAGGGAGCGCCGGGCGCGGGCACTGGATCGCCGGATGCGATCGCGTGGCTGCCGCCGGATCATGCGATTCCCGGCGGGCCCGCCGTCGCCAGCATCAACGACACGATAGCGACGGTCTTCGGCCGCGCGGATTCGGGATCGCCGTTCTCCTGGCCGCTGCTGATCGCGGCGCTCGTGCTGGCACTGGTAGAAATCGTTCTGGCCCGGCGCGCCAGTCATGCTGATGTCGCCGCCGCGGCCTCGCCTGCCTCCATCTCGCTGATGCCGAGCAAGGAGGCCGCCTGAACTCGCTCTTTGAGAAGCTCATCGGTTCGCCTTCGCTCAAACTCGGGCAGCCGGGAGTGGAGTTTGGCTTTACGCTGGGCGTGCCGCCGTGGGCGTGGGCGCTCATCGCGCTGGCGGCCGCGCTGTGCGGGGTGTACGCGTATCGACGGCAGGAGGGGTCGTTCGCGGCTCGCATCGCACTTGGTGCCACCCGCACGCTGCTGCTCATCCTGCTCGCGGTGCTGCTCGCCGGGCCACGGCTCATCAAGCCGAACGAAACTGAAGAGAAGGACTGGGTGCTGGTGCTCGCGGATCGTTCGGCCTCGATGGCGATCGCTGATGCCCCGCGTGGTGCGGGCGAGCCGCGCAAGACCCGCGAGGAACAACTCCGAGCCGCGCTGCACAACGCGGAACCGACGTTTCGCTCGCTGGCCGCGGAGCGCGTGGTCGTGTGGCTTGGGTTTGATTCCGCGTGCTATGACCTGCCGCTAAAAACCGGCACCGCGGAACCCGATCTTACCGACCCAATCGGACATCGCACCGATCTGAACAAGGCGATTGAGCAAGCCCTTCGCCGCGGAGCGGCGCGGCCAATTTCCGGCATCGTCCTCCTCACCGACGGGCGCACCAGCGGCCCCAGCGACGAACCCTCCCGCGCGTTGCTGCGTCGTCTGGAATCCGAGAAGATCCCGATCATCACCGTTCCGCTCGGATCGGTGGTGGGCGTGGCTGATCTCGCCGTCCGCCGCGCCGCCGGGCCGCGCTACGCGTTCGTCAAGGACTCCGTGCCCGTCGAGGTCGAGGTGCAGCGCACCGGCCCAGTGCCGACGGCGACCGAACCGTCGCTCGTCGAACTCATCGACTCCGCCACCGGCACGGTGCTCGATTCACGCACGATCACCTGGGATGCACCCTCCGGACGCGACACCTCCAAGCCCGCCGGCGATCCCATCGAGCAGATGCAGCGCATCACGCTGACGACACAGCCGGGAACCTCCGGCTCCGCAAAGTGGACGGTGCGCATTCGCCCGACCACTTCCGCCGCGTCGCCGGGCGACATGGTCGAAGAGAACAACACCGCCGACCTGACCATCGACCTCGTCGATCGCCCGCTCCGCGTCGCCTACTTCGACGGCTATCCGCGCTGGGAGTATCGCTACCTCAAGAACCTGCTCGTCCGCGAGCAATCCATCTCCGCAGCGGTCATGCTCCTCGCCTCGGGCAAACGCTACATCCAGGAAGGCACCGTCATCCTCGATGCCCTGCCGCACACACCTGAGGAGTGGAACAAGTTCGATGTCATTATCCTCGGCGATCTCTGGCCGGGCGTGTTCACGCTCGAGCAACTCACGCAACTGAAAGAACGTGTGTCGGTCGGCGGCGCGGGACTCATCTGGATTGGCGGCGAGGGCGCGACACCCGCGGCGTGGCGGACGACACCACTCAACGAGTTGCTGCCATTCGTCATCTCCGAATCCGCCGCGACGGCGCATCCCTCCGGCCTCGACTCCTTCGACGGCCCGGTGGTCATCTCCCCCACTCCCGCCGCCGAACGACTCGGCGTGCTGCGGCTGGCCGAATCTCAATCCAATAGCACATGGTTCCCGCCCGCCCTTTCTGACCCCAGAACCGGGTGGTCTCAACTCTACTGGGTCCAGCGGATCGATACTTCCATCTTGAAGCCCACTGCGGAAACCTTGGCAATCGCATCGCCTGTTCAGGGGGATGCCACCGATTCTCTTGCTGCCCGGCCCGCGCTCCTCACCATGAGGTACGGCGCGGGGCGCATCATCTATGCAGCCACCGACGAGATCTGGCGATGGCGGTATGGGAGGGGGGAGCTTTTCCCGGAAAGGTTCTGGATCCAGCTAGTGCGGCTGCTGGGGCGCGAGTCCGTCGCCCGGTCCGGCCGGCCGGCGATTCTCGAAGCCACCCCGGATCGGGCGGTGGTGGATCAGCCAGTGCGCATTCAGATCACGCTGCTGGACCAGTCGCTGGCGGACGCCGCTCCGACTTCGTTGCGGGTGAAGGTGAAGCGCGAGGGCTCGGTGGACCTGAAACCCGGGACCACTCCCACGCCCGCGACGGAGCCGGTGGAACTGACTTTGAGCCCTGAAAACGTGGATTCCGGGGGGATCGGGACGCGCAAGCCCGGGGCGCGGGTGTTCGCGACGACGTGGATACCTACGGAATCCGGGAGGTATCGGGCGACGACGGATGATCCGACACTGCTGGCCGCGGGCGGCGCGGCGGAGGATTTGACGGCGCGGATCGATGTCTGGCAGCCGGACGATGAGATGCGCCGGCCGCAGACGGATCATCCGCTGCTCGCCAAACTGGCCGAATCCAGCGGCGGGCGGGTCTTGGAGCCCGACCAACTCTCGCAGCTCCCGACGCTGCTCCCGAACCGCAAGCTGAAACTCGCGGGGGAGCCCGAGGTACACACGTTGTGGGATACGCCGCTGGCGCTGCTGCTGGCGGTGCTGCTGCTGACCTGCGAATGGGTGGGGCGGCGGTTGTTGCGGATGGCGTGAAAAAGGGGCTGGGGATTGGGGGTTTGGGAGTGGCATTTACAAGGCAACGCCCGGAAACATGGGCCAGTAGACCCATGCCACGTTCGCCGGTACAGGTATTCTGGACGATACTGTGGAGAGGTCGCCCCGGGCGTCCATCTTGGTACGTACAACCGTGCAGTGCTGAACCGGGGAACGCCGCGTGACTGATCCGACCGAACCAACCCCATCGCCCGCCGCGACTCCTCCACCCCCCCATCTTCCATCGGTGGCGGCGAGCGGGCAGGGGCATGGCGATGGCGCGGCCGTTCATGCGGACATGGATGCCTCTGCCGGGCGGATTGCGGAGTGGCTGCGGCTGATCCGGAAGACGGCGCGCTCGCTGCTGGTGGCGCAACGGACGGGGTGGATAGTGGCGGGTGCAATCGTGGCGGTGATCGTCGGGGGGTTCGCGGATTACTTTCTCCGCGCGCCGATGCAGTTGCGCGTGCTGGGGCTGATGGGGGCAATCGGGGTGCTGGCGTGGTGCGTCGTGAAGCTGCTGCTGCCGGCGATGCGGTTCAGGCCGTCGCTGACGGAGATCGCCTTGCGCGTGGAGCGCAGCGGCGCGGCGGGGGAGACGGGCGTGCGCGGGTTGCTGGCATCCGCGCTCGAACTCGGAAGAGCGCATGACTCGCCACGTACGCACGCACTGGCGGTGCCGGTGGTGGCGGAGGCGGCGGACAAACTCACGAACATCAAGGCGCGGCAGGTTTTTTCGGCGCGGCCGCCGATGCGGGCGGTGGGCGCGGGCGTGGCGGCGTTTTTGCTGCTGTTCGGATTGACGGTGACCTGGCCGCAGCACTCGCGGATCGGGCTGGCGCGGATGCTGCTGCCGTGGAGCAGCGCGCAGTGGCCCAAGCACACGGAGATCGCGGATGCGACGCATGTGGAGCACCACCCGATTGGGGCCGCGCTGGAGTTTCGGGCCGCGCTGGTGAAGTCGGATCGGGATGCGGAGAAGACGAACATCGCGGTGCATTACCGCGTGATCACGGGTGGATCAGCGGGAGCTGCTCGAAAGGCGCTGCTGAGCGCGCAGCCGCGGTCGGTCGGCGTGCCGGGGGCGGATGGAGCGACGATCAACGGAACGCTGTTTGAGCGGCTGATCGAGCCGACGGGTATGACTGCCGGCAGCGGGGCAACACGCACGGACGTTGTTGCGGCCAAGACGGAACTGGAATACTGGTTTGAGTCCGACGATGATGCGACGGCACCAAAGCGGATTCTGCTCATCGATCCGCCCGCCGTGGTGCGGGCGAGCGCAAGCATCACGCTGCCGGACTACGCAGCGGCGATGCTGGGCGCGGCGAGCAGCGGAGGGGCGCAGAAGCTCGATCTGGGACCCGGGACGGATGATCGGGCCGCGCCCGCGCCGATTCTGGCCGGGTCGAAGGTGAGCATCGCACTGGAGTTCAACAAGCCGCTCACGCTCCCAGCGTCTCTGGATCCGCAATCGCCGGAAGCGGCGAAGTGGATTCAGTCGGCGCTCGGGCCGGAGGCGATGCTGCTGTTTGCGAAGCCCGCGACGGGTCCGGCGGCAGACGTGAAGCTGACCGGCGAGGGGCGGACGTGGACGCTCTCATGGCAGCACTGGGAATCGGTGCGGCTGATCGTGAAGCCGACGGATGAGTATCAGATAACGGCCGCGGAAGACGCGGCGTATCGCTTCGATGCACTGAAGGACAATCCGCCGACG
>JBGANP010000027.1:0-40333 GCA_044222255.1 Phycisphaerales bacterium
GCCTGCACGAAATCGCGGAGCGTCGGCCGCCACGCCGGCGCTCCGCGATCTGGATGCAGAGAAGCGTCGGGGCTGCCGTGGCGAAGCGGAACACAACTCCACCACGGCAGCTTGGTCACCGCATTGCAATCAACCGAACGATCATTCTTCGTCGGGGCTCGTGACTTCTTCCTCGCCGGCGGCGGGGGTGCCGGGCTTCAGGGGTTGGGTCATCTTGATCGCGAGCACCTTGCGGCGGATCTCGTCGAAGAGGGCGGGATTGTCCTTGAGGAACTTCTTAGCGGCTTCGCGTCCCTGGCCGACGCGGGTTTCGCCGTAGGAGAACCAGGAGCCGCTCTTCTCGACGACGTTGGTATCCACCGCGAGGTCGATGAGATCGCCGGAGAGAGAGATGCCCTCGTCGAACATGATGTCGAACTCGGCATCGCGGAAGGGTGGGGCGACCTTGTTCTTGACGATGCGGGTGCGAACGCGATTGCCGATGGCGACATCGCCTTCCTTGAGCGAGCCGGTGCGGCGGATGTCGATGCGGACAGAGGCGTAGAACTTCAGAGCGCGGCCGCCGGGAGTGGTTTCGGGAGAACCGAACATCACGCCGATCTTCTCGCGGATCTGGTTGATGAAGATGACGGTGCAGTTGGAGCGGGCGATGATGCCGGTGAGCTTGCGCATCGCCTGCGACATGAGGCGGGCTTGCAGGCCCATGACCGAGTCGCCCATCTCGCCCTCGATTTCGGCGCGGGGGATGAGGGCGGCGACGGAGTCGACGATGATGATGTCCACGGCGTTGGAGCGGACGAGGAGCTCGCAGATTTCCAGCGCCTGCTCGCCGGAGTCGGGCTGGGAGACGAGGAGATCGTCGATGTTGACGCCGATGCGGCGGGCCCATGAGGGGTCCATGGCGTGTTCGGCGTCGATGACGGCCGCGACGCCGCCGGTTTTCTGGGCTTGGGCGGCGACGGTGAGGGCGAGGGTGGTTTTACCGGAAGATTCCGGGCCGAAGATCTCGATGATGCGGCCGCGGGGGATGCCCTTGCCGCCGAGGGCGAGATCGAGGGAGATGGAACCGGTGGAGATGCCCGGGATGGCGAGATAGGCCTTCTCGTCGAGCTTCATGATCGAGCCCTTGCCGAAGGCCTTCTCGATCTGACCGACGGCTTGGCCGAGGGCCTGGAGCTTCTCCTTGGTGGGCTTGATGGAGATGGGGGCCGGACGTGCGGTCGCTTCGGGTTTCGCCTCGATCTCGGCGACGCCATTGGCGGAGGCGGACTCTGCGGACGTACGGGAGCTAGCTCGGGCCATGGTGGCCCTCCTTTCGAAACTTGCCGCGGGTGGCCGGCTTGGCTCGCTGACGTGCGCCGTGAGTCCGGTTGCTTGGCAGCAGACGCGGGACGGTAATGCACGGAGGGAGCTGTCGGGCCCGACGGACGCCGATGCGCTGGGCGAGGCGGGGTCGGACGACCCCAAAGACCTCGAATCCGGGGCGGCGCAGGTCGCGAGCCGGAGTGACGAGACTATACCAGAGCCCGAACAGGCGGTCAAGTGTTTGGTGTCTACTTTGTTGACAAGTACCGAAATCCATGTAAAACAAAGAGTTACGGTGTGGAAAATGTCCGGGAGGGGTGAGTTTGGGATCCGAACGCGAACACTGCGATACTCGGTGTCCGTACATCGCCACAACTCGTCGGCGGGAACTCTCCTTGTCCAACCCAATACAAATCGATGCACTCACATATCGCTACGGCTCGCGCCGGGGAATCGAGAACGTTTCGCTGAGCGTGGCGGATGGGACGCTGTTTGGTTTTCTCGGCCCGAACGGCGCGGGGAAGACGACGACGATTCGAGTGCTGCTGGGGTTTTTGCGATCGACGGAAGGACGAGCGACGGTCTTTGGGCGGGATTGCTGGCGCGAGACGCGGGCGATCAAGCAGGATGTCGGGTATGTGCCGGGCGATCTGCGGCTGTGGCCGTGGCTGGATGGGAATGGCGCGCTGCGACTATTCGGGAGCGTGCGCGGGCGCGATCTGATGCCGGTCGGACGGCGGCTGGCGGAGATGTTCGAGCTGGATTTGTCGGTGAAGACGCGGCGGATGTCCAAGGGAATGCGGCAGAAGCTGGGGCTGATTCTGGCGATGGCGCACGAGCCGCGGCTGCTGATTCTGGATGAGCCGTCGAGCGGGCTTGATCCGCTGATGCAGGATCGGTTGCTGGACTATTTGCGCGGCGCGGCGGCGAACGGACGAACGGTGTTCTTTTCGAGCCACACGTTGAGCGAGGTCGAGCGGCTCTGCGATCGGCTGGCGATTGTGCGGCAGGGGAGGATCGTGTTTGATGGATCGCTCAGCGAGCTGCGGCGACAGGCGGGGCATGTGGTGACGATTCGGTGGAAGCAGGGCGTAGCGCCACCGGCGAATGGGTTGGAGGCGCTGCGTGTGATCGAGCACTCGCCGGACGCGTGGTCGGCGCACTTCGGGGGGCCGATGGATGCGCTGCTGGCGTGGCTCGCGGAGAAGCCGATTGAGGACATCTCGATCGCGCGGCCGGATTTGGAGACGCTGTTTCGACAGTATTACCAAACGGCGGACTCGGCGTCGAGTTCGGAACAAGGCGAAGACCCGGTTCGGAGAACCGGGATACCCGGCGGAGGGCGGCCATGATCAACATGGGATTGATCCGGCGCTCGCTGCGGGAGATGGCTCCGACGACGCTGCTGTGTGCGGTGCTACTAGCGACGATTTCGGGTTTGCTGGCGTATGCGCTGCCGCAGTTTCAGGCGCGGGTGATCCAGCGGGCGATGCCGCCGGGCTTCATGCAGATGCGAAACGTGATGTTGGGAGTGGATGCGAAGAGCGGGGGAATCGCGGATATCGCGTTCTCGATCGCGTGGTCGCACCCGGTGGTGATGATCCTGCTGCTGGCGCAGGCGATCATCGCGTGCACGCGCGTGCCAGCGGGGGAGATCGAGCGCGGGTCGATCGACATGCTGATGGGCCTGCCGATCTCGCGGCGGCAACTGTTCCTGAGCGAAACCGCCGCGTGGCTGCTGGGCGGGTGCGTCATGCTCGCGGCGGTGTATGGGGGAAGCTACATCGGGGCGCAGTTCATTCGCGAGGAATATCGGCCGCATTGGGGGAAGCTGCTGATGGTGCTGGTGAATCTGGGATTGGTGTATGCAGTGGTCGGCGCGGCGGCGATGGCGGCGGCGGCGATGAGCGATCGGCGCGGGCGGGCCGTGGTCGCGGTGCTGGTGCTCTCGGTCGGGTCGCTGCTGATCAATTTTCTCGAACTGCTCTGGGAGCCGGCGAAGAACGTGGCGTTCCTGAGCTTCATGCACTACTACCGGCCGGTCGGGATGCTGATGGGCGGGCAGTGGCCGATGGGTGATCTGGGGATTCTTGGGGGGATTGCGCTGGTGCTTTGGGTGACGGCGGGAGTTGTGATGGAGCGGCGGGCGCTGACGACGCTGTGAGCCGACTGCGTTCCGATTGCAGCACAACCAGCGGGAGCACGGCCCTACCCTCCGAATCACACCAGATTTCGTGAGGCACGCATGTCATCATCTACTCCGGCCGCAACTCCCCCCCCCACCGACTTCGTCGACTTGACGCTCCGCCAGCGGAACGATCTGTTTCGCATCGATGAGCAGATCATCCGCAAGGGTGGCGGCAAGGGCGCGATTGATCGGCAGCACGAGAAGGGGCGGCTGACGGCTCGCGAACGCATCACAAAGCTCGTGGACGATGAGTCGAAGTTCGTCGAGCTGGCGCTCTGGTCCGCGTTCGGGATGTACGCGGAATACGGCGGCGCGCCCGCAGCGGGGGTGGTGACGGGGATCGGTCCGGTGCAGGGACGGGACTGCATGATCATCGCCAACGACGCGACCGTGAAGGCGGGCGCGTTTTTTCCGATGACGTGCAAAAAGATCATCCGGGCGCAGATGATCGCGCAGATGGCGCGGCTGCCGCTGCTGTATCTGGTGGACAGCGCGGGGGTGTTTCTGCCGCTGCAGGAGGATGTGTTTCCGGATACGGACGACTTTGGCCGCATCTTCCGCAACAACGCGGTGATCAGCGCGGAGGGCATTCCGCAAATCGCGGCGATCATGGGATACTGCGTGGCGGGGGGCGGATATCTGCCGGTGCTGTGTGACACGCTGCTGATGACGGAGGGATCGGGGCTGTATCTGGCGGGGCCGGCGCTGGTGAAGGCGGCGGTGGGGCAGGTGGTGACGGATGAGGATCTGGGCGGGGCCAAGATGCATGCGGCGGTGAGCGGGACGATTGATTTTCGCGAGCCGACGGATGAGGCGTGCCTTGAGCGGCTGAGGTCCCTGGTAGCAAAATACAACCCGATTCCCCCGCTTGAAAAGTTACCTTTCAGAGAGTTCGATGAGAAACAGCAAGAGGCACTCCTCTCAGCGATCGAGTCTCTGAAAGGCAAGACATTGGAGCACGGACACGCATTGTTTGGCGACTTCCGAGTCGTGCAAACACCCCAACCTGCCCGGAACGCGGAGGATTTGTACGACATCTTCACCGAAAAGTCCGGGGGACAGTACGACGTGCGGGATGTAATTGCGTGTGTGGTGGATGCGAAGAAGAAACCCGGTTCGGAGAACCGGGGTACCCAGACCCCCGACTTCGATGAGTACAAGTCTGAGTACGGACCATCGCTCGTTTGCGGCTACGCGAAAATCGGCGGCATGGCGTGCGGCATCGTGGCGAACCAGAAGAAGGTGACCAAGTCCACGGCGGGCGGGAACGCGCAGGTGCAGTTGCCGGGGGTGATCTACCACGACTCGGCGGACAAGGCGGCGCGGTTCATCATGGACTGCAACCAGCGTCGCATTCCCATCATCTTCCTGCACGACACCTCCGGCTTCATGGTGGGCAAGGAGAGCGAGCAGCACGGAATCATTCGGGCGGGCGCGAAGATGGTGAACGCGATGAGCAACTGCATCGTGCCGAAGATAGTTGTCATTCTCGGCGGCTCATACGGCGCGGGGAACTACGCGATGTGTGGGCGGGCGTTTGATCCGTTCCTGTCGTACGCGTGGCCGTGCGCCAAGTGCGCGGTGATGGGGGCGAACCAGGCGACGGGCGTGCTGGCGATGATCGAGGAGAAGAGCCGGGAGCGCAAGGGAGAGAAGATCGACGAGGATGTTCGCAAGTCGATCCTTGCGGGCGTTCATGCGAGTTACACGGAACAAGCCGACATCCGCCACGGCGCGGCACGCGGCTGGGTGGACCGGCTCATCGAGCCACACCGAACGCGCGAGGAACTCATCCGTGCGCTGCAAGCGGCCGGGGGCTGGGATTATTCCAAGCCGTTCAAGACGGGCATTTTGCAGACGTAACTCGCGGTCGCGCAGACCTTGATTGGTTGATTCTGGATAGCCGCGGCAGGTGCGTTCCCAGAGTTTCCCACAGCGCCGGTCCCATTCTGTGAAATAGCGGGTCGGCGCGGGTTTTCGTGGTATGCTCCATGGGTGGGGATGGATCGAACGAACGCTTCCAGTGAGCATCACAGCGCGCCTGCGTTGCGCGTGGAGCGATTCGCCAGCATCGAATCCACGAGCGGCTACGCTCGGGCGTTGATCGCAACGGGCCGGATGGGTGCCGCCGCGCGGGCGTTTGTCGCGCGAACACAGACGGGCGGCATCGGTCGTTTCAAGCGGGCGTGGTCCAGCCCGGAGGGTGGGCTGTGGATGACGCTCGCGTGGCCGACACGTGAGGATGAACTTCCCTCGCTGCTGGACGGTTTGGGACTGCGCGTCGGAGTGGCGTGTCTGCGCGTGGTGCAGCGGGCGTTTGATGGATGCGCCGACGATCCGCATGTGCGGCTGAAATGGCCGAACGATGTGATGGTCCACGGGCGCAAGGTGCTCGGTGTGCTGACCGAGCTCGTGCACGGCCCTGCGCCCGAGGCGCAGCCGTGGATACTCGTGGGCGTCGGCCTGAACGCGAATATCAAGCTGGAACTGCTCGAAGAGCCGGTCCGCTCGCACGCGACATCGCTGCGCACCGAACTGGGGCGCGATGTCTCGCTCGAACTCCTGGAGCGAGCGATGCTCGATGAGTTGTGCATCGCCCTGACCGGTTCCGGCACTCCGCGCGAGTTGCTCGCAGAGGCCGTGGGCTCTCTCCACGGGTTGGGGCGCGACACAACCATCTCACTGCCGGATGGCACGCGCATCTCGGGCGTTCTCACGGGGCTGAACGATCATGGTGTGGCGGTGCTGGATGTGGATGGGCGCGTGTTTGTGCCGCCGCTGGGGGCGGTGGTGATGAGTGATGTGGTGGCTCGGGTGGATGCTCACACGCCGCCATAGCCAAACACTCAAGCACACGTATCCACGGGATTCGCCCGAAGACTCGCTCATCCCGGGCGTGTAAGCAAATCAAAAACAACCACGCCCCGGCGGAATCTCCGCGTGAGCGGAGCATCCGTCGGGGCGTGTGAGTTGCTGGATTCAACAGACCACGGGCAGGATGCCCGTGCCGCGGATCAGACCGCGTCCTTCAGGGCCTTGAGAGGACGGATCTTGATGACCGTCTTCGCGGGCTTGGCCTTGAACATCTGGGTCTCGCCGGTGAAGGGGTTCTTGCCTTCGCGCGCCTTGGTGGCGGGCTTGAACACGGCCTTGACCTTCATCAGTCCGGGGACGGTGAAAATCTTGTCCTTGCCCTCGCCGGGCTTGGCCAGGTCGGTGGTCATGATGCGGCCGAGGGTCTCGAACACGCCGGAGACCTGCTTGCGGCTGAGGTCGTTGTGCTCGGCGAGCATCTGGTAGAGCTCGCTCTTCTTGCGGGGCTTGCTAGAAGCGGTGATCTTGGGGGCTTTCTTCGCGGGTGCAGTCTTCTTCGCCATTGTTCTCTCCGAAAAGGGGACTCGTGCGATCCATCGCACGTTGTACAGATACCGTTGTATCCGAAGGAATCAGAATGTTCAACTTGTCAAAGGCCATTTTCCCTGTGGAAAACCGCGATTTTCGTGGTTGAGTATCGAATTTCGGCTAGAAAACGTCAACTTCTTCACACTTGGACGCGTTTCCCGGAAGATTTCTTGGCCTCAAAGCCAGCTTTGGCGGCCAGATTTGAGAGTTTTGAGTGATTCTGACCGGCCAACTCCTACTCCCCCACCCTTCCCTGGGCTCGACGATCGCGCCGGGGCAGGTGCGGATCGAGAACGATCGGATTGCGCAAGTGGTGCTGGGCGAAGGGCGTCCGATCGGTTCGCCGGACATCGGCAACGAACGCACCCTCATCAGCCCGGGGTTCATTGACACGCACCTGCACCTGCCGCAGTTCGACTGCATTGGCATCGACGGGCTGACGCTGCTGGACTGGCTGGATCGTGCCGTCTTCCCAACAGAGGCAAAGTGGGTAGACGCCGACCATGCGGGGCAGGTAACGACCCGCGTCGGAAAACGACTCCTCGCCGCCGGCACAACCGGGATCGCCGCGTATGCGACAGTCCATCACGAGGGAGCGAAGCGGGCGGTTCGTGCTTTGCACGACTGGGGCGGCCGCGCCATCGTCGGGCAGGTGTTGATGGATCAACAGGCCCCCGCGGACCTGATTCGGCCCACAAGGCAGCTTCTCCACGAGGCGGCGGCGATGCAGGGCGAGGCCGTGGGCCGCGTGGAAGTTGCTGTCACACCACGATTTGCGGTCTCCTGCTCGCCGGAACTTCTCGCTGGGTGCGGGACGCTTGCAGCTCATGTGAAGTGGCCGATCCAGACCCATCTGAGCGAGACGATCCCCGAGTGCGATCTTGTCAGGCGGCTCCATGGGTGCGACTCGTACGCCGAGGTCTACCGGCGCGCTGGGTTGCTCGGGCCGCGGACGATCCTCGGTCACGGTATCTGGCTCAGTGAAGCGGAACGGGCGATGATTGCCAAGGCCGGAAGCGTGGTTGCCCATTGCCCGACGGCCAACCTGTTTCTGCAAGCGGGGTCGATGGACCGCTGCGGGCATCTTGAGTCGTTGGTCAGGGTCGGCCTCGGAAGCGACGTGGCTGGCGGCCCGGATCCGTGCATGGTGCGAGTTGCCCGGGCCATGATCGAAACCGCCAAAGCCCGCCGTTTGATTGACGGTGAGACCCACGTCCCACCCCCGGGAGAAGCTTGGGCCCAGATCACGCGGCGAAATGCCGAGGTGCTTGGCTGGTCCGATTCAGGATCGCTCGCTCCGGGATACTGCGCGGATCTGGTGGTCATCGACCCAACCCGCGGCCCAGCGGCCCAGCCGGAGTGGCGCCAAGCCCTGGACCCATTGTCGCTCCTGCTCTACGCCTTCGACGAGCGGTGGATCAGCCACACCATTGTGCAAGGTCGCATCGCCTACACCGGGTGAGCGAATCGGCGAAGGCCGAGAAACTCGATGGCGTGGCGCGTTTCGCCGCGCAACGCGAGATCAGCAAGCATCTCCCCCACCACGCTGGCGAACTTGAAGCCGTGGCCGCTGAAGCCGGCCGCAATGACCACGTTTGCGTGCGCGGGGTGATGGTCGATGATGAAGTGGCTGTCCGGGCTGTTCTCGTACATGCAGATGCGGAGATCGGCGATCGGGCCGTCGGCCATCGGCATGAAGCGGCGAAGAAATGGCCGGATGTCGTTCTCATCGCTCGGCCTCGCATCGCGGCCATCGCGATCGGGATCGATCGGTGTGCCTTTGGCGTGGCGGGCAAGTTTTACGGTGGGAACTCCCCCGGGACCATTGCTTGAAGCTGGGAAGCCGTAGAAGAGATCGCCGCCGCCCTCAGAGTCCACAGGAGTCTGCATGGCCCAGACTGGGGCATCGGGCTTCTGGAACGGCGCGGGATCAACTGGGGAGAACCAACCGAGAACCTGTCGCGTCGGCGTGATAGCAACGCCCAAATCATGGATGACACGGTTGGACCACACACCGGCAGCGATCACCAGCGACTGTGCACGATATTCGGCAGTGTTCGTTCGCACGCGCACGCCGCTCCCGTCTGCTTCCCACGATTCCACACGCTCACTTGTTCGAATTGTCGCACCCTTGGCGAAGGCGAGCCGCGCCTGTGCCGCGATGACCCGCTCGGGCGCAAGCCATCCCGCCACGGGTTCGAAAAGGGCAACGAAATCCTCCGGGACTTTGAACTGCGGAAATCGAGCTGCAAGTTGGCCGCGTGAGAGCATCTCGTGCGTCAGGCGATGCTCAACGGCCGCGCGGCGGGAACCTGCCACCGCGTCCGAATCCTCTCGCCCCATGTACACACCCCCCGGCGTGAACAACAATCGCTCCATACTCTCGGCCTCAAGTTCTTTCCACAACTCGTACGCCCTTCTGAGCAGGGGCACATAGTTCGGATGCTCGTAATAGCTCATCCGGATCATGCGGCTCAGTCCGTGTGAAGAGCCGCGGTCGTGAGCGATGGGGAACTGGTCCAGACCGAGGATTCGGTGGCCGCGTTTGGCGAGGTGATAGCACGCGGCGGAGCCCATGGCCCCTGCGACACCAATCACGATCGTGTCGAACTGTTCAGGCATCTGTCCAAGAGTACCACGGCGGGCGAAGAATGGACTCGTTCCAATTGTCAGCCGCATCGACCCGAAACAAGACATCCAGGCCGTACTTGGCCGATGTCGATTCTGAACGCATTCGCTGGGGTTCGGGGCAGATCACTTCCGGAGACCGGCATGGACATAATCATCGCACTCTGGATCCCGATCCTCGCATCCGCCGCGGCGGTCTGGTTCGTCAGCGCACTCTGCTGGATGGCGATCCAGCACCACAACAAGGACACCAAGACCATCCCCAACGAGCAGGAGTTTGTTGACACCGTCAAGCGGATGAACATCCCGCCGGGCGTCTATGGCTTTCCGGACTTCAAGAAGTGCAAAGACAGGCCCAAAGAGGAGCGACACAAGTGGCCGGAGGGTCCGATGGGACTTCTTCGCGTCTGGGCCCCGATGAACATGGGGACCAACATGCTGCTCACGTTCCTCTCCTTCCTCGTCGTCAGCACCATCATCGCATATCTGGGATGGGCGTGCCTGAAGCACTCGGGCGAGACATTCGGCCATGTCATGCAGGTGCTCGGCACGGCAGGTGTGCTCGCGTACTGCTGCTCGTCGTTTCCGGGTGATATCTGGTTCCAACAGTCGCGGCGTGCGATGCTCATGAACTTCATCGACGGGATCGCCTTTGGCTTGGTCACCGGCGCCGTTTTCGGGTGGCTCTGGCCCAAGTAATCGCATTCGTCCGTACATAGCATTTCCGGATGTCGCAACTCCCCTCTGTCGCAGACAACGCCTTCGCCGTGCTCTCGTTTCTCGCCGCGCCGGCGATTCTTACCAACGCTTCGACATTGCTTGCCTTGGGAACATCCAACCGCCTCGCCCGCGCGGCCGACCGCGCTCGGGCCGCAGCTTCGCTCATCGTGGCATCCGCCACCGCAGACGACGCGCTGGTTGTCTTTCAGCAGAAGGACTTCCAGAACTCCACCAAGCGGGCGACTCTGCTCATCACTGCGCTCCGCCGCTTCTACCTCGCCGCCGCCTGCTTCGCCGCCGGCACGGGAATCGCGCTCATCGGCGCCTTTGCGGACTACTTCCAGATCCACCACTTGGACCGTGCGGCCCAGATTGCCACGCTGATCGCCGCAGCGGCGGGCGTGGCGGGTCTTGTCCACGGCGCTTACACGTTGCTCCAGGAAACTCGAATTGCCCTGCAATCGCTGGACATGCAACACGCCGCGATCACGCAGTGGCGCGCGACGCACCAGTCTTCCGGGGGCCTTGGCCAGCCGCCCGCGAAACTCACCGACTGAACCGCCCAACAATGCTCCCGCACCCCACTCCACAGCCCCCCCTTCCCACCGATCAAACATGACACCCGAACCCGGAGCGTTCAACCACATGGAACCGATCAACGCGTACAGCGCGTACTGGCACGCCGACTCGAACAAGGGTCGAATCTACCTGAAACTCGCCAACGACGAGACGGTGTATATCGATCTGGACTCGCCTGGAGAACTTGCTGCGCTCTGCGATCTGCTCAAGCACAATCCGCAGATGGCGTACGACACCGAGAAAAAAATGCTCGCGACGACCTGGCTTCGCCCCGGGGCTCGCTGAAAAAGACCTCCGGCCACGTGAGGTTCGCGGCCGGAGGCACCAAGGAGGAACATCGGATTCGGCGAGCGCTTACTTGCTCAGTTCGAGCGTGAACTGGTCGAGCAGAGCTTTGTCCAACCCCGCATCGCGCGACTTCTGCAGTGCGTTGATCGACTGCTCCTTCTGATTCGCGACATGCTGAAGGATCGCGACTGTCAGCCACGCCTCGGGCGTGTTGTTGCCCGCCGCGGCGCGTGTCGCGTTATCGAGCGTCTTCTGGAACGATCCCTCGCCGCCGAAATCGCTCTTCGCCAGCGGACGCTGCACCATGCTCGGCTCGAGCTGATAGCCACGCACGACGGACTTTGCACCCTCGCCCGCATCGCCGCGGCCGATCTGCGCGAAGCCCATGTTTCGCACTGCGGTACCGTCTGAGTTCCACGCAGTCAGGTACTTGGAGTAGACCCGCACCGCGTTGTCAGGATCACCCATGCGGAGGTACGCATCGCCGAGTTCGCGATCTCGATACGAGGGCTGCTCCACAGCCGGCGCCTGCGGACGGACTTCCGATGAATACACCGCTTGTGCCACGACCGGCTGCTGGACGTACACCGGCTTCTCGATGATCACAGGCTGAGGGCTCTGAACCACCACCTCGCGCTCCACAACCTGCACCGGACGCTCCACGATCACCGGAGCCCCCACGTACACGCCAAAGCGAGGCGAGCAGTCGTCGTACCGATTCACAATCACCCGCGGCGGCGGGCAGTACGGGCGAACATAGACCGGAGGCGGGCAATACGACCGCACCGGAGCGCAGTACGACCTGACAGGCGGGCAGTAGACCGGCGCGGGGCGGCAACTGCCTCCTCGGTCACTGAATCCGAACGAAACGCCCGACCCATGGTTTGAGAATCCAAAGCCGACGCTCAAACCCCGAGAGGTATGGTCATCGTGCCCGCGACCACGGTCGTGCCCGCGATCAGCAGCGAGGGCCTGGCCAGACAGGGCCAGCAAGGCGGCCGCCGCAGGAACGGCGAACAACAGGCGTGGAGCACACGAGAAGAAAGAGACGGACATGGACGGAACTCCTTGAGAAACCAAGCCATCCACGACTCGCCACAGCGTGAAGGGGTCGTGGTGGTTCTATGCAGATCGCGACAGTTGTGTTCCGAATCCGCGGCTGAGTGGCGTTTGGGAGTCAAATAGCACGAAACGGGAAAACTGGACCTAAACGTGCGGAATCAGTCGTTTCGCGCCCAGCAAAGTTGGCCACCGATAACCATTGTGAACATTGCACGATTCTGCCGTGAATACAGGCGAACCGGGGGGTATGGTGGAACGAACCCCATTGTCCGGAACTCTCCGTCCAGTGCCTGCCCATCCATGACGATGGCACTCTGGAGGTGTTCCGCAAGGACGTCCAAGACGACGGCCCAACGCGGCACCAGGAGCCAAGCACGTGCAGCACAACCGCATTTTCTCGACGGAAGACTCGTTCCATCCTGACATTCAAAAGATGCCCCAACATGCGGGGTGGTATGACTACAGCCACCCGGAGCAGATTGCTCCGATCGCCGAACAGCAGGCGGAGCGAATCGCCAATGAAGTGCAGGCGCTTCCCCAAGGCAAGCGAGCGGTCTTCCTGCGTGGCATCCTTCGGTACGAGAGCTATGCAAACGCCGGCGCGGACCCGATGTACTTGTTCGAAAACGGGGGCGTCAAGCTCTCTCGAAACATCGCGATGCTCCGACCGTTTGGGCAGGAGTTGCGACGGCGCGGAATCCACCTCGATGCAGTTTGGACTGACAACGAAGGCGGATCAACCGCGTGGATGCTCACTCAATCACAACTGCAGGCGGTGCTTCGCAGCCCGAAGGCCCGCGCGAAAATGCCACCGGGTGTGCGAGCGCTTCGCGAGGAGATGTTCGTCTACGGTCACCCCAACTATCGCAACGCGATGGTGACATTCAATCGGTGGGCCGAGTTGCTGATGTATCGATCGCTGCGTGGGGTGATGGTGACATCGGGCATTTTTCGCTCGCCACCTCCTGGCGGCGGCGCTGCCGAGCAGCCCCCGACAGGCAACTTCAACGTGGCCGCGCCGACGTGGCAGGTGTACGACTACAACGGCTGGCCGATGTTCAGCTTCTCGCTCGATGGAAGGACCAGTTCGCCATCGTCATATCTCGGCCCCGGCCAGCGACACATTTTCAATCGCGTGCATGATCGAAGGTGGAACTCACTGGCCGACACACTAAACATGTTTCGTTCGTGCATGCGCAGGCCCGGCGCGCTCATGTGGCCGACGATCCCTTGGCCATCCTATCAAAACGCCTGGCTCTTCGAGCAGATGGTGGCGCACGCCACCCGCATGGGAATGAACTACACGGGCGGAGGCTGCGGTTACATCTACTGGCGAGAGCCGTATACAAATGCGGCCGTGGAAGACCCGCTGATGGTGGAGATCTTCAACCGCCACGACCAGCCGTGGGCGCCTCTGCGGAATCTCCCTGAACTTCAGATGGACTGCGACTCCATCACCACCGGGGACTACACGACCACCTACGAGCAGTTCCTGGCGAACATGCCCCCCGGGCCGTGAGAGCCGCCGCGGGCGGAGTACCCTTCCGCCCCAATGACCATCAGGCGACAACCATCGGACTTCGTGGTCATCGAGCGCCCGCTCGCGGCGTTCATGGCGTCGCTGCGCCCCGAGCGAGCAGCGCCAGCGACCCACGCGGTCTACGAACTGACCAAGGAGTCCCTTGGCACACCCGAGGCGGTGCAGCAGTTCGCAAAGGCCGTCGGGGCCCGCGGCGGGAAGATCGACTATGCGGGTCTGAAAGACAAGCACGCGCGGACTACACAGCTCGTTTCCGCTGACATGGAACGCGCCGATCCGGCCAAAGAGGTCGGCGGGCGCGGGTGGTCGGCGCGGCTGATGGGCTGGGCGGAACGCGGCGTGACGGCGAGCGAGATCGAGGGCAATCGGTTCGAGATTGTCGTGCGTGATCTCTCGAAGCAGCAGTCGACCGAAATGGGGATGCGGGCAGGGCGGCTGGAGACAGATGGAGGTCTCCTCGTGCTCAACTACTTCGGCGCTCAGCGATTCGGCTCGGCGCGGCACGGTGCGGGGTTCATCGCGCCGCATCTGATGCGCGGCGACTTCGAGGGCGCGCTCAAACTCTCGATCGGAACGCCGGCGCGGAAAGACACGGGGAAGACGCGGCAGTTCTCGCGGCTCTGCGCGACGCACTGGGGCGAGTGGAAGAAACTGGCCGCGGAACTGCCGCGATGTCCGGAGCGACGAGCGATCGAGACCCTTGCGGCGGGTGGCGGCTTCGATAAGGCCTTCGAGCAGCTCCCCAACTTCACGCAGCAGATGAGCGTGGAGGCGTATCAGAGCCACCTGTGGAACGCGACAGCGCGCCGGCTGGCGGAACAGATTGCCGCGGAGTTCACGGAGCGGTGGCAGCGCGAGGGTGGCGAGGAGGCGGCCAAGAAGACGGCGTTCCGCCCGGTCGCGCCCCTGCGGGGCGATGACGAGTTCGGCGTCATGCTCTTCCCGACGGCACGCATGGTGGATGAGCAATGGCGGGGCGTGGTGATGCCGGTGCTGGGGCCGAAGTCCGAACTCAAGGAACCATGGGGGCCGGCGGCGGCGGCCGTGCTCGCGGAAGAGGGGATCAAGCCCGAAGACCTGCGAATTCCCGGTATGCGCCGGCCGTACTTTGGAGAGGCGGATCGGCCGCTATTCGTGGTCGCCGAGGGGTTCGAGCTGTCCGAACCGAAGGGTGACGACATGGGCAGCAGCGGCAAGAAAGTGATGCGAAAGGTGCGGTTTTCCTTGGGGCGCGGGTCATACGCGACCGTGGTCCTGCGGGCTCTTGGGCAATAGGAAACACGGGAGGTGGCGGGCAAAGGGCCCGCGGATCGATTATGCTCTGCGTTCCACCCGGCCCCTTCGTGGCCGTCGTGAACCGCAGGAGCAGATATGAGCGCAGCAAACATTTCGTCATCGGGATCGACACTGGACGGCGACGGGCGGACGTTTCTTGGCCACCCGCCGGGCCTGTTCATGTTGTTCTTTGCCGAAATGTGGGAGCGTTTCTCGTACTACGGGATGCGGGCTCTGCTCGTGTTCTACATGACGAAGGGCTTTCTGGGGTACGGGGACAAAAAGGCCTACGCCGTGTACGGGGCGTACACCGCGCTGGTGTACGCGACACCATTCATCGGCGGCATGCTGGCCGATCGGCTCCTCGGGGCAAGGAAAGCGGTGGTGATGGGCGGCATGCTCATGGCCGCTGGGCACCTGTTGATGACGGTACAACAGGACTACGCGTTTTTCGGCGCTCTCGCCCTGCTGATTGTGGGCAACGGGTTCTTCAAGCCGAACATTTCAACGATCGTGGGATCTCTGTACGCCGCTGGAAGCCCGAAGCGGGACTCTGGGTTCACAATCTTCTACATCGGAATCAATCTCGGGGCCGCCCTCGCACCACTTTTGTGCGGATATGTGGGTGAAACCTACGGCTGGCACTATGGATTCGGGCTGGCGACCATCGGCATGCTCATCGGACTTGCGGTGTTCGTGGCGCCCTCGCGCGTGACGCAAGCCCTGATTCTCCTTGGCGCGCTGGCCGCGGCGGCCAGCATGGTGTACGTGAACCTGAGCGATCAACTGATGCTCTGGGTGAACGCGCCAGTCGCACTGGCGCTGCTCGTTGCGGCCGTGGCGGCGACGATGGCGGTGGGCAAGGGCGGACTGCCAGAGAGCGCAGGGCGACCCGCGGCCTCAGCGACGGCTCACAAGTCCAAAGAGTGGATGGTGTATGTCGGCATCCTTGTGGCCGTGCCGGCGCTCGCATTCCTCGTGGGGCAGAACACGATTGCCGGGTACGTGCTCACCGTCTTCGGCGTGCTGGCACTGGGAACAATCGCGGTCGAGGCGTTTCGATCGCAGAAGGTCGAACGTGAGCGATTGTTTGTCGTGCTGATCATGATGTTCTTCTCGATGCTCTTCTGGGCCTTCTTCGAGCAGGCGGGCAGCAGCGTGAACAACTTCACGGATCGCAACGTGAACCGCGTCGTGGCGGCATCGGTGTTCACGCAGGATCAGGTCGGCAAGACCATCGATGTTCCCGCCAACCAGGCCCTGGTCGGGCTGAAGCGGCCCGATGGGAAGTTCGTCTCGCTCACAGAGATCGACAAGATCAATGATGCGGCACGCGAGGCCCAGAAGGCCAAGGGCGCTTCGGCAGAGGCACCCCGGCCAACGATCGCTTGGACGGTGACCCCCGAGCATGTCGGCAAGGAATACGGCGGCAGCGAGGTGAAGGCGTCGGTTTTCCAAGCGGTCAACCCTGTCTGCATCATGGTGTTCGGACTCCTCTTCTCGGCACTCTGGGGTTTCCTCGGCAAGCGGAAGATGGAACCAAGTACACCCGTCAAGTTTGCAGCAGGACTTTTGCAACTCGGACTGGGTTTCTTGGTCTTCTGGTATGCCGCCAAACACTCCAGTGATCGCGGAATGACCATGATGGCCTTCCTCGTGATCGGGTATGCACTGCACACCACCGGTGAGCTCTGCCTCTCGCCCGTCGGACTCTCCATGGTCACTCGCCTCTCGCCCAAGCGCATGGTGAGCACGGTGATGGGCGGCTGGTTCCTGGCAACGGCATTCTCAAACTACTTGGCCGGCCTGATCGCCGCTCTGACAGGCATCGGTCACGGCGAAGAGGGGCCGGCGGTGCTTCCGCCCCCGCAGGAAACGGTCGGGGTGTACGGGGGCGTTTTCGGTCAGATCGGCGTCTACGCCTGTATCGCGGCCGTCGTGCTCCTCGCCTTGGCTCCCTTGCTGACCAAGTGGATGCATCGAGAAGCCGACGACAGCGGTGCAGGATCGGGCGGGGGCCACTGAGTCGATCGACCCATTCTGATTCAATCACCCGGCGGCGGATTCGTGCAACATGAAGATCCGCACCTTCACCGTCGCCGCTGCGCTGTTCCTCGCCGGGTCCGCCGCCTTTGGGCAGGAAGCCAAGAAAAAACCGGTGTTCGCGGAGGTCGTGACCGAGCGGTTCGACGCCTGGGATACCGACGATGACGGCACGCTGACGGCCGTCGAGATCGACAAGGCCTGCGTGGACGGCACGATCAAAGGTCCGGAGGCAGCGGCGGTGGCCGCGCTCAAGCGGATCGTCCGCAGCGACAAATACGAGTTGCCCGCGCTCACACGCGAGTACCTCGCGAAGCTGGCTGCATCAGACAAGAAAGATGCCGACGCGAAGGCCGCAAAGGTGGACGCGGATCGCGAAGATTCAACCGAGCGAGATAGCGCCAAGACCGACGATACAACTCCGACGCCCGCGCCGACACCTCGGCCGCGCACGGCCGCTTCCAACGCCGCGAAACTCACCACGCGGCCGAACTTCCAGCGCGGCTTCGAGACCTGCCTGACCCGGATCGAAAAGTCCGATCGCTCGCTCTTCAAGAGCGAGGGCAATCCGACCATCGATCACTGCCATCAGGGACCGCTCGGAGACTGCTTCTTCGTGTCGGTGGTCGGCGCCGCGGTCAAACGCGACCCCTCCGGATTCAAGCAGACCGTGCGAGAACTCCCCGAAAGCGAGGGCGGCGGATACGCCGTGAAGTTCGGATCCGGCAAGGAAATCAAGGTCTCTGAACTGACGGACGCGGAGATCGCGATCTCCTCCACGACGTCGGACAAAGGCGGAGACGAAGGGCTCTGGCTGGCGGTCATGGAGAAGGCGTTCGGAACCTCGCGCATGCAGGCGATGCCGGATCGCTACACCACCGAGAGCGCGACCGATGCGATCGCCAAGGGGGGCAGCACCGCGACCGTGATCCGCGAACTGACAGGCCACTCAACCGAGAGAATCACGCTGAAGAAGCGGTATCGCCCGGCGGGGCTCGAGCAATACGACGCGAGCAAGCGGCTGCTTCCGCCGCCCGCGGGATCGCGCGTGGTGATGCAGATCGCCGAGAACCCGGCGAAGCTGGCCGCGAAGGTGCGAGAGAAGGTGCCGGCCGCGCTGAAGGCGGGGCGGATCGTGACGACAGGAACCAGTGAGGAGAAGCAGCCACCGGGAATCAGCGGCAAGCACGCCTATGCGGTGATCGCATATGACCAAACCAAGGACATGCTCACGCTCTGGAACCCCCACGGCAACACCTATTCGCCACGCGGCGGAAAGGAGCCGGGGCTGACGGCGGGATACCCGACGCGGGCCGGCATCTTCGAACTGCCCGTGGCCGAGTTCGTGCGGATCTTCAACGGGGTCACGATCGAGACGGAGAAGAAGGCGAGCGGTGGGCGGTCTTGACACGAGGCTGTCGCATCACCGTTGGTGCGTCTGCGGCTGGCGATCGGTGCGATCAAATCTCATCCCCTGCGCGTGCAGGAGATGTCGGCAATCCTACTTGCCCTTGAACATCTTGAACAGCCGCGTCAGCGGATCGTAATACTCATCCACCACGCGCTCCTTCAGCGGAATGATCGCGTTGTCCGTAATCGTGATGTGCTCCGGACAGACCTTCGTGCAGCACTTGGTGATGTTGCAATAGCCGATGCCGCCCTCGTTCTTCATCTGTCCGAGGCGGTCCTCGGTATCGAGCGGGTGCATCTCGAGCGCGGCGGTGTACACGAAGTGTCGCGGGCCAGCGAACTCCGGGTGCTTGTGGTGATCACGCAAGACGTGGCAGACGTTCTGGCAGAGGAAGCACTCGATGCACTTGCGAAACTCCTGCACGCGGTCCACATCCGCCTGCTGCATGCGCCAGGTGCCGTCGGGCGCATCCGGAGCGCGGGGCTTGAACTTCTTGATCTGCTTCTTGACCTTGAAGTTCCAGGAGACGTCGGTGACAAGATCCTTCACGTGGGGGAAGGCCTTCATCGGCTCGATGGTGACCGGCTTGGTCAGATCGAGCTCATCAAGCCGCGTCATGCACATCAGCCGCGGCTTGCCGTTGATCTCGGCGGAACATGAGCCGCACTTGCCGGCCTTGCAGTTCCAACGGCAGGCCAGCGTCGGCGCGGACTCGGCCTGAATCTGGTGAACGGCATCGAGAACGACCATCCCCTCGGTGACGGTAGTCGAGTAATCCTTGAAGTTCGCGGCCTCGCGCTGGCCGGACCAGATCCGGAAGGTCGCGGGGGCGGGCTCGCGGGAAGCAAGAGGAACTGCCATTTACTTGTTCTCCTCGATGACCTGCTTCAGATCCTCACGCACGGGTGCGAGCGGCTGGCGCGAAAGCCACATAGAGCCATCGCGATCCTTGCGAATGATGGTGTTGTGGCCGGCGAAGGCGTTTTCCTTATTGGGGAAATCCTCGCGGAAGTGCCCGCCACGGGACTCCTTGCGGTCCAGCGCGCTGCGGGTGATTGCTTCGGAGACGCAGAGCAGGTTGGGAAGGTCCAGGCAGGTGTGCCAGCCGGGGTTGTACTCGCGATTGCCCTGAATGCCGACGCCCGCCGCGCGCTGCTTGAGCTTGGCGAGTCCGTCAAGGGCCGAAGCCATGTCGCTCTCGTTGCGGACGATGCCGACCTTGTCCTGCATCATGTCTTGGAGCGTGTGCTGCACGCCGAAGGGGTTCTCACCGCTGGGGCGATCGAACGGCGCGAGGGCCGTCTTCGCCGCATTGGCGAGCTGGCCCTCGTCGAGCTTGGAGGGCGGCTGCTTCCGCGCCCACTCCGCCGCGTGCTCGCCGGCACGCTTGCCGAACACGATAAGGTCCGAGAGCGAGTTGCCACCGAGACGATTGGCCCCGTGCAGGCCAGCCGCGACTTCGCCCGCTGCGAACAGCCCGGGAACCGTGGTCATCTGCGTGATGCCGTCCACCTTCACGCCGCCCATGACATAGTGCGTCGTCGGGCCGACTTCCATCGGCGTGGTCGTAATGTCTAGCCCCGCGAGCTGCATGAACTGGTGGTACATGCTGGGGAGCTTCTTCTTGATGTGCTCCGGAGCGTTGGTGACTTTTTCCTTGATCCAGGCGATGTCAAGGAAGACGCCGCCGTGGGGGGAGCCGCGACCAGCCTTGACCTCGCGATTGATGCAGCGTGCGACGTGGTCGCGTGTGAGCAGTTCCGGCGGCCGACGCGCGGCCTTATCACCCGTGACATACCGCCAACCCTCTTCCTCATTGTCCGATGTCGAGGACTTGTAGTTGTCAGGGATATCGTCGAACATGAAGCGTTTGCCCTGATTGTTGCGCAACACACCGCCCTCGCCGCGGACGCCCTCGGTGACGAGGATGCCGCGCACCGACGGAGGCCAGACCATGCCGGTCGGGTGGAACTGGACGAACTCCATGTCCATCAGATCCGCACCGGCTTCGTAGGCGAGCGTCTGCCCGTCGCCGGTGTACTCCCAGGAGTTGGAGGTGATCTTGTACGCGCGGCCAATACCGCCGGTCGCCAGCACAATCGCCTTCGCCTTGAACACACGGAACCGACCAAGTTCGCGGTCATACCCGAAGCAGCCGGTCACACGCCCGCCCGGGCCATCCTGGAGCAGCGCGATGGTCGTGTGCTCCATGTAGACCTCGATGCCCTGATGGATGCCGTGATCCTGCAGGGTGCGAATCATCTCGAGGCCGGTGCGATCACCGACGTGGGCCAGCCGGGGATACTTGTGGCCTCCGAAGTTACGTTGTAGGATTCGCCCATCTTTGGTGCGGTCAAAGAGCGCGCCCCATGCTTCCAGTTCGCGGACGCGGTCGGGAGCTTCCTTGGCGTGCAGTTCCGCCATGATGTAGTTGTTCAGATATTGCCCACCGCGCATGGTGTCGGCGAAGTGCACCTTCCATGAGTCGCGGTCATCGACGTTGGCCATCGCGGCGGCCATGCCGCCCTCGGCCATGACGGTGTGGGCCTTGCCGAGCAGGGACTTGCAGATGAGACCGACGGAGAGGCCGCCAGCAGCGGCGGCCTCGATCGCGGCGCGAAGGCCTGCGCCGCCGGCGCCGATGACGATGACATCAAACTCGTGTGTCAGGAACTGGCTCATTCGAGGGGGGTCCTATGGGTCCGCGAGGTTCTGGTCAGACCCGGAGAGCGATTTCAGAAGATGTAATGGAAGTCGTGCCACTTACCCATCGAACACATGCGGACGTAGACGTCGGTGAAGCCGACCCAGAAGAGGGACATCCAAGCGCACAGCATGTGGCGGCGGTTCAGGCAGGAGACGCAGTCGTAGGCCTTTTTGGTCGCGCCCTCGCCCATCTCGTCCTTGCGCCCGCCGATGAGGTGGCGGAAGGAATGGCAGCCGAATGTGTACGAGCCGAGCAGGATGGGATTGATCAGCAGGACCAGCGTGCCCACCCCGATACCGAATCGCGTCACGCCGCCCTCGGTGAACTTGAACGCGACGATGGCGTCGTATGCAAGGAGGAATATGAACACGATTGCGAGGTAGAGGAAGTAGCGGTGGACATTCTGGAGAATCAGCGGCAGCTTGGCCTCGCCGCGATACTTCTTGCCGCGGAATCCCGGCTCGCCGACCGAGCAGGAGATCGGATCCGCCCAGAACGCTTTGTAGTATGCGCCGCGGTAGTAGTAGCACGTAAAGCGGAACCCGCCGGGGGCCCACAGGATGAGGAATGCGGGGGAGAACCCGATGAACGACGGGAAAAGCCCGGTGAGCCAGTTGGGAGCTTCACCGAACCAGGCATGACCGGAATGAACCCCAACGGGATCAAAGAACAGCGGCGAATAGAACGGAGACAGATAGTGAGCCCCGCCGCCATCGAAGTAAAAGTGCTTCGCCTGGAACGCCGCCCACGTCGAATAGATGATGAACGCCGAAAAGCCAAGAAAGACCAGCAGCGGCTGGATCCACCAGCGATCCGTACGCATGGTCTTGCCCATCGGGCGGAGTTGGGGAAGGTGCAGGTCTACGCCGCTCATGCAGGGTCTCCGGGTCGGCAGGTGGAAGGGGAGGATACCGGAGGAAATGGCGTTCGGCTATGAGATGTGGAGAGTGAATAAGGGGTGGATGTCGGAATGCTCATGTTGGGGAGATTACGGGGTTTTCCGAATCGGCGTGTCATAGGGGGCGAATCACGGCGTTGTTCGGTGTGGAGTACGCTCTCGATTCGCTTCGAGGTCAGTTCGTTCGTGTGCGGTGCAGGAGCAATGGATGAAGCTCGCGATCGTGTGGCTAGTGATCCTTCTGGTTCTTGGGGTGGGCGGGTATTTCGGGTATCGCTGGTACCAGGGCCGCGAGGCGCCGGCGGCTGCCTATCGGACGTCCCCCGTCAAGAAAACGGACATCGCGCAGACCATCAGCGCGACCGGCACGCTCGTGCCCGAGGATGTCATCGACGTCGGCGCCCAGGTCAACGGGCAGATCGCCGAGTTCGGCAAGGACAAGGACGGCAAGCAACTGGACTACCGCTCCGTGGTGGATGAAGGAATGGTGCTGGCTAGGATCGACGATGCGCTGTATCAGGCCGACCTCTCCGCCGCCAAGGCGCAGAAGTCGCAAGCCCAGTCGCAGGTGAGCGAGGCGGAAGCTCAGATCAAGACCGCCGAAGCGAACAAGCGGCTGGCGCTCGCCCGCGAGGAGCAGACACGCCGCGACTTCGAGCGTGCCAGGAAGTTGGAGGGCACGACCGCGCTCTCTCGTGCCGACTACGACGCCGCGGAGTCCGCGTACGACCAGGCCAAAGCCAGCGTCGGCGTCGCCGATGCGTCAATCGCGCAGGCGCTCGCGACCAAGACGCAGGCCGAGGCGCAGGTGCAGCAGGCGGACGCAACTGTGCAGCGCACGAGCCGCAACGTGGTGTACTGCGTAATCAAGTCCCCCGTGAGCGGCGTGATCATCGACAAGCGCGTGGAGATCGGCCAGACGGTGGTGGCGAGTTTGAACGCCCCGAGCTTGTTCCTGATCGCAAAGGATCTGAGCAAGATGGAACTGCTTGTGCAGGTGAATGAAGCAGACATCGGCAACGTCCGCCCGCAGCAGGCGGTGGCGTTCACTGTTGATGCCTTCCAGGGGCGACGGTTCAAGGGCGTGGTGAAGAAGGTCCGGCTGAACGCGACGATGACGCAGAACGTCGTGACCTACACGGTAGAGATCTCGACCGACAACTCCGATCTGAAGCTGCTGCCATATCTGACCGCAAACGTGAAGTTCGATGTCGCACACCGGGATGGCGTCCTCGCGGTCTCGAATGCCGCGCTGCGCTGGGCCCCGAAGGGCTACGAGGCACCCGCGGCGGCACGGGGAAAGCCGGTGGAAGGTGGCATGAAGCCGGGAACTGTTTGGATTCTCAAGGATGGCCAGCCGCAACAGGTGGCCGTCATGACCGGACTGAGCGACGGCACCATGACGGAAGTTGAGGGCGAAGGGCTGTCCGATGGCACGGAAGTCGTCGTGGGCGAGCAAGTGGCGCAGACAAGCGGTGCGACAACCACGAATCCCTTCGCGCCACCGCGGATGGGCGGCGGCCGAGGCGGCACCGGCGGTGGCGGTACAGGCGGCGGCACGCGGCCCGCAACCGGCGGCGGGAGATAGCAACCAAACACACGGGCAGAACGCCCGTGCAACACGCATGGCACTCATCGAACTCAACGACATTCATCGCGTGTACAAGCTCGGGGAGATGGACCTCCACGTGCTCAAGGGCATCACGCTCTCCATCGAGCGTGGCGAGATGGTCGCGCTGGTCGGGCAGAGCGGTTCGGGGAAGACAACGCTCATGAACACCCTCGGGTTTCTCGATCATCCTACCTCTGGGCGATACCTGCTCGACGGAGAGGATGTCACCTCCATCAGCGCGGATCGCCGCGCGGAGATTCGCAGCCGCATGATCGGGTTTGTCTTTCAGAGCTTTAACCTCCTGCCGCGGACGAGCGCGCTGGATCAGGTCATGATGCCTCTGGCGTATTCGCCCACACCCATGAGCGATCGCGCGGCTCGCAAGCTCGCGGAGGACCTTCTCACGCGCGTCGGTCTTGGCGACCGGATGGATCACCTCCCCACCCAACTCTCGGGCGGTCAGCAACAACGGGTCGCCATCGCGCGGTCGCTCGTGAACAAGCCCAGCGTGCTGTTTGCGGATGAGCCCACGGGAAATCTGGACTCCCGAACGAGCGTTGAAATTCTGGAGATGTTCCGCGAACTGAACCAGAAGGAAGGAATCACGATCATCCTTGTGACCCACTCCCCGGAGATCTCCGCAATGGCCGATCGAACGATTCGGCTCAAGGATGGAATGGTCGAGTCGGATTCACGATCGCCGATTCCAACGGAGGTGGGCGCATGACACTCTGGCGAACCACCAAGACCTCCGTTCGCGCGCTGCGGCGAAACGTGACGCGCTCGGCCCTCACGATCCTGGGAATCGTGATCGGCATCGGTGCTGTCATCATCATGATGGAGATCGGCAAGGGGTCCAGCGGGGCGATCCGAAAGACCATCGAGAGCATGGGGGCCAACAACCTGCTCCTGATGCCGGGCACGGCCGCGAGCGGTGGCGTGAGCTTCGGGGCCGGAACGGCCATGACCCTCACCGCCGAGGACGCCGCGGCCATCAAGCGTGATGTGGACGCCGTCAGTGGCGCGGCCCCCGTCGTGCGGGCACGCAGCCAGGTCGTCTATCAGGACCGCAACTGGGTTCCCAGCTTCATCTACGGAACGACGCCGGAGTATCTCGAGGTCCGCGAGTGGACCAACTTGAGCGAAGGTGAGATGTTCACCGAGTCAGATGTGCGAAGCAGCACGCGAGTTTGCATCGTCGGGGCGACCATCGCTCGCGAGCTGTTTCGCGGTCAGTCGCCTGTCGGCAAGGAAGTGCGGATCCAGAATGTCGGGATCAAGGTCATCGGGGTGCTGACCTCCAAGGGGGCGAACACCTTTGGCATGGATCAGGACGACATCATCGTGGCTCCGTGGACAACTATCAAATATCGGGTCACGGGCGCATCGGCACAAACCGCCAGCAGCTCGACATCAGGGTCCACATCCTCCACAAGCTCCAGCGGCACAACGAGTACATTTCCCGGCTCGCCCAACGTGTATCCATCCACGGCATCGGCCTCACTCACGGGTGGCCCAATGCCGGTGCGATTCGCCAATGTCGATCAGATTCAGGTGGGCGCAAAGCCGGGACAGTCCAAAGAAGCGATCCAAGGCATCACGGCGCTTCTGCGCGAGCGACACCGCATCCGTGCGGGCGAACCCGATGACTTCAATCTCCGCGACATGGCCGAGGCCGCCGCAAATCTCCAGACCACAACGAACACCATGACCAATCTACTCCTAGCCGTAGCCCTGATCTCTCTCGTCGTCGGCGGGGTGGGAATCATGAACATCATGCTCGTGAGCGTGACAGAACGGACGAAAGAGATCGGCCTGCGTATGGCCGTGGGCGCCAAGGGGAGGGACATCCTCCTGCAGTTCCTGGTCGAAGCGGTCCTGCTCTGTCTGGTCGGTGGGGTAGTCGGGCTGGGCGTCGGGATCGGCGGTAGCGAGCTAGTACGCTGGTGGAAGGGATGGCCGATCGAAAGCTCCGTCGAAGCGATGATCGCATCGATCGCCGTCTCGGCATTCGTGGGAATCGCCTTCGGCTTCTATCCCGCATGGAAGGCCTCGCGGATGGACCCGATCGAAGCGTTGAGGTACGAGTGAATCGTCAGCCAAGTTCCGGAGTGATTCGCTTGATGCACCCCACATGGACGACCAATCACGCTCAGACGAATCGCGTCTCGTTCGCATGCGCGCTCGTCGGCCTCACTTTGCTTTCGAGTTGCACGGTCGGACCCGACTACAAGCGAAGTGATACATCCACGGCCCCCGCTTGGATGGGTGTGGACCCGGCGGTACGTGGAACAAGAGGGTCCATCAGTAAGGCGACCTCCGAGCCCGCAAACCTCGCTCGCTGGTGGGAGCAGTTCAACGATTCGACATTGACGTCGCTGATTCAACGTGCCGCGGGGCAGAATCTTGACCTTGCCGCGGCCGAAGCTCGAGTACGCGAGGCACGAGCGTCACGCGACGCCGCCGCCGCGGGGCTCTCGCCGCAGGTCGATGCAAGCGGCAGCGCATCCCGAAGCCGAAGCAAGCAGGGCGGCACCGGCAACCTCTTCCGCGCCGGATTCGACGCGGCCTGGGAAATCGACGTCTTCGGCGGCATGCGGCGCGGCGTTGAAGTTACTGATGCCCAGACCCGGTCCGCGATCGAGGATGTCCGCGATGTCCGAGTGACCGTGATCGGCGAAGTTGCGATGACCTATTGCGAACTCCGCGGGGCCCAGCGCTCGCTGGAGTTTGCTCTGAAGAACCTCGCCGCGCAGCGTGAGACGCTGGATGTGACCACGCAGCGCTACAGCGCAGGATTCGTCGGCGGACTGGATGTCGCCAACGCGCGAGCGCAGGTGGCCACTACCGAGTCACGCATTCCATCCATCGAGGCATCGATTCGCGCCCTGACGTACGCGCTGGGCATCCTGATCGGACGCGAGCCGGGGGAGCTCACCACCGAACTCGCGGCACACGGGAACATTCCCACACCGCCTGCGAGCGTGCCCGTTGGCTTGCCCTCCGACCTGCTCCGCCGGAGACCTGACGTCCGCCGCGCCGAGGAGAACATCCACGCGGCCGTCGCCCGTGTGGGCGTGGCAACCGCGGACCTCTATCCCAAGTTCTCGATCACCGGATCGCTCGGCGCGCAGAGCGGAAACGTGGAAGGACTGGGCTCGCTGGCGAATCGATACTGGTCATTCGGACCCAGCGTGAACTGGCCGCTGCTGGATGGCGGCCGCATTCGGGCAAACATCCGGCTCCAGGCAGCGCTCGCCGATGAAACCGGAATCGCCTACAAGCGATCGGTGCTTCTCGCGCTCCAGGATGTTGAGACCTCACTCGTCAGCTTCGGCAAGGAGCAGGAGCGGCGGGCATCACTCGAAGAATCCGTCGCTGCGAATCAGAAAGCGGTCGAACTCGCCAACCTGCTCTACACCGCCGGACGAACAGACTTCCTGAACGTCCTGAACGCGCAGCGGAGTCTCTTGGACGCGGAAGACCAGCTGGTGCAGAGCACGACCCTGATCTCATCCAACCTCGTGGCCGTGTACAAGGCGTTGGGAGGCGGCTGGGAAGAAGAGAGCAAGTAGCTTCGATTGTTGCCCGGGCGAGAGTTGTGGTACACTCCACGCGTGAAACGCTTCGAGGGAATGTCGAAACTGACGGGCGCGGAGCGGTACGTCGATGACCTGCCCGCGGATGGCACCCTCGGCCTTGGGCCAATGCTCTGGGGAATGACGGTCCGCAGCCCGGTCTCGCGCGGCCGCATCAAATCCATCACCTTCGCACCAGGTATCGACTGGTCACGACTCACCGTTGTCGATCACCGCGATATCCCCGCGATCGCCGGCGGACCCAACGAGGTCTGTCTCATCGAGCGCGACCAGCCCGTGCTCGCCGCAACGGACATCCGCCACATGCACGAGCCAATCATGCTCGTCGCCGGTGAAGATCGCGAAACTGTGCGCCGCGCCGTGGCCGCCGTTCAACTCGATATCGAGCGTGAAGACGCGGCGCTGGATTTCCGCATCCCCCCCACCGCCGCGCAAACGCAGGGCGGATACGCCGCTAACGTCCTCAAGCATCTCACCATCCACAAGGGCGATGTCGAGTCGGCGCTCGCCCGTTCGCCCATCATCGTCGAAGGAGAATACGAAACCGGCGCGCAGGAACACGTCTATATCGAATGCAATGGCATGATCGCGTGGATCGACCCGACCACCAAAGTCGTCGGCGTGAAGGGCAGCATGCAATGCCCGTACTACGTCCTCAATGCCCTGAAGCACACCTTCAACCGCGATGAACGCGGCGTCCGCGCCGTGCAAACCGCCACCGGAGGCGGCTTCGGCGGCAAGGAGGACTACCCCTCCATCCTCGCACTCCACGCCGCGCTTCTGGCCGCGAAATCCGGCCGCCCGGTCAAAATGATCTACGACCGCGGCGAGGACATGCAGGCCACCACCAAGCGCCACCCTTGCACCGTCCGCCACCGCACCGGCCTCGATCGCGATGGTCGATTGCTTGCCCAACACATCGAAGTTCGCATGGACGCCGGCGCGTATGTCACGCTCTCCCCCGTCGTCCTCAGCCGCGGCATCCTCCACGCCGCAGGCCCATACTTCTGCCCGAACGTCCACATCGACGGCAAAGCGATCCTCACCAACTCCGTCCCTTTCGGCGCATTCCGCGGCTTCGGTGCGCCCCAAACCATCTTCGCCTGCGAACGCCACATGGATGTCATCGCCGCCAAGATCGGCATGGACCCGAGCGAACTGCGCCGCATCAACCTGCTGCGCGATGGCCAAACCACCGCGACCGGCCAGATCATCCGGGCCCATCCGCCCTCCAAGGGAACCGATCGCGTCGCCCTCATGGATGCCGCGCTCGACATGGCCGACTACAAGCGCAAGAAACTAGAATACGCCGAGTTCAACACGCGCCATTCCTATCTTCGCCGCGGCATCGGTCTCGCCACCTTCTGGCACGGCGCTGGCTTCACCGGCTCCGGCGAAACCTACCTCAAATCCAAGGTCCACGTCGCCGGTATCCCCGATGGCCGCGTCGAGGTGCGCATCGCCAGCACCGAAATGGGCCAGGGCACGACGACCATCATGACCCAGATCGCCGCCGCGCGGTTGGGACTCCCGCTTGATCAAGTCTGCGTTGCGGTCCCAGACACCCACATCGTCCCCAACAGCGGCCCCACCGTCGCTTCCCGCACCGCGATGGTCGTCGGACGCCTCGTTGAACGGGCCTGCGATGATCTCCGCGCCAAGACCGGGCTATCGGAAAGCGATCGCGGAGAGAGCGTCTCCGACGCGATTGTCGCATGGCACCGGCGTTCGCCCCAAGCGGCGAAAGCAGGGGGTACGGAACTCATCGGCGAGGCCAGCTACGAAGCCCCGCCCGGCATCGCCTGGGACGACAAGACCTACACCGGCGACGCCTACGGCACATTCGGCTGGGCCACGTACGTCGCCGAGGTCGAAGTCGATCTCCGCACCTACGCCACCAAAGTCACGGACTTCGCCGCCGCGCAGGAAGTCGGCTCCGTCATCAACCCCGTCCTCGCCCGCGGCCAAGTCCAGGGCGGCGTTGTCCAAGGCATCGGCTGGGCGCTCATGGAAGAGTGCATTTGGAAAAACGGCGGCATGGCCAACTCGCAGCTCACCAACTACATCATCCCCACCAGCGACGATGTCCCCCCGATCCGCGTCCACTTCCTCGAAAATCCCTATCCCTACGGCGGCAAGGGAAGCAAAGGCATTGGCGAGCTCCCTATGGATGGTCCCGGCCCCGCGATCGCCAATGCCATCGCCTTCGCGCTCCGCGAAGAGGGCGTCAAAGCAACGCATCTCCCCATCACGCCCGAACGCCTGATGAGCGAACTCGAAGGGAGCGCGGCCCATGTCGCCTGATCCCAATTCACCTGATCCGCAGATCGACGTCGCCCTCACACTCAACGGCCGTAAAGTCGCCGTGAGCATCGACGCCTCTGAGCGGCTCCTGGACACGCTCCGCTACCGCCTCGGCCTCACTGGCAGCAAAGAGGGCTGCGGCGAGGGCGAGTGCGGCGCGTGCACCGTCTACATGGATGGCCTCCCCGTCTGCGCGTGCCTCGTCCCCACTTTCCAATGCAACGGCCGCGATGTGAAGACCATCGAGTCCATCGATCCTGCAATCCTCGGCCCCATGCTCGAATGCGGCGCGACGCAGTGCGGCGCATGCACCCCTGGCGTCGTCATGACCGCATGTTGGGTGAAGGGCCATCCCGAAGTCCTGAAAACCCACACCATGCGTGAACTCATGGCCGGCAACCTCTGCCGCTGCACCGGCTACGACGGCATCATCGACGGAATGCACCGCATGTGCGGCACACCTCCCGAGCAACCAAGCAATAACACGGGAAACGCCCCCTGATGCGCGTCCTCACCCCCACTTCGCTCCTCGAAGCGTGCGCCATGATGGACACGGGGAATGCCGCCGCGCCGACACCGATCGCGGGCGGCACCGATCTCTTCGTTCACTGGCCCGGCAACCTTCCGGCCCACGACAAAACCTATCTCGATCTCTCGCGCGTCGCCGAGCTCCGCGGCATCCGCTGGACCGACACCCACCTCGAGCTCGGCGCACTTTCGACATATTGGGACACCATCCGCGACCCCGAGATCGCCAAGCACTTCCCCCTACTCATCGGCGCGGCCAGAACCGTTGGTGCGATCCAGATCCAATCCCGCGGCACATGGGCCGGCAACATCGTCAACGCCTCCCCCGCCGCCGACGGCGTTCCCGCCCTCATGGCCCTCGACGCGAGCGTTATTCTTGTCGGCAACTCCGCAAACGGCTCGATCGATCGCGAAGAAGTCATGCTGAACGACTTCTACCTCGGCTACAAGCAGATGCGCAAACGTCCCGATCAAATCATCGATAGAATCCGCATCCCCCGCCGCGCCACTTGCATCCACATCTTCGAGAAAGTCGGCGCCCGCCGTGCCCAGGCCATCACCAAAGTCGGTGCCGCGATCACCCACTTCGAAGCCAGCGGCTGGCGCATCGTCGCAAACAGCGTCGCCCCAACCATCCGCCGCTGCCGCGCCGTCGAACACTTGCTCGACACCAAGCAACCCATCACCTCTCCCCTCGACCT
Source organism: Phycisphaerales bacterium (assembly GCA_044222255.1). Taxonomy (GTDB): domain Bacteria; phylum Planctomycetota; class Phycisphaerae; order Phycisphaerales; family UBA1924; genus UBA4658. The sequence continues at coordinate 30,791 of JBGANP010000027.1, forward strand.
CGGCGCCGCGCTCGCGCAAGACATCTCCCCCATCGACGACATCCGCTCCACAGCCCACTATCGCCAGCGAGTCCTCGCCCGCATCCTCTACTTTGCGCTCCGCGGCCAAGCCCCAAGCGTCTCCTGAACCGCTCCTACACTTTGGTGTGGCGACCGATCGCGACATCTTTGCCGAAGCGTCCCGCCTTACACAAGCGGGCACCCCCTTCGTCCTCATCACCGTCATCGCCACCAAAGGCAGCACGCCCCGCGACGCCGGTGCGAAAATGATCTGGTGCCCCACCAGTTCCGGCACCGGCGAGTTCGTCGGCACCGTCGGCGGCGGCCAGTTCGAGATGCTCGTCGCTGAATCCGCCTCTCGCGTCTTCGCTTCCCGCTCCTCCACCACCGAGCACTTTGTTCTCGGCGCCGAAGCCGAGCAATGCTGCGGCGGCGCGATGGATGTTTTTCTCGAATATTGCGGCTCCCGCCAGCGCCTCGTCATCTTCGGCGCAGGCCACGTCGCCCACGAACTCACCGACATCCTCCGCGGATCTCCGCTCGACGTCGTCGTCGCCGATGATCGCCCGGATTGGAACAGCTCTGAGCGTTTTTCCGGCCGCGCCCGTCGCGTGCTCTACTGGAAAGAAGGCATCCGCCTCGCCCGCGAGCGAAGCACAGAAACCCTCGCCTGCGTCATGACCTGCTCCCACGAAACCGACTTCAATCTGCTCACAGCTTTGCTCGCCACAAAGTCCGACCACGAGTTGACATCCCTCGGCTCAGATAGCATCCCCGCGTTCGTCGGCCTCATCGGTAGCCGCAGCAAACGCATCTGCCTCTTCGGTCGCTTGATCGGCGCGGGTATCGGCGAAGATGTCGTGAAGCGCGTGCAGTGCCCTATCGGCATTGGCGACACAGGCAAGGAACCGCGCATGGTCGCCATTTCCATGGCCGCGGGAATTCTGCTGGAAGCGAAACGCATAGAAGCCCGAGGCACAACCGCACCTCGCACGCCGCTCGCATCCGCCCCAATGCCGACGCCCGAAACTCGAACCTCCGGCATGGCGCCGCTCGCGGAACTCGCGTAATGGACTGGGTCATCGTGCTGGCCGCAGGTCGGGGCGTGCGGGCAGGCGGGCCAAAGGCCTTGCACGCTGTGCATGGGCGGCCATGGTGGCGAACGCAACACGATCGCTTGAATGCAACGCGCCTGCGGACAATGTGGGTCGTCTCCGCGCGTGCATTTACGGGCATGCAGTCAGAGGGCGGCGCGGCGCCCGAGCACATCGTTCTCGCGGATGACTCAGCCCCAATGTTCGCCAGCATCGCGGCCGGGGCGCATGCAATCACGCACCTTGATGCCACCCCAAGTGGCATCTTCGTGCTGCCGGTTGATGTTCCCGCGCCCGGTCCGAACGTCTTCGCATCATTCTCGCATGCGATCCCCCAAGCAAGCCCCGCCGTCGCAGCCATTCCCACCCATCGCGGAACCCGCGGCCACCCCGTCTACCTGCGATGGCCCTTCGTCGCCTCGCACATTCTGACCGCGAATCCTGCCGAGGCGCGATTGGATCAACTCATCGGCGACGCCCGCATTGAAGTCCCCGTCTCCGATTCATCAGTCATCGAAAACCTTAACACCGCCGACGACTTCGCGGCGTGGGCATCGCGAAACAAATAAACCACGCGCGACAACCGCCGTCTACTTCAATACCGCCCCCAGAAACTCCGCCTGCTCATTCTTCGCCTCGTTCCCATGCCGCCCAAATCCGCTGTGTTCCTCGGGCGCGCCCGTCGTCGCCCACGTCCGCACTCTCACCAATGTCGGATCCGCCCGCTTCGCGACATAGTGATCCTTCAACCGATCCAGAAACCGCCTCTGAATCTCCCACGGCACGATCCGATCCGCCTCGCAGTGCAGCGCCAGCAGCGGAATCGGCCGAAACGTCTCCAGATGTCGCAGCGCATCCATCGGCGCAACCAGTTGCTCCGGGAACGTCTGCCCCCACGGCCGCGGCCCATCCTCCCGATACAGCCCCCACAAATCCCCAGTCGTGCATTCCAATGCCGCGCACGCGAACTCATGCGGATCACACAATCGCCGAAGCGCGGCCATCCCCCCCAGCGACATGCCCCCAATCCCCATCCGATCCAGATCAAAAACACCCTGAAATACTGGATCGGCCAGCGCCTCAACGACGTGATCGATCTCGGAAATCAGCTCCGAGAGAATCGCAAGAGTCACAGGAGCCCCCAAATCCCCCGACTGCTCCTCCGCGCGCCCCGCCCGCTCGCCATGCTGCGGCAGATCGATAGCAACCGCCGCAATCCCCTGCTTCAGCCACCGAATATATCGCCCCGAATCCAGTTCCTTGTTCGCCGTCCGCCCATGCATCCACACCATCGTCGGCGCGGCAGAAACCCAATCCGGATGGCACATGAGCGCAGGAATCGTCGGCACGCCCCCCACCGGCAACATGACCGTGCGAGCGTGCTCCCGGAGCGAGGATGGAAGTTTGGCGAAGCGATCCAGCATGCACCATCATCGTAGAAGCAAACACCCGCGATGTGCGTGCGAGAGAACCACCATCGCACTTGCGTCACACCCTTCACCTTTCCCCTCTCCTCCTCCCCCCCTCCACTCCTCTACTCCTCTACTCCCCGTTCCCGCCACGCGATATCCTTCCCCCATGCCCGCGCCGCGCATCATCGACCTCGGCCACCTCTCCTACGCCGACGCGTACGCCCAGCAAGTCGCCCATCACGAAGAAGTCCTCGCCGCCCGCGACTCCGCCCTTCCGCCTTCACATCTGAAATCTCAAATCTCAAATCTCAAATCCCCCGCCGATCCCGGCCGCATCCTCCTCGTCGAGCACGATCCCCCCGTCATCACCATCTCCCGCCGCGCCGGCGTACGCGACCACCTCACCGCCACCCCCGACATGCTCGCCCGCGCTGGCGTCACCATCGCCGAAACCGACCGCGGCGGCGACATCACCTACCACGGCCCCGGCCAGCTCGTCGTCTACCCCATCCTCGACCTCAACTACTACCACCTCGGCCTCCACGCCTACATGCGCCTCCTGGAGCAGGCCATCATCGACACCATCGCGATGTTGGGAATCACCGGCGAGCGAGACCCGAGTGCGACCGGAGTCTGGGTGCAGAGCCAGCCGCTAAAGGTCCAGTGCATTCAGGCATCAGGAGGCAAAGGAGAAATCGCATCTTCCGTTTTTCCCTCGATGCCTCAATGCCTAGATGCCTCGATGCCTTCTTCCAAAATCGCCGCCCTCGGCGTCCGCGTCCGCCGCTGGGTCTCCATGCACGGTCTCGCCCTCAACGTGAATACCAATCTGGACCACTTCAATTTCATCGTCCCCTGCGGCCTCGCGGGCCGCGGCGTAACGAGTCTTGAGCGTGAACTCGGTCCACGCTGCCCGTCGATGAACGACGTGAAGCGAGAACTGACAAACCGCCTCACTGCAAGATTGCAGGAGGCGGCTCACTTCGCACTGGAACATACTCACCAACCCGGCGTTCAGCCCTGATCAGACTTCCACAACCATCGCCACCGAGTTGCCGCCGCCCAGGCAGAGTGCCGCCACCCCGCGCTTCCCGCCGGTTCGCTTCAACTGGTGAATGAGCGTCGTCAGCACGCGAGCCCCGCTCGCCCCAATCGGGTGCCCGAGAGCCACGCCACCGCCGCACACATTCAGCTTGCTCTCAGGAACGCCCAGTTCCTTGATATTGCAGAGCACCTGCGCCGCGAACGCCTCGTTGATCTCGAACAGGTCAATGTCCTTCACGCTCAGATTCGCCTTCGCCAGCGCGCCCTTGATCCCCTCGATCGGTGCCGCGAAGATCTCCTTCGGCGCGATGCCCGAGGTGTGGTAGCTCACGATCTTCGCGATCGGCTTGATCCCCGCCTTCTCCGCCGCCGCCAGCGACATCACGCAGACCGCCGCCGCTCCATCGGAAATCTGCGAGGCGTTCGCCGCCGTCACGGTCCCTTCCTTGCTGAACGCAGGCCGCAACTTCGCCACGCCGTCAATCGTCGATTCCGCCCGAATCCCCTCATCCGCGCTCACGCCCGGCGACTTCTTGTCCAGGCACTGCTCGCCCGTCAACGCGACGATCTCGCTCTTGAACCACCCGTTCTTCGTCGCCTCCGCCGCGCGATGGTGGCTCTGCACCGCGAAGCGATCCTGCTCCGCCCGCGTCACGCCGAACTTGTTTGCGATAAAGTCCGCGCTGTCCCCCATCGCGCACGCCTCGAACGCGCAGCGCAGCCCGTCGTACGCCATGTGGTCTTCCATCGCCGCCGGGCCGTACTTCACACCCTCGCGCACGCGAGCAAAGTGCGGCGCGCCCGTCATGTTCTCCATCCCACCCGCGATGATGCACTGCGCATCCCCCGCCTTGATCGCCGACGCCGCCCGCATCACCGCTTCCAGCCCCGACCCGCAGACCTTGTTGATCGTCATCGCCGACATGGTGTCCGGCAACCCCGCCTTCAACGCGGCCTGACGCGCCGGGTTCTGCCCCACGCCCGCCTGGAGCACACATCCCATCAGCACCTCATCCACAAGCGCCTTCGCCGCCGGAACCTCATCCAGCACCGCCTTGATCGCGTACGACCCCAGCACCGGCGAGGGCACCTTCGACAACCCGCCGAAGAACTTGCCGATCGGGGTGCGCTTGGCGGAAACGATGACGGGAATGTTCGACATGCGTGCGGCTCCTGTTGAGCCACAACTATAAGGGGCTCCGGCGATGAGGCACCTCCCCGGGAGAATACCTGAACCTCAACGAGTCACCAAACATGGGTGGCACGGGCAGCTTGCTGCCCATGATGCTGCAACCGAAGTCTCACTTGCCATCAATCGCGAACTGGTGGCTGAATCTCCTTCGAATGCCGCAGCACAATCCCCCGCTCAATCTCCGCCTCCTCCCGCGCCCGCGCCAGCCCCGCCGCCCACACCACGATCCACGCCACGGCGTATCCCGCCAGCACCCACGCCAGCCCGACCGCCATCGCCTGCACACCGCCCACCAGGAACATCCCCGTCCCCACGATCAGCAACCCTCCCGCCGCCAGCCCACCGACCATCCACGGCAGATACTGCCGCTCATGCGGCATCGCCGCCGACCCATCCGGCGTCGTGTGCTCCCCCTTGAACATCTCCGCATCCGAAGCCCGCACCCCGACAACCTCGCCGCGCGGCACCGGCTGCGCCGTTGACAAATCAATCACCACCACCTCCTCAAGCAGCGGCACCACACGAACGGCCTTGGAAACGACACCCTGCGAATCAGTGGAACGGACGGCGGCCATACGGCACCTCCTTCTTCCAATCACTTGGGCTGTTTGCTCCTCAAGTGTACATGAACGACCGCGTACAGGTTGGCCGCAAACCTCTGCAATCACCGCAATTGTGGACACCCGTGCGGCCACAGCGCACAGATTCCACTCCCATCGCAACCCCTCCGGTTTTTCCCCACTTTCCGCCTTCCTACTCTTGCCCGCATTCGCCTCCCGCCCCTCGATCATTCCGCACCTCAAACTCAAGGCAGCGACACGTCATGGCCCTCGACACCGCCCACACCGCGACCCCCACGCTCGTTCACTCCGACACCCACGTCACGCTTCCGCGCGACTCCAACCAGGGCCTCGGCATCGCCCAATACGCCCTCGACTTCATGTGGGCCAAGAAGGGCTCCGACGGCTTCGCTTCTCCCGATGCCAGCGTCATCAATCGCATCGAGATGTTCCACACCGACGCCTGCCTCTGCGGCGTCTCCGCCCTCGCCCTCGGCACCAACGCTCCCAACCTCCTCCGCCGCGAAGCCCTGATGTATCGCGTCCCAGAGTCCGGCAGCGGCTCGCTCGCCCCGCTCTTCGGCGCGAAGCGCCACGGCGCAACCGTTTTCGGTTCCAACATCCCCGTTCAACCCGAGAAGGCCGTCGTCGCCAACAACGCCGCCGTCCGCGAGTGGGACTCCAACGGCACCAACTTTGGCTACAACCCGGAACTCGGCCACATCGCTGGCGAGTTCGGCCACAACGACTTCTACGGCGTCCCCGTCGCCGCAGCGCAGCTCGCCGGGCTTGACGGAGCCGCAGCCGTCCGCGGCATGCTCCTCCTCGACGAAATCCGCGGCCGCCTCGCCGAAGTCTTCTCCCTGAAAACCTACAAGGTCGATCACGTCGTCCACGGCGCGATCGCCTCCGCCGCCGTCTTCGGCGCGATGCTCAAGGCCACGCCCGAGCAGATCGAGTCCGCCATCGGCATGGTCGTCGCCCACTACATTCCCTTCCGCGCCATCCGCGCCGGCAAGCAGCTCAGCGACTCCAAGGGCGCCAGCGCCGCGATCAGTTCCGAAGCTGCCGTCCTCAGCATGAAGCGCAGCATGATGGGCTTCATGGGCCCGCGCGACATCTTCCGCAATCCAGAGGCCATCTTCCGCATCTTCGAAGGCCCCGGCCAGATGTTCGTCGCGAGCAAGAAGGCCGCGTCGTACTCCGCCTCTTCCAACGGCCAGAAGGCCGCGTACGCATCGCCGTTCGACCTCGTCCTCGGCAAACGCGGCGGCGATTTCGCCGTCATGGGCATGCACTTCAAACTCGGCCTCTACGAGCACCAGTCCGCCGGCGCGCTCCAGGGCGTCCTCGATCTCATCAACAAAACTCCCGCGCTCCTCGATGATCCCACCGGCGCGAACATCGCCAAGATGGTCGTCACCGCCTACGAACCCGCCTTCGGCATCATCGGCGACCCCGCAAAGCGCGACCCCAAGACGCGCCAGTCCGCCGACCACTCCATGCTCTACCTCGTCTGCACCAAGCTCCGCAAGGCGATCGAGGCAAGGCAAAAGGGAGCTAAATCCTTTGACTTCAAGTCCGTCATGCTCCTCCCCCACGACTTCTCCGCCGACGCCATCAAGCACCCCGTCACCCGCGCCCTCATGGAGAAGATGACCTTCAAGCACGGCGGCGACGAGTACGACCGCCGCTACCCCGACGGCATTCCCACCAGCATCCAGATCACCGGCAAGGACAACGTCGAACACGACTCCGGCCTGGTCATGTACCCCAGCGGCCACGCCCGCAACACCACCGCCAACCTGAACGACATCCTCGCCCACAAGTTCAAGATGCTCGGCACCCTCGCCACCGGCGGCGACGACAATCCACAAAGCCTCGCCCTGCTCTCGGCCGTCGCCAAAGTCCGCCACCGACATCGCCGACATCCACAACTTCGAGTTGCTGGTCCGCGACCGCTTCGAGTAATCCGACCGACGATCCGCTCCCCTGCCGCTTCGGGCACTCGAATGCGGTTGAGCCCCACGACACGCTGAGGCCATCCGCCCCAACACGGTAGCCATGCCCCCAAGGCGCGGAAGGCCGGAGTGCTTCGATGCAAGATCAACCATGGTGTGCTCGTTCTCTGCTCGCGCGTGGTCCTGCCATGCTGCAACTGTCCGATCCATTGGACGGGATGGGATGGGGGCGCATCTCCCCGCCCTCAGCGACTTCTACATCGACCTCCACAAGACCCCCGAACTCTCCCTGTTCGAGGAAAAGACCAGCAGCAAGATGGCGCACGGTCAGGCGATTGGCTACGAGACCACCGAGAAGCTCGGCGGCTTCGGCGTCGTGGGCGTCCTCAGGAACGGCCAGGGCCCCACACTGCTCCTGTGGCCGACATGGACGCACTCCCCATCAAAGAGCAGATCGACTCGCCCCACGCCAGCACCGTCACCATGAAGAACTGGTCGGGCGAGGTCGTCTCCGTCATGCACGCCTGCGGCCACGATGTCCACATGACCGCCCTCATCGGCGCGGCCGAACTCCTCGCCAAGGCCAAGGACCGCTGGCGGGGCACGCTTATCCTTATCGCCCAGCCCTTCGAGGAAGGTTTTTCAGGGGCCAAGCTCATGGTCGATGCCGGGTTGTTTGATAAGGTTCCGAAGCCCAACTACTGCCTGGGGATCCACGTCGATGCCCAGCTCTCCGCCGGTGACATCGGCATCACCGTCGGTCCCGCCTCCGCGAACTCCAACGCCGTGGACATCACCGTCTACGGGCGCGGCGGGCACGGGAGCCAGCCGCACCGCACCATCGACCCCATCGTCATCGGGGCCCGCATCGTCACCACCCTCCAGACCATCGTCTCACGCGAGGTGGACCCGCTCGACTCGGCCGTGGTGACGGTCGGAAGTTTCCACGCGGGCACTAAGCGCAACATCATTCCCGATGAGGCCAAGCTCGCCCTCACCGTGCGGACGTACAAGCCCGCGACCCGTGTGCGTGTGCTCGAGGCCATCTCCCGCATCGCGAAGGCAGAGGCCGCCGCGGCCGGGGCCGTCGAGCCCCTCGTCGACCTCTCCGAGGGCGGCTACGACATGGTCACCAACGACCCCGCGCTGTGCGAGCGGCTCGGCGGCGCACTGAAGAAGTCGGGGGGCGCGGAGCATGTGCACAAGACCGAGCCGATGATGGGCTCGGAGGACTTCGGCAGTCTTCGCCACCGCGCGCGCACTTCATCCCAGTTCCGCATCGGAGCAAATCCGCCCCCGCGCCTTCGCGACGCTGTGCCATGGCCGCCTGCTGCTCCCCAGTACACAAGCGCGAGGTTCCCGCTGGACGTGAGCCGACGATTCGACAGGCGTCCGGACGTTTGTCACTTCGGCGCTGGAGTTGCTCGGGAAGCCGGAGGGGGAGGGGGGCCGTACGCCCGCGAAATAGATAGACCGCTGAGAGAGGCGTCGACGAGGGACAGTGCGATTAGGTGGGGAAAACTCGGCCCACCGCCCGTAAATCGACAGCAACCCTGAGCGACATCCTGCCCACAAGTTCAAAATGCTCGGCACCTTCGCCACCGGCGGCGACGAGAAGTCTGCCAAGGACCTCGTCTCCCGCTACTCGAGTGTGACAAAGAAGTCCGCCACGGATGTCGCATCGATCCACGACTTCGAGTTGCTGGTGCGGGATCGGTTCGAGTGAGATGCGGTCGCATGTTCAACTGGTTGCAATTAAGAGGAGATCCATCTCGCCCCTTTTCGCTCCCCGTGCGGTTCTGCTTGCGGCGGCGTGTGGATTGGTAACCATGGCCGGCGGGTGCGCTGGAACTTCCAACGCGCGAGAATGCACGGAGGAGCAGGAAGCCGAGATGTGCCCGCTTCACCGCGTGCAACTTCGGCCGCTGCGTGTCCCGATTTGCTACGGTCTCGTGCCTGTCGCCCCCGCGGGATATCTGGAAGAGAAACAGTCACTGTTCCCGTGCGCCCACACCTGGGTGGAGGGAGGGTGTATGCCCGGCACGGAGAAGGAAACCGGAGTGATCTCTTGTCCTGAGCGTGAACGGGCGGAGCGCGAGTGGGAAGTGCGGCGCGGCGTAGACCTGCGCCGGTGAGCGAGAGGACACTCCTCCGCCGGATAACCTGGTGGACTCGCTCATCCCGAGCTCAAACTTCGGCCTCACCCCCGCGCCGGCCCCAGCAACGCCTCCGGCTCCTGCAACAACCGAATCATCTCCGCCAGCGCAAGCGCCGCCGTCG
>JBGANP010000149.1:0-5694 GCA_044222255.1 Phycisphaerales bacterium
TCTCCCCTTCCTTCCCATGCAGCGCGGCGATCACCCCCGCACGCGGCGAAGGCACCTCCACGAGCGCCTTGTCCGTCTCCATCTCCGCCAGAATGTCGTGCTCGGCCACCTTCTGGCCGACTGACACCCGCCACTTGATCAGTTCCGCCTCATGCACACCCTCTCCCAGATCAGGCAGAATGAAGTCGTTCGGATTGCTGGACGTCTTGGCGTGCGACATTGGTGGTTCCAAATGGCAAATGGCAAATCGCAAATGGCAAATCAGACCGGCAACTCTAGTCACTTTGCTCGGCTTCGCGTCTTCGAGACAATCGCCCCGAGAATCCTCTGGATTTCATTGGCTTCAAGATGGAGCAAGTCAATTCTCGCCGGCTTGACCCACCCCCGCTTGGCGACAAATCGCAGCCAGTACCGAGACTCGCTTAGCTCCTTCAACGCAACACCCAGCGACTTGCAAAAGTCCTTCGCGCTCATGGCCTCGGCGGCCTCCCAAGTGTTTGCTCCGACAGAACTTCCAGCAGCCATGATCTGATCGACAATGCGAGAAGACCTTCGTTGCCGCTCAATCGCTTCAGCAACATCTACAACACGGTGACTGAAAGACTCGACCCGCTCCAAGAACTCAGTCTTCAACCGCGCCATATCGACTCCCGCGTGGCTGCCTTTGATTTGCCATTTGCCATTTGCTATTTGCTATTTCCCACGATCTCCGCCGCCAACCCTTCCGCGCCATAAACGCTCCGGATCGCCTCAATCAACCCCCGACTATCCACCGCCACCGATCTCCCCGTCGCATCGTTGTACACAAAGTTCCCGACCAGCGACCCCAGATTCCCGTCAAAGATCAGCCCCACCACCTCGCCGCTCTTGTTCACCACCGGTGAACCCGAGTTGCCTCCGATAATGTCCGCCGTGCACATGAAGTTGAACGGCGTCTCGCCGTGCAGCTTCTCCTTCGCCTTGATCCAAGACTCCGGCAACGCAAACCCCTCCTGCCCCTTGCGCTCCTCTGCCCGCTGATACACGCCCTTCATCATCGTGAATGCCGGCGTCGTCTCACCCGCATCCGTGAACCCCTTGATCTGCCCGAACGAAAGCCGCAGCGTGAACGTCGCATCCGGATACACCGTGTCCCCCAGCGCGGCGAACCGCGCCGCCCCGATCTTCGCGTACGCCGCGCGAAGCGGCGACTCCACCGTGTCCTCGTATCGCTTCCGCAACTGCCGCGACTCCGGATCGAGCATCGTCGCCAGCAGGATCATCGGATCCTTCGATTCGGCGATCCCCTTCGCCCCGCTGGCAGCCAGCGCCTTCCGCGCCGCCGGATCACGCAGCGAACATCCCTTCACCAACTCTTCCGCCCGAGCGTGCGGCGATTTCCCCCCCAGCATCTTCACCACCGTGGGATCATCCGACCCAAAGCGCTCCGCACACCGCTGCATCGTCTGCGTCAGAAAGTACACCTCGAGCGCATCGTAAATCGGCTCCGGCGAGTACAGCTCCAGATACAGCGAGTCCAGATGCGCATCCCCGAAATCCGCCAGCCGCTGATCGCTCGGCTTGGGCAGTTCCGCCGCCAGCCGCACCAGCGTCGTCGCGTGGCTCATCATCCGCGAAGCCCCATACCCGCCCATCACCTTGTCCAGCAGCGTCCGCCGCTCGACAAAGCTCTGCTCCTCCTTCTTGATCGCCGCGATATCCGCCCACGCGCTCCCCCACAACTTCTGCTTCACCTCATCGCCCGCGATCTGCGCCCGCAGCGCATCCTCATCCTTTTTCTTCCCCGCCATCAGCGCCGGATCCAACAACCCATCAAGCTGCCCGTTCACCGCCTTGCGCGAGTTCGCCACGCCAAACAGATCATCCCGCACGATCCGCGCGTTCTCCGCGCTCCGTCCCGCGAATCCCTGATCCTTGATCTCGCGCCGCCAGTATTCCCCCATCCGCCGCGGCAACTCCACATCCCGCGCGATCTTCAGATGGTCATGCGTGTTCAGCCGCTCCGTCTTCCCCGGATGCCCGCACACGAACACCAGCTCGTTCTCCGCCGCCCCACTCGGCGACCACTTCAGAAAATGCTCCGCGTGGATCGGCTTGCCGTTCTCGTAAATCCTGAAGAAGCAGCAGTCCAGGTCATACCGCGGAAACTCGAAGTTGTCCGTGTCCCCGCCGTAAAACGCGATCGCCTCTTCCGGCGCAAACACCAGCCGGATGTCCGTGTACGACTTGTAGCGATACAGGTGGTATTTCGCCCCGCCATACAGCGTCACCACCTCGCTCTTGAGCTTCGTGGATTCCTTCGACTTCGCCTCGATCCCCGCGATCGCCTCCCGCCGCGCCTTCCCCGCCTCCGCCGCGCCCATCCCGTCCTTCACCGCCCCCATCACTTGTCCTGTCACATCCTCAATCTCCCACAACACATTGAGTTCCAGATCCGGGCACGGCATCTCCTGCGACTTCTCCTTCGCATAAAAGCCCGTCTCCAGCAGGTTCTTTTCCGGCGTGCTCAGCTTCAGCAGCATGTCCGACCCGACATGGTGATTCGTCATCACCAAACCATCCGCCGAAATAATCGACCCCGACCCGCCCGTCTGAAACCGCACACACGACTTCTGCAAGTGCTCCATCCACTCCGCCGTCGGTGCGAAGTTGTATTTCTCCTTGAGCTGCTTCGCCGGCGGCGCATTCAGCAGCCACATCCCTTCATCCGCCCTCGCGCCAGTCGCGAACATCGTCCCCGAAACCGCCAACATCGCCGCCGTTCGGATCATGCGTGGGTATGCCATATTCCACACGGTAGCATGCGATTCCTCATCCCCCAAACCGGCAGGATGGCCGAATCAGGCCAATCCCCACTGTCAGATTTTGCGCTCCCCTAGGGTTCATGCGGCCATTCGCACGTATAGTCGCGAAGTATGGGGAGCAGGCGGGGGTCTGCACGATCAATGGCGACGTTTCACATTTCTCTCAAGGAAGGGATTTAACCATGGCAGAACAGTTCTCAGCACGCACGAATACCGCCTCCAGCGGTAGCGGCAAGCTCATCGCGATCGCCGTCGGCATCGGCCTCATCGTCGGCGCGGGCATCGTCACCCCCTTCGCCCTCAACTACCGCAGCAACTTCCAGAAGACCGAGCTCGCCCGCCTCGAGCAGGCCGCGCTCGCCGAGAAGAACAAGCAGGAAGCCGTCGCCCTCGAGAAACAGCGCGGCGAACTCCGCGAGAATCTCGGCCAGGCCGAGAAGACCATCGGCACCCTCCGCGATGATCTCACCGCCCGCGGCACCGCCCTCGATGCTCTCCAGCAGACCAGCACCAAGCAGGCCTCCGAAGTCGAAGCCCTTCGCGCCGACGTCGCCAAGAAGGCCGCCGCGATGACCGATCTCGAAACCCGCCTGCAGACCGCACGCGGCGAGGTCGAAACCTCCACCCAGCAGAACTCCGAGCTCAACGCCCGCGTCAACACGCTCCGCGTCGAAGTCTCCCGCATGTCCGAGACGGTCCAGACTCAGGGCGTCGAGATCGCCCGCCTCGTTGAGGCTGTCAAGGTCGAGGAACAAGCGAAGACCGCCGCGCTCGCCCAAGCCGCGCAGCAGCAGCAGCGCGCGGAGGTCGCCGAGGTCAAGGTCGAGAAGACCACTCAGGACCTCATGGCCCTCGCCCCCGTCCGCATCGAGGAGCGCCACTCCTCCAAGACCGGCCGCAAGATCGCCGAAAAGTCCGGCGTCCCCTTCGGCGCCGTGTTCGACGTCTTCGGCGACCTCTTCACCGGCGCCGGCGAAGCCACCCTCGGCAAGTCCGGCCCCCCCGAGTTCGTCGGCGTCTACAAGGACGGCCGCGAGGAGAAACTCGCCAAGCCCGAAGCCGCCAAGTGGCAGGATCGCGGCGTCAAGATCATCAAGCTCGCCCAGGGCGAGTAACAGTGGCATTGGCCTCCCGGCCAATGTCCGGGCCGCCGCGGCCCGGATCCCTTCGATACACGCCCGGGACAAGCGAGTCCCCGAGCGAATCCCGCGGATATCCGAAGATCCAAAGCCCTGCAGCCCGCAGGGCTTTTTCAATTCCATCCCAGTTCAGCAACCTCCACCGACGCCTCACCCTACAACCTCAAGTGCGTTTCACTCGCGACGATATCTTCCCCCTCGCCTTCTTCGCGACAATCTGGGTCGTCGCTCCCATCATCGCCTTCTGCGTGATCTGGCAGACCGCTACTCAATACCGTCTTGGCGCAGCAACTACCTTCGTTTCTCTTTTCCTCGCGTTCACCTTGCTGCTCCTCCTCGAATCCTCGGCTTCCAGACCCGAGGAACCCGCTGGCAACAAACGACGCAACACGATCTTCTTCCGCCTCTTCCTCGCGAGCGCAATCGGAGTCTGCACGGGAATCGCCATGCTTGTCTGCATCGGCCTTTTTTCTTTGCCGCAGTGGATCGTCGCCGCGATCGCGCTCCCCGCAGGCATCGCGATCTTCGTCTTGTGTTGCCTGCTCGCCCGCTGACCCTCCCCCTACATCATCATCCTTCTCACCATCCAACCCACCACCCACGCCCCCACGTGCGTGCCCGCGATCACAACCGTGATCACCACAAACCCCACTTTCCGGTTCTTGTGCCGCACAAGCATCATCGCCGCGATCGCGCCGACAAATCCGCCCGCCAATGACAACCCATGCAGCGTCCGCTCCGGCACGCGTCGCGCCCCGCGCTGAGCCAGCCGCTTATCTATTGCAAACACAACGAACGTCACCACCGACCACGCGATGTACCACGCCCCCACAAGCATGAGAACCCACCAGGCCGTCGACATGCGTCAACAGTACTCGCCTCCCGCGATTCCTCGAGCGCTCTCTCCTCACGAGCATCCCGTGAACCATGCCCCCAGAAACCCGAAGATGTCAGACACGTTCACCGCGCCCGACTGATCAAAGTCCGCTCGCACCGATCCCGCGAACCAGTCTCCCAGATAGTCAAAGATGTCCGAGATGGTCAATCCGTTCAGCCCATTGTGGTTCGCCTGGCAGCACGTGGTGAAGTTCCCCGGCGTCCCGCACGTCACACCCGCCCCATGAAAAATGCCGTGCGCCCGGGTGCAGTTCAACACCGATGTCTGCGAGCACTGCGATCCGAAGCAGCACGCACCGGGACATGGATTCGGCGAACAATCACCCCCGCTCGCCCACGCCCCGCCGCACAGGCCCTCCAGAATCACGCTGCACGCTCCCGACGTGGCGCAGCAACTCCCCAGCGGCGGACACGGGCTCGGCGTGCATGATGCCCCCGCGATGAAGACAGTGAGCCCGCACGCCGCTGCCGTGCTCAGCGTGCACGCGCCCGTCTGCGCGTTGCAGCACGCCCCATTGCCGGAAACCACCACGCTCACGCCCGACGTGCTGGTAGAAACGAGCACCTCATTCCGCGGCCGCCATCCCGCCGCAACACGCTCCAGATCGAACGCCGCCGTCGCATTCACATTCGCCAGTTGGAACGTGATCGTTCTTGATGTCACATTGTTCGTTGTGTACTTGAATCGGTACAGATCGACCCAGGTTCCCCCAGCTCCCAGATACGTCGTCGCCACAGTCGGGCTGATCGCCGCCACCGCTCCTGTTCCCGGATACGTGTCCGGGTTACCGTCCCCGTTCGCGTCCGTCAACAGCAGCAGCGGCGAGCCCGCTGGCACGCCGCTCACGAGCCCG
>JBGANP010000150.1:0-5408 GCA_044222255.1 Phycisphaerales bacterium
AAACCCCATCGTCCCGATCCGATCCAGATCCTCCGGCGTCGAGATCTTGCTCGTCGCGTGCGGCGAAATCGCCAGCATCAACTCCTCTTCAGGAATTCCCCCGCCATCATCCGTGATCCTCACCAGCTCGATCCCCCCCTGCTCGATCTCCACCGTGATCGCTCTTGCACCAGCGTCCAGCGCGTTCTCGACCAGTTCCTTCACCACGCTCGCCGGCCGCTCCACCACTTCCCCCGCCGCGATCTGGTTCACCAGCAACGTCGGCAGTTTCTTGATCGGCTTGCGCGAAATGACAACACCGTCGGCCATGCCGGATCGTAGGAACCCGGCCCATTCCCGCCGAAATCGCGCAACCGACAATCCTCCGCTCGCTTCCTACCGTCCCCGCGTCATGTCCACCCACTCCATCCTTCCCGACTGTTCCTTGCGACGCCTGCACACCGTCGATGAGGCGCAGATCGATGCACTGGCCGACCTCCTCATCGACTGCGTCGAAGGCGGCGCATCCGTGAGCTTCATGCTCCCCCTCAACCGCGATCGCGCCCTCGCCTTCTGGCGCACCGTCGCCGCGGGTGTGGCCGCGGGCCAGCGTGCCCTGCTCATCGCCGAAGACGAGCAAGGCATCTGCGGCACCGTGCAGTTGATCCTCGACCAACCCGAGAACCAGCCGCACCGCGCCGATCTGGCCAAGATGCTCGTCCACCGCCGCGCCCGACGCCGCGGCCTCGGCGCCGCGCTCATGCGGGCCGCCGAGTCCACCGCCCGCGAATGCGGCAAGACACTCCTCGTCCTCGACGCCGTTACCGACGGCGACGCCGCGCGGCTGTACGAGCGCCTCGGCTGGGTCCGCGTCGGCGACATCCCCAACTACGCCTTCTTCCCCAGCGGCGGCCCCTGCGGCACAACCTACTACTACCGCAACCTCGGCGCCTGATCCCGCCCGGTACGATCCGGGCATGTCAGACACCATCTTCTCCAAGATCATCGCCGGCCAGATCCCCTGTCACAAGGTCTACGAGGACCAGCACGTCCTCGCCTTCCTCGACATCAACCCGCTCAGCCCCGGCCACACGCTGGTGATTCCGAAGGAAGCCAAACCCACCCTCGCCGAACTCTCGGATGACTCCGCCGCCGCCATCGGCCGCGTCCTCCCGCGCCTCTGCCGCGCCGTGATGAAGGCAACCGGCGCGACCGAGTACAACATCCTCCAGAACAACGGCCCCGGCGCGCATCAGGTCGTCATGCACGTCCACTTCCACATCATTCCGAAACTCGCAGATGGGCGGGGGCTTGGCATCGGGTGGAAGTCTGGAGCATTTGATCACGCGGCGGGCGCGACACTTGCAAAGTCAATCGCGGCGGCAGTCGTCTGACTCGTTGCTAGATATGCGGGATAAGTCCGCTAAGCAGCCACACAATCGCAAGAAGAGCGAGGATCAGAAGAACTGCGCCGAAGATGGCCACTGCCCCAATTGTACTTGCCGCTCGTAGCCCTACATCAACTCCACCAGCTGCTCCGCCGGTGCGGCCGGGTGGGCGACTACGCATCCTTAAAGCGCGTATTTGATTGGGCGTGTTGAAGAGCAGCGCCATACCGCAAAGTACGAGCAAGGCAGGCATGTACGCCATTCTGTCTCGCTGGTAGAGCAGAATCCCGGGAAGCAAGAGAACCAGCGGCCATCCGAATCGCAATGCGTGTCTGCTCAGAGTCTCGGGCCGTGGCTTGTGCCAAGCGCTGACCCCGTTGTACTGAGCGCCGCATCTGGCACACTTGCCTTCGATCGGCAGTTCTGCAAGCGATGTCCCGCACACCGGGCAGGCGAACGAAGTTGGATTCGGGAATCGCTCTTGCAGGGCTTGTCGAGGGTTTGCGATTCTCTCAGGAGGGGCTTGCGTCATCGCTTTCGTCCTCCTCCTCCCCCCAACCCTGCGGCCTCTCGGCGTCCTGGATGTCCATTGAGACGTCCAGGGAGACGGCGTGGTGGGTGAGGCCGCCGACGCTGATGCGTTCGACGCCGGTTTCGGCGATGGCACGGATGGTCTCGAGGGTGACGCCGCCGCTGGCTTCGAACTCGAGGGTGGCCTTGTGCTTGGTGCGCATCTCGACGGCGCGGCGCATGGTGGCACAGTCCATGTTGTCAAGGAGGATGATGTCCACGCCGCAGCCGCCGGCGGCGAGGACGGGTTCGAGTTGTTCGAGGGAATCGACTTCGAGTTCAACGAAGCGGAGGCCGCTGCCTTCGATGTCGGCGGTGCGGCGGGCCTTGTCGACGGCGGCGGTGACCCAGCCCGGCAGGTCGCGCGGCGGGACGCCGAAGATGTGGTTGTCCTTGAAGAGGACGGCGTCGTGGAGGCCGATGCGATGGCAGTGGCCGCCGCCGCAGCGGACGGCGTATTTCTCCAGAGCGCGCCAGCCGGGCGTGGTCTTGCGGGTGTCGAGGAGCTTGACGCCGGTGCCCTCGATGGCTTTGACGAACTCGGCGGTGCGGGTCGCGATGCCGGACATGCGGCCGAGGAGGTTGAGCATGGTGCGCTCGGCGCGGAGCACCTGATACATCGGACCGGTGAGCGTCGCGATCCGTTGCCCCGCGCGGATGCGCTCGCCATCCTGCACGTTGAAGGACACCTGGCAGTTCTGGGCGAAGATGATCATGACCTGGCCGAGGGAGAAGACGCCGCTGGCGATGCCGGGCTCTTTGGCGACCATGATGCCATCGGCCCAGCGCGAGGGAGGAATGCAGCACTGGGTGGTGACATCGCCGGGGCGGCCGCCGGGACCGAGGTCTTCTTCGGCCGCGATCGCGAGCAGGCGCGTGACGGCGTCGTTGACCGGGAGGGCCATGAGGAGATCGTGGAGGGGGAGTGTGTTGAGGTCTTGCACGGTGGGAGTCTACCAGTGATGGGTTGGGTACGATGCGTGAAGGTGAGTCGCAGAGCCGCCCGCGTTACCGCGGGGGTACTGACTGAGGAGTTCTCATGGGTCTTCTATCCGGTCGGGTCGGTCTGATTGTCGGAATCGCCAACGAGCGGTCGTACGCGTTTCATATCGCCAAGTCGATCATCGAGCATGGCGGCAAGTGCGCGTTCACGCATCTGCCGGGTGAGAAGAACGAGCGGCGGACGCGGCGGGCGGTGGACGAGCTCGGCGTGAAGGACCCGTGGATGATGCCGTTTGATGCGGGGAGCGATGCGGACACGGATGCCGTGTTCGCGAAGTATGGGGAGTCGTTTGATCGGATGGACTATCTGGTGCACTCGATCGCGTTTGCGGAGCGGGAGTGGCTGGCGGTTGGGAAGTTCATGGAGACGCCGCGTGCGGCGTTCTTGCAGGCGATCGACATCTCGGCGTACACGCTGGTGGCGATGGCGAAGCGGGCGCATCCGATCATGAAGCGCTCGGGTCAGGGCGGGTGCATCATGGGGATGTCGTACTACGGGGGCGAGAAGGTCGTGCCGGGATACAACGTGATGGGCGTGGCGAAGGCCGCGCTGGAGGCGTCGGCGCGGTATCTGGCGAGTGAGCTCGGACAGGACAAGATCCGGGTGAACATCATCTCGGGCGGATTCCTGCGGACGCTGGCGAGCTCGGCGGTTGGCGGGACGGACAAGATGGGAGATGAAGTGGAGAAGCGGGCACCGCTGCGGCGGAATGTGGAAGGGGCTGATGTCGGGAATACGGCGGTGTATCTGGCGAGTGATCTGGGAGCTGGAGTCACTGGCGAGACGATTTACGTTGATTGCGGGGTCAATATTCTTGGGGCGTGAGAGCTAGAAACCGGGGTAATGGCCGGGTTGGGGGCGTACACCCCCTCCGCCCTCGCAAAGCCTCGGGCACCTCCCCCGATAGATCGGGGGAGGAGGGGGGAATGGCCGATAGCTGACTCATGAGCGTCTTTGGCTCATCCCCGATTCCGCCGACCTCGGCACAGACCCTTGCGGGTTTGAGTCAGGCGGACCGCGCGAATCGATCGAACGCGGAGTCCAAGAAGACCATCAAGCCGGACGGACGGAAGCGAGCGGCGGATGCCGTTGAAATCGACGTGCAGTCGGCGCAGGCGGCGGATGCGGTGCGGAATCTGACGGCGAATGGGGACGAGGAGACCACGGAAGATCGGCAGGAGCAGGATCATTACGATCCGCACAAGGAACCGGAGAAGCGGAAGGTGCCGCGGTTGGATGTGCAGGGGTAGGTGGGGTTGCAATAGCGTGGCCGAGCCCAAGGCGGGTGGACCAAGGCACGTAGCGGACCCCCTCCGTCACTCACTTCGTTCGTGACACCTCCCCCGCTAGAGCGGGGGAGGAGGCGTGTGCGCGGCACATGTCGATCAGGGCATTGGTGGCGTAATCGATGTCTTCGGTGGTGAGGAAGGGTCCGATGCTGAGGCGGACGGCGCCTGAGGCGAGCGGCGCGTCGGGGGCATCGGCCGCGGGCTTACGCCCGGCGGTGCTGAATGAGGTGCCGAGCATTTCGTGGACGAGGGGGGCGCAGTGGAGGCCGGCGCGGGTGAGAATGGCGTAGCTGGCTTCGAGGATGGCGGCCATTTCCTGCGAGGTCAGGGTGTCGTGGGTGAAGGAGAAGACGCCGACGCGGTCGGCGATGTTGAGGGGGCCGAGGAGTTTGAGGCCAGGGGCAGCGGTGGAGTTGCCGCGGTCGTCGAGTATGAGGTTGTCAAAGAGGCGGGTGATGAGCTGGATCTCGTGCTGACGGACTTTTTCGACGGTGTGATTCAGAAGCCAGTTGACGCCTTCGCTGAGGCCGATGATGCCGACGGTGTTGTGGGAGCCGGGCTCGTACTTTTCGGGCATCATCGTCGGGTGGGTCTGCTGCTCGGAGATGCTGCCGGTGCCGCCTTCGCGGATGGTGTCGAGCCGATGCTCGACGCCGGGACGGATGCAGAGGCCGCCGGTGCCGGTGGGGCCCATGAGACCTTTGTGGCCGGGGAAGGCGAGCAGGTCAATGTTCATGGCGCGCATGTCCACGCGGCAGTGGCCGAGAGATTGTGCGCCATCGACGAGGAGCAGGAGGCCGTCGGGGTTGTCTGCGCCCGCGCCGAACTCCGCACAGACGGCGCCGAGGGCTTCAAGGTTCTGGACCGTGCCCATGACGTTGCTGGCGTGGTTGATGCAGACGAGGACTGTTTCTGTCGGCCTGATCGCCGCGCGGAGATCGGTGGGGTTCACAAGGCCCGTCGTCGGATCGGCGGGGACGATCGTCCAGTCGATCTTCGGGTCCTGCTGCTTCACGGCGTGCAGGGGGCGGAGGATCGAGTTGTGCTCCATCACTGTTGTGACAACGTGGAGGATTTTCGATGGACCCTTGCGACGGCGAGCTGCTGAGAGCACACCCTTCACACCCAGGTTGAGAGCATCCGTCGTGTTGTAGCCGAAGACCACGTGATTCGAGGCGA
>JBGANP010000151.1:0-5337 GCA_044222255.1 Phycisphaerales bacterium
AACCGCTCCCATTTCAGTTCAGCATGCAAGAGCAAACAGACGGCCGATCCGCGATGGATCGACCGTTTTTTTGCGAGAACGATTCCGGGAATGCGTGTTGATGTGGTGATGGCGGCCTCTTAGCAGCCCGCGAACCACGCCGAGAGATAGGCGTAGATGTCCTGGATGGAAAGCCCGCCGGAGGCGTCGAAGTCCGCGGTGATGTTGCCCTCGAACCAAGCGTTCAGGAATGCGAAGATGTCCTGCGTGCTCAGTGTGCCGGACTGATCGAAGTCCGCCGGACAGATGAAGTTATCGAAGAACGCAACATCGGATGCTCCGACAAAGCCGTCTGAGTCGATGTCGAAGACGCTATACGTTGCGCCGAAGTTTGAAAGCGTCACACGCCCGTCCATCGTGCCGTCGCCGTCGCTGATCGCGCCGTCGTTTTCCTCGATGGTCGAGACCACCAGCACGCGATCCAGCGCGTTGATCACGCCGTCGCCGTTCAGGTCGCCCTGGCGTGTTCCAAAGCCGATGTCGGTCCACACGTAGAGCCCGTCGGTCTCCTGCGAGTACGCAGTTCCCACGAGGAACGACGGCTTCCAGCGGGTCACATCCACCGCGCTGGAGATGCTCTTGCTGCGCCAGCGATTCGTCACTTGGAATGCGAGCGAGTTGGGATCCAGCGGCGGCGTGTGGCTGATCTGCGCGGCCTCGATCAGGTCGCTCACGCCCTCGGCGATACTCGTGTGGTCCGAAACGCTGAAGTTGTAGCTCTGCACCGGAGTGCCCGCGAGTTGGGCGGCCCCGGTTCCGTCGAGCGCGTAGACCAGCGAAACGGTCGTCTCGTCATTCGAGATGGAGTGACGGAATCGCACGCGAACGGTCGGGTCGTACAGGCCGGGCTGGCTGCCGCCGATCATCGTGCTCGCGCCGCGATACGCGCTGGCACGCTGGAAGAACCGGCCTTCCATGATCCACACAGAGCCCTCGCAAAACGTCTGCTCGGCAGGATTCGCCTTGTATACGGGGACGGCGTTGAAGCAGCCGCAGAATGCCATCACCCAGTCGGTTCCGCTCAGTTGAATCTGTGGCGGATGGGACCAGGACTCGAAGAGATCGCCGGAACCGCTCGCGGCACGCACGCCAATGGGACCAGAGGGCCGTCCGCCAAATCGCGCGGCGTTCGCGAGATAATGCACCGCGGCTTCACCCGATGTGAGATCGCCGCCGGTGTCCTTGTCGTTGTCGATATCGAACTCGATGAACCCATACAGCGGGTTGTTGCCGTACTGAAACGGGTCGTAGCTCATCCCGTTCAGCCCGAGTGGTCCGGGCGGGTTGATCACGCCGGACAGCACCACATCAATGCGAACGAGGTGCGCGCCACTATGCGAAACACTCGTGCCGACATATGGATCGGTTTCCGGTGAGGTCGCCTGCCACGCCGAGATCAGCACCTTTGAGACGTCTGGAAGGCGCTGCCCGGGGAGCATCGGGCCGCAGTTGCACGAATCGGTGCGCCGCGCGATTGCGTCGTGCTCGCAATCATCGAAGTCTTCCTGATCACCCGCGAGCGTCGGAGCGGCCACCAGCGCGCTGAGCAGCGCACTGAGAAGAAACCCGAGATGCCCGCGGCGACGGATCATCGGTTGGCGACCTCCACCACAAAGCGCTCAAGGCCGTACCGGTCGATTCTATAACGAATACTGCTCCTCTGCATACCAATCAGCTTCGCGGCGCGAGAAACATTGCCGCGTGTGAATCGGAGGGCCTGCATGATCAGTTCCTTTTCGACGTCGGCTGCCTTGTGCAGGCCGTGCTCGAAGTCGAACGAAAGGCCAGAGGTGGCCGGAGAGGCACCTGCGGACACATCGGACAGGAATGCCGTACGGTCGTGAGACGGTGCGGCGAGGGTCGAAGTCAACATATCGGTGGTCATATCGGTAAGTCCTAAGTCTTCTGCTTCTATCTCCGGTCCGTCGGAGAGCATCACGGCTCGCTGAACAGCGTTGACGAGCTCACGCACATTGCCCGGCCAGTCATGGCCAACGACGGCCATACGGGCTTCTTCGGAAAGGACTCTCCCGGGACGCCCATACCGGCGGCCCAGGCGTTCGCACATGATCTCCGCTATGAGGGCGGCGTCTCGGCCGCGCTCACGCAGAGGGGGAATCTTCACAGTGAATGCGTTCAGCCGATACAGCAGGTCGCGTCGGAACGCCCCGGCCTTCACACGGTCGTCGAGATTCTGGTTGCTGGCGGCGATGACCCGCACACGAACTCGGCGTTCTTTGCTTCCGCCCACACGCCGAAACACGCCGTGTTCAACCACGGTGAGCAGCTTGGCCTGAAACTCCAGAGGGGTTTCCGAAACCTCATCGAGGAAGATCGTGCCGCCATCGGCCATCTCGAACAGGCCGGGCCGGGCTTCGCGGGCGTCGGTGAACGCGCCCTTCTCGTGCCCGAAGAGCTCCCCCTCAACAAGGGTTGCTGGGAGGGCCGAGCAGTTGACGTGGACAAACGGAGCGTCGGCGGCATCCTTCGTGCCGGCCTGCTTGGCCGCGGCACAGGCGCGGGCATGGATGTACCGAGCCAATACTCCCTTGCCGACTCCGGTTTCGCCGGTGATGAGGATGCAGGGAAGGCCACCCGGTCCGGCCCGGTCGTTCGCGGGTTCTGGTGTGGGAAGCGGGATGCCCGCGAGCCGGTCGGCCATGGCCAGTGTGGCCCGCCAAGCCGGGCTCTCACCGACGGCTTCCTGTTCGGCTTCGCGTGACTTTTCCAGCCGCTCGTAGAGCTTGACCCGCCGGGCAAGCTTGCGGTGCTCGATCCACTTGGCGACCTGAAGCCCGAGTTCTTCCAAGCTCAGGGGCTTCTGGAGATAGTCATCCGCGCCCATCCGCATCGCGGTGATCGCGTTCTCCATGCTGGAAAACGCGGTCATGACGACGATGGTCCCGTCGTAGGCAACCGCATCCGAACGCAGCTCGCGGACGAAGTCGAGGCCGTTGTCATGATCGCCGAGCATCACGTCTGTCAGGACGACATCGAAGTCCGAGGACTGCAGGGCGTTTCGAGCGGCGGCGAGATTCTGAACATCTGTCACGGCATAGCCAGACTTGGACAACGCCCTCCGGATTGTGAATCGGAGGTTCTCTTCATCTTCTATGACGAGGATCTTGGCCACCTGTTGCTCCACTAGGGCCATTGCTGGCCACCACATCTTTCACATCATTGGCCAGTTTTGGCCCATTGATGGGAAGGAGAATCGTGAAGCGGGCTCCGGCTGGCCAGGGTTCCTTCCCTGTGCTGGACTGGGACCCGTTTTCCCGCGGCGGCCAAGGGCTTTCGACCTCGATCCGACCACCGTGGGCCTTCACGACCTGAAGTGCTACTGCAAGGCCTATGCCGTTGCCATCGCGCTTGGTGGTGAAGTATGGGCGGAAAATAGACTCCCGCAAATCAGGGGGTACTCCAAGACCCTGATCCGTCACTTCGATTGTCCAGAAACTACCCAAACTTCCATTTGGGTGGGATGCAACCGCCGAATGGGTGATAATTCGTACTGAGCCGCCGGGGCCGTTTGGACCCCTTGCTTGGGGGCTGCTGGTGGACTCGATGGCGTTGGAGACGATGGCGGAGAGGGCGTGCTCGAGGTGGCGGGAGTCGATGGGGGCTTCGGTTGGGCCGCGGGAGGTGTCAACATCGAGGGTGATGCCGCGGGTCTGGGCGGAGGGGCGATGGGCGTCCGCAAAGCCGGCGAGCCAGCGGTCGATGCGTGTCGGTTCGGGATGGAGGGAGAGATTGCGGGTGACGCCGAGGAGTTCGTTGAGCCACTTCTCAAAGCGATCGACGGCGAGGATGATCTTGGTCTGGTGGTCTTTGAGTTCAACGGGCTCGGGATTGGGGAGGTTGAGTTCCAGGCGGGTGGTTTCGGCGAGGCCGCGGATGCCGCTGAGGGGATTCCGAAGGTTGTGCGCCAGACGTCGGACCATTTCGCCAAGTGCGGCGAGACGCTCCTGCTCGACGCGATCGTCTTGTAGCGATTTGACCATTCCGGCCATGTGGTTGACTTCGGCGCTGAGTTGGCGAAGTTCATCGACTTTGGCGCCGGGCGGGGCTTGAAGCGGGATGCGATAGGCGAAGTCTCCGGCGGCGATGTGCGCCGTGGCGGCGCGGAGGTCGGCGACGGGATTGAGAATCCAGCGACGAACGAGCACGATACCCAGAACGCAGGTGAGGACGACGATCAGGAACGCGGAGCCGAGCAGCGTGAGCAGGAAGAGCCGCAGATTGTCGGAGAAGTCGACGGTCGAGCGCGTGTCTGCGATGATACGGTCTTCGATGCGCTCGATGAGGTCGTGGAGTTCGCTCAGAGAGGCGTGGGCGGACTGGCGAGCGGCGAGGATTTCAGTTCTGTTCGGCGTGGTATTGCCCTGGGCAGCTGCAAGTCGCTGGAAGTACCCGTTTCCCAGCGAACGAGAGGCCGCTGCACGTGTGACCAAGTTGCTTAGCGCGGATCGACCGGAACGAATTTTCCACTCTGAAGCGAGGTCGTCGCGTTCAAGGTGCTCTCTGGCGAAGGAGAGATGCGTGTCGAACTGCTCGGCGTCGTCGGCGGCAAACGGAGGCAGGATTTCGGTTTCTTCAATCGGGCGGACAAGAAGTCGGGCACGCTCGATTTCACCTTTGCTGCGGCCGAGCACTGCGAGGACTGAGGACATGCTTCGCAGCGGATCTCGAACCTCGCTTTGCAGCCGGGAGAAAGCGATGCCGGACGCGACGAGCGCGAGCAAAACCGCCAGCCCGAGCAAGCTGAGGAGAACGCCGAACTTCAGGCGGAGGGACATTGCGAGAGTGTACTGGAGCGATCACCGAGTGGGATCAAAGCCCCAGGCCCAGTTGGATTCCTGCAGCGGTCTGCGTGTTGTGGCGACGTGACCGTCGATGAAGCCGACGGTCATGGAGCCGTTGTGACGCATGGCCGGGAACCAGTATTGATCGTTGGCGAAGAGCGATGTGCTGCCGAGCGTGGGGGTCGAGAAGAGCGGAACGACGCCGCGCTGGGCCGCAACGTTGCCATCAACATCCCAGAGGAGCGGGATTGCGCTGGCGGGAGACTGGCCGCGGCTAAGAACGGCGGAGGAGAGGCCGATCGGGCGATTGTCGCCGGCGAGCCAGCGCTGCTCGGATTGCTGAAGACGCATGTTGAAACCGTAGGAGATGTTCTGATAGGGGCTGACGGCGCCCTGCGTGCAGGGAATGGCGCGGCGGAGAGTGATCGGGCCCTTCACCTCGGCGCAGCGCATCGGATCGCGACCGTTTGCGTCGGGGAGCGTGACCATGTTGCCG
>JBGANP010000152.1:0-5284 GCA_044222255.1 Phycisphaerales bacterium
CGCCCCCCCCCGACTGCAGGATTGAACTGGTGGACATTAATCAGCGCGAGGCGATCGGCATTTCCTGAAGCACCGCGTTCAGACCGTGGCGGAGGGCCCAGGCCTTGTCGGCGTCGTGGGACTCGGCCGCGGCGGTGGTCATTGCGGAGGTGAGGCGGGTGCGGACGGCGGGGGAGATGGAATCGCTGGTGAGGATGCCGCGGCAGGCGACCTCGTAGATGGCAGCGCAGGCGGCGGGCTGACCGTCGTTGAACATGGGCGCGCCCTTGTCGATCGCGATGGTGGCGATCTCGACAGCCGAACCCGCGCGGGGCATCTTGGCCCCGGCGCGGGACAGCTTCGGCATCTTGGCGGGGAGGAGCACAGTGTCGATGACGTGGATGACGCCGTTCGACGCGTCGATGTCGGTCTTGACGATCTTGGCGTTGTTGACCTTGGCCGCGCCATCAACGACGGCGAACTTCACGCTCTCGCCGGAGAGGGTCGCGGCGGTACCGGCCTTCAGGGCCTGGTCGCTGAAGACGCGGCCGGAGATGATGTGCAGTTTGAGGATTGCAGCGAGCGCATCCTTGTTCTCCGGCTTGAGCAGCGCGGCGAGGGTGTCCTTGGGCAGCTTGGCGAAGGCCTCATCGGTAGGAGCGAGCACGGTGAGAGCTTGATCGCCCTTGAGGGCATCGACGAGGCCCGCGGCCTTGGCGGCGGCGAGGAGTGTGCCGAAGGAACCGGCCTTGGAGGCGGTCGTCGCGAGATCATCGCCGCTGGGGAGCATGACCGAATCGATGACATGGATCACGCCGTTGGAGCCGACGATGTCGGTCTTCGTGACCGTCGCACCATCGACGATGAGCTTGTCGCCCTTCAGGAGCAGATCGAGGCGCTGGCCGCTGAGCGTGGGGGCGGTGGTGAGCTTGACGGCCTCGGCGGCGAGGACCTTGGCGGGCACGACGTGATACGTCAGAATGCGGGCGAGCTTGGACTTGTTCTCGGGCTTGAGGAGATCTTCGACAGTTCCAGCGGGGAGCTTGGCGAACGCGGCGTTGGTCGGAGCAAAGACGGTGAAGGGGCCGTCCGCGGAAAGGGCATCGGCGAGACCCGCGGCCTTAATGGCGGCGACGAGGGTGGAGAAGTCCGGGTTGCCGGCGGCGATGGCGACGATGGTCTCGCCACCGGCCATGGGCATGGCGGCGGGTTTCTGACAAGATGGGGCCGCGTCGTCCTTGGCCATGGTGCAGGCAACCGGGGCGGAGAGCAGGACCGCGATCGGCGTGAGCGCAAAGAGAGCCGGGAACTTCATGAGGAGATTCCTTTCGAGAGGGTCGATTTGAGGTCTGATCGGGCCGCGCCCGACCGGCAGGACTGATTCGGACCAGTGGACGGGCGCGATTCAGGGACGGGGACGGAAACTCGGCGTATCGTCTCACACGCTCCCGGGATCCGGGTGAATCCGAATCGGCACGGGCTACGAAATACGTCTGTCCGAGCGTGTGGAGAAATGCAGCGGTGGTGGATGGCGACACGGAAGCGCTGGAGTTGCTTGCCCGCGGGGACGCCGCGGCGGGGCGCGTGTGCGCCGAGCGATTCGGGCCGCTGGTCTGGTCCATCGCGCTTCGGATGTGTCGCGACCGCACGGATGCGGAGGATGCGACGCAGGACGTGTTCATGGAGTTGTGGCGGACGGCGGGAAGGTTCGATCCGTCGCTCTCCAGCCCGAGGGCCTTTGTCGCGATGATCACACGCCGCCGGCTCATCGATCGCGCACGCTCGCAACGACGGCACACCGTCGGGCGCGTGCCCCTCTCGGATTCGGTGACGGAGAGCAAGACGAGTATCGGCAGCCCCGCTGGAGCAAGCGAAGAGACGAGCGCGGCGCTGGCGCAGTTGCAACAGTTGCGGCCAGAGCAGCAGAGCGTGATCCGGCTCGCCGTGGGCGAGAGCTGGACGCACGAGCGGATCGCCGAGCACCTGAACATGCCCGTCGGAACGGTAAAGACGCATCTGCGGCGCGGGCTGATCGCGATCCGCGAGGCGCTAGCTCGCCGGAGCAACGGCGCGGCAAAGGAGGTGCTGCCATGAGCGGGGCACTTCACAATCAGAATGGCGCGCCGACGCCGGAGACGCTCGAGCGGGCGCAGGATCTGATCATTGCTCGCGCGACGATCGGGCTTTCGCCGGCGGAGGGCGAGGAGCTGCGCGATCTGCTGGAGGCGATTGGGGCCGAGGAGACGCGTACGCTGGAGGCGGCGGTTGATGCGACTCGGAGCGCGGTGTTCGCGGAGGGCGCGGACGATGTGCTGCCTTCTGGGCTGCGGGATCGTCTGGCCGCGACCGGATATCCGCCGGCGAGCAACGGTGTGATCGGGCGGATCGGCGAGGGCACGGGCTCCGCGACGCCGATGCGCGGGGGACGCGCCTCACGGTTGCCGTGGGCGCTGGCGGCCGCGGCGATTATCGTGGCAGGCGTGACGATCGCCACGCTCAAGCCGTGGGCGAAGACGGGACCGATTGGGCCGGACATCGCAACGATCGATCGCGGAGCGGACACGGTGCGCTGGCCCTTCAAGCCGAACGCGGGCGAGTACGGCGGGGCGTCCGGCGGGGCGTCCGGCGAGGTCGTCTGGAGCGAGTCGCTGCAGCGCGGCTACATGCGGCTCAAGGGCGTTTCGCCCAATGACCCGAAGGCACGGCAGTACCAGCTCTGGATCGTTGATCCGGTGCGTGATACGCACCCGGTCGATGGCGGCGTGTTCGATGTCGCATCCACGGGCGAAGTGATCGTGCCGTTCGAGGCGCGGCTGCCGGTGCGCGGCGCTGCTGCATTCGCGATCACTTCTGAGAAGCCCGGCGGCGTGGTGGTTTCTGCGGGGCCGCTGCTGATCGTGGCGGCCAAGCCGCAATGAGAATGTCGGATTTGAGGACGTCGGGTCGAATGTGTACGGCATTCACGCCCGCCGCAGCAGCACCACGCTCACGATGCCGCCGACGACCAGCAGGCCCGCGGCCACGAGCAGCACGTATTGCAACAGGTTCGACTCGGACCTAAAGCCCTGGGCGACAGGGACGTAGACCACTTGCGCGGCAACGACATCGCCAAGTTTCCAGCCGTAGCCGCCCGTCCAGCCGTCTTTTCCGTACATGTGCACCTGTCCGGGCGGAGCGGTTTCGACCGTGTGGTGGCAGTCGATGCACTTGGCATCCTTGATGATCATCGGACGGGCGATGTAGTACGAGCGGGTGCCGGAACGGTCCAGCGTATCGCTGACTTCGGGGAGCTTCGGATCGGCGCGGAAACGCTCGATGAGCGTTTTCTCGAACTCATCTGCAAGATTCTCGCGATTGGTCGGGTTTGGCGCGGCCTCTTTGTAGACGAACGTCGCGTACGGGCCGGGCGTGCCGTCGGGGCGCTTGGCATCGCGGAAGTTGGCGAAGACCTGGCGTGCGGAAAAGCCGGGGACCATCTCGCGGACGAAGTGGGAGTTGTAGTCGGGCGTGGTCGCATCCTGCTTGCCCGAACCCGCAACGGCGAGCGCGGGGCGGACGTTGTCCGCGGTGTACTGGCGGATGGCGTTCATCGAACTCAGGAGCATCTTGGCGCGGGTCTCGGTCTCGCGATGCGCGGTCCGATCGCGCTCATCGCGGGCCTGCGAGAGGCCGTAGCCGAGCGCGACGAGGGTAAGCAAAATCGCGGCAAACACGCCAGCGCCCGCGGCCAGACCGACACGATTCCGGCGCGCGAACTTGCGGAGGCGATACGCAGTTGAGGGCGGGCGTGCAAGGATCGGCTCGTTGGCGAGGAAACGACGGATGTCCTCGGACATGGCGCTCGCGGTTTCATACCGGCGCGAACGATCCTTCTCCATCGCCTTCATCACGATCCAGTCCAGGTCGCCCGCGAGCTGGCGGCGAAGCGTGCCAATGTCAGTGCGGCGGTGCTTGGCGATCTGCTCGGCGCTCGTGGATTTCGGACCGCCGGTCGTCGAGGCAGGCTTGGCCCCCCCACCTCCCACACTACCGGTGCCGCTTTTGGTTGCGCGCGTGACGCGAGTGGACGGCCGCGGCGGTTCATCTTCCTTGATCTTTCGAGCGATCTCCGCCATGCCCGCCGAGCGCAGCTCCTCGGAGCTGAACGGCGTAGAGCCGGACATGAGTTCGTAGAGCAGCACCCCAAGCGAGTAGATGTCCGTGCGCGAGTCCACATCCAGCCCACTCATCGCGGCCTGCTCGGGGGACATGTACTCCGGCGTGCCGATGAACTGGCGGAACTCCGTGAAGACGGTCTTCTCCGTCAGATCCTGGTTCATCGCCTTGGCGATGCCGAAGTCGATGACCTTGACCACCGGCCGCTCATCGTGCAGAGTGACGAGTACGTTGCTCGGCTTGAGGTCGCGGTGCACGATCCCCTTGAGGTGCGCGTGCTGCACGGCCTGGCAGACGGAGATGAACAGGTCCAGCCGCTCGCGCGTCGAGAGCCGCGCCGTGTCGCAATACTCGGTGATCGGCACACCCTTGACCAGCTCCATCACGAAGTACGGCCGACCGGTCGCCGTCGTCCCAGCATCGAACACCCTCGCGATGTTCGGGTGATCCATCATCGCCAGCGCCTGCCGCTCCTGCTCGAAACGCGCCACCACCTGGCGGGTGTCCATCCCCAGCTTGATGATCTTGAACGCCACCCGGCGCTGCACCGGCTGCTCCTGCTGCGCCAGGAACACCGTTCCGAACCCGCCCTCGCCGATCAACTGCAGAATCCGGTACGGCCCGATCCGCGAACCCGGCCCCTCCAGAAGGTGCGCCGCCATGATCGCCGCCGCCTCGGAGTTCCGCGGCTCATCAATCGTCGGTCCAGATGCAAAGGTCGAATCATCGCTCGCCATCACGTATTTCCCGGATTCCCACCGCTCCCAACTCCAGTCTACGGCCCGAAAAACTCGAAACCCGCCCCGAACCGGCGAACCTCCGCAAATGCAATGTCCCCCGGGCGACCGACTCGACCCTCCGTGCGTCCGCGAACGAAAGGCCCCCAACCAACACATGCCTCAATGTCTTACTCTCCCACGAATGACCTTGCAGGACCAAATCCAGCTCCACCTCTCCCGCAGCGAATTCGCCGCCGCCCGCCCTCTTCTCGACCGCGCCGCACGCACCTCAACCGACCCTCAGCTCCTCCTCGCCTACGCCCGCGTCCTTCTCATCCTCAACGAAAAAGAGCCCGCCGCCTATCAGGCCTCCCGCGCCATCACGAGCGCTCTGAACTCGCAACAAGAGCCCCAGCTCCGCATCATCGCCG
>JBGANP010000028.1:0-36935 GCA_044222255.1 Phycisphaerales bacterium
GGAACGCTGCGCTTCAACACTGGTTTTGTCGGTGGACCACCCTTCCGCCGGGCCGTGCAGAGCGCGGGTGCTGATGCGAGCGGCGGGCTTGGTGGTGGCGGACGCGGGAACGATCGGGGAAGCAGAGAACGACATGCCGTGACTCCTTCACGGCATCAAGCATTGGTTTGGCGCTCTTGCGGGGAGACAGCGAACATCGCTGTCGTTTTTGCTTCAGGTGCCATCTTCATGCTTGAAGCAAATGCTTCAACGTGAAGTGGTCCATCGGCCGCATCGGTGCCCCGCAGGGGCCAACCCGGCACCGCGACCATGTGGTTGAAACATGGCTCGGTTGCCGCCCGGACGAGTGTGACCTCTCCGGGGCTCTTGATGCTGGTCGGAGAATACCGGGGTATTCCGAAAAGTCAAACGGCGATTGCGCGGCAGCAAAAACACCGCAACCCCAGCGGATGCTCGCCGCGCGGGTCGCTGATTCTGGCCGACTGCCATCTGCAAAGTGCCGAGGGGCGGACTCGAACCGCCGACCTGGACGTTATGAATGTCCCGCTCTAACCAACTGAGCTACCTCGGCATGAGGGGTCGATTGTACCGACCAGAGTTGCTCCGACAAGTGCCTGAACGACAACACGCGGCGGGCTGTTGCCCGCCGCGGAATCTTCTGATTCTTCTCGCGATCAGGATGCGGTTTCAGTCCACCATGTCGTTGCGGGTGACGCGCACCTGCGACTGACCGGCGACGGCGGGACGCGCCGGCGGAACCTGCTGCTGATAGCCACCCTGCTGATAGTTCTGCTGCTGCTGGCCGTACTGCTGCGGGGGCTGCTGATACTGCTGGGGCTGGCGGGGCAACTGCTGCTGGTTGTAGCTCTGCTGATGGCCTTGCTCGTAGGGGTTCTGCGGCTGGCCGCTGACGTCCTCGCCGGCTTCCTTCAGGCCCTTCTTGAACTCCGTGATTCCCTTACCCATGTTGCGGCCGATCTCGGGCAGACGGCGACCGAAGATGAGCAACGCGATGAACGCAAAGATGAGCAGGTGCGTCGGGCTGAGAAGGCCTTCGATAAACGCGAGGGTCATGGGGTCCCCGATCCGTGAGGCGTGAAAAGACAAACGAGGCAAAGGGCGATAACAGGGTAGGGCGGAGGATTCAAGGGGCGAAGTCCCCCCAGGTCAACGAACATCGGCCGGACATCTTGCTCAAAGCGGCCTTGGTGCCCGCCGAATAGGCCGTTTCGCACGCGCCCACCCCGGATTGTCGGCCCGGGATTGGTCGGAAGTTGAGCCAGTGCCGAAAAGGGGCCAGTTCGGATGAGAATGCGGATGGCTTGGGAGGCCGGGCTGGCGGTGTTCCTACGCCTGAATGGCCTGTCGAGTTTTACCATCGGCGGCTTCCACGACATTGAGGAGGAGCATCGCGACCGTCATCGGGCCGACGCCGCCGGGTACGGGGCTGATCCACGCCGCACCGCCGGGGGCTCGGAGGGGCTCGAAGTCGCAGTCGCCGACGGTCTTCATGGTGCCCTCGACGGTCTTGACGCGATTGACGCCGACATCGATGACGACCGCGCCGGGCTTGACCATGTCGCGATTGATCAACCCGGGAACGCCCGCCGCGGCGATGAGAATGTCGGCGCGGGCTGTGAGTTGCGGCAGATCGGGCGTCCATTTGTTGCAGGAAATGACAGTTGCATCCTGCCGCATGAGCAGAACTGCGATGGGCTTGCCGACATGGTTGCTGGCTCCCACTACGACGGCCGTCTTGCCGCGAAGTTCGACACCGGTGTGCTCAACCATCTTGATGACTGCGAGCGCGGTGCAGGGAGCGAGCGAGGAGCGGCCGTAAACGATGTTGCCGATGTTGGCGGGGTTCACGCCCTCGACATCCTTGTCTTGATCGATCAGGCATTGGATGGCGTAGGAATCCACACCAGGCGGGAGGGGCATGTGGACCATAATCGCCGAGCAATCGCGACTGGCGTTGAGTTGCTCGACCATCTCGGCGATGTCCTGCTGGGTCGCGTTCGCGGGGAGTTCGTGCAGTTTGTGGTCGATGCCCAATTCCGCGGCGGTGCGGGCCTGGCTCTCGGCGTATTGGCGGGCAGCGTTGTCGGATGACCCGACCAGCACGGCATCCAGCCGCACGGACTTTTCGGCGGCGCGGAGCCCCCGAACCCGCTCGGCGATCCGTAAGCGGTGCTCCTGGGCGAGCGCCTTGCCGTCGATGAGTCGGGCGGTCATGGGCGGATGATATCGGAGGGGCGAGCACGGTAAACTCCGGGCGTGGCGAAACCTTCTCCCAAATCGCGTGTGGCGGAACTTCGCGAGGTGCTCGAACGTGCCAATCAGGCGTACTACACCGATACCGCGCCGGTGATGTCGGATGTCGAGTTCGATCGGTTGCTCGCGGAACTGGCGCAGCTCGAACTTGAGCACCCCGATCTGGACGATCCGGAAAGCCCCACGCACCGCGTGGGCGGCGATGTGATCGACGGGTTTGTGACGGTGAAGCACGCAACGCCGATGCTGAGCATCGACAACACATACGACCTCGGCCACAAGGACAACAAGGGGCTGCTGGACTGGCACGATCGCGTGGTGAAGGACTTGGGTGTTGGCAGCGGGTTGTTCGGGGGGAGCGCAGGCGGGCCGGTCATGGTCGCGGATGCCAAGATCGATGGCGTGGCGATGTCGCTGCGATACGAGGGGGGAAAACTGGCGCGGGCGATCACGCGCGGCGATGGCACCAAGGGCGATGACGTCACCGCGAATGTTCGGACCATCCGTGCGATTCCGCTTTCGCTGAGCGGGAAGCATGTGCCGGATGTTCTTGAAGTACGCGGCGAGGTGTATTTCCCACTGAAAGAGTTTGAGCGCGTCAACAAGGAACGGGAATCAGAAGGGGACGATCTGTTCCTCAATCCGCGCAACGCCGCGGCGGGGACACTCAAGCAACTCGACCCGAAGATCACAGCGAAGCGGCAGCTTGGCTTTGTCTCGCATGGAAAGGGTGAGATCAGCGGGAAGCCCGGCGTGTTCGCCGCGAGCCACTCGCAGTTTTTGGAACGGCTCAAAGACCTTGGATTTCCTGTGAACACTCCCCTCGCGGCGACTGATGACATTCAGAAGGTGATCGCCGCGATTCGCACGTTCGACGAGAAAAGGCACAAGCAGCCGTACGCGACGGATGGCGTGGTGGTTCGCATCGACTCGTTCGCGCAGCAGGAGGAACTCGGATTCACTTCCAAGAGTCCGCGCGGGTTCGTGGCGTACAAGTACCCGGCGGAGCGGAAGACGACGGTGTTGGTGCGTGTGGATGCGCAGGTGGGAAAGAGCGGCAAGATCACGCCGCGTGCGGTGATGGAGCCGGTGCTGCTGGCGGGAACGGTGGTGAAGCACGCCTCGCTGCACAACTACGGGCGGGTGCGCGATGCGTCGACCGACCCGGATGTGCCGGATGCACCGCGGACGGACATCCGCATCGGCGACACGGTGTACGTGGAGAAAGCGGGGGAGATTATTCCATACGTGGCGGGCGTGGTGATCGCGAAGCGGCCGCGCGGCGCGGTGAAGATCGTGCCTCCAGTGAAGTGTCCGGAATGCAACGGGCCTGTTGAACTCGATCCGCCGGAGGCCGTCGATGATCCGAAGCTGGAGACCTCGCGGAGTTGCGTGAACCCGGAGTGCCCCGCGCAAATTCGCGAGAAGATCATCTGGTTCGCGGGGCGGCGGCAGATGGATATCGAGGGGTTGGGGGAGAAGACCGTGGATCAGATTCGCGCGACGGGCTTGCCAAACGGCGACGAGAGGCGAGCCGCAGCGGGCGTGCCGGACGATGTGAAGGAGATTCCCCTCGGCGCGTTCGCGGATGTTTTCAGACTGAAGAACCACCGCGACACACTTCTGCAACTCGAACGCATGGGCGAGAAGAAGGTGGACAACCTGCTCGAAGGAATCGAGCAAGCCAAGTCGCGCGGCCTCGCGAAGGTGCTCGCGGGCATGGGCATCCGGCATGTGGGTGAGTCCACATCCAAGTCGCTCGCGCGACAGTTCAAGGATCTGGACGAGCTGCTCGCGGCGGAGGAGCCACGTCTGCGGCCGAAGACGCTCAAGAAGGACGAGGCAGCGCGGCTGGGATTACCCATTGAGGTCGGTGATCGCGAAGAAACCGGTCTCGGAAACGACACGGCTCGCGCTGTATTTGACTACTTGCACAGCAAGGTGGCGACCCGTACATTCAAGGATCTCCGAGAGCAGGGCGTTGATCTCAAGAGCCAAGACTACCGCCCCCCCACTGCCACTGGCGCGAAGAGTGCGGAAGGCCCGTTCGCTGGCAAGACCATCGTCCTGACTGGCACGCTTGAAAGCTATCAGCGTGACGATCTGAAAGCCTTGCTCGAAAAGTTGGGCGCGAAGATCAGCGGCAGCGTTTCCAGCAAAACGCATCTGCTCATCGCCGGCGAAGAAGCCGGATCCAAACTGAGCAAAGCTCAGGAGCTTGGCGTGGCCATTTGGGATGAGGCCAAACTGCTCGAAGCCCTGAAAGCCGCCGGGGCACGCTGAGCGTCTACGCTCATCAGCACATGCAGAACGTCGAGTACAAAGCTGAGCTCCGCGACATCGCCCTTGCCCGCACCATCGCCGCCGCCATCGGCGCTATCAAGGTGGACACGCTCGAGCAAACGGACACGTATTTTCGCGTGCCGGATGCCAAGCTCAAGCGTCGTGAGACGGTCGGGCATCCGACCGAGTGGGTCTTCTACAACCGCCCCGGACGCACACGCGCCAAACTCAGCACCTTCACGCTCTATCCGGAGCACATGGCCCGCGAGCGGTTCGGCCACAACGCGTTGCCGGTGTGGGTGGTCGTGAAGAAATCCCGGGAACTCTGGAGCTACGACGGCGTGCGCATCCATCTGGACACAGTCGAGGACCTCGGCACGTTCATCGAGTTCGAGGCGCTCATCTGCCCGGAGCGAACGCAGGCCAAGGGGCACGAACTCGTCGAGTTCCTGCGCACATCCATCGCACCCGCGATGGGCGAGGCAGTCGCCTGCGGATACGCGGATTTACTGGCACCGGAAGAGGCCGCGCCCTAAACCGATCGCATCGTGACTACTTGCCCGGGAATCCCTCGGGCATCCAGACGGGAAGCCCCTTGATCGAATCGCGTGCGGCGTGTGATGTGGGAACCCCCCACTGCTCGAAGAATGGGCCGAGATTCTTGCCGGTCGCGAGACTGAAGCGGACCATCCATTGGTCACGTTTATCGGAATCTTCCTTTGGTCTTTCTGAGGCGGGCAGGTCGCGATACTCCGCGAACACTCTCTTGTACGTCTCCCAGCCGAACGCCTCTCGCAACTGGCAGTACATGAACAGCGCGAGAAACGGGTCTTTTCGCCAGGCGTCCGAGCGAGCCGGGCCATCGGGCTTGGCGATGTGGAGACCAACCCTGCGGTCACGATCCTTGAACGCGGCATGTCCGCTGCTCGGCGGCGCACCGCAGACGGTCTCGAGGATGTACATCGAAAACAGGTTGCAAGTCACCTCGGTTGTTCCGCCAAAAGTCCACATGCCGTCCTGATGGTTGTGGCCGAGTTCGTGGAAGAGCCCCCACTGTCCCTGCTTCATCTTCTCCACGCTCACCATCGCGGGCGCGGCGTCCAGATGCGTCATGATCGGGTAGCCGGAGTGCATATATCCGGCGGATATCTGCACATCCGCGACATATCGCTCGGGGCGGGCACGCTCGTGCGGGCGGCAAGCGAGGTCGGCCGCCGCGTCGAGTACTTCATTCCAGACTTTGAGCACCGGTTCCGGATCATCCAGTTCGCGAATGTCCGAGGACGGGACACTGACGATGACTTTGTCGGTCGCAAGTTCCGCCCATGGTCCGGGGGCATCGCGGATCTTCTCCCGCCATTCCGTGACACTCGTCTTCCCGAGCACAAACAGAGGCGCCTCGACCGCACCGGTGATCCTGACGCGGATCGGCGCCGTGAGCCCGCTCCTGTCTGGGACATCCACGTAGAGCAAGCCACCAAAGGGCGTTACGTGCCGGCCGCTCGGAGTGTTCATGTTGAAGGAGAAGGCAATGTCCGGAAGACGTTTCCACTCCTCCTTGCTCCACAGTTCATCACGATGACAGCCAAAACGCAGTTTCAGCGATTCCGATCCGCGTAACTTCGGTTCGGGGCCGATGAACTCGAAGCTCACCGGCTCGCCGGGGATCGCATAGAGCCCCAGCGAGTGCCAACCGAGCACGGCGGGATCGATGACAACTTCGCGGGTCACGCGCGGCGTATCGCTTGGCACTGTCCCGGGGAACTCGGCCGCGGCGGGGTGAGCGTGGCTCGCACGCGAGGGCGACTGCATCATCGTCATGAGGTCGAACGCCAGCAGAATGCGTCGCAGGGGCTCCTTTGTGGAGATCGGGTTCTTCTCGGATGGCACGAGTTTGTCCTTCATTTCGACAAGCAATCGCTCCAGGCGAGGGCGGAGCGTTTCATCTCCCGAAGGAAGGAGTTTGGCGGTCTCCGTCACGGTGCTCACCGCCTGCTCGATCTGAGCGGCGTCCATGGTGCGCTTCTTAGCCTCCTGATCCACGAGAGCGTCGAACGCACGCCCCGCGTGCAGCAACTCCGCCGGTGCGTTCCGTGCGACGTAGCGATCGGGCTTGTCGTCCTCGGTCATGAGCGATGTCCAGCAGACTCCGGCATCCTGCAAGACGCGGCTGAAACCGTGCATGAACATCGGAAGCCCGCCGTGGCTCTGCTGCCAGCCCCAGCCGGTCTGGGCGATGAGCACGCCCTCGCCGCGGCGGACGATCTCGCCAATCTTGGCCGCTTCTTCGACGGAGGGATCGAACCCACCTCCGAACACAAGGACGTCAACCTCTTCGGCGCGAGCGATCCAGTCCTTGGTCGTCATGCGAACCGTTGCAATTGGATAGCCGACATCGAATCCATCGGACTTGATCGCGACCAGTCCGACGCGCGGATTGCCCGCGGGTCCGGCTTTGCCGGCCCACCGGATCGCGTTGCCGATCAGGCGCCGTGTGTCTCCCTTGTCAAACTCCGCGGGATCGACGTAGCCGGTGTGCGCGAACGCAACGAAGCGGCCCTCGCCGAGAACACCGGCTGCCACGATCGGAGCGCGAGCCTTTGCCACGCGCCCGGTGACGACGGGCACCGCATCATCGCCCCAGACAGCCAGTGAGCCGGGAATGCCGGGAGAGCCGATTTCATCGACACCATCGAGCAGCGCTTTCACAATGGGGCTGTTGAGCGTCCGCACGGGCGTTGGCCGCGTTCGGGTCGCGGGCTTGGCTGGGGGTTGCGACTGCTGAAGATGGGCCGTGGCCGCCGACGTATCGCCGGTCAGCATGAGCGAGAGAACACAAAGGGCGAGAAAACGCTGCATCCATGCTCGCAAGGCGAAGCTCCTTCGGGGAGCCATAATGGGCTTCCGCTTCGATATGGTACGAGGGGGTTGCAAACCAGGTCGCGGGCCGAGACAGCAAGAGGAACCACCGCCGATGCGTCAAATCCGCAATAGAAACGGCACCGTACAAGACGGTGCCGTTGGACGAAGTGGGCAGGGCCGGACTTGAACCGGCGACCCCAGCATTTTCAGTGCCGTGCTCTACCAACTGAGCTACCTACCCAGAATCGAGTGCAAGGGTAGGTGCCCAGTTGGCCGCGTCAACCTTTGGGGAGCCGGACCCGACCTGCCGATACGCTCTGCCACATGGATGCACCCTCCGATAACCCGGCGCTGCTCTCTGTGCGGGAACTCCGCGTGGAGTTTCCCGTGCGGTCGGCGGTTTTAGGCCGGATCACGGGAACGACTCGGGCGGTGGATGGGATCTCCTTCGAGGTGTTCAAAGGGGAAACGCTCGGACTCGTGGGCGAGAGCGGATGTGGAAAGACGTCGGCGGGGCGTGCTATTCTGCGGCTGATCCGGGCCGCTTCGGGGGACATTCGGTTCGACGGGACGGATGTCCTGCAGGCGAGCAGCGCTTCTCTCCGGCGCCTTCGGGCACGAATGCAGATCATCTTCCAGGACCCCGCTGGATCAATGGACCCGCGCATGCGGATCGGGGCAATCGTCGGCGAGCCGCTGGCGGTGCATGGCATCGTGCGCGGTCGGGCCGCGATCAGAACACGTGCGGCCGAGCTCCTCGAAAGCTGCGGCATGCCCGGATCACACGTTCTGGATCGATATCCCCACGAGTTTTCCGGCGGGCAGCGACAGCGCATCTGCATCGCCCGCGCGCTGGCGACCAAGCCCGAGTTCATCGTGTGCGATGAACCGACCAGCGCGCTGGATGTCTCAATCCAGGCCCAGATTCTCAACCTGCTCAAGGACCTGCAGCGCGACCTCGGCCTCTCACTCCTCTTCATCAGCCACGACATGGGCGTCGTGCGCCACATGTGCGACCGCGTGGCAGTGATGCGAGCCGGCCAGATCGTGGAAATGGGAACGCGAGAGCAGGTCATCAGCTCCCCCAAGCACGAATACACGCGATCCCTGCTTGCCGCGGTCCCGATCGCCAAAGTCAGAAACGTCCCTGCCCTGGCCGGTTGAAGCCGCCATGAAGTTCAACGAAGTGACCCCCGCGCTACCGACGGCCCAAAGTCGTGGTATGCTCCGGCTGTGTCCACGATCGCAATCATCGGCGCGGGCTTTTGCGGAACGCTGACTGCGGCCCATGTGCTGCGCGCCGATCCGACCGCCAAGGTCATACTCATCGAGCGTTCCGGCCGATTCGGACCCGGTCTTGCGTACTCAACGCCTTCCGCGGTGCATTACCTCAACGTACCCGCCGGAAACATGAGCGCGTTCGACGATGATCCCGGACACTTCCTGCGATGGGCTCAGGAGCGCGACCCGCACGCGACCACCGGCTCCTTTCTGCCGCGCGGCATCTACGGCCAGTATCTCAAGAGCGTGCTCGCCTCGGAGCGATCGCGAGCGGGCGCGCACGACTCGGGCGGACGGTTGCGCGAGGTGCATGGCGACGTGGTGGCCGTGGACTTCGGCACCGGTGAAAAGGGTGCGACGGTCGTTTTGGACTCGGGAGAACGGATCGCCGCGAATCGCGTCGTCCTTGCCGTCGGCAACGAAATGCCCGCAACCCCGCCGGGGGCATCGCCGGACCTGCTTTCGCATACCGGGTACATCGCCAATCCCTGGAATCCCGGCGCCCTCGACCGAATCCTCCCCGATCAGCCAGTATTTATTGTCGGCACCGGCCTGACCATGATGGATGTGGTCATGTCGCTCGCGGCCAGCGACCATGAGGGACGGATTCTCGCGATCTCTCGTCACGGTCTGCTGCCGCGCCCCCACCGCTCGCCCAGCCGCCCGCCGGCGCACCGCGATGCCCCGGCTTCGCTTCGATCCTGGGACGGCTCGGCACGCGGCCTGCTCCGATCACTCCGCACTGCCGTGCAGCAAAGCGCGGTACGCGGCACGGACTGGCGCGATGTCGTCTCATCGATTCGCGGCATCACGCCCGATCTCTGGAAGCGAATGGATGGCGCGGAGCGGACCCGGTTTCTCGCACGCCTTCGCTCATACTGGGATGTTGTTCGACATCGCGCCGCTCCCGAAACCGCCGCGGCGGTTGCCGACCTGATCGCCGCGCGCCGCCTCAGCGTCCGCGGCGGGCGGATCCTCTCCATCAAACCAGCCGGACGCGTGATTGAAGTAACCTTCCGGCCCCGTGGATCCAGCACGCCGCAGGTGTTTCGCGCCGGATCGGTGATCAACTGCCTCGGCCCGAATACGGATATCCAGCGAACCGAAGATGCCCTCATGGCTCATCTCGTGCGTTCCGGCCGGGTGGCTCGCGATCCTCACGGGCTTGGAATCGAAACATCCGAGGACGGATGCGCCCTTGGAAGCGATGGCGCGCCCAATCCAGCACTGCTCGTCATCGGGCCGCTCCGCCGCGCCCAAGCGTGGGAAAACACGGCCGTTCCCGAGTTGCGCCGCCAGGCAGCACGCGTGGCAAAGTCCGCGGTGACCGCCGCCGTCGCAGTCAAGTAGCCCCCCGGCGAGAACTCGCTTCAGAAGCACTTGCCCCAAATCGCATCACACCCAGATCTGCACGATCAGCGCGGGCTCTTTGATCTTGCCCTGCCACTCTCCGACGGTGGTGTTCACCAGCTTCACTTCCAGTTCCGGATGCTCTTCCAGCCACTGGTTGATCTGCCCGTCCATGATTTCCATGGCCTCACTATTGAGCCGACAGTGAAAGCTCTTGACGTGCGTCGAGCCGGTGCCATCTGAGTTCGGTTTCCGCTTCCACTCGGTCTTCTTAGAGATCGTCGTCGCCTGCGAGTGCATGATCTTGGGCTTGGCTTCGACGGGATGATCGCCGGCGTGCCCGACACCCCCGCCGCCGCCGGACCCGGGAAACGACGAATCCATGATCGGACCATGGCTCAAAATCTGCATCGCAGGGCTCCTTGCAATCTTGCCCATCCCCATCACTGAGAATCGATCGACAGGTCATTCGCCCGGACGTTCATTAGTATGCCCGATCCAGGGTCCATTTGACAAGTGGAAGTGGTAGTCCGGGCTTTCAAAGGCCCGCCGCTGGCCAACCCACGTCCGCCCACCGTCAAGAACGACTACAAATGCCGCGTCATCCCGAATCACCTCGGCCTCCCCCTCCCCCACCCGCCGCACCGTCCCGCGCCCACCCGAAACCGGCCCCTCAAACGACAGGTACTGGCAGCGATGGTCGCCGATTCGCTCGGCTGGAAAGGCCGTCACCGCCGGATCATCCGGCCGAGCCTGAACGCGGAAACTCGTGAGAGCAGCGTCCGCCACCCCGCCCGGCGGCTGGATCAACCAGTCGTAGTGCCAGGAACGGTCGGGAAGTTCATGCAGCAGAAGCACCCATCGCGACATGCCCAAGGGTATCTGATGGGCGGGAGCGTTGTGGGCGGTACACTTGGCGACACTCGCAAGGAACCCCGCATGAATCGCCCTCGACTCCTCACCGCCTCGCTCATCCTGACCACCAGCCTGCTCTCGCTCGCGGGCTGCGGAACGCGTTCCCTCGTTGCCGTGCGCGATGCGGGCGATCAGCACTATCGCTACGGCGAGTACGACGCCGCCCTGACCGACTATCAGGAGTATCTCGATCGCAATCCAGGCAACGCCCACGTCCACCAGATGATGGGCAACACCCTCGTCAAGATGGGAAAAAGCGGCCTCGGCTGCGAGCAACTCAAAGTTGCCCACTCCATCCGCCTCGAAGACGACGAGGTCTTCGCCGACCTGTGCGCCTGCCTCTACGCCGACAAGAAACTCGACGATCTGAACCGCGTGCTCCGTGAGCGCACCATCGGCCGCGGCCGCATGCAGGACTGGGCCCTCCTCGCCTCATATGCCGAGAAACTTGGCGATCAGGACGAGGCTCAGCGCTCTTGGCTGACCGCCGCGCAGGTCGACGGCGGCCGCAACGTCATTCCCCAACTCGGCCTCGCCAAGCTCTACCTCAAGGTCGGCGACCGCGAGCGTGCCCGCAAGCGCATCGCCATGGCGTACTATTGCGACCCCACCAACGCCGAAGTCGCCCAGCTCGTCCGCCAGATGAACGAGATCCCCGGGCCGACCTATGGCATGGTCCCCGAGGAGCAGATGGGCGAAGCGTCCGTGCCCGCCCCGACTCCGATTAAGAACGAGGCGACCGCCAAGCCGGATCAGAACTAAGCGGCCGAACGCTCCTCGATCTTGCCCAGCTTCTCGCCCCAGCGGCGTCATTTCTCCACCCAACCGGCTGCGACCTCTTCAAAACGCGGCTTTCCCGTCCCACTTGACGTCGCGGTTGCCAGTTCTACAGTTCATCCGGATAAACGGATGAAACGTCGAACATCGTCCAACCCGATTACCGACCGCCTGGCCGCCCTGAGCGACCCGATCCGCCTGCGCATCATGCGCCTGCTGGAGCGGGAGGAGCTCTCCGTGGGCGAGGTCGCCCGCGTGGTGCAGTTGCCGCAGTCCACCGTCTCACGCCACCTCAAGATGCTCAGCGACGGTGGCTGGATCGCCAAGCGGGCCGATGGCACCGCCACGTTCTACCGCCTGACGCTCGACGATCTTCACGCCACCGGCAGGTCTGTCTGGTTGGCGGTTCGCGAACTCATTCGATCGCCCGAGGCCAAGAAGGCCGGAATGGATCCCGAAGAGGACCTCCGCCGCCTCGCCTCCGTCCTCGCCGAACGCCGCGAGGATTCGCAGGGCTTCTTCGGCCGCCTCGCCGGACAGTGGGACGATGTCCGCACCGAACTCTTCGGCACCCGCTTCACCTCGCTCGGCCTCCTCAGCCTCCTCTCACGCGAGTGGACGGTCGCCGACCTCGGCTGCGGCACGGGAAACGCCTCGGAACTGCTCGCTCCGCTTGTCAAACGAGTCGTCGCGGTCGATCAGTCCCAGCCGATGCTCGCGGCCGCGAAGAAGCGTCTCGAAGGCCTGAAAAACGTCGAGTTTGTAGCGGGCGAGCTGACCGACCTGCCGCTGAAAGACGCCTCGGTGGACGTCGCAGTCTGCATGCTCGTGCTCCACCACGTTGAAAAACCAACCGAAGCCCTCGCCGAGATGCGCCGCATCGTTCGTCCCGGCGGCGTCGGGCTGATCGTCGATATGGTCGAGCACGACCGCGCCGTCTATCGCCACTCCATGGGCCACCGCTGGCTCGGGTTCTCGGAGCAGCAGATCGCCAGCTTCATGATCAGCGCAGGGTTCGATAAGCCCCGTTATGTCCCGCTTTCCTCCGACCCAAATGCCAAGGGCCCCGGGCTTTTCGCCTGTACCGCGTACGTACCGGGCACAAGCAGATGACACGCGGCCGTGTTCGGCCGATTGAGAGCACTCAAAGCAACTCACTTTTCACAGTTCGCAGGAGACACACGTGACGACGATGACCAAGCCCCGCGTTCCCACCGCCAACGTCGCAAAGAAGCCCGCCGCCGGTTCCGACCAGGTCGGCAAGTGGACGGTCGATGTCCGCAACGGAATCGACTTCAAGGTCCGTAATTTGGCCGAAGCCGAACTCGGCCGCAAAGAGATCCGCCTCGCCGAGCACGAGATGCCCGGCCTGATGGCCCTCCGCGCCCGCTACAAGGGCAAGAAGCCCCTCGCCGGCGCCCGCATCTCCGGCTCGCTGCACATGACCGTGCAGACGGCCGTGCTGATCGAGACACTCGTCGAGCTCGGTGCGGATGTCCGCTGGGCCTCCTGCAACATCTTCTCGACGCAGGACTCCGCCGCCGCAGCCGTCGTTGTCGGCGCAACCGGC
Organism: Phycisphaerales bacterium; assembly: GCA_044222255.1. Classification (GTDB taxonomy): domain Bacteria; phylum Planctomycetota; class Phycisphaerae; order Phycisphaerales; family UBA1924; genus UBA4658. The sequence goes on from JBGANP010000028.1 coordinate 13,313, forward strand.
ACTCCCGAGAAGCCCGCCGGCACTCCCGTCTTCGCCTGGAAGGGCGAGACGCTCGAAGAGTATTGGTGGTGCACCGACCAGATCTTCAAGTTCAAGAACGGCCAGGGCCCCAACCTGCTTCTCGATGACGGCGGCGACGCGACGCTCCTCGTTCACAAGTGCGCCGAGTTCGAGAAGAACGGCAAGGTCCCCGCGTTCGACGCGAAGAACGATCCCGAGGAATGGGGCGTGATCCTCGGTCTCTGCCGCGAGTCCGTCGCCAAGCGTCCCGGCTACTTCTCCAGCATCATCAAGGGCATCAAGGGCGTCTCCGAAGAGACCACTACCGGCGTACTCCGCCTCTACGAGATGCAGAAGAAGGGCACGCTCGCCTTCGCCGCGATCAACGTGAACGACAGCGCGACCAAGAGCAAGTTCGACAATCTGTACGGCTGCCGCCACTCGCTGGTGGACGGCCTCAACCGTGCGACCGACGTCATGCTGAGCGCCAAGACGGCCGTCGTCCTCGGCTACGGCGATGTCGGCAAGGGCTGCTGCCAGGCGCTCAAGGGCCAGGGCTGCCGCGTGATCGTGACCGAGGTGGATCCGATCAACGCCTTGCAGGCCGCAATGGAGGGGTACCAGGTCACGGTGCTCGAGGATGTCGTCGAGTCCGCGGACATCTTCATCTCCGCCACCGGCAACAAGAACGTCATCCAGCTCGATGACATGAAGAAAATGAAGGACAAGGCGATCGTCGCCAACATTGGCCACTTCGACAACGAGATCGACATGGCCGCGCTCTACAAGGCCGTCGAGAAGGGCGATGTGAAGCGGATCAACATCAAGGCCCAGTACGACGAGTTCGTCTTCGGGGCCGGCAAGAAGAACGAGAAGAGCATCCTCGTCCTCGCCGAGGGCCGCCTCATGAATCTCGGCTGTGCCACCGGCCACCCGAGCTTCGTGATGTCCTCTTCCTTCACCAACCAGACCATCGCCCAGCTCGACCTCTGGTTCAACGCCAACAACAAGCCCACGCTCAGCGGCTTCAAGTACGAGTCCGGCAAGGTCTACGTCCTCCCCAAGAAGCTCGACGAGGAAGTCGCCCGGCTCCACCTCGAGAAGATCGGCGTCAAGCTCACCAAGCTCTCCAAGGAGCAGGCCGACTACCTCGGCGTCAGCGTCGATGGGCCGTACAAGTCGGACATGTACCGCTACTGATCGCAGAGACATCAAGTCAATCAAAAGACCCCCGACAACTGTCGGGGGTCTTTTTCGATTCTGTGCTCATAGCTTGAAATCGGAACACGGGCTTCGGACTTGGTCAGTTGACCTGCTTGGCCAGTTCCTTCTCCAACACCTCGCTCACGCGTTTCTCTATGATCGGCGTGAACCCCTTCTCGCGGTACACGATCTGCCCCTCGCTATCGACCACAAGGATCGTGGGCAGCCCCTCCACTCCATACTCCCGCGCGACATCATCCCCGCCCACCAGACCCGTGTATGTCGCTCCGAGGTCTTGCATCGACTGCGCCGGATTCTGATCGTCGTTCACATTCACGCCCAGCACGACCACCCCGCGCTCCTTGTATTCCTGATGGATGCGTTCCAGCGCGGGAATCGCCGTGCGACACGGTCCGCACCAGCTCGCCCAGAAATCCACCACCACCGGCTTCCCGCGATAGTCCGAGAGCGCGACGGACTTGCCGCGCGTTGTATACAACCGAAAGTCATGCGCCATCTTCGGCGTTCGATCCAGCGCCGTCGCCGTAAACGCGGCCCCGACGATAACCACAGCGCCAATACCTACGAGTTTCCAAACCATGCCGATGCCTCCTCAACACCCGCCGCAATGGGCCGGGGGAAGAGCAGATCGGTCATGTGACCGCCGGTTTCGGGGACGAGCCGGAATGCGATGCACTCCGGGCGGAAGCTGTGCCGGGGGTTCGGAAAGGGAAAGGCCTGACTCGGATTATCGGAACCCTACCCGGCTACTTCGCCGTGTCCTTCTTCGGCTCATCCTTCTTGGCATCGCCCTTCTTCGCGGGCTTCACCTTGCCAAACACTTCCGTGAACAGGTTCTTCATCGCTGCCCAGCTCCGCTTGTCCGCCTTCTCGTTGTACTTCACTCCGGGCACGCCGGCATGGTCGGCGGCCGGGTTGGTGAACGCATGCACCGCGCCCGAGTACGACGCGAACTCGTAATCAATGCCCGCATCCTTCATCTGCTGGTGAAAGTTCGTGATCTGCTCCGGCTTCACGAACGTGTCGTCCTGTCCGTGGCAGACCAGAATCGAGCCCTTGATGTTCTTGTTGTCTTCCGGATTCTTCGCCGCGATCGTCGAGGCGTGGAACGGAACGATCGCCTTCAGATGCTCCGTGTGCGGCTGCCCGCTGCGCGCCAGCTCCAGCGCGACCGACCCACCCATGCAGTACCCGATCGCCGCCAGCTTCGTGCCATCCACTCTGGCGTTTTCAGCCAGCACCTTTAGCCCCGCCGCGGCCCGCGCCCGCATCTCCTTTGGGTCCGAGTTCACGTTCCCCGCCCACTCCCCCGCCTGCTTCGGGTCCGTCGTGGTCTTCCCATCGCCATACATGTCGATCGCAAACGCGACGTAGCCGAGTTCCGCCAACTGCTTGGCTCGCGAATCCGCGTACTCGTTCCGCCCCCACCACTCCGGGCACACCAGAACCCCCGGCCGCTTCTCCGTCACAGAATCGTCATACGCCAGCACACCCTCCAGCGTGGTTTGCCCGCTTGTGTACTTGATGTGCTCGGTCTTGATCTCCGCAAACGCGGCGGTCGAACACGTGGCGGCGAGAACTGCGGTCAGTCGAGTGAGCATGTGGGCTCCTTGAGGAAAGTGGAATGTGCGATTTGCGATTTTCGGAATGGTACTGCCGCTCAATGCGCCGTCGCTGTCTCCGGCTTCCCCCGCGATTCCACCGGCGACCGCGCGATCGGATCATTCTTCGGCAACACACCCACCTTCGCTTCCAGCCAATCCGCCACGCGCCGCGATTGCCCCTTCAGTGTCAGAAACAGCGTCCGATGCTCGCCGACATGCACATACCGATCCGGCCGGCCCAGCCGATCCCACAACAACCACCCGTTGCTCGCCGGAACCGTCAGATCCAAGTTCGCCTGCACCAGCAGTGTCGGCTTGTCGCGCAGATAGCGAGCCGTGTGATAAGGATCGAGTTTCGAGTACGTCAGATACTGGCGAAACAACTCCGCCCGCCACGGCCCGACCGGCTGATTGTCTGGCCACGCCAGATGGATGCCCCCATCCGTCAGATCGCTCGTCTGTGATATCTGCAGCAGGTTCGCCCCACCACCCACCAGCACCGCCGCGCTGAATCGATCCGGCATGCGAGCCACCACCGCCGGCGCGGCCAGCGCCCCCGCGCTGCACCCCACCATCACCAGCGGGGTCGTCGGGATCTCCGGCCGATGCTCGCGCAAATATGCCAGCGCCGCCTCCGCCGCATACGCCGGCTCCGCCACCAGGTCGTCCATCACCCCCGCCAGCTTCTCCGCAACTCCCGAAATGTCTGAACGTGACCCAATCATCCACGGTTTGGACTCATACCACCACACCCGCGGCGTAGCGACCTTCACCAGCCACCATCCCCGCCGACTCAGCTCATCAATCAACGGCTGCTCATATGTCGCACTCCCCAGCCCCGCCATATACACGATCGTCCCCCGCACTTCCGCATCTGTCGGCGGCTCAACCACGCGCACCGCAGTGCCCTCGGACATCACCCGAAGAAACTCGGCATCCGATGGTGTCAGTTCAGCCCCTGCATCCGCCAAGCGCTTGCTCAACGACTTGAACTGCCGCTCCGCATACTCCGTCACGCGCGAGTCAGATGGCCGATCGTTCTGCTCGGAGAACGAATAGAACCGCATCGCCAGCACGCTCCGTCCAACAGCATCGTCCGAACCGCGCGGCTCATACACCCGCAGAATGCCCCGCCCATACACCCCAGACGCGAACGGCGCGCCCCCTGGCCCACGCATCATCCGATCCGGCGAAACCATCCGTGCCGATCCCGTCGCCCCCTGCATCAGCCGCGCCAGATAGTCTCGCGGAGACCGCTTCGCCTTCTCCGCAAGGTCATCCGTCTTGCGAACCGGCCACTGATCCTCCGCGAGCGGCGCGGCCGGAACCAGCTTCACCCGCTCCGGCGCGGCCGCCTGAAACGTAGTACAGCCGCCAAGTCCCACCATCGATAGCCACACAAACGCCACCCCGACGATTGGGCCAACGCATCGATTTGCCAGAGGATTGCTGAACATTCGCACGCCGCGGAACTCCTCGCCGGGGGAGCGGAACTGTTGGTGGGATGCAGTCAAACCGAAACACCTGTCCGCCGACAAACGGGTCTCTGATCGGGTAATTTCATGCCCGACCGGGATTGCTGAAGATCGGGGAAAACCGCAAGAGTTGGCAGGACATGAGCATCCCCGGGGAGACGGTATTCGTATGGAAGCACGGGCGAACAGGCCCCGGGCATATTGTTCGCCTGCCCCTCTCCCCTCGCCCGCCTCGCGGGCCACAGGTGGCGAGGCAGCAAGCGGTAGCCGCTGGATGAAACCGGGTCGGGGGCAAAGGGCTGCAACGGTTGGGAGCACGCATGACACGAGTACGCCAAGACACCCGATTCGTCCATCCCCCCCGCCGCGGATTCACCCTGATCGAACTCATCGTGGTGATCTCCATCATCGCGATCCTCGCTTCCATCGCGCTGATGGTCGGCAACCGGGTGATGCAGACCGGCCGCGTCAACCTCACCAAAAACCTGCTGATGATCCTGGATAAGACCCAGGACAACTACATGCAGGACCGCGATGGCAAGCTCCCGTACAAGTGGACCGACACATCCGCTCAGAAAAACGAGTTCGGCATTGTCGACGGTCGCATTCTGCCGGCGGCCAACAGCAGCGCCGTAGTCGAGCCAAGCACTACCTTTTATCTCCTCGCCATCGAGGATTCTCCTTCAGCCCAAGCGACCATTAAGGGGCTCGACAGCCGATTCGTCGTTCGCGCGCCGATCAGCAACGCAGCCGTGCCCGCAAACTACGACCCCTCCAACTTCTCAACGATCTACACCAAACAGAGCGCGATGCCCCAGACCTCAACGGCGGGCGCACAAGTATTCGGCCTTGTGATCAAGGATGCGTGGGGAAACGCGATTCGATACGTACATCCGAAGTTCCACGGGGGATACGGTGCGTTTGCGATCAACGGCGCGATGGCCCCCGCCACCAGTGGCCGGGACGCCGTGTTCAACAACAGCTCCTTGTTCAAGCTCAAGCAGAACGGCGCCGACTACGCGCTGCAGTTCCGCCGCTCCTTCCGCCCCGACACCGCTGGCACAACCGGCGATGCCGATGAGGGCCTCTGCACCGGCTCCCGCGGCTACTTCTACTCCCCCGGTCCAGATAAGGACGCCGGCACCCGTGGCGACAACGTCTATCTCGACGCCAAACCGCAGTTCCCGCCCGAGAACAAGATCTACGAGTAATCTCGCTCGATCCTCGCTCCGCTTGGCCCCGTTCAGCCAGCTCCCGAGCGGTTGCCTTGCCCCCGAACAGGCCTAGCATTGCCCCCAATTCGATGTTTCCGCTCGGGGTGTAGCGCAGCTTGGTAGCGCGTGTGGTTCGGGTCCACAAGGTCGCAGGTTCGAATCCTGTCACCCCGACTTTGGCAGCCCCGCGGGTCGTTGACCCGCGGGGCTTGCTTTTTTTCAAGACTCCACGCTCGCCTTGTATCATGCCTCAAATGACCTCTGAACCGCGGAAACGAGACGTGGACAACGCGATGCCCTGTGCGGTCGATCAAGTGGAAACCCTGCGCGCGGCCTACGCCGCGCTCAACCGGAATGACATTCCCGGATTCGTCGCCAGCTTTGATCCGCAGATCGAACGGATCGAACCCGCGGACTCTCCTCAAGACGGAACCTATCGCGGGCTCGAAGCCGTGAAGGCGCACGTCGCCAAGGCGCGCGAAACGTGGGCGGAAGGGGGTTGCGAGCCGCAGCGATTCATCGTCGTCGACGATCGGATCGTTGTTCTCGTTCACGTGCGAGTGAGACTGAAGCACGAGATCGAATGGCGCGAGGGTCGCACCGGGGATGTCTACACCTTTCGCAACGGCAAGATCATTCAGTTCCGCACCTTCTTCGACGAACGGCAGGCGCTCGAATGGGCCGGAGTGAAGGCTCCTGGCGCGGCTTGATTTCCATCGGCTCGAGCTTCACGATCACGGCTCTCCTGCGATCGGCGCATCCGCCTTGGTCCAAAACGCCCGTCCCGCTTCCGATTCCTGATCCGAAAGCAGCCAGAGCATCCGCGCGATCGATGCTTGCTCGATCAGATCCTTCGGGGGCGAGCTTTTCCATTTCGCCCACGCCGCGTCCCCGTTCCGTCTCGCCCGCAGCAGAATCTCCGAATCCCCGGTCGCGCGGTGCAGTTCCAGATCCGCCTCGACCAGCAGATGCGTGAACTTCGGTGAATCGCGATACGCATCGGTCTTTGGATTCACAAAGCTCGCGCACGCCGCGTCGATCCGCTTCGCCTCCGCCAGAAACTTCGCATCTTTGGTCTCGCGATACAGCCCCAGATTCGCGCGGATCATCAGTGCGGAGTTGTACGTGAACTTCCGCTGGTCGACCTTTCCATCCGTCGCATGCTTGTTGTCAAAGAAAAGTGCATCCTTATCCTGAAGATGCTCCGTGGTCCACGCGACGATCTTCCGTGCCCACAGCACCTTCTCTTCCCGCTCTCGAAACCGTCCCACGCGCAGGCACCCGACCGCTGCCGGCGCGTTCGCGCAGGTGTTCTTGCCGTCACCCTTGTGCTTCTCGTGCCACCAGATGCCGCCGCCGAGCGTCTCGTCCCAGCCGCTCAGCGAGAACTTCAGTGTTTCCCGAGCGCGATCCAGATACTTCGCATCGCGTGTCAGGTCGTACGCCTCCATGAACGAAATGACCATCCACTGGTTGTCGTCGTAGTACTTGTCGTGCCCGTTGCCGCGCGTCGGCGCTGGCTCGTAGCCCGGCACCGGCGCCTTGCTGTCCCAATAGCGATCCATCGCGGAGAAGAATCGATCCATGATCGGTCGGTACGTGCCCGGCTCGTTCCGCGCCGCCGCGGCCAGCGCCGAGAACATCACGCCATTTCCCCACATGAACTCCGGCTCCCGCTTCTCCTGGCTCTTGAAATACAGACCAGTCCTCTGGTCGTAGCAGTTCTTCTGAATCGACGCCATCACCGTTCGCGCCGCTTCCGCAAACGACACTTTCGGTTCAACCGCAGCCTGCGTCGACGCGGCAGGGGTTTGGGCCGCCGCAGAAACCGTGGCGGCAAGGCACATCAGGACCAGACAGAGGGTTCTTGCCGTGAGCATCGGAGCATGGTAGTGGGTCCGTATTCTCCGAAATCCCGATGGTGAATCCATCGATGGGCGGAGACACGCTGCTGGCTCCGGCCATAGCTTTGCAGGACGCTCCGCGCGCCCGCCACACGTCGAACACCCATCGCGATGGAGAACCCAACGATGACCGGCCTGCTCACATCCGCCGCCGCCCTGCTCACCGCCGCTGGAGTTGGAATGAACCCGCCGATCCAACCCCCAACCGCTCCCCCCGGCGATGCCACTCCCGCCGTGGTCGCTTCCAACTCCTTCGGGCTCACGCTTTTTCGAACAATCGGCTCCAAGGATGCGAGCTCCAACCTCTTCATCTCGCCGTACTCCATGTCGGTCGCCCTCACGATGGCCGCGGAAGGCGCACGCGGCGGCACAGAGGCCGAGATGTCCACGGTTCTTGCATTCGGATCCGCCGCTCCCGGGGAACGCTCCATCACGGCTGTCCACGGCGGCCATGCCGCACTGACCAAACGCTTCGCCGAAGCCGCCGGCACTCCACCGCCCGAAACCCGCGAACGCATCAAGGAACTTCGCAAGCAATTCGAGGAAGCGAACGGCAAGGCAAACGACCTCTCGCGCGGCGGCAAATGGGAGGAGTCCTACAAGTGGTCCAAGACCGCGGAAACGCACGCCGCGGAACTCAACGGACTGCTCACGACCGTCGACCGCTTCGACCTGCGCATCGCCAACGCGCTCTGGGTCGAACGCACCTTTACGCTGGTTCCCGAGTACGTCAGCACGATCGGAAGCTTCTATGGCACCGATGGCGTGACCGCGCTGAACATCGCCCACGACACCGAGGCCTCGCGACTGCGCATCAACGGATGGGTTGAAGATCACACCGAGCGGCGAATCAAGGACCTGATCCCCAAACGCGCGCTGACGCCGGACACGCGGCTGGTGATCACCAATGCTGTCTACTTCAAGGGCGAGTGGGCCTCGCCATTTACCGACTCCTCGACGAAGGAGGAGGATTTCACGCTCGCGGACGGTAAGAAGGTCCGTGTGCGGTTGATGCAGGATCATTGGCGGAGCGCGGTGCCGTACGCCGCGTTCTCGTCTGACGGCTCGTACTTCGAGACGCCGCGCTCGGTTCCGAAGGAAGAGGCCAAGCGGCCCGCGACGTATCCGGATGATGGCGGCTTCTCGATGATTGAGCTTCCGTACAAGGGGGGCGATCTCTCGATGGTCGTCATCGCTCCGCGCAACGCGGAGGGCATGCCGACACTCGAGAAACGCCTGACCGCGGAGACTCTTGATGGCTGGCTGAAGCGTCTGGACCAGCGGATGGTGGACACTGCGATGCCACGATTCAAGATGGAGTTTGAAAAAGAGATGAGTGAGCCGCTGCAGGCGATGGGCATGAAGCGAGCGTTCGTTTCCCCGGATCTTGCAGGCGGGGCGGAGTTTCCCGGCATGTCTGCGGGAACCAGTCCATCCGAACAGCTCTTCATCGGCGCGGTGCTGCACAAGGCGTGGGTGGAAGTGACGGAGAAGGGCACCGAGGCCGCCGCGGCAACCGCGATTGCGATGCGCGCGGGCGCCGCGGCGCGACCACAGGAAATGGTCCCCTTCAATCCGGTCTTCCGCGCCGACCACCCGTTTCTCTTCCTCATTCGGGATGCCAAGAGCGGCGTGGTGCTGTTCATCGGGCGAATGATGAACCCCGCCACGTGACGCCTTGAGGTCATTCTCGCGGCACCGTGAATGAATAGTTGCCCGCGGCGACCTCGAGCTCGACGGAGTTGTTCGTTTCGCGCAGCACGCGAACTCCTTCCGTGCTTGCCAGCGGCTTCCCCGCTTCGAGGACGCTCTTCGCGGCTTTGGCGGGCACATGAACGGTGGCACGAACGCCGACGGGAATCGAGATTGTGTGGGTGTAGCCGTCCTTGCCGGAGCTCCATGAACTCTCGATCGTCCCGCGGATTGAGCGAAGCTTGGCCTTGGCGGAGGTCAGCGTCTTGGTGGGAAGCGGGTGGATGATGATTCGCTCGAATCCCGCGGTGGATGGTTCACGGGCGATTCCGGCGACGCTCTCGAAGAGCCAGCGGCCGCAGGAGCCGAGTGAGTAGTGATTGAATGAGTTCATGCCGAAGTCCGGGTGCACACCGACCTCGGGTGTCCAGCCGTTCCATCGCTCCCAGATCGTGGTCGCGCCGTGCTTCACCGAGAAGAGCCACGAAGGGAACGAGTCCTGAAGGAGGAGTTGATACGCGATGTCGGGCTCGCCGCCGGTGGTGAGCACAGGAAGCAGATGGCTCACACCAACAAACCCGGTCGAGAGGTGCATCTGCTTGGCCTTGATGTCCTCGACGAGATATCGAACCGCATTTGCCCGCTTCTCCTGCGGTAGCAGATCGAACTCGAGGGCGAGGATGTAGCAGCACTGCGTGTTTCCGTGTATTCGGCCATCGCTCGCCACGTACTTCCTGTTGAACGCCGCTTTGATGTCGGCGAGCAGCGTCTCGTACATCTTCGCATCATCATCACGACCGAGCACGCGAAGTGTTCGTGCCAGAATATCAGTGGATCGAGCGAAATACGCCGTGCCGATGACATCCTTCGGCGTGTCCGCGTTGATCGAGAGCCAGTCGCCGTAGTCGTTGCCGCGGTCCCTGTCGCGGATCAGGTCCGTGCTATGCGTGCGGCACCATTCGACCCATTTCCTCATGGAGTCCACGGTGCGTTCGAGAATCCGCGTATCGCCGTATGCCTCGTAAATCGTCCACGGCACGATCGAGCCCGCATCCGCCCACGCCGGCGCGCCGTAGCTCAGTCCCTTCATCACCGGAGCGACATCGGCATGGGCACCATCGGCCCGCTGGGCATCCATGACATCCGTGATCCATTTCGTCATGAACGGCGCGACATCCGAGTTGAAGGTCGCCGTGGGCAGGAAGACCTGAGCATCGGCCATCCAGCCCATCCGCTCATCGCGTTGCGGGCAGTCCGTTGGCACGCTCAGGTAGTTGCCCCGCAAGCCCCAGACAATGTTCGATTGAAGCTGATTCAGACGCGGATCGGAACAGGAGAACTCCCCCACTGCCGGCATGTCGGACCCGAGCACGACACCGGTAATCGTCTCCAGCTGCGGCTTCTCCGCAAGCCCTGTGAGTTCCACGTATCGGAATCCGTGGAATGTGAAGTGTGGCTGCCAGACTTCTTCCCCGGTGCCCGCGCAAACGTACGTATCCGTCGATGTGGCCGATCGCAGATTCTGCGTGTATACCGTGCCATCCGGATTCAGCATCTCGGCGTGGCGAAGCGTGATGACGGTGCCCTTCTTGGCCTTCACCTTCAACCGCACGACCCCGACCATGTTCTGCGCGAGATCGAACGTCCACAGTCCGGGCTTGGGCTCGGTGATCGCCTTTGCGGGGATCTCTTTGAGCACACGCACCGGCTGGGCGACGTCGGCTTGCAGGTGGCGGGTCTCCGTTCGCACGGTTGCCGCGGGCCAGGTGGCATCATCGATCGCGGGCGTGTCCCATCCAGCAATCACGGCGTTCGCATCGCAGGTTTCGCCGCGGTGCATGTCCGCCATGAGCAGCGGTCCGGGTGTCTGCTTCCATGATTCATCGGTCGCAATCCGCTGTGTCGAGCCATCCTGGAATGTGATCTCCAACTGAGCGAGCAACGCGGGAACCTTGCCGTAGTAGCCCTCGGCGTTGAAGAGTCCCGTGTGCCCGCTGAACCAGCCCGGCGCGACCATCGCGGCCAGCACGTTCTTTCCCGAAGCGATCTGCTTGGTGACATCGAATGTCTGATACAGCACGCGCGTCGGGTAGTCCGTCCAGCCCGGCGCGAGATGCTCATCCCCGACTTGCTTGCCGTTGAGACGCAGTTCGTAGACGCCCAGCGCCGTCGCGTATATCCGCGCGCTCTTGACCGGCTTATCGATGGCGAAGCTCTTGCGCAGATAGGGAATCTGGGCATCGGGGAGCTTGACGGATGAGTTCTCCGCGGCGTGGATGCGCATCGGCGTGCCGCGTGTGGTCAGGTCGATCGTCAGGGTCTTGGCGGTGTCCTTGGCCGGATCGCCACCGAGGTTCTTGTTGTTTGCGACAAACTCCGGCCCCTTTTCGCTCACCAGCTTGGCGACGATCTCGGTCACATCCTTCGATACATTGCCATCCGGCGTGTGGTAGCTCGCCTTGACGATCTTCATTTCGACCGGGGTTCGCTTCGCATCAATCCATTTCGCGGACCAGTCCTGCGGTTTGAGCAAGCCCATTTCCCACCGCGCGGCCGCGCTCCACGGGCCGGCATCCGCATCGCGATTCCAGGCCCGGACTTTCCAGTAGCAGACCTGACGCGACGCGAGCGGTTTGCCGCGATACTCGATCTGGGACGTTGTGGACGAATCTAGTTTACCCGTGTCCCACAGATCTCCCTCATCCCGTGCGAGTCTGTCCGCGCTTGAAGCAACGAGCAGGCGATACGCCGTTTGCCGCTCGGCACGGCGCGCGGAATGCAGCGTCCAGCTCAATCGCGGCGCGGCCTCCTCGATCCCCATCGGATCATGCAGATACTCGCATCGCAACTCGGATGCCGTGAGCGCGATCCGGTCGCTCTCACGAGCCCCGCCGGCGCCGCCCGGCCCGGCACACCCAACCGCTGCTCCGATGAGCAACGCGGCCAGACCCAGCACCATTCCAACCATCACGCGGCGTACAACCATGGCAGTCTCCAGTCTCGATCTTGAGCCGGCAACCGATCTTCCAACCAGCGTACCGTCTCTCCTCTGGCCCAACCACGAGTACATGCCATGTCCGAAGCTCAATGGTCCGCCGTCGATCAGTATTTCAATGAACTCCTGCTCACGCCGGATGCCGCGCTCGACGCGGCCCTCGCCGCGAGCGCGGCCGCGGGTCTTCCCGCGATCAGCGTCGCGCCCAACCAGGGCAAGATGCTGCACCTGCTCGCCCGCATGTCGGGCGCGAAGCTGATTCTCGAGTTCGGCACGCTCGGCGGATACTCCACCATCTGGCTCGCCCGCGCGCTCCCTCCCGGCGGCCACCTCATCACGTTGGAAGCCGACGCCACCTGCGCCCGCGTCGCCCGCGAGAACATCAGCCGCGCCGGGCTCGGCTCGGTCGTGGATGTGCGTCTGGGCCGCGCGATCGAGACGCTCCCCGCGCTGCACGCCGAGGGCCGCCGCTTCGACTTTGTCTTCATCGATGCCGACAAGCAGAGCTACCCGTCGTACCTGGAGTGGTCGCTCACACTCTCGCGCCCGGGAGGGGGCACGGTCATCATCGCCGACAACGTCGTGCGCGAGGGAGAGATCATCGATGCCGCCAGCGCGGACGAGCGCGTGCAGGGCGTCCGCCGCTTCAACCAGATGCTGGCGCGGCTCGGCGCGGAAGGCCGCGTGACGGCGACGGCGATCCAGACCGTTGGCAGCAAGGGGTACGACGGGTTCGTAATGGCGATCGTGCAAAGCTGACATGGCGACCCCATGAAAAAGGCGTGGATGAGGGCCGCGGAAAAAACGGCCCTCTACCTAGGGGCGGAGATACGCATTTGGGCGCACAAACCCGCGCAGGATTTTGTGGAAAACGCGCGTAAGTGCTTGTCAGGACTGGTGAAGAAAAATCTGAGAATTCCGTGGAGCGGGTCTGAATGTTGCGCGGGTTTGGGCGCACAAAGCCGCGCAAACTCCCCAGAGTGTGGGGAGACATTTCGAGCGGGAAAAGTCGTCGTGGGGAGGTTGCCAAACCCGGTGGAGCGGCGGCGGCAAGACCGGTAAAGCGGCGACGGGCGGCCCGCGCGGCGCATGCTCAGCAGCTTCGGTCTTCCCTGAGTGAATGGGTGCGGGAAGGAGGGCTTTCCACCTTCCAACTGCGGCGAACCGTAATGCTCAGATCGGCATGGGTCGGTTCGGCCATCTCAATATCCCAACGACGACCATCGCCATGCCGAGCACCGCACCGGCAATGAGGTACACCACTCTGCCCTGTTCCTGCGCCATCTGCATCTGGGTCGCCGCGTCGGGCGGATACGGCCCGACGCCCGAGAGCGGGATGACGGCCGTCGCAACGATGGCGAGCAGGGCGCACGCGCCCGCGACGACAAGCCCCGCCACGATTAGACAGATCGAGAGAACTCGTCGGGTGTCGGCTTCGGTCACCAAGTAACGCGGGGAGACACAACCTACTCCTCCTCCGCCCCTGGGCTTGCGCCAATAGCCGCCTCCCCCGCCAAGGCGGGGGAGGGGGCAGAGTCAGACTCCAAGCAAGAGCCGCTGCGGATCCTCGATCGCGTTCTTCACGCCCACGAGGAACTGCACGGCCTCGGAGCCGTCCACCAGGCGGTGGTCATAGCTGAGGGCGAGGTACATCATGGGGCGAAGCACGATCTGGCCAGGGTTCTTGGCGTCCTCGATCGGGCGATTCTTGATCGAGGGGACAAGTTATATTCGTCTGCGGCGGGTTGAGGATTGGGGTGGACATCAGCGAGCCGTAGATGTCGCCGTTGGGTGATCGTGAACGTGCCGCCCTGCATTTCGACGTGAGGGCGAGCTTGCCGTCTTTGGCGCGGACGGCGAGGTCCTTGATGCCGGCCTCGATCTGGTTGAAGGAGAGCTTGTCGCAGCCGCGGAGGACGGGGACGACAAGACCCTTCGGCGTGCCCACGGCGACGGCGACGTCGTAGAAATCGTGGTGTTCCACCTCGAGTTGGCCGCCCTCACCGTTGACGATCGAGGCGTTCACGGCGGGGAAGGCCTTGAGGGACTGCACGACCGCCTTTACGAAGAAGGACATGAAGCCCAGGCCGACGCCGTGCTTCTTCTCGAAGTCCGCCTTGTACTGGGCGCGGAGGGCCATCACGGCGGACATGTCGCACTCGTTGAAGGTCGTGAGCATCGCGGCCGTGTGCTGGGCCTCGACGAGGCGGGCGGCGATGCGCTGGCGGAGGGGGGACATGCGCTCGCGACGAGAGCCGCCGGAGGGGCCTGTTTGCACAGGGGCCGCAGGAGCGGGCTTGGAGGCATTTGGTGCGGGAGCGGCGACGGTGGCGGCCACAAGAGTTCCGCCCTTGCCCTTGCTCTCGATAATCGTCTGCACATCCTGCTCGCGGACGCGGCCGCCCGCGCCGGTGCCGTGGACGCCTGAGAGGGAGACGCCGTGCTCGTCGGCGAGTTTCTTGGCCAGCGGCGTTGCGCGGATGTCATCGGCGATGGCCGTAACTGGGACCGGCGATGCCTTGCCGTTGGAGGCGGCTGGCGTGGGAGCTGGTGCGCCACCGGCGGGGGCCGCGGCCTTGTCGTCGATCGCGCCGACCTTCTGGCCGATGTTCACGGTGTCGCCGGCCTTGGCGGCGGTCTTGAGGATGCCGCTGGCGGGCGCGGGAACGCCCATGGTGACCTTGTCGGTCTCGAGCTCGAGGACATCCTCATCGCGCTTCACGTAGTCGCCGTCGTTCTTGATCCAACGGGAAATCACGCCGCTGGTGACGGACTCGCCTGCCGCAGGAATCACGATATCAACCGCCATGCTGAACTCCGAGTATGTTCACCGCTTCAGACGCAGAGGTCGCGGAGAGTGAGAACGGGAAGGGGGATTAGTGCTTGGCCTTGGATGAAGGGGCGGATTTGGAAGCCGCGCCGTTGGCTTTGGCGTCGTGGGCGTGGTCGTCGGCCTGCTTGGGAGCGGGCGGAAGTGCGGCAACGGCTTCGGTGAGAATCTTGTCCTGCTGGATCGCGTGGTTGGTTTCCAGCGCGGTCGCCGGAGAGGCGCAGGCGGGGCGGCCGATGAAGGTCGGACGCCAGGAAAACTCCTCAAGGAACTTGTCGGCGATGTAGAGGTACGCGCCCTGGTTGCGGGGCTCTTCCTGGGCCCACATCCGCTTGGCGGACTTGGGGTACTTCTCGTCCACGGCCTTGACGGCCTTGGTGTGGAAGGGGTAGAGCTGCTCGATGCGGATGAGGGCGACATCCTTGCGGCCGGTCTTCTCGCGGCGCTCGGCCATCTCGTGGAAGATCTTGCCGGTGCAGTAGACGACCTGGGTGACGGAACTTGCGCCACCCTTCGCAAACGTCGGATCATCAATGACGTGCTGGAAGGAACCGGTTGAGAGTTCGTCGACCGTTGACGTCTCGATGCGCAGGAACTTCTTGGGCGTCATCACCACCAGCGGCTTGCGGAAGTTCCGCAGCATGTGACGACGGAGCATGTGAAAGGTCTGTGCGCCCGTGGAGGGATACACGACTTCCATGTTGTCATCGGCGCAGAGCTGGAGGAAGCGTTCGAGGCGAGCGGAGGAGTGCTCCGGGCCCTGGCCTTCGTAGCCGTGCGGCAGGAGGAGCACGAGGCCGCCCCAGCGATTCCACTTCACCTCGCTGGAGGCGATGTACTGGTCAATCATGATCTGGGCGCCGTTGGCAAAGTCGCCGAACTGGGCTTCCCACATCACGAGGCATCGCGGATTCGCGCGGCTGTAGCCGTAGTCGAAGCCCATCACCGAGTACTCGCTCAGCGGGCTATCCCAGACGTGCAACGGAGCTTGCTTGCCCTCACGGATATGGTCCACCGGCGTGTAGCGCTCGTTGGTCTTCTCATCACGGAGGACGGCGTGGCGCGTGGTGAACGTGCCGCGCCGGGAGTCCTGGCCGCTGAGACGGACCATGACGTTTTCCAGCAGCAGCGTGCCGATGGCGAGCATCTCGGCGTCGTTGTGGGCGATCTTGTTGTGCTTGGGGAGATCGACGCGCTTCTGGAGCATCTCCTTGAGCTTCGGATGGACGTTGAAGCTCGCGGGAGTGCGACCCAGCGCGGCGCAGACCTCCGCGATGATCTTGGGATCGACGGCCGTCTTCGGCGTGTCAAAGGTGTACTTGCCGTCGAGGCCCTTCCAGAGGCCGCCGCCGGGGGGCGGGACGGGATCGACGCCCTTATGGCCATCGACGACTTCGGCGTAGACGCCGTCCATGTCGTCCCAAACGGCCTTGGACATTGCGTCGGCCTGATCCTTGCTCACCACGCCGCTGGCGATGAGGGTGCGGCGGTAGGTTTCGGGCGTGCCGGGGTGGGCGCGGACGAGGGCATAGAGCTGCGGCTGCGTGAACGCCGGCTCGTCGGCCTCGTTGTGGCCGTAGCGACGGAAGCAGACGAGATCGACGAAGACATCCTTCTTGAACTCGCTGCGATACTCGGCGGCGAGGCGAGCGGCCCGCACAACGGCCTCGGGATCGTCCCCGTTCACGTGCAGCACGGGAGCGTTGATGATCTTCGCAATGTCGGTGCAATACTCCGTGGAGCGGCTGTCTTCGGGATCGGTGGTGAAGCCGACGAGGTTGTTGATGACCACGTGCAGGGTGCCGCCGACGGCGTAGCCCGCGAGTTTCTGCATGTTCAGGCACTCGGCGACGACGCCCTGGCCGGGGAGCGCGGCATCGCCGTGGATGGCGAGGGATGCGACCTGCTTAAAACCTTGTTCCAATCCGCCCGCGACAAGGTCCTGCTTGGCGCGGCAGCGGCCCATCACCACGGCGTCCTGCGACTCCAGATGGCTGGGATTGTTCAGCAGCGAGAGGTGGACGACGCGGCCGTCGGGCATCACCTGATCGCCGGAATAGCCGCGGTGGTACTTCACATCCCCGCCGCCGGGATGGATGCCCTCCTGCCAGTACTCCTTGAACTCGGTGAACATCTTGCCGAGGTCTTTGCCGAGGTAGTTGCGGAGCATCGCGAGGCGGCCGCGGTGGGCCATGCCGATGATGATCTCCTGCGTGCCGAGCTCGCCGAGGCGATCGGTCATGAACTTGAGCAGCGGAACAGTCGCCTCGCCGCCCTCGATGCTGAACCGCTTCTTACCGAGGAACCGCTTGGCGAGGAAGGCCTCGAACTGCTCGACGGCGGTGAGCTGCTGGAGCAAACGCACGCGCTCGGAGTTGTCCAGCCCTTTGGGCTTCAAATCGCCCTCGAAGCGGCGGCGGAACCAGGCCCGCTCATCATCGCTGGGGATGTGCATGAACTCGACGCCGATGGAGCCGCAATACGACGCTTCGAGATGATCGATGACCGTCTTGAGCGTGGCCGCGCCGCCGGGGACCAGATCGGTGTGGATGGTCTTGCCTAGGTCGGCCTGCGAGAGACCGAAGTATTCCAGCGAGAGCGCCTTGGGGCGCGTTCGCGCGCGGCCGAAGGGATCGATCGTCGCGATCAGGTGGCCGAGAGCGCGATAGGCCCCGATGAGATCTTCGGCCGCGCTCTGAAACTGCGAAACACCGGCGCAGGCATCCCCCCCCGCACCCCCGCCAACGCCCGTTCCCGGGCGCGCGACAGCGAGATCAAAGCCCTGAAAGAACGCCGCCATGTCCGGCGTGACCGAGGCAGGGTCCTGCTTGAACTGCTGATATTGGGCATCCAGATATTCGGCCGACCATCCGTTGATGGCGGGCGAAACGGCGCGGTTCACGGGCTGGGATTGGGAGGGGGCTGGGAGAGTATGACCGCCACTCATTGGCAAGACCCTTGTCGACAGGGGGACTGGCACAGGGCCAGAATGGGTACATCGGAATGCTCCCGGGCCACGTTTGCACCCGGGCTGTAATCCTATCCCTGACCATCGACCAAACGAGGGCAAAGCGGCCTCTACGACGCCGCGATGGCGGTTTGTAGACCAAATGAAACTACGGGTTTATCCGATCCCCCCGCGATGCATAGAGACATCGTCCCGGCGAACGATTGCTCAAGATTCTTGTCCCGACGAAAAACTCGATTCTGCCCGCCGTTTCTGTCATTCGATAGGCTAACCCGGAATCGCCCCCCCGGCCGAGGTGCTTGTATTGGAGGACCAGTACCTTTTCTTCCCGGCATGGTACGAGACGTTACAGAATCCCGTCTTCGATCTCTTCGTCGGCGGAGACGGATCCACTTTCTGGCGCGCAAGAGAAGAACTGCCGGAAAGAAAAGGCAACTTCAGCCGAAGCCGGCGCAGGCACTCCCACGTGGGCAATCCCCGAGACTGCGAGCATCCGTCTACATGGGCGTACTTGCAGTGGCAGGGTCAGAAGCTGTCATCCCGCAGCCCTCGGCTCTTGGTCGTAGGCCAAGATCCTTCCGGGCTGGAGAAATGCACAGTTGATGACTGGCTGCCCGACGACAATCCGACCAACCGAAACCTGCTGACGCTTTTGGAAGCCACGGACCTTGAACCCAGCAAGGTTCATCTGACGAACGCCGTCCTCTGAATGAAGCCGGGATCAATGGTGGCGACCGTTGAACGGAGGGTTCAAGAGAATTGTCGTCAATGGCTCGCCGAGACGATTCGGGTTCTGCAACTGCAAGCGGTCGTCGCGCTGGGGGGCAACGCATGGGCTTCTCTTTGTTCGCTCTACTGCATGCGCCAGTTGCCGCTCAGCGTCGCCGCCAAGCCGACGCCCGAGATTGTCATCGGCATGACGTTGTTTGCGAGGTACCACAGCGGAGCGTCGAGTACAAACCCCAAGCATGGCGGTCGGGCCCTCGACGCTCAGATTGAGGATTGGCGGGCTATCGGCGCATGGGCTGAAAGCTCATCCCCGCTGCACTCAGGCGTGACAGAATCCGGTATGCCTAGGGGAAACTTGGCACGAACCCGGATTGGGCCGTTCGGGTCATCGACCCCAAAAACAGAAAAAAGCCTAGAAAACTAGGCTCTTCCTTCAAGCGAGGCGGACGGGACTCGAACCCGCAACCACCGGATCGACAGGACGAAGGCTGGGATGGGTGGGTGCCTCCCACGTAGCAGAAATGGCGTTGTTGTGACCGCCATCGCGATTCACCGGGACCAGTCGGTGGCGAGTCAGGGGTGGTTCCAGTGCCAGTTGGGACGCATTTTAGGACGCATGATCGGCAACCATGATTGCGTCACCCCTTCTTAACCAGGGTGTTTAAATGTGGCAACTGCCGGTGCCGCCAGTCGTTCGGCGACTCCGGGGAGGGAATCGGGATTCAAAGACATCGAGTCGATACCGAGATCCGCCAGCCATTGGGCAAACTCCGGATAGTTGCTCGGCGCCTCGCCGCAGATGCCAACCTTCCGTCCCTTGGCGTGCGCCCGCGCGAGAACCGTCTCGATGAGGCGTTTGACGCCGGGATCCCGCTCATCGAAGATATGTGCCAGCAGATCCGAATCTCGATCCACGCCGAGCGTCAACTGCGTCAGATCGTTCGAGCCGATCGAGAAGCCATCGAAAAGGTCGCTGAACTCGTCGGCAAGCACGACATTGTTGGGAATCTCGCACATGACGTAGACCTGCATTCCGTTCTTTCCTCGTTCCAAGCCGTGTTTGGCCATCTCGTCGAGCACCGCTCGTGCTTCACCGAGCGTGCGACAGAACGGGATCATCACGATGACGTTGGTCAACCCCATGCCCTCCCGGACGCGCCGAATCGCGGCGCACTCGAGCGCGAAGCCATCGCGGTATCGTTCGTCGTAGTATCGCGACGCGCCTCGGAATCCGATCATCGGGTTCTCTTCCTTGGGCTCGAAGGACTCGCCGCCGAGAAGCCTGGCGTATTCATTGGTCTTGAAGTCGCTGAACCGCACAATAACGGGACGCGGGTAGAACGCCGCACCAATCTGACCCACGCCCGCGGCAAGACGATCAACAAAGAACTCAGACGGCGTCGGAAAGGCCGCAGCCCGTCGGCAGATTTCGGCCCGAACGGCGGCGTCGGCGACCCTCTCCGGGTGCGCGACAGCCATGGGATGAACGCCAATCCACTTCGAAACCAGAAACTCGATCCGCATAAGGCCAACTCCCGCAGATGGAAGTCCGCACAGACGGAACGCCTGGCCCGGGTCCGCAAGATTCAACATGAGCGGCACACGCGGTGTGGGGAGAGTGATCGGATCGACCTGGCGACGCTCGAACGGCACGGCGCCGGCGTACACATTGCCCACGTCTCCCTCAGCGCAGGACACGGTCACAACCTGGCCGTTGCGGAGGGTTTCTGTGGCGTGGCCGGTCCCCACCACGCACGGCAGGCCCATCTCTCGCGAGACGATGGCCGCGTGGCAGGTGCGGCCACCGCGGTCGGTGACGACGCCGGCGGCCTTCCGGAGGACGGGCTCCCAGTCGGGATCGGTCATGCTTGCCACGAGGACCTCGCCGTCGCGGAAGTCGGGGAGGTCTTGCACGGAACGCACGATACGAACCGGGCCACAGCCGATCCGACTTCCCACACTCTTGCCCACCAGAAGAGGCGGTGTCTTGCCCTTGAGGCGGAACAGGTCCAGCTTCGCAGCGGGCCGCCGCGAATGCACCGTTTCCGGCCGGGCTTGCACTATGAACAGCTCGCCGGTGCGGCCATCCTTAGCCCATTCCAGATCCATGGGAACACTTCCGGGCTGACCGCCCGCGCGCCGCGAGTAATGGTCCTCAACGAGCATGGCCCATCGAGCGAGCGTGACAGCCTCCTGATCGGAGAGCACGAATCGCGCACGGTCGGCGATGGGAACGGGCATCTCTCGCACGCTCTGCGCGGCGATCCCGTCATCCGAGTACACAAGCTTGGTCGCCTTTTCGCCGAGTTCTTTTCGTATCACCGATTGAAACCCAGCTTGGGCGGTGGTCTTGTGCACCCAGAACTCGTCGGGACTCACGCGTCCCTGAACCACCGTCTCGCCCAGACCCCAGGAGCCGTCGATAAGCACCACACCACGGAAGCCGGTCTCGGTGTCCAGCGTGAACATCGTGCCGGCGCATCCGCCCGGGGCGAGGTCGCTCCGCACCATGCGCTGTACCCCCACGGAGAGTGCGACGGCCCGGTGTGCGAACCCGTTCTGCACGCGATACACGATCGCGCGATCGGTAAAGAGGGAAGCCATGCACCTTCGAACCGCGGTATCGAGGGCCTCCTCGCCATGAATATTAAGAAACGTTTCGTGCTGGCCCGCGAATGAAGCTCCCGGCAGGTCTTCGGCTGTGGCACTGGACCGAACGGCAACGTCCACACCGTCAGGAGCGCCGGCCGCGCAGGATAGTTCCCTGTAGGCGTGCGACAGTTCCTGATGCACGCCGTCGGGCAGCGGGGATGCGCAGATCTGCCGCCGCACTTCTGCGGCGAGCGAGGCGAGCGCACTCGTATCGCCAACATCGAGAACCTCGAGTTGGGAAAGCAGCCCCTGGTCGATTCCGGGCTGCCGCAGGTGGGCTCTGAACGTCTCGGCTGTAACCGCAAAGCCGTCGGGCACCCTTACGCCCAGCGGCATCATCTCTCGGATCAGTTCGCCCAGCGAAGCGTTCTTGCCGCCGGCCGTCGGAACATCATCGAGCGAGAGATCGCAGAATCGCACAACCCGCGGTGGGGCGAGCGCCGCGGCGCCACTCGTTGCTGGAACACTTGCATTTGTCGGTATTGCCGTCATGCTGAGCAAGCGTGCCCTGGGTCAATCCCGCAGCGGATAGCAGATGTGGATCAGTTCCTCTTGGCGATGATGGCACCCAGAGCGGCACCGGCAAGGGCTCCGACCGCCAGCGCTGTTCCGACGGCCAGAAAGGGATGTTGCTCGATCTGGTCCAACGCTCTCGCCTCGGCAATTCGGGCACTCCGGGCCGCACTCGCGGCTGCATCCCCGAGTTGCCCGCGTGTCGTCCGGAACCCATCCCGGATCGCGGCCTTTGAGTCTTTCACCAGTTCTTCGACGTCGCCGCGGATCTGGCGAATGTCGGCCTTTAAACGCTCTACGTCATGTTGCAGTGTGTCGGTGGGCTCGGTCATGGCGGTACTGGAGTTGTTCATTGCTTTTCCTCCGTCCCTGTCAACGACAGCGACTAAACGAGTATTACCCCATCTCATTCCGACCGCTATCAGGAAGAATCCCTATCTCGCGGACGCTTCCTGCTTCGCTGACGGCGCGGGCACGCTTGGGCTTCGCATCGGGCAGTCCCGATGATCCACGAGTCCTTGGAGCGGTACAAAGGCAGCCCCCCGACCGAATATGGGATGTACACTTCGCGAGCGCCCCAATCGTCCTGCGAACCATCTCCCGTGACACTGGTCAAAGAGAAAAGGGCGGGCGCTCACCGGTCACAGCGCCCAGCCCTTCGTATGCTCTGGAGACGAGCATTTCCGATCATCGACGCCGGCGCAACAGCATAAATGTGCCCAATCCGAGTACTCCGGCGGCACCAGGAGTCGGAATCTGGCTGAACTCCTGGCGAATGAACGAAGCCGTTGCGGTGTCGTTGATGTGGGCCGCGAACATCTTGATGTCCTTGTTCACCTCAAGCTTGCGGTAGCCATTCGGCGTGTAGTCGATCATGTCCTGCATTCGGGTCATCTGCGGCGGACCAGCGGTGTCGAACACGGAGAGGTTGTTCAGGAATGTGTTGTTGTCGAAGTCAAAGACCGTCTCGTCAACCCGCGAGAATGATCCATCGCCGGAAGCCGAGCCGTTGAAGGTCAGCCTGGTGTCCTTGATGCGATATCCCTGCGCGAAGAACGCGGGCAATACCTCGACGGTGTACTGGATGTTCATCTCGTGAACGACCATGTCGCCCGGCGAGCCGTCGCCAAACGGCCCGGCGAGATCGAACCCGATGTTCGGAGGGCTCCCGCCGCCCGCGATGAATCCGATAACCGTGAAGTTAGACGGGATGAACTGGGAAGACGTGTACGATTCGATCGTGAACAGCTTGTCGCCGACGATGAACTGACGGTCGCTCCCGGAAGCCAAGAGCGCGCCGAGATTCGCTGTGTCTCCATTGTTGAGGGTGATTGCCCCTTGAACTGAGGGCAGCGCGACGGTTGTTGCTCCGGCAATGGCGAGAATGGCAAGGGTTCGCATGAAATCCTCCTGTTGGTACATGCTCGAACAGATCGCGAGAGAGCGGTTGTCTTCTCGGTGTGGGGACAGTCCGCGCACCGAATGCTGCACTCTGCAGAACACAGTTCACCGTCGTTCCAAGCGCAATGAGCGAGAAGGCCACGGGAACTGGGGGTTCCTCGGGCGACAGAGAGACCTGTGCAGATTCGAATCGAACAACGGGTCTGCGTACAAACGAGCTGGATTCGTCCTCGGCACGGAATTGGCCACTTCACAACGCGTGGCTTCGCTCTCGGCCTTCCGTCATGTTCGGGAAAGTTCCCAATGGTCGCGAAAGACCTGATCGGCATGATCAGTGCATCATGCACGATCTGGACATCGAAACTGCAACGGGTCATGGAGACTTCGACCACACGGCAGTGGGTGCGAGCTGGGGGAGTGTC
>JBGANP010000029.1:0-36480 GCA_044222255.1 Phycisphaerales bacterium
CCATACGGCCGTGAACCGAGCCGGTGCTGATTCTACTTCCCGGGGACTGCGAAACCGTGCTGTTGCGACCCGAATCCGATCCTTCTGGGTCCACCCTTCCTGCGCCGGTTGCCGCCTGAACAGGCCGCAGGAGCCGGTCAGGGTTGGACGCCCAGCCGCCGAGCGAGTTCCATGGCTTCGGCCTTGGATTTGACACCCCCCTCAAGTTGGGTATCTCGAACCTCATCCAGAATCCCTTTGAACCACGGCCCGGGCTTCATTCCGTCCGCGATCAGATCGTCGCCACTGACGAATACCGGGGGGTTGATGCCGATGCCGTCGGCTTGCAGCCGCGCGACATCGCCGTCCACACGGACCGCGATGGCCAGATCAGAGGCCCGCAGCATATCCATACTTTTACCAAACGTCGAGCGGGCGGCGGTTCGCTTGCGTTGGGAGATTCGCATGCCACTCCACCGTTGGGCGATCGACCAACCGCCTTGGAGGGTGCCTTGGAGTTCCTCCGTTTCATCGTTACTCAGGGTGAGGGCGGCCCGGAGCCGCGCGGTGGCTGTCGCGATGTCTTGATCCGATAACCACATGGTCGGGTTGCCAGAGCGAGTTCGAGCGCGATCCGTCGCCCACGCGGCGAGGGCGGTGGTGATCGTTGCGTTCGAGGGCAGGCCAGCGATCAGACGGCGGTCGCTTGCTAGCGGGGGCTCATCGAGCACGGGGGCATCGAGAGTCAGGGTCTCCAGTAGTTCCACAGCGCGGGCTCGGGCGGGATGGGCGAGCATGCGCCGGAGTTCTTCGCCGATGCGTTCGCGGCTGATGCCGCGGAGGTCGGCCGCGCTGCGCGCGATCGCCGCGGCCGTGGCGGGATCGAGTGCGAAGTTCAGTCGCGCGGCGAATCGGACTGCACGGAGCGCACGCAGGTGGTCCTCGGCGAGTCGCTTCGCTGGATCACCGACGGCGCGGAGAATCCGAGCCCTCAGATCGGCCATACCGCCGACGAAGTCGATGATGCGCCCGCCGAGATCGCCGCCATGCAAGCCCGCGGCGGTCTCATCGTCCGGAGCGAGAGGGTCCAGAAACAGCGCGTTGATGGTGAAATCGCGGCGTTCAGCGTCGCGTTGCGGGTCGGAGAAGGTCACGGTGTCAGGACGGCGAGCATCCGAATACGGCCCATCGCTGCGGAAGGTCGCGACTTCCACGGAGACCAGACCTCCCGCGTGCGGGTTCCGATCCGCGCCGTGATCCTGCGGCACCACGTGGACGAGTACCACGCCGAACGCCGCGCCGACCTCGGCGGTGCGCGGGAAAATCTGGCGGACGCGCTTGGGTGGGGCATCGGTTGCGACATCAAAATCCGTCGGGTGCAACCCGAGCAGGCCATCGCGCACGCATCCGCCTGCGAAGTACGCGACGTGGCCGTGCTGACGCAGGATCCGCACGATGTGCGTTGCGGCGTGGCGGGCCTGGATGGGGTCGCTTGCGCGGGCCATTGGGGAATGCTAACTCCCTCGATGTTGCCGCGTTCTCGCGATAGCAGCATTCGCGGGGGTGAAGCGTGCACGAGGGCGACGCCCGTGCCGCGGGCGATGGTCCGATACGTCGCGCGGGAGACCCCGGTAGGCCGCGCCTTCTCGGGCGATCCGGTGTGCAACTGGACAAGCTGTTCCGATCGCGTGGCCCCCGAACTCGGCTAATCGTGCGGCCTTCCCCCCGATTCGTGCATTGAGCCCACGGCTCCGCCGATGCACGTCGGCCCCCTTTCGTGAGGATCGCCATATGTCAACACATCTTCGCCTCCACAAAGACTCCCCGACGATGAGCCCCACGGACGGTCCCGCCACCTACCGCTTTCCAGCGGCGATGGCCGAGGCACGTCGCACGCTCGTGGCCGGGGTTGTCAACGTCCCCGCGGTTCCCGAAGCGCCCGCCTTTGCGCGGCGTGCCCCACGCTCGGGCGTGCTGGCCCACATCGACGGCGGCGTGGACCGCACCACCGAGACGGATCGTCTGCTGCGCCAGGTCGAAAGCACCCTTGACGACATGCAGACCAAGCTCGACACGCTCAGCGAGGACGCCGACATGATCTTCAAGTTCCCGACGCCGAGCGAGGATGATGGGCGGCCGTGGGCGGCGTGAGCCGAGTGCCGAGTGCCGAGTGCGAATGAATGTGACGCGGAGCTGGTGCTCCGCGTTTTTCTTTGCGCTCTGCGTTTTGCGCTTTGCGTTTTCTTTCCCTCCCTTACCTGGCAACGATCCCGCCATGTCCACCTCCACAGCATCCAAGCCCTATGTCCTCGGCACCGGCGATGATGAACTCTCTCGGCTCGGCCTTCAGCACCGTCTCTGGTCCGATGCGGCGTGCGATGCCTGGAAACGCGCCGGAATCGGCATGGGTTCGCGCGTGCTGGACGTGGGCTGTGGTCCCGGATTTGGATCCTTTGATCTTGCGCAGCTGGTTTCCTCGGGCGGGCGGGTGGTCGGTGTCGATGAGTCCGCGCCGTTCATTGATTATCTGAATCAGCAGGCCGCGGCGCGCGGGCTTTCGCAGCTCTCCGGCGCGGTGCATGATGTCCAGAAACTCGTCGGTGTGACGCTGCCGGGCGGGCCGTTCGACGCGGCGTACGCGAGGTGGGTGCTCTGCTTCGTCGCCGATCCGGAAGCGGTCGTTGCGGGTGTTGGCGCTCAGTTGCGATCCGGCGGCGCGTTCGTCGTGCACGACTACTTCGCGTACACCGGCATGACGGCCGCGCCGCGGCTCGCTTCGCACGATCGGCTCGTTGCCGCGACCGCGGCGTCATTCCGCTCGCGCGGCGGTGATCCTGATGTGGTCGGCCGCCTTCCCGCGCTGCTCATCAAGAACGGCTTTGATGTCCGGCATGTTGGCGTTCACCAGCGCGTCGCACGCGGCGGCGTTCGCGAGGACGGCACACACGACCCGATGCTGGCCTGGCCGCTGACGTGGTGGCGGACATACGCGCCGAAGCTTGTAGCGATGGGATCGATCACGCAGTCGCAGTGCGACGAGGCGCTCGCGGACCTGGCGGGGATCGAGCACGACCCGGCGCGGTTCATTGTGTGCCCGCCGGTGTATGAGGTCATCGCAAAGAAACGATGATCAGCCGACCCGCATGACCACAATCGTGATGTCGTCGATGCGCTTGTTCATCCCCGTGTGCTGACGCACCTGGGCGATGACGTGATCGACGATGCGCGATGCGGTCGCGTGAGGCTCGGCACTGAGCAGGTCAACCAGCGCCTTGCGGAGGCGCGTGCCGCCGTAGCGCTTGCCGTCGAAGTTGGTCGCGTCGTGCAGGCCGTCGGTGTAGGCGACGAGCACATCGCCATGCTCCATCTGGAACATGCCCTTCGGGTATTTCTGGTTGGGATCGATGCCGAGGGCCATGCCGTCGGCGGTGAGGCGCTGCACGTCCTTGTCTTCCACACTTCGGTGCTTGGGCATGCGCACCAGCAGCGGCCAGTCGTGTCCTGCGCCGCAGTAGGTCAGCCGCAGCGATTGCGGATCGACGACGCCGTACCAGACAGTGGCGAACTCATTGTCGAGGGTGTCCTGGCTGAGGGCCTTGTTCGTGCGGCTGAGCACCTCGTCGATGTGATAGAGATCCTGTGCGTGGGCGCGGATGGAGGATCGCACCGAGCTCATCAGGAGTGCCGCGGCTACGCCCTTGCCCACCACATCGCCGATGAGAATCCCCAGGTGGCCGCCCAGTTCCATGAAGTCGTAGAAGTCTCCGCCCAGCTCGAAGCTCGGGGCGTAGTGGGCGGCGATGTCGAAGGGCTTCATCTGGGGCAGGTGTCGCGGCAGCATGCGCCGCTGGACATCCGCGGCCAGACGAACCTGCCGCTGGATCTGCTCATCCTCGACGCGCAGGCGACGCAGACGCGATGTCGTGATCCCGCTGGCCAGGTGCTCGCCAATCGCGCGGAGCAGCTCGCCCTCCTGTTCGGTGAACAGACGCGGCTGGCGCGAGAACAGGCGGATCACGCCCACAGGCGTGCCACGATCAATCAGCCCGGTGGAGAGCATGGCGCGAACGCCCTCGTGCGCGGCACGCTCGTGGTCTGTGATGCGCGGATCGGTCGTCAGGTCTTCCACGCCGATGATCTCACCCGCGAGAGCACGCCGGCGGAGTTCGCCTCCGGAGCTCAACGAACCGGTATCGGCCAGCCACTCCTTGCTCAGGCCGCGGGCCGCCTGCACGATCGGCAACTTTTCGCCAGCGTCGCTCTTGCCGGAATCTTCGTACACGGCGATCGTGCCCGCATCCACGCGGAGCACCTGCATCGCCAGGTCCAGGGCCTCGTGCAGCAGTTCCTCCGCGCCCCCCTCGGCCGTGAGCAGCGAGCTGAGCCGGTAGAGCGTGTCCAGCTCGCGCACGCGCTTCTTCAGTGCGACCTGGGCCTCGCAGACATCGCACACGCTCGAGGCCAGCAGCAGCAGAGCGCGCCGGATGGATTGCAGCCGCATCGCCTCGTTTGTCTCAACCTTCGCGGCCATCATGCCGCGGGGCAGGCAGGTGACGATCGCGCCGAGCACGCCCGTCGAGATCCGCAGCGGCACCGCGAGCGTTTCCACGGTGCCGTCGTCGGCGAGCTTCACCTGTTCGAAGGCCCGCTTGCGGGCGATCGGCTCGCGCACGAACGACCACGGATGACCGACCCCGGCGGGCGCGTTGCCGCTGCCGCCCTCATCGCTCCACACCGGGATGATCGCCTCGCCACCCTGATCGCGCAACCAGACGGGAACGCCCATCAGCCGCGCGAGCTCATCGCAGAGCGCGGCGACGCTGCCGTCGGTGAGGAAGTCGCGCATGCGCGCTCCCCAGTCGGCCTGTGCATCCGGGTTGGTGGTGGTTGGGCCGTCCATGGCGGAAGTGGTATCGGATGTGTCCCCGGCGCGGAGTTCCACCGGGAGCCCCGGCACCAGCGGCGCGGATTTGTCAGCAAACTGTTCGGTCAACATACTGCCCCCTCGGCCGCTCCGTCCTTGGAACAACACTGGGGCCAAGCGTATTCCACAGGAGCCGACCGACCCAGTCGCATCGGCCGCTTGCCGTCAAAACGACCTTCTGTCAATGCATCTTGGGAGCATTGAGGTCCCACTACCCTGAACTGGCGGGCATATTGCCCTACTTCGCGATCCATGTGGCGGAAAGAACTTTGTGCAGAGCGCGGTCTGTGTCTCCGGAAGCGTCGTTCGCGATCCGCTTGGAGAAGTCGTCGAGACCTTCCGCGGTGAGCTTGGCGTCGCCACGTTGATAGCCCATGTAAGCCACGAGCAGGGCGGACTCGCGTCCGAGCGCGCTCTCGCTTTTCTTTTCCTGTTCTACGAGTTGCTCGACGATCACGGTGGATCTGTCTGGGCTGGGCAGGAGGTTGTCGGCGTAGCGGGTGACGATCATCTCGGGGTGGCCGGCGAGCAGGGCGCGGAGGTTGGTGGCCGCGGAGAGATAGAGACCAGCGCCGATCTGGGCATGGATGCGAGCGGCGCGTGCCATCGGGTCGCGCGGGGCGCAGGCGATGGCGCGGATGAAGTGGTCCTCGGCGTCGAAGAACCGGCCCTGGGAGAGCAAGCGCTCGCCATCGCGCATCTGGCCGCGATAGGACTCGGGGTCAACGGAGTTGTCCGGGCCGGCGGCGGGCGCGGGCTCGACGAAGTGCTCGAGCTTCTTCTCCTGCACCTTTTTGACGGCGCGGAGGAACTCGGGCGTCATGGCTTCCAGCGCAGGATCGATGGATTTGCCGCGGGCGTCCTTCTCGGTGACGCCGCCGGGCGTCGGGGTCGCCCTGGGCGCGGGAGACTTTGTGTCCGCGGGTTCGGGACGGGGCGGGATGATCAGCATGCCGTCGGGGCCGCGTCCGGACTCGGGTTTCTTTTCCGGCTCGGGCTCACCCGAAAGCATGCGGTGGAGGCGATCCATCTGCATCTCGAATGTCACCGTCTCATTGCTCTTGTCGCCGTCCTTGGGAGCGGCCTTGTCCGGATAGCCCTCGCGCCATCGGTTCATGACCTGGTTGTGAACGCTGGTGCGGTTCTGCGTGGTGTCGCCTTGCACGCGCAGGTCCACGGTGCCGGGCCGATCCATGGCGTTCTGAACGCCGCGGGCGGTGGATTCCAAGCCGGAAAACGGGTTGATAACGGGCTTTTCGATCGGCTTGGCTCCGGTGGCGGCCGCGTCGGCGGGGTTCACGGGCGGGATGCCGGGGATGGGCGGCACGCTCGTCGGGACCGAAGCGAGCCCGGTGCCCAGGGGGCTCTCGCCGGTCTTCACCCACGCGACGCCGAGCAGAGGAGATGCCTTGGCGGTGTACTCCGCACCGAGTTCGTCGTGGCGAATGCCCACGAGCGTGGGGCGATAGGACTGGCCGGTGATGAAATCTGATGTGGAGCGGAGCGCGCTGCTGGTGGCGCTGGTGGAAACCGTCCCGCTGCGCGGCACCGAAACGGGGCCGCCGGCCATAAAGCCCGGAACGTTCTGGCCGGTGGTAAGGGAGAACTGATATCGCAGCGCATCCGAGCCGCGCACGCCCTCGCCGGCGAGACCGCTCATGTACGAGTCGCGCTTGAAGTTGTAGAGCGAGTCGGAGCCGAGCGAGCCCCCGAACTGGTCCGTCGCGCGATAACCGAGCGAGCCCTGAAAGGACTTGCCCCCCGGAGCCGTTCCGTTGATGACCGCGTTGTTGTAGCGGATCTGCTCGGAGACGCCCGTGGCGCGCGGGTTCACGCGGCCCTGCGAGGTGTTCAGGTTGTTGTCGAGCTTGCGGCCGTCGCCGAGGGCGTTCTGGCCCAGCGCGGTCCCGGCGAGCGCGAGCATGACCACGCATGAGAGCGCGATCGTTGAGTTTCGGTGCAGGTCGTGACGCATGATCAACCTCCGTTGTCGATGGGCGGTGCCGCCGGATGCATGGCCCGCTCTCTCATCCGTGCGTGGCCTGTATGAATAGTAGATGATCGCGGGGGGCGCAACGTCCACCGACGTGGTACGAACTTGGTACGTCATCGGCCGCCGAGCGTTCGGTCTTCGACGTTTTCGGACCGAACACCCACCATCCGGCAATTTCACGCTTCTACACTGCTCTACCCATGTCCACTCCCACACCGTACTACATCACGACCCCCATTTACTACGTCAACGACAAGCCCCACATCGGGCACTGCTACACCACGACCGTGGCGGACGCGGCGGCCCGGTTTGCGCGGCTGATGGGGCGCGATGTCTTCTTCCTGACAGGTACCGATGAGCACGGGCAGAAGGTGGAGAAGTCCGCCGCTGCCAAGGGCGTGACGCCGCAGCAGCTCGCCGACGAGAACGCGGCACACTTCCAGGCCGCGATGAAGCTCATCGGCTCCAGCCATGATGACTTCATTCGGACGACGCAGCCGCGGCACACGAAGCAGGTGCAGGCCGCGCTCACCAAGTTGATCGCATCCGGCGATGTCTACCTCGGCGAGTTCGAGGGGTGGTACGACGAAGGGCAAGAGGAGTACGTCCCGGAGAATACCGCGCGAGAAAAGAACTACACGGCCTTCAACGGCAAGCCGCTGGTGCGCGCGAAGGAGAAGAACTATTACTTCAAGCTGAGCAAGTGGCAGCCCGCGCTCGAGAAGTTCTTCGCGGCGAATCCTGAGTTCGTGCGCCCGGCGTCACGTTTCAACGAGGTTATGGGGCGGCTGAAAGAAGGTTTGCAGGATGTGCCGGTGAGCCGCACGAACTTCTCGTGGGGCATTCCGATTCCCAATGCGCCCGGACATGTGACGTATGTCTGGATCGATGCACTGTTGAACTACACGAGTGCCGTGGGCGTCGCGGACGCCGCGGCGGCGGCGGAGCAGGGAGTGCCCGCGAGTCGCGCGAAATATTGGCCGGCGGAGGTCCATGCGATCGGCAAGGAGATCCTGTGGTTCCACGCGGTGATCTGGCCCGCGCTGCTCATGGCGCTGGGGCTGGAGACGCCCAAGTGTGTGTACGCGCACTCGTTCTGGATCAGCGAGGGGAAGAAGATGTCCAAGACGCTGGGCAACTTCATCGATCTGGAACTGCTGAAGGCGTATATCGATCGCTACACGCTGGATGCGCTGCGGTGGTATCTGCTGACGCAGGGGCCGCTGCGGGAGACGGATGCAGACTTCTCGTACGCCAAGTTTGTGGAGGTCTACAACGCGGATCTGGCAAACGGCATCGGCAACTGCGCCTCGCGGGTTGGAAACATGGTGGAGAAGTACTTCGGCGGGAAGCTGCCGGAAATCGATCTGGAGAGCAATCCCGAGACGGGCGCGGACTGGACAAGTTTCATCGTTCCCGATGGCTCGGTCTTCAACTTCCGCGAGATGAGCAGCAACGCCTTCGCGCAGGCGAAGACGGAGTGGGAGAACACGCGGCTGGATGAGGCGCTCATGCAAGGCACCGCACTGGCGGGGCAGATCGACCTGTTTATCAACCACACGCGGCCGTTCAGCATCGCCAAGGAGATGGAAAAGTCGCCAGAAAAAGCCGCGGAACTGCGTCAATCGCTGGCAAAGATTTTGTTCCTGTGCGCCGAGGGCGTGCGGGTCGCGTCGCTCTTCCTCTATCCCGCAATGCCGACGAAGATGGCTCAGTTGTGGAAGACATGGAACTGCTCGCCCCTGAGCAACCCGGATGATGCGAACTCGGGTTTCAGAGCATCGCTGGCGGAACTTGCCGTATTCGGCGGTGCGTACGGGCTCAAGCCGGGGCAGACGATCAGCAAGGGCGAGGCGCTGTTCATGCGAGCGAAGGCGGAGGATCCGGCACCGACTGCGGCGGCTTGAAGTTTATTTGACCTGCTGGGCTCTGCACTCTTCCAAAAACTCCACCGCTCTTCGCAGATGCGGGATCACGATCGAGCCGCCGACGATCAGGCCGACATCGAGTGTCTCCATGATCTGCTTGTCGCTGCACCCGGCGAGCACGCACTGGTCGATGTGGTAGGCGATGCAGTCATCACATCGCAGCACCGCGCTGGCGGCGAGGCCGAGGAGTTCCTTGGTCTGCTTGTTCAGGCCACCATCGGCGCTGGTGTCGCGATAGCACTGGTCGTCAAGGGCGAAGAAGCGTTTGGTGACGAGCGTGCCGCGGCCCTCGCCGGCGGGGCCGCCGCCGAGGATCTTCTGGTTCAAGCGGGTGCGGAACTCCTGGAACTGCTGGTATCTGGTCATGCGCGATGGGCCTTTGCTTCGCCGCCGAACTTGCGGGCGAGAGATTCGAGGTGCTTGTGGGTATAGGTGTGGTAGCCGAAGAATCGTTTCATGATGGCACGGAAGACGGGATTGTTCACTCGGCCGGTTTCCGTGAGGCGCACCTCCGTGCCCGCGCGGCCTTCAAGGGAGCCCGCGACTGGAGCAAACTTGTAGAGCCAGGTGCCGCTGAAATGGGCGTGATCGTCGGAGATCGTGCGCTCGATCAGTTTGGGTGGATCGCAGCGGGTGCGAAGAAGGATGAATGAGTTGTGGCCCTGGTGCACACGGGCCTGCTGCATGCCGTCCTTTTCAGGAAGCATGTGCACGCGCGTGGTGCCCTTGGCCCACTCGGTGTGCGATTGGATATCAGCAACGGCCTCAAAGACCTTGTCTGGAGATGCCGGAACAACGATGAAGCTCGTTGCCGTGTGCTCGACGGGGATCTTCTCTCCCATCGATCTAAGCACGACGAACAGCACGCCTACGAGCAGCGCGATCGCGGCAATCAGCCCGAGAATGATCCACAGAAAGATCATCGGCACCTCCAACCCATTGTAGTTCGGAACCTGTCAAGCATGATCAGCAGGGGATGCTCGACGGCGGGAAGAACTTCTATGCTCGGGGATGAACATCGCCGTGATCATTCCCGCCGCGGGGGCCAGCCGCAGATACATTGAGTCCGCCAAAGCGGGGGGCGTGGAACTGGACCGGCAGAAGATCGATGAGGATCTGGGCGGGCGGCCGCTGCTGCACCGGACGGTGGAACTCTTCAACAAGCTCGAAGAGGTTGGGACGATCATTGTCGCGGGGCCGGCGGACCGCGAGGCGTATGAGCAGTTCAAGCTCCGACACGCGGACAAGCTGGGGATTCTCGGCGTGGTGCTATGCCAGGGGGGCGCGACGCACCGGTATGAGACGGTGGCGAACGCGCTGAAGCTGGTGCCGAAGGAGGCGACGCATGTGGCGGTCCATGACGCCGCGCGGCCGTGCACGCCGCCGGATCTCATCGAGCGTGTGTTCGACGCGATTCGCGCGGGGCACAAGGCGGTGATCCCGGGAGTCGATGTACCGGACACGCTGAAGAAGGTGGGGGCGGAGGAGTTGGTGTCGAAGGAGGCGGATCCGCTGGCGGCGATTCTGGGCGCGGCCGCGCCGAAGCCGGGGGCGCGGCTGGTGGAGAAAACGGTCGACCGAACGTTGCTTGTAGGTGTACAGACGCCGCAGGTTTTTGAGCGGAAACTGCTGGAACGCGCGTATGGCCAGAAGGATCTCTCGAGCACCGATGATGCGCAGCTGGTGGAGCGGCTGGGTGAGCCGGTGGTGGTGGTTGAGGGCGACCCACGCAACATTAAGGTGACGCGAGCGCGGGATATTCAGATGGTGCGGACGATTTTGGGATTCAAGGGGACGGGGGAGAAGCCCGCGCATCTGCGGTTCTGAGCGGGCGTGACGGAGAAAGCGCAGCGAGTCGGGGCGATTGGAAAAATACCGAACGGACGCTGAGCGGACCGATGAGGTTTTGCGCGATCGGTGCGCTTATTCACTCCCCCATTGCGTCTCTTTCCACCCGTTCATGATCAAGTACCTCGGCTCCAAGCGTGTGCTGCTTCCACGGATCGTGGATGTTGTGCGTGCGCTGGGTCCGGAGGTGCGGACGGTGCTGGATCTCTTCAGCGGGACGTCGCGCGTCGGGCATGCGCTGAAGCGCGAGGGGTATCGGGTGATCGCCAACGACCACAACGCGTACGCGGCGACGCTCGCGCGGTGTTACGTGCAGGCCGATAATGAGCTTGCGGGGCGGGCGGCGGAAGAGATTCGCGAGCTCAACGCACTCCCGGCGGCTCCGGGATATTTCACGGAGACATTCTGCGAGAAGTCGCGATTCTTCCGCCCCGAGAACGGGGCGCGGGTGGATGCGATGCGCGAGCACATCGAGCTTGCGGGGTACGGACCGGAGTTGAAGGCGGTCCTGCTGGTCGCGTTGATGGAGGCGGCCGATCGGGTGGACTCCACCACCGGCGTACAGATGGCCTATCTGAAGAGTTGCGGGTGCCGGAGCTGGTTGCGCGGCCGACGCACGGCAAGTGCGAGGCGAGCCGGCAGGATGCGCTGCAGGCGGCGACCATGCACGCGGCCGACGCGGCGTATCTGGACCCGCCATACAACCAGCACAGCTATCTGGGCAACTACCACGTCTGGGAATCACTGGTGACGTGGGACAAGCCCGCGAGCTATGGCGTGGCGTGCAAGCGCGAGGATGTGCGGCAGCGACAGAGCCGCTTCAACTCGCGGCGCTCGTGCGCGGAGTCGCTGGCGCGGGTGATCGCGAACGTGCGGGCACCGAATCTGATCGTGTCGTTCAACGATGAAGGGTTTGTGTCGCTGGATGATCTGCGCGACATGATGGCCGCGCGCGGGCATGTGCTGACGCTGGCGTTCGACTTCAAGCGATATGTCGGCGCCCAGATCGGGATCTACAACCCGAGCGGGATGAAGGTGGGAACTGTGGGGCGATTGCGGAATGTGGAGTACATGGTGATTGCTACGAACGAACGGCCGAGCATCGCGCTGCGGCAGCTTGCGGCGCAGTATGCGGAACCCAAGACGCCGCGAGTAGCGGCCTTGCCAACGCTTGCGGAAGCCGTGTAATGCGGGCAACGGCGCGAAACCGCTCTGGAAAGACGCGCAATCATTGTTGAATCCCTTGACCAATCGGGGATTTGGGTGACTCTTTGGCATTGACGAATCGATGGCCGCACGAACCCCGAACGGGGCCGGGTGCGGCATCGACGCAGTGATTGGAACTTTCACGACTGGCGCGCGAGTTCTCTCGTATGCCGGAGCGGGAGCAGGACATGACGAGCGGACGACTGATGAACATGATGCGGTCTCTGGCATTCGCAATGATCGCGGCGGTTGCGGCGACGATGGCGAGCGCGCAGCCATCGTCAGTGTCGCATGTGCCCGGGTCGCAAGCGTTCAATCAGCCGTCGGGGGTGTTGCAGCGCGATCCGCTCGTGCCGCGGGATGGGGAGAGCGTCACGGTGTATTTCCGCGTCTGCTGTCAGTTCACCTATGACCGGGTGGCGGTGTATTACTCGACAATCGGGTTTGATCCCAGCGGCACATTTGGAACGCCCTCCAACGGATTCACGACCGCGCTGACCGGGGGCAATCCGGCGGGGCCGGTGACGTTCGTGGCCAACGAGGTGGTCGGGGCGCAGACGTTTGATTGGTGGAGAGTGACGCTGCCGGCGGGGGCATATCAGCAGAACCTTCGGTACAAGATCAGCGCGTGGCGGGTGGGCGTCGGGGCGGAGGTGTTCGCGACACCGCCGAGCGGGAACGCGTTCACGTACACGAACAAGCTGGCGTGGCCGGGCGCCGGGGCAGGGCAGGCAAGCCCGAGCGCGGGGTATCCGCCGATCTCGTTCTGGAAAGAAGAAGCGGTGTTCGGCAACACGTACACCGCGGGGATGCTCGATCAGAACGGATCGGTATATGACATGCACTTTCCAACCCCGGGCGGCGTCTTCGGCGTGGGGACACGCAACGAGGGGTATGTGGACGGGGGCGACACGTTCCCCGCGCTGCTGCCCGCCGGATGGCGTGGCCAGATGCACCTGAACCAGGCGATGGCGGGCGTGCGTGTGGACGGCGTCACGCACTGGCTGAGCAATCCGAACGGTGTGAGCTACGACCAGGTGAGCCAGTCATACAACGCCGGGAGCAACAGCATCCGGACCTCGCAACGGCTCTTCGCCGGCGGGCGGAACATTCTCGTCGAGCAGCAGGACTTTTCCCCCGCGGGAATCGCGTTTCCCAACAACCTTGCGGGGCAGCCCGAGCGGCACATCTACATCAAGCGGCTGACGCTCTCGGTGCCCGCGGGGCTTTCCGACCCGGACGGATTCGTGCCACGCGGCACGCTGCCGCCGGGAGCGTTCCCGGTCAGCGTGTATTGGTACATGGATCCCGCGCTCAACGGCGGGGAGTCGTACGACGTGATGTTCTGGGACGCCGCGCGGGGTGCAATGACGGCGTACGACAAGGAGACGCGAACGGTGACGGGGACGGGCAACTCGTTCGCCCCGCCGAATGAGTACAACCCGACAACGAATCCGGGATACACCAAGAACATCGCGCTCTACCTCTCGGCGTGCATGAAGTTGGTGCCCGGAGACATCCTGGCGACAGAGAACTGGCGTGACTCGTCCCCGGACAATGGGCAGGGGTGGATGGGGATGACGTTCTACCTGTGGCCGGGCGCGACGCAGGAGGTGGACATCATGATGGTCGGCTCGCACTTCCGACCTGCCAACCCGCTGACGGACCCGATGCCGGTCAGCGACGGGGTCTACGACAACAAGATCGTTCCGGTTCTGAACTGGTTCCGCACTACAAACATGGCCACGACGCAGGCGGCGACTGATGCGTATTGGACGAACTGGCTGAACTCTGGCACACGCGCGAGCACGCCGGATGCCGCCCTGAACACGATGATGGACCGCGGGCTGCTGGGGACCGCGTTGCATGTGGACGGCTTCAACGGCGGCGTGATTGCCGGATTCCACAACGGGGCGTATCCGTATGTCTGGCCGCGTGATGCCGTGTACGCGGCGATCACGCTCGCACGCACCGGCCACCTCCCCGAGGCCGAGGGTGTGTACGCCTATATGAAAGACACTACCTTTCGCGACTTCGAGAGTTGGGGGCGCAAGGGATTCTGGAAGCAGAAGTACTCGACAGATGGATACGTGATCTGGGGCGCGCCGCAGATCGACGAGACCGCGGTGTTCCCGTGGGGTGTCTGGTATCAGTATCGCATGACCAACGATGCGGGTGTGCTGACCCGATACGTGGAGCAGGTACGCGATGCGGTGCAGAGTTGCACGCGGTCGTCGGGAGATGGGCGACTCTTCCTCACCGGCGGCGGCAACGCGTGCGGCAACGATTCGCCGGGATTGATGCACTCCAACAACGTCTGGGAGGACTCATACGCCACGTTCATCTACTCGAACGCAAACATCGTGCGCGGCCTGAAAGACGCCGGATACGTCTTCGGCGCGCTCGGATTGAACGCGGAGCGCGACGACGCGAACAGCAAGCAGGCGAACTTCAAGGGCGCGCTGGACGCCCGCATGGCGTGCAACTCCGAGAACACCGACATCAGCCAGCTCGGCGTGGTCTATCCGTTCGACGTGTACGCCCCGAACGATCCGCTGGTCATTCCCTTTGTGAACCGGATCAACTCGCAGCTCGTGCGACAGAGCAGCCCGACCAACGACGGGATCGGCTGGACCGGGCTGGTTGATCGATACACCGGCGACTCGTACTGGGGGAACGGCTCGGCCAGTTCGCCGTGGGGCGCGGGACCGTGGTTCCTCTCGACGGCCTGGTACGGCATGTATCTCACCGAGCGCGCGGATGTCACCAGCGGCAAGGCGGACATCGATGCGCACCGGAACGTGATGAATCTGCTGGTCTCGCACCTCGGCCCGGTTGGCTTCGGTGCCGAGCAAATCGCGCCGCGCAGCATCCCATCCATGGGGCCGCCGTGGAACACCGGCTCGCTCCTCTACGCGGGACAGAACGACTTCACGCTGCAAACGGCCTGGCCGAATGCCTGGGAAAGCATGAGCACGTTTGTCGATGCCGTGATGGCCTTCCTCCACTACGAGCCGGATGCGCCGAACAACACCATGGCGATCGAGCCCAAACTGCCGACGGCGTGGAGCACGATGACGTTCTCGAACGTGACGCTGCGAAACGAGCTCCTGGGACAAACACACAAGGCGACAATCACGCTGAGCGAGGCGCCGATCACGAGCAACCAGACACTGACGATCACGAACACCAGCGGCTTCGCGCTCACGCTCAAGCCGACGCTCAAGCTGCTTCCCGGCCGCTCGGCCTGCACCGTGACGGTGAACGGCGCGCCGGCCTCCTACACGCCGGACATGACGGGTCGGCTCTCGATCAACCCCGTCGCGCTCGCAACCGGCGCGGGGGCGACTACAACCATCCTCGTCCGCACCGTTGGCGGTTCATCGCCGGACTGGAACCACTCCGGACAGGTCAACGTCACGGACATCTTCGACTTCCTGAGTTCCTGGTTCACCGGCAATGGCGACTTCAACGGCGTCAGCGGTTCCAACGTGACGGACATTTTCGACTTCCTGGCGGCGTGGTTCGTTGGATGTTGAACAGAACCCTGCTCGCCAGCGAAGGAGTTGGTCTGGGAATGCAGATCATGGCTTCCTGAAGTTCGGATGGTCCGGAGTGATTTCGTTGCTTCTGCGATACCGTCCCTCCCTCGCGCTTGGGGTTCCGTGCGTAGCGGCAATCTGGGCAAACTTCGGGATGGGCCTTCGCGCCGGAATCGACCCGGGTTTGCCGAAACTTGTTGCGGCGGAACTCGAATCGCTGGTAGAGGCCTCTCCAGCGTTCATGTTTGGAACTCGTGGAGAGGGATCGAGAGTTGTCGTGAAGAAATGTCGGAGACAAGCAGCGATATGTAATGGCCCCGCGCGATGGCTCGGGGCGGTCGCGATGCTCTGCGCTCTGACCACATCGCAGGCATCCGGGGCCGATAACCATCCCGGTGCAGATGTGATCGTCGGCGATCTCCCCGACTGCAACTCCTACGGCACGGTGGGCGCGAGCGGGCTGTACGCCTATGCGGTCGGCACCACATCCTGCAACATGGGCAACGCGAACCTGCGCTGGCAGCCCGCAACGGCGTATCACCCGGTCATCGCTCAGAACGTGTATCGACTCAAGGATGGCCGCTTCGAGCAGATCGGGGCCTCTTGGGTCAAGCACGGCTTCTTCGCCTTCGGCCAATCCCTCTGCGGCGTCTGCAACAACCAGAGCGGAACAACGCTCGGTGTGGGATGCTCGGACCCGTACGACAACGGCCTCAATGGCGAGCAGAGCGGGCTCGGTCCGCGCTCGGAGATCAACGCCTCCAACGGAACATTCCCGTTCTCTGTCCAGCACAACTGGCCGCCGATCGCGGATGATCTGTCGCGACGCATCCAGATTGCGGGGGCCGAGATTACCCCCCCGCTGAGCACCGGTGCGGCGTACTTCGTCGAGGGAATGTACATCACCCCCGACGATGCGGCGGCGGGCAACGGATGGAACAACGCCTCATATCGCAGCGCGATGTTCAACGCCAGTTCGGCAAACCTGACGATGTCGATGTCCGGACCGGTGATGCGCGAAAAGCCCGCACTCTTCGCGTGGCGAGCGGCGAACCCGCAGGTGCACATCGCCGGATATGACGTGCCGGGAGACGGCCGCTTCCTGTTGGGAGAGAACTCGACAGACAACGGCGATGGAACGTGGCGGTACGAGTACGCGCTGCTGAATCTCTCCTCGGACCGCAGCGGCGGGAGCTTTACGGTGCCGATCGCTCCGGGTACGACGATCAGCAACGCCCAGTTCCGCGGCCTTTCCTCGCACAGCGGTGAGCCGTATTCAAATGCTCAGTGGAACATCGCCGTCTCGGCCAACGCCGTCACGTTCGCACCGACCGAGGCGTTTGCGGATGATCCCAACGCCAACGCCCTGCGCTGGGGAATGCTGTACAACTTCCGATTCGACGCAGCGGCATCGCCTGGCGCGGCGGGCGTCGGAACTGTGCGGATCGGGCTCTTCAAACCTCCGGCGAGCGGGAGCGGGTCTAGCGCGAGCATTGATGGATTTGTATTACAAAGCCGCACTCCGGGCGGCGCGGCCGTCGCGACCACGCCCGCGCCGAACGATGAGTGCCTGATCGCCGCGAACATACACGCCGGAGAAAACCGCGTGACCACGCTCGGCGCCACCGGGAACGCAACGCTGCCCTGCGGATCCGTCCAGAACGACTCGTGGTTCAGATACGTGTATCAGCCGGGATCCCCGCCCTGCTCGGGAACGATCACGATCGATACGTGCGGCTCGGAGATCGACACGATCATCGCGGTTTACGCAAGCGCGGTGAGCGGAGCCGCGGCGTGCGATTCCGTCACCAGCGTCGGCGGGCTGGTCGGGTGCAATGATGACGATGGCTCCTGCGCCGCGATCGGCGGGGCCGCGGGCTCCTCGTCCGTGTCGTTTCCCGCAGGAACACCCGGCACGACGTATCTCATCCGCGTCGGTTCTCCGACCGGAGATCGCGGGAACATTGTGCTGAACGTGAGCGTGCCCTTCTGCATTCCGGCCAACGGGGCGTGCTGCCTCGGCAACGGTGCCTGCCAGGTGACGCAGGGCGCGGCGAGCTGCTACAACGCCGGATTCCTCGGCGCGGGAACGACATGCAGCCCGAACCCATGCGCCCAGCCCCCAGCGCCCGCCAACGACTCCTGCGCCGGCGCGCTCGGCATCGGCGATTCGGCGATGGGCTGGCCTTCGGTGATGGGCAACAACTATCGCGCCGACGCCACGATCCCCGAGCTCTGCGCCTTCGGCGCTCAGGGCTTGTACGACGTCTGGTATGCCTACGTCCCGACCGTCAGCGGCCCCGTGACCATCGACACCTGCCAGCTCCCCGCATCCGGCAGCGCGCTGGACACGCTCCTGAGCATCCACGCCGGCGCGTGCGATGGGCCGCGTCTTGATTGCAACGACAATGCCTTCGGCTACTGCATCCCCGGCTCTCGCATCACACCGACTCTGACCGCGGGAACGATCTACTACATTCGTGTCGCGGGATATTCCAACTTCACGGGCGAGTTCGTGCTTCGCGTCACCGGCGGCGGCGGCGCGGCCCGCGGGGCGTGCTGCTGGGGAACAGCGTGCGTGCAATCCTCACCGACAGGATGCTTCGGACCCAACAAAGTGTTTGCGGGGCTGAGCACCAGCTGCAATACAGCTGGCGTGGGCACATCTCCGTGCTGCCAGGCGGACTTCAACCACGTGAACGGGCTGAGCACGCAGGACATCTTTGACTTTCTGAACGCGTGGTTCGCGGGAAGCGTGTCGGCCGCGGTCGGAGGAAATGGGATCCGCACGCCGGTGGTGCAGGACATCTTTGATTTCCTGGGAATCTGGTTCACCGGGTGCTGAAGCCGGATGACATAAAAGTCGTTTCTTGAGTAATAATCCATGAGTGGCCAGTGGCACACTCTTGTGGCCAGAAAAGGCCCGATAGCCGTCCGATCTCCAAGAGTCGGCCCGGGATTCCCCGCTCTCTCCAGAGAGAGAGAAACACACCAACGGGTTCGACCGAAGAGAAGATGACGCGGGCATTCTGCGCGCGTGGTCGAAGGTGAGATTCGGAGTTATCGTTTCATCTGTGTCCGGAAGCGGCGGTTCTCGCCGGTGGTGGTTGGCCCTCAAACTCGAACAGTTGGTGAAGAAGGAGTGTTGCTCATGATTCAGCCGCGCGTCGGTGGCCTTGTCGCCCTGACCTTTGGAGTTCTTTCGTGTACCGGTGCCGCGTTCGGCCAGACGACTGGCGCGGACGTGATCGTCGGCGATCTGCCGGGCATCTCAAACAACGGCGTAACGACCGTGGGCGGAGTGAACTACGAAGGGTTCGCCGTCGGCACGACCTCGTGCAACAAAGGCAACACGCCGCTCAACTGGTTCACCGGCGGCACCGACAATCGGCACCCCGTCATCGGTCAGAATCTCTTCCGCCTGCGCAACGGCCAGTTCGAGCAGATCGGCCAGGGCTGGCTGAAGCACGGCTTCACCGCGCTGCAGGGCACCATCTGCCAGGCGCAGTTCGGTTTCAACTGCTCGGCGACAGCCGGCACCACGCTCGGCGTTGGCTGCTCTGACCCGTACTCCTCCGGCCTCAACAATGTCGTCGGCAACGGCGGTCCCAAGTGGCAGGTCAACGCCTCCACCGGCCTGTTCCCCTATCCATTCACCGCCACGGGCTCGGCCCCGATCCGAGTCCGCGATACCGACCTGGTCGCTGGTGACCGGTACTTTGTTGAAGGCCAGTATGTCTGCGGCGATGACGCCCAGGTCAACGGCGGGCAGA
The DNA here is from genome assembly GCA_044222255.1 of Phycisphaerales bacterium. Classification (GTDB taxonomy): domain Bacteria; phylum Planctomycetota; class Phycisphaerae; order Phycisphaerales; family UBA1924; genus UBA4658. The sequence continues at coordinate 19,194 of JBGANP010000029.1, forward strand.
ACAAACACAACAACGCCAGTTGGGAAGAAGTTTCGTACAACGCCGGCACCGGCGCCTTCGCGATCGTCGGCTCCACGACGCGCGAGCAGGGCGCGATCTACGCGTGGCGCACGATCGACCCGACCGTCACGATCACCACCTTTGATGTGCCAAACGACGGACGATTCATCCTCGCCTGCAAGGTCACGGGCACGGGTCCGTACACCTACGAGTACGCGCTGCACAATCTCAACTCGCACCGCTGCGCCGGCTCGTTCATCGTCCCGATGCCAGGCACGCAGGGCGCACTGAGCGGCGTGGGCTTCCATGATGCCGAGTGCGTCGGCGAGCCCAACCAGCTCGCAAACCCAACGAACCCTGCTTCCGACGACTGGTCCGTCGCCGGCACCGGCGCCGGCTCCACCAGCGTCGCCTGGTCCGGCCCGGCGTACAACGGCACGCCGCCGGTGTACACGCTCAGCACTTCCCCCGCGACGCCGTATCTGCTGGCCGCGACCGGTGGCTTTGTCGCCGGTACCGGCAACGACCACACCGCAAACGTCATCCGCTGGGGCAACCTGTTCAACTTCCGCTTCACCTGCAACGCCGCGCCCGCGACTGGAACCGTCGCCGTCGGCCTCTTCCGTCCAGGCACCGGCACCTCGTTCACCATGACCATCCCCACCCCGGGCGGCGCGACCAATGGCACCCTGACGGCAAGCTGCTGCACCGGCACCACCTGCTCGGTCGCAACGCAATCCGTCTGCGGCACTGGCACCTGGGGCCTTCCTGGCTCCACCTGCTCTCCCGATCCCTGCGTTCAGGGCACCTGCTGTGTCTCGACGGGCACCTGCTCGTCGACGACCTCCAGCGGCTGCATCGGCGGCACCTGGACGGCGAGCGCCTCCTGCACTCCCAATCCCTGCGCCCAGCCGGCAACTGGCTCGTGCTGCGTGCAGAACACCGGCGCGTGCTCGGTGACGACGCAGGCCAGCTGCGCCGCTCCTTCCACCTGGGCCAATGGCGGCTCCTGCTCGCCGAACATCTGTGCGGTGGCCAGCGGCGCGTGCTGTGTGGCGAGCGTCTGCTCGGTCACGACGGCGACGGCGTGTTCGGGGACGTTCATGGGCAACGCGACCACGTGTGCGGGGACGGTCTGTCCATCGGGCAACGACGCGTGTGCGGCGGCGATCCCGCTCTGTGCGGGGACGCCGGTCTCGAGCACGACGGTGGGCTCGACGTTCTCGGCGGGCGATTTCAATCTGGGTGCGAGCGTCTGCGGCAGCGCGGCGACCTCGCCGGATGTGTGGTACTCCTACATCCCGGCCACGACCGTGAGCATCACGATCGATACCTGCACGGCGAGCTATGACACCGTGCTCTCGGCGAACACCGGGAGCTGCGGGGCGCTCACGCAGGTGGCCTGCAACGACGATGCGGGCACGGCGGCGCCGCCGACGGGCTGCGGCGCCGGCAACAACCTGCACTCGCGCGTGACCTTCAACGCGACGGCGGGTGTGCGGTATCTGCTGCGTGTGGCGGGATATCAGGGCGGCACGGGCACGTTCACGATCACCGCGACGGGCGGCGGCGGCACCGGGTGCACGGGCACCGGGCGGTGCTGCATCGGCACGGGCTGCACGGTGACGACCTCGACCGCGTGCACGGGCACGTTCACTTCCGGCGGCACCTGCGCCAGCAATCCCTGCGACCCCGCGGGCCGATGCTGCACCGGGACGACCTGCACCGCGACGACGCAGACCGGCTGCACGGGCACCTTCACCGCTGGCGGCACCTGCACCAGCAATCCCTGCAACCCCAGCGGCACCTGCTGCACGGGGACGACCTGCACATCGACGCTGCAGAGCGCGTGCGCGGGGACCTTTACCGCGGGGGCGACCTGCGGCACGAACACCTGCAACCCCGCGGGCGGATGCTGCACCTCGGGCAACTGCACGGCGGTGAACCAGAGCGCGTGCGTCAACGGCGTCTTCACCGTTGGCGGATCCTGCACGCCCAATCCGTGCGCTCCGCTGAGCGATGACTGCGCCAATCGCCAGGGCGTGCCCAGCGGCTCGACGCCGTTCGACACCACCAACGCGACCACCGACGGCATCGCCCACAACCCCGGGTGCCTCGCCTCTGGATCCGACCAGATCTACAAGGACGTCTGGTTCAACTTCCCCTGCACCTTCGACGGCACCATCGACATCGACACCTGCGGCACGGCCTTTGACACCAAGATCGCCGTCTACGGCGGCACCGGCTGCACCGACTTTGCCAATCGGCTCCTGGCCTGCAACGACGACAACGCCGCGGCGGTGCCCAACGGGTGCGGCACGGCCACGCCGGGCAATCTCGATTCCTGGCTGAGCATCCCCGTCGTCTGCGGACAGCACTACACCATCCGCGTCGGCTCCTTCGCCGCAAACGTCGGCGGCGCGGGCGTGCTCCACATCACCCCGCACCCCAACGCGCTGGGCACCTGTTGCGCCGCCGACGGCTCCTGCTCGCAGTCCCAGCAGTCCTGCTGCCAGGGAACCTGGACCGTCGCCGGGACCTGCACGCCCAACTCCTGCCCGCAGCCCACCGGTGCGTGCTGCGTGAGCGGCGTCTGCTCAATCCAGACGCACCTCGTCTGCGGCGGGGCCAACTACCAGGGCGACAACACCGTCTGCTCTCCCAACCCCTGCCCGCAGACCAGCGGCGCGTGCTGCGTCGGCACGACCTGCTCGATCACCCTTTCCACCGCATGCTCCGGCAGCTTCCGCGGAGCGGGCACCGTCTGCGGCCCGGTCGGCAATCCCACGACGTGCTGCAAGGCCAACTACAACCAGGTCAACGGCGTGAACGTGCAGGACATCTTCGATTTCCTCGCCGGCTTCTTCGCCGCCGATCCTCGCGCGGACTTTGATGGCAACGGCGTCATCAACGTGCAGGACATCTTCGACTTCCTGTCCGCGTGGTTCGTGGGCTGCTGATCCCACGACGCCGGGATGATCTCGTCCCAGCGAGCATGATTCTGACACCACACACCGGCGCTCCGAACTCGGAGCGCCGGTGTTTTTTTTGGCCAAACCAGGCCGTCGCGAAGGGCGACTAGGCCCGGGATTCCACGGGCATACACACAGACGCGAGTTATTCTGCCCTCATGCAGGGAACCGGACCATTCCAGACATCCGAATCTTAAGAACATGCCCGGCATCTTCCGGAGGCTGTGGCATGATCTGATACGATCGTCGTCGTCGGCATTCGCCGATGTCCGTTGCCCTCAAAGACCGGTGGTTTCTGCGAAGGAGTGCCCATGTTTCAGCCCCGTTTCGGTCGGCTTGCGCTTGCTGTGCTCGGAGTTCTCTCCTGTAGTGGCTTGGCTTTCGGCCAGACGCCGGTCCCAGGTGCCGACGTGATCGTCGGCGATCTGCCGGACCTCTCGAACAATGCCGCGAGCGGGCTGTTCGATTCGTTCGCCGTCGGCACGACCTCGTGCAACAAGGGCAACACGCCGCTGCTCTGGTTCACGGGCGGCACGGACAATCGCCACCCGGCCATCAGCCAAAACATCTATCGCTACTCGCCGTCCACTGGGCGGTTCGAGCAGCTCGGCCAGGGCCAGCTCAAGCACGGGTTCACCGCGCTTCAGGGCTCGACCTGCACCAGCTACTTCGGCTTCGGCTGCTCGGCGACCGGCGGCACGACCCTCGGCGTCGGCTGCTCGGATCCGTACAGCTCCGGTCTCAACAACGTCACCGGCAGCGGCGGTCCCAAGTGGCAGGTCAACGCGGCCACGGGACTCTTCCCGTATCCGCCAGCGGTCAACGCGAATGCGGGACCGGCGCGGGCTCGCATCAGCGAGCTCAATCAGGGCGGCGTCACCGGCAGCGGCAACCGCTTCTTCATCGAAGGCCAGTACATCTGTGGCGATGATTCGGCCCTGGGAAACAAAAACAACAACGCCTCATACCGCGAAGTGAACATCACGGCCAGCGCCGGCACGGTGCCCAACGCGACCGAGTTTGCGATGGCGCTTACCAGCGGCAAGGTCGTCGTGCGCGAGCGTGCCGGCATCTACGCCTGGCAGGAGATCGATCCGACCGTCCAGATCACGACGTACGACGTGCCCAACGACGGTCGCTTCATCCTCGCGTGTAAGGTTACCGGCACGGGTCCTTACACATACGAGTACGCGCTGTACAACATGAACTCGCACCGCTGCGGCGGATCGTTCATTGTGCCGCTGCCCGGGACACAGGGCGCGCTGGCGGCATCAGGATTCCATGATGTGGACTGCGTGGCGGAGCCGAACTCGCCCGCGGATCAGGCAAACCCGAGCAGCAACGACTGGACGATCACCGGGACGAGCGCGGGCTCGACGAGCGTGTCGTGGGCCGGCCAGAGCTACAACGGCACGCCGCCGGTGTACACCCTCAGCGCCACGCCGTACATGCTGGCGGCGACGGGCGGCTTTGTCGCCGGCACCGGCAACGATCACACCGCAAACGTGCTTCGCTGGGGCACGATGTTCAACTTCCGGCTCACGAGTGAAGTCGCGCCGGGCAATGGCTCGGTGGCGGTCGGGCTCTGGCGGCCGGGCACGGGCTCGCACATCATCATGAACATCACCACCCCCGGCGGCTCGACCGTGGGCAACCTGACCGGCGCGTGCTGCACCACGCAGACCTGCACGGTTGTGACGCAGGCGGTCTGCACCGGCGGCGGTGGAACCTGGGGCCTGCCGGGCACCGGCTGCACGCCGAATCCGTGCGCGGAAGGAAGCTGCTGCATCAGCGGCTCGTGCGCCGTCACCATCCTGACCGGCTGCACCGGCGCTTGGACCAGCGGCGGCTCCTGCACGCCCAACATCTGCCCGATCCCCACCGGCGCGTGCTGCGCCAACAACACCTGCTCGGTCACGCAGGCGCCCGCCTGCACCGGCGCGGGCACGACGTATCAGGGCAACGGCACGACCTGTGCCGCCGTCAGCTGCCCACAAGGCAACGACGGCTGCTCCTCCGCCATCGCGCTCTGCGACGGGGTGACCTCCAACGGCACCACCGTGGCCGCGACCGTCGACGGCACCGCGTCGTGCGCTTCCTCCGCAGGCACCGCGGATGTGTGGTACTCCTACATCCCCGCCACCAGCGGCAGCTGGGTCGTTGACACCTGCACCGGCTCGTACGACACCGCCCTCTCGGTCCGCACGGGCAACTGCCCCGGCACCGCCGAGGTCGGCTGCGACGACGATGCCTGCGGCAACCTCAAGTCCCGCGTCACCGTCGCGATGACCGCCGGCACCCGCTACCTCATCCGCGTGTCCGGCTTCTCCGGCGCCACGGGCACCTTCACCGTCAAGGTCACCGGCGGCGGCGGCCAGGGCTGCAACCCCACCGGCTCCTGCTGCGCCGCGGCCGGCACCTGCACCTCCGTCCAGCAGTCGGCCTGCACCGGCACCTTTACCGCTGCGGGCACCTGCTCGCCCAACACCTGCCCGCAGCCCTCTGGCGCGTGCTGCACCGGCACCGCGTGTGCCTCGTCCACGCAGGCCGCATGCACCGGCTCCTTCCAGGGCGCGGGCTCCGCTTGCGGCACACAGGCCAACCCCACCACCTGCTGCGGCGCCAACTACAACCAGATCGACGGCGTCGGCGTCCAGGATATTTTCGACTTCCTCAACGGCTGGTTCGCAGCGGCTCCCACCCCCGACTACAACCACGTTGACGGCCTCACCGTCCAGGATATCTTCGACTTCCTGAACGGCTGGTTCGCCGGCTGCTGATCCCGTCAGAGCCGAGCGGAAACTGCCGCCGGCCGCATCACTGAAAACACAGGGGCCCGCTCACTTGAGCGGGCCCCTTTTTGTTCTCGGCATTCAACGGCGGTTCTACTTCCGCCCCATCATGGACACGATCACCGCAACAAAGATGAGCCCCATGGCCACGATGTCGTTGGGGCGCATCCGCTCCTTTGCGATCAGCAGGCAATACGCCGTGAAGACAATCAGCGTGATCGCCTCCTGCATGATTTTGAGCTGCGGCAGAGTAAAACTGCCCCCGAACTCGGTGCTCCCGAGCCGGTTGGCCGGGACCTGCAGGATGTATTCGGGCAGGGCGATGAGCCAGGAGATCCCGATCGCCGCCAGTAGCGGCCACGGCTTTTCCCGTTTGGCGATATGGAAGTACCACGCGAAGGTCATGAACGCGTTGGAGCAGACAAGCAGGCCGATCGTCAGCAGTGGACGCCACATGGAAGCGCACCTCGGGGGAAATGGAAACGGCAAGCCAATCGCGGGCCCGGGGAGGATACCGGTGCGCCGAATCGCCGCGAGCGCCTTATGATGCTGAACGCCGCCGCCGAGACTCCTCGGGCGACCGGCCCGTTCCGGGCCGCGCGGCGTGGAGGAAACGAGCCATGGGCGACACTCACGTTCGCAAGAGTCTGATACCGGATGAGCCGACGGCCACATCGTCCGGAAAGTCGTCGGGCAAGAAGAAGTCCAAGTCCGACGCCGGCGATTCCGACGGCTCCGGCAAGGTCCGCGTGATCGCGATGACCGGGCTGTTCGTCGTGCTGCTGGCGATCGTGACGTACCTGTACGCCTGGCCCGACAGCACGCCCAAGGAAGAGGCACCAGAGCCCGAAGCGCCGCAGGCGCAGCCCGCGCAACCGGGCAAGCCGCAGGACAACGCGCCCGTTCCGCCGGAGATGAGGCCGGACCGGCATGATGTGATTCAGGGTTGAACGCAGCGCAGACCTCGCTCGTTCATGACTGCGTCTCCGACGCGCTCGCGGATGAACCGGATAAAGCTCGTACGCAATCCGTACGGCATCTGACTCTCGTATTGAACGACAGTGAACGTGTATTGTCGTCGTGCAAACCCCGTCGCACGCCGATGGAATGGACACGCGTTCGCAGTGGCCTTGAGCGCTACGAATGGAAAGGACAGAGTATGACCATCGTTTCAACGCCCGCATCGCTCCGCCGCGCCTTCACGCTCATCGAGCTTCTCGTCGTCATCGCGATCATCGCTTTGCTGGTGGCGATCCTGCTTCCCGCGCTGGGCAAGGCGCGACAGGCGGCACAACTCGGCGTCAGCGCGGCGAACCTCAGCCAGCTCGGACGCGCTCACTTTCAGTACAGCGCGGACTTCAAGGAAACGTTCCTCAATCCCTTCGATATCGCCTTTGCCACCGATCCGGGCAATCCTTTCGGCTCGTCGTGGGCTGTGTACAAGGACCCCAAGTCCGAGCAGACTGCCGGCGGCATCTGGACTTCGATGGGTGGAACTCCCGCCAGCGAAGCGTTCGGATGGCTCTGGACCTCACTGCTGGCCGCCAACATCGCGAAGGAGGACTACCTCCCCGAATACATCATGGCACCGCAGGATCAGTACCTCCGGCAGCGCATGCAGATTGTCCGCCAGCAGGCGGCCACATCCACGAATCCGAACTTCGCACTGGACTTTCAGTGGATCGATACCTCGTACTGGTACCCGCCGACCTTCTGGCTGGACTCGTCTCGCTACAGCAACGGCAACCAGACGCTCATCACCACCAGCGTCGCCAGCGGCCGGCAGTATTGGCGCCGAAATCGCTTCGACATGGTGACCGCAACCGAGGCCAAGGCCCTGGTGTTCGAGCGATTCGACTTCTCCGTGAAGCGTCGTGACTCGGGGACGAGCCAGGGCCGCGTCGATGCTCCCCCCATGTTCAACAATCGCGGCGCCAATCCGCAAGTCGTCTTCTGTGACAGCTCGGTCGGCCGCGCGAACATCGGCAAGATCGCACTCGCCGCGGCCAACCCGCAGACCCAGAACGTCTACACCCCTTCGGGCATCTTCAACACGCCCACTGCTACCTTCCAGATTTTCGGCGATTCCGGCGGTGTGAGCAACATGTCCCGCGACCCCATCGAGAACGGTGGTGCCACCGGCGGATTCACGTCAACAACGGCGTGGCCCGCGTATCTCTGGGCGACACGCAACGGCGTAAAGGGTCGAGACGTCCCGTCGCGCGGGGCCAACTGAGCCAAACCACTGCATCTGTACTACCGGATAGGAATAGAATATCGAGCGGGGCCGAAGTGGCCCCGCTCTTTTTATTCGACGGAGCATCGCCCGATGAACAACAAATCCAAGATGATCGCAGTCGGGGCCGTGATCGCCATTCTGCTCGCGCTGGTGATCTATCTCAACTTCTTCTCCACGCCTACGGCACCCCCCGTCAGTGAAGAGGTGAAGAACGCTGTCGATGCTCAGATCGAACAGGCCAAAGCCACCCAGCCCCCCGCCCCCGACCTGAGCAGCATTCCCGAGGAGAATCGCAAGCCGGGCGGCAAGGCCGCCGGCAAGTAGCGTTCGCATCGCCCGATCACGGCCGAAGTTCCCGATTCCTTCAGGAGTCCGACCATGTCAAGCCGCGCCTACGAAGTCGCCCACCGCGCCTTTACGCTCATCGAGCTCCTCGTCGTCATCGCGATCATCGCTTTGCTGGTGGGCATCCTGCTCCCCGCGCTGAGCAAGGCACGGCTCGCGGCACAGAAGGGCGTGAGCGCGGCCAACCTCGCTTCGCTGGCCCGGCTCCAGGCGACATACGCCTCGGAGTTCAAGGACTCGTTCGTCAATCCGTTTGATGCGAAGACGGGCGTGCTCTTCGGCAACTACACCGGCGGCGGCGCGCCGCTCTCGTTCTACACGGTCATCATGCCCCAGTACACGCTGTCCGGCGCGCCCACGATCTACGGATACAACTTCGACTCGACCACCCGCTGCACCGAGCCCTTTAGCGCGTACTGGACGACCTACATGGGCAACTACATCAAAGAGAACGACTCGGGCGGCAAGTGGATGCGCGACCCCTCCGACCCGGTGATCAACGAGCGGGCCAAGGCGACAGACAACAGTTCGACCATCGTCGAGCTCCGCGGCTACGACACCTCGTACTGGTATCCGCCCGTGTTCTGGCTGCAAGCCAGTCGGTACAAGACGGAAAACTCCACCGCCATCAGCACCGGCCCCAACGACGCCCGCTGGCTGGCCCGAAACCGCTTCGACAGCGTGCCCATCTCGGCGCAGAAGGTTCTGCTCTATGAGCGCTTCGACTGGGCGACCAAGCGTCGCCCAACTGGCGTGAGCGGCAGCGGCGTGGCCACCGCCCCGCCGCAGTGGAACAACCCCGGCGGCCGACCGCAGGTCGCGTTCGTCGACGCCAGCGTCGCCACGATCCGCATGAGCAACGTGCACTCGCTCGGTGAAAGCACGGACGCGAACACGAACTCGCAGTATCGTCCCTCGGGCATCTTCAATCCGCCGACCGCCTACACGACGCGCTGGCTCGCGGACCCGACTACCGACGCCGATCCATATGAGGTCGGTGGGCCTCCCTTCCCCGGCACCACGGCGTGGCGTCAGTATTTCTACGCGACTCGCAACGGCGTCAACGGGCGGGATCTCAGCGGGCGATAAGCCGCGGAAGCGCGGCCGCGTCACCCGAGTTCGTCGATGCATCGGAGCAAGTCATGGACAAACGAGCAAAGCTGATCGCGCTCGCGGTCATTGGTCTGGTTGGTGTGATCGCGCTGGCATGGGCATGGTGGCCCGAGAGCAAGCCGAGCGTTGACCCAGCCATCGTGGAAACAGCGGCCGAGAGCGCTCGCCAGGCGGCGCAGCAACAGCCCCCACAGGCCGAAGAACCCAAGTACGAGGGCAAGGCAAAGCCCGGCCTGCTGGGCGGGAAGTAGGCCGCAAACTCAATCAGTTCGGATCGGCGTAACCGAATCACTCCGCAGTCGGCGGCCACCGTCGCGGATTCCGCGGCGTCGATGGTCCGCTGCCACGCCGCGCCGCGGGCTTGGGCGGGAACGGCCCGGGACGTGCCGGTGGTGTGAGCGGAGCCGCCACGGTTCGCTCCGGAAACGCCGGAGTTCCCGGCGCGGCAGTCGACTCGTCGGCGCGTTGCTCGTGTGCATGATCGGGCAGAGCCACAGGCGATTGCATTGAGTCCGAAGCCGCGGCGGGCGGCTCGCCCATGCCCATTCCATCATGCCCCGAGTCATGCTCCGGCGCGTTCACAGGACGAGCGAAGACCAGCCGCCCGGCAGTCGTCTGCATCGTCGAGGTGACCAGCAGCGCGACCTCCTCACCAATGAACTGCGCGCCGCCCTCGGCGACGACCATGGTGCCATCGTCCAGATATCCCACGCCCTGCCCGGGCTGCTCGCCGCTCTTGACAAGCCGAATGCTGATCTGCTCCCCCGGCACCAGCGCGGGGCGCAGCGTATTGGCCAGATCGTGCAGGTTGATCGCCGTCAGTCCCTTGATCTGCGCCACGCGAGCCAGCCCGAGGTCGGTCGTAATGATGCGGGCCCCGAGTTTCTCGGCCAGTTCAACCAGCATCTGATCCACGCCCAGAGACTGGACCGGCGTCTCGTCGATGATGACATCCACGATGCCCAGCCGCTGCAAGCGCGTGATGACATCCAGCCCACGCCGCCCGCGCCCGCGCTTCAGCCGATCGCCGGAATCCGCCAGAAGCTGCAGCTCGGCCACGACAAACCGCGGTACCACCAGCGAGGACTGGATCAACCCCGTCGCCGCGACCTCCGAGATACGCGCATCAATCAGGGCCGATGTATCCAGCAGATTCGGCCGCACGCCGCGCAGCTGCTTGGAAAACTCCACATACGGAATCACCAGCCGGAACTGGTCCTGCGTCTGCAAGACCGTCGAGATCGCCAGATAGCAGAGCGAGATCCCGAGCATGACTTTCACGGTCGTCATGATCGGCCGCAGCGCATCAAAGCCCTTCTCATCGGGAATCCACGTGCGCACGACAAGATCAATCACGAACCCCATTGCCACCGTCGCGATCACGCCCGTGAGCGTCCCCAGGAAGACCGCGCTGAACGCGGAGATCTTCTTGTTGGGCGTCATGAAGTCCACCAGCAGCACGATGATGATGAACGCCGCCGTCGCCATCAGCGTCGGCAGCCAGTTGATGGCAAGCCCCACGCCCGGCTGCCCGGTATTGGCGATCTGCGACTGCTGGATGATCAGCAGCATCGCCACCGTCACCATCATGATGAAGAAGCTGGCACGAACGAGGCGGAGGATGACGCCGCGCTCCCGCTGGAGCTGATCGAGCGGGTTCAATGGCCTCGGTGCGCCCGATTGGGCACCCGCCGGCGCGGCGTTGTTCTGTGGCGTTTCAGGCATGGCGCGAGTGTATGGGATCGGGAGGAATCAAAGCCCACGGGCAAAGTTGCTCGGGAACACGAGATCCGGGCACGAACGCGCCCGTCCTCTCCCGATTCGGCCGCGGATTGGCCGATGTTGCCGACCCGGCCGGGTTTCCGATCCCTTGGCCGGAATACTCGGGCCGAAGACATGCAAGACCCGGATTCAACGGTCGGAACACCAGACGCGAAAGCGGGTGAATGGACCGTTCGGTGGTTATGGGGAGTACCCCCGCGTACCATCACCCCCTTACGCAGTCCCTTCGGTCGGCGGCCTGGCCCGGTGTACGGGCGTGATCGTGAACCTGGTCAGAGCTTGACCGCAGCAGCCATAAGCGAGCCATGCCCGGTACTGCTGGTGTCCTGGCCGCCGACCGATGGGATTGCAATAAGCATGAACTCGCGCCAGACGTGAGCTGAGCTTGGGAATCGATTGCCCGGTAACTCGCCTAGCCACCGCCGCGCGGCGGCACCCGCCCAGACTCCTCTACAATCCCCTCCCATGGCCTACACCGTCCTCGCCCGCCGCTATCGCTCGCGCACCTTCTCCGAACTCGTCGGGCAGGAAGCGATCGTCAAAACCCTCCAGACCGCCATCAAGCAGAACCGCGTCGCGCACGCGTATCTCTTCACCGGCACGCGCGGCGTCGGCAAGACCTCCACCGCACGCCTCTTCGCCTGCGCCCTCAACGCCGTCAACGACAAGGGCAAAGAGATCCCCGAGATCGCCGAGGCGATCATGAAGGGCAACGACACCGACACCATCGAGATCGACGCCGCCAGCAACAACTCCGTCGATGAGGCCCGAACCCTCATCGCCAATGCCTCCTACCGCCCCCTCCGCGGCCGCAAAAAAGTCTACATCATCGACGAAGTCCACATGCTCACCACGCAGGCCTTCAACGCCCTGCTCAAGACGATGGAGGAGCCCCCCGAGCACGTCGTCTTCATCCTCTGCACCACCGAAACCCACAAAGTCCCCGCCACCATCCAGTCGCGCTGCCAGCGCTTCGACTTCCGCAGCATCTCCACCGCCGTCATCGCGGGGCACCTCGCCGATGTCATCAAGCAGGAGGGCGTCACCGCCGATCAGGAACTCCTTCACATGGTCGCCCGCCTCGGCAACGGCTCGATGCGCGATGCCCTCTCTCTCATGGATCGCCTCCTCGCAGCGGGCGAGAAGAAGCTCACACCCAAACTTCTCGAAGAACTCCTCGGTCTCCCCGATCGCACGCTCGTCGCCAACCTGGTCGGCGCGATCGCGGGCGGCGAACCCGCAAAAGCACTCAAAGCCGCCGACGATCTCGGCAAACGCGGCGTCTCTCCCGAGCAGCTCCTCGGCACCCTCGCCGACCGCTTCCGCGATCTCATGGTCATCTCCGCCTGCGGCCCGGAAACCGAGCTTGTCGAACTCTCCGATGAAGCACGCGAAGAAGCCGTCGCTCAAGCCGCGCGATTCGATGCCGCCGGGCTCACCCACCTCATCGCCGTCTGCGATGCCGCCGCCCGCAACTGCAAAGCATCCTCCGGCCCCCGCGCCATCCTCGATGCCTCCATCGTCCGTATGTCTCTCAGCGAGAAACTCGCGGATGTCACCGCTCTCCTCGCCGGAGCCGTCCGCCCCGGCGCGGCTCGCACCGGCACCGCTCCCGCTCTCGTCGGAGGGCCCGCGGGAAAAAAATAGTCGGGGCGGATGACACCACCGCCCCGTCGTCTCAATCCGAGCCGGTCGCTCCCGCTCCGATCGCCACCGTGCGAACGGAAGTGGCCGCGCCCCGCGCTCCCGATGTTTCCGAGACGCGGCCATCCGAACCCATCACCGAAGATCCCAACACCCCTGTCCCGATCGTCGGCCTCGGCGCCCTCGCGACCCCCGCCGCGCTCGCGCCGCTCTGGTCCAAGGTCATCCGTTCCCCCGGCATCTCTCCGATCCTCAAAGCGATCCTCACCAACTCCTCGCTCACATTCCTGGATGCCGGCAAGGCAACCGTCGTGAGCACGCCGAAATACGCGACCGGTGCGCCCAAGTGGATCACCCAGATCACCGACCTCATCAGCCGCGAGCATGGCTCAAAGGTCGAGGTCACCCTGCGTGCCGCGGCCGGCAGCGAATCCATCGCCCCACGCGCCGATGATGCCTCCACCGCTAACTCTGCATCCGCCGATTCCTCCTCGGATGCAGACGCCTCGCCCGCTCCTCGATCTCAGCCACCCTCATCCGGCACATCCCAGCCCATGGACAATCCGCTGGTGAAGCACGCCCTCGAAGTCTTCGGCGGCCGCATCGTCGATGTCCAGCAGCGCCGCCGATCCTGATCCCCCACTCACAAACTCTCGGAGCCCCCGATGTTCGACTCCCTCAAAGCCGCCGGCGCACTCGCCGGTCTCATGAAAAACAAAGATGCTCTGAAGGCATCCGGTGAACGCATCAAGTCGCGCCTCGGCGAACTCCGCGCCGCCGGCGGCTCCGGCGGCGGTGCGGTCCGCGCCACCGTCAGCGGCGACATGAAGCTCATCTCCGTCACCCTCGAACCCGCCGTCTGCATGGGCCTCGCCTCCGGCTCCGACGCCTCCCGCGTACAGGTCCAGCAACTCATCGTCGAAGCCGTCAACAACGCCTCCGACATCGCCAAGGTCATGGCCCAGCGCGAGATCGCCAAGGAAGCTGAAGCCCTCGGTCTGCCGAACATGCCGGGACTTGAAGGACTGCTCGGCGGCTGATCTCACACGCCCGGGATGAGCGAGTCTTTGTGGGGGGGCGAGCGAATCCCGCGGATACAAGTATTGCAGTCGCATCACGCCAACGATCGTTCAGTGCCCGAGACAAACACCTTTCCCTGCTCGCTGCTCTCCCGCCTCTTCGCCACCCGCGACCGCTTCCGCTCCGCGCGCTCCCGCTCCTTCCACCAAATCGCCCTCTGGCTCGAGAGCATCCGCTCCTCCCTCGGCATCCGCCGCGGCCTGCACGCGGGTCCCTGCTACTACAAGGAACTCACCTCCGAGCGCCTCGGCCGCGCCCTCGCAGCCCGCCGCGCCACACCCGACGGCCAAACCGGCAACGGCTTCAAGGACTACCGCATCACCTTCGCCGATGGTTCCAAGATGATCATCCGCTGCACCCGCGACCGCTGCTACGCGGATGTGATGGGCGACATCGGCCTGCACCGCTACGCCCGCATCCAGTCCATCCTCCGCCCCGGCTCGCGCATCCTGGAAATCTGCTCCGCACCCATGACCACCGGCTACACCGCCGCGTGGCTCGCGCACATGACAGGCGACTCCGGCGCGGTCGTCAGCCTCACCCCCGATGAGCAGAGCGCACGTTTCGCCGCGCGCCGTTACGATGCCCCCAACCTCTCCATCGAGCACATCGCCCCCGCCGACGACCACGGCGCGGCCGCCATCGCCCAAACCCTCGCCGGCGAAACCGCCGGCGCGTTCCACGCCATCGTCCACCTCGGCCTCCCCGCCGAGCCGCAACATCGCGATCCGCTCATGCGAGAACTCTGGCGCGTGCTTGCTCCCGGCGGCTGGCTGCTCGCGGGCATCAGACTCACCGACGACCCCAGCGACGACGCCATCCAATCCCTCCGCCGCCATATGGCCGCGATGGGACAGGTGATAAGTTCCTCCGACGCATCCGCCGGGCCGGTACTGGATGTGCTCCTTCGCAAGTGTGCGGACGGGTTTGGTGACCAGAACGTTGGCCAGCCCGATGCGGATGAGCGTTGATCGAGCGTCGACCGCTCTCCTGACTCGACACCTATCCTAGATTCCAAAGATGTCCAACTACTCCTCGCAGTTCTATGACCGACACGCGCAGGGCATGCAATATTCCGCGCGGACGGTACTGCCGCTGGTGTTCGACCTGATGTCACCGCATCAGCCCCGCAGCGTGGTCGACGTGGGATGCGGCGAAGGGCATTGGCTCTCGGTCGCATCCGAGTGCGGCGCCTCCGACTGTCTTGGACTCGATGGCGACTACGTGCAGCGTGACCGGCTCGCAATCCCCGCCGATCGTTTCATCGCGGCAGACCTGACCCATCCGCCGACGCTGGATCGCCGGTTCGATCTGGCGATGTGCCTGGAAGTCGGCGAGCATTTGCCGCACGAACACTCCGACACCCTCGTGACGTTTCTGACATCGTTGGCACCCGTCGTGCTCTTCTCTGCAGCCATCCCGCGACAAGGGGGCACGCACCACGTCAACGAGCAGTGGCCGGGGTACTGGTTCGAGCGATTCTCGCGCCACGGCATGCTCTGCGCCGACGCGCTTCGCCGCCCGCTCTGGGATCGCGACGATGTGGAGTGGTGGTACGCCCAGAATGTTCTACTTTTCGTGCATCCCCAGGCTCTGGATCGCCATCCCCGCCTGCGCGAGGTTGCCGTCGGCTCGCCGCCGATGCGGCTGGTCCACCCCACCAACTTCCTCGAGAAGTCAACACGAAGCAAGCGGAAAACCCTATCCCGGCGCATCCGCGCTTGGATCACGGGACGCGCGCTTGCTTAGGCCGATGTCCGCGCGTTCACTCTCTGCCGGACATGCTGCAGCACCTGCTCCCACCCGTCGCATCGGCCCTGCCGCTGCGCCATGCGAACCGGCCGCCGCCAGGGTCGCCATTCCAGCCATCGGGTCCGTCCGAGCTTGCGCCTCGCGGTGCTCAGTTTTCAAGCACCCACGACTCGGAGTGGCTCGCCCGCGGCCATCCAACTTGATCCACGGTTCGGACTGCGACACGCCCTGAGTCAGACGCATGAATGTACTCCGGGTGCATGCGTTCGGGAGGAATGAGGTGACCGCACCGCCGAGGGCTCGTACCAGGCCTCAAAGCCGGCCCGTCGCAATCGAACACCGATCTCGTAGTCCTCGCCGCTCGTCAGGGACTTTCCGGCTCGTCCGCTCAGCACGCCGCTGGCAAGGATGCCCGATTGCTCGATCGCTCCGCCGCAGCGCCATCGACGCCCCTGCAAGATACTGCGGATGCTCCAATCGTGCACGTGTTGGGCCAAAGTCCTGATGTGCCAAGCGCTGACCGTTGCCATCGCAAGCCGCGTCGGTGGCTCCTCCCACACGAGCTCAACGCGCCCGCCCACCATGCCCGGCGCGCGCTCGGCGTCCAGGCATGAGAGCAGTGCTCCTGGCCATCCCCGATCCGGTAGACAGTCGTCATCCAGAAACGCAACGATCGGCTCGCCGTTTCCAGGAACACCCGCCTGCGTGCGGCCGCCAGTCCCTGCACCGGTTCCCGTACCAGCGTGATCGGTATGCCCGTCCAAGACGTGATGAACTCCCGAACCACATTCGCGGTCGCATCGGTGCAGTTGTTGTCCACCACGATCACCCGGGTCAGCCGGCCCGCCGACGTGTCCATCGCGCCGGATGGCCTCAAGCGTCCGCTTGATCTTCGGCCCGCGGTTGTAGGTACAAACGCCTACAACCATCGCTCCCGCGGACCCGCTGGAGACGGTGTTTCTCGCCATCGATGGTCGATCGGCGCCTTCAAAGTCTGCCATGCACGCATAGGGTACGCCCATGCCGTGACGCCGCGGCGACTCTCGCACCCGCTCGCAATGCCCAGCATTCCAAGGCATTCAACGCTCGATGATCTCGTACCCCGAAATCCCCACCACCACGATCCACCCGATCAGCCACGGCGCATCCCCGCGCATCGAACTTCTCCCCGCGATCGACCCCCCGCCAGCAATCGCCGCCGCCATCAACAATCTCTGGGCCGGGCGCAAAGAGCAACCCGCGCCTCCCAGCGGCCAATCTCATCTCGACCCACTCCACACCACACTCTCGCGTGCCACGGGGTCGCCGCGTTTCGCGCGAGCCCCATACCGGCCTATTTCATCGCTAGCACGCCACCTACAAAACCCTCGCCACCGCCGCAGATGTCGGGATGCACGTCCGCACTTTCAGCGTTAAAGGCATCGTCTGCGGCCTCCGGCGAAGAGCATCTCCTCCTCGGCCGCCGCGGCTCCGGTCACTATCAGGGACTCTGGGAAGCCTTCAGCGGCACCATATCCGCCCAAACGCCAGCGCATCATATCGACCAATCCCCGCTACGCAAGCCCTGC